>CATWQA010000005.1 GCA_958352815.1 uncultured Eubacteriales bacterium
GTTTGTAAACTTATATTTTTTTCAGGACTATGCTATATTTTTTTCAGAGACCGACAGTTGTTTGGAGGGAAATAAAAAAATCTGCAACATTAACAGGATGGACTCAAATGGGGATGCTCTGCCGGGCATTCAAAAAATAATTGTAAGAAGGAGGCAGAAAAATGGAAGTAATGGAAAGGATGCTCCCGTATGCAAAAAAAAATGTCCAGCTTGCCGTATATGACATGCTGGATCAGATGGAGGCAGAATACGGCGATGGCGAGGCGAAGGACGTGATTGCGGAGGCAAACATTTACGGCAATGTAAGCAAGTTTTCTATCACAGTGAAAGAGGGCGGTTGCGGAACCATTATGACGCTCGCTATGCTTGCGCCATGCTGCGGACTGTCCATTCCCGGACAGCAGCGTGCTTTGACCGCCGTGGCTGACCGGATCACCCAGCATCTAGAAAACGTGTTGGTGATGAAGGGCGTCCGGTTCCAGCCGCCGGAAGATACAGGCGCGGCGGCACAGTAAGCTGTGCCGAATATACTTGCCATACGGAAGGAGGCCGACGGCCTATGCAAATCAAATGCAAGCGGCGCTTGCCAGTGGTGTTATCCGTTACCCTGCTGGCAGCAGTCCTTTCCGCCTGCGGCGTTAAAGCGCCGCCCGTGCAAACCGGGATGCCGGTTCAGACGCCGGACAGCGGAAACGTTACCATTACCAAAACCAAAGCAAAAGCAACCGAGACAGAGTTGTACAGCGCGCCGGACGGTTCGTTCAGCATGCAAATCCCGGCCGGCTGGTCGGTATCCAGCGGAGGCACCGGGATGTATCACAGTATCCGCGTAACCGACCCGGAGGAGCCGCTGAACCAGATGTTCGTTTTGCTGAAAGCGGACGCCCTGCTGCACAGCCAGGCGGGGAAGGAGGCGTGGCAGTACACTTATGCAGCGGGCAACAGCCAGGCGTACCTATTTACCCTTGCGCCGGTATTGGCGCAGCCGTCCACTGAAAATTTCTATAAGCTGTTCCCCCAGTATGCGGACTTTGCCGTGCAGGCAGAACCAGGCTACGCGGGCTACACCTTCCCACGGTTTGAGGATTTCACTGTTACCGAGCGTTTCCCGTCTGCGGGCAATTTCGGGCAGGCGGCGCTGGGCGACGAGCTGCTCCGCGCCACCTTCACAGAGGATGGCAGGGAAGGCGAAGGGATGTTCGCCGCCACGGTGGTAGATTTCGGACCGGTTCAGATTGCCGCGGGCGCTCCGTCGGGCTATCAGATCCCCAGCGCGGACGGCGGCTATTATATGGCGTACAATATCATGGCGGTCACCGCTGCAAAGGATACGCTGATTGAGTGGGAAGACGTGCTGACCCAATGCATGGGGACGCTGGAATACTCCCAGGCTTATGTGCAAAGCGTGCAGCAGGCGGGGCAGGAGCAGGTGGCGCAGGCGATGCAGTTCAGCGCCAACGGCAATGCTGTTTTGGACGGCATCATGTCCTCCTGGGAAGCGCGCAGCACCAGCCAGGATATTATCAGCCAGAAGCAGAGTGACGCCACGTTGGGATATGAACGGGTTTACGATACTCAAACCGGCGAAATCTACCGGGCGGAAAACGGCTGGAGCGATACCTACCAGGGCGGGCGCTACGAGCCTGTAACCGACGACAGTATGTATACAGAGCCAATTTCCGGCTATATTGAATAGGATAAAATCCTGGACAGGAGGGATTCCATATGAAGATACATAGCAAATTGCTTGCTGCTTTCCTTGCGCTGCTCCTGGCCGCGCTGCCCCTGCAGGTATTCGCATTCAGCGATACTGCCGGGCATTGGGCGGAGGCGGATATCAGCACCATGACAGAGAAAGGATACCTAAGCGGCTACCCAGATGGGACGTTCCAGCCGGATAAAACCATCAGCCGCGCGGAATTTATGAAAATCATTACCGCCGTATACGGGCTGGTGGAAAGCGGCGATTCGTACCTTTTATGGGCGGACGTTGCCCCGTCGGCGTGGTATGCGCCCTACACCGGCTCCGGGCTTTTGATGCCGCTGTACCAGGGGCTCTACCTGTACCCGGAGGAGCCTTTGACCAGACGGGACGCGGCGCATGCCATCCTGCCGATACACGGCATTGTGTGGGATGGGTATTCCGGCGCTTCGGCGCAGGGCATGGCGGACTATGCAGAATATCAAGACGACCCGGCGATGTGCAGCATGATTTCCGCCGCGATAGACAACAACATTATGCTGGGCAAGGACACGGGTTTTGCGCCCTTTGATTACTTGACACGGGCGGAGCTTTGTACGCTTTTGCGCCGCCTCGACGGGCGGACGACTGACACGGAGAATTTGAACGGCATCATAAACGGGATTTTAACCGATGTGCTTGCGCAGGCGGGCAGCGCGCCCCCTGCCGGAGTACCGGGGGAAGTAACCGGATACAGCGGGGAATACGAAAAAGCCATTTTTGACATGGTAAACCAGGTGCGCGCCGAGAACGGCCTTGCCGCCCTTGCATGGGACGACGGCCTTGCGGCGCTGGCCCGCGCCCACAGCGAGGACATGATAAAGCGCGGCTTTTTTGACCATGTGAACCCGGACGGCCTCGGCCCGGACGGGCGCGCGGACGCGGCGGGCATTTCCTATTATATGATTAGTGAGAATATCTCGGCCGGGGACGCGGCGCCGGAGGTGATTATGGACGGCTGGATGAACTCGCCGGGGCACCGGGGCAATATCCTGGATCCGGAGGCGACGCGCCTGGGCGTAGGTGTCGTGTTGGGCGGCGAGCTGGGTGTTTACTGGACGCAGTGCTTTGCCGGGTAATTATAGAACATACGAAAAAGAAAGTATGAAAAATATATCTTAATAAATAAAGGAGTCTGAAAAAATGAGCAAACAACAGATAGCAAAAGGTTTGTGGCGGCGCGTGGGAAGCGCGTTGCTTGCCTTGTGCCTGCTGCTTGGGCTGCTGCCGGTGGCGGCGTTTGCGGCAAAACCCGTAATTCCAGCGGCCTATGTTGGGGTTGAAACACAAGATGGCTGGATTTATGCTTATGCCGGAGAGGCCTCCGGCTGGGAGGCAAGCGATCCGCAGACCTTGTCCGGTTTGGGTATCGCTTATGATGAGAATACCAATACCCTGACCCTGAAAGACGGCGAGTTCGTGAGCCTGGGAGCCAACTGCATGGGAAGTGATTTCACAATCAAGCTGACGGGCAATGTCACCTTCGGCCAACTGAACTTCACCGGCTGCGGCGCAATCGTTTCAGGCAATGGCGTAATGAATGTGAACAATAATGGCACAGATGCCATTCGTGAAGAAGCCATTTATATCAGAGGCGAATATGCCGATGCAAGATTTATCGTCACGGAAAATGCAACGGTGAATGCTATCAGTAAGAATGGTGCCGCATTGATCATTCATGGTACTGCGGCAAAGGAAAATGCACTGGTTTACGGCAGTGTGTCCTCCGGTGGAAAGACGGTCGAGCCCTATGTGCGTGGGAATTTCGATCCGCTTTTTAACAAATATACGGAATTCCCTTTCTATGTTGGTGAAACGAGGTATACTACTCCTTATCGGTTTAAAGACAGTCAGGGCAATTTGTATTTCGTGACTGGCGAGCATAAAGACTGGGGAGATGGCACAGGCGGCTGGTATCATATGGATTACATAGCTACGGGAGAAACCGTCACCGTTGATGGCAGGGAGTATCCGTTGTGCGAACAACTGGATGGTGCACCGGTGAGCCTTTCCTGGATGGAATTCTTCGGCCCCTACAGCTATGACCAAAAATATACACCATATAACGGTGGAACAAAAGAGCTTTATGACTGGACATTATACCATAGTCTGGAAGCCGGCGAATCTTTTTACCAAACGAGAGCGGCACAAAATCTGGTGCTGAAAGGCGACGGCGGAGGCACGACGCCCTCCGTAGACCCTGATGACCCCGATGACTCGCCGGTTATCAATTTACAAACGGTTTATGTGGATGAAGCGCCTAACGGTGTGTTGGCAGAGGGCAGGATCACGGCCTATCTGTTTGTCAGCAATGCAGCCGAAACGCCTACTGCGACCCTGGCATACAGCGATGGCACGGCTGAAAAAACCATGAACTTGACAACGGAGGGAGCCGCCTCCGCCGGTATCTATATCTACAGCGGCACTGTGCCGACAGATGCAGTTACTCTGGGCAGCGTGAAATATGCCGTGGGAAATATCACTGCGGAATCTACGATTGATAAAAATGTCGTTGCCCATTTGGAAGTGGCGGTAACGGGCGCTGTTCCCGAAGGCGCCGTGCTGACACTGCGTGATTCTGAGAGCGGGATGATCTCCTCACGGATCATTAGCGCTCCGGGTACATTTAGCATGGGGTCTCCTGAACCCGGTACATACAAGGCAGATGTTACGCTGACAAAAGAAGGGCGGATTGCAACTTGCGGCAGTACGGAGCCTATCACCGTGACTGACGGCCAAAAAACCACGGCTAACCTCACCGTTAGTGGTGTGACGGTGGCGGGCGAAGCGAAGGCGACGGTGTCTCCCGATGTGAGCCACCGCGTTGACTGGTATGATGAGAGCGGCAAGCTTGTTGCCGTTGGCGAGAACTGTGTGTACTTTTCCGGTGAAACTCTATACGCCGAGGCTGTGCCTACCAACGGCGCCGCATTGGACTATCAAGCTTCAGGCCGTGTACAGGTGACAGGAGAATCCGTAACGCTGGAAATGACAGACATGCCGGTACGCGATGTTTCCGGTACAGTCCATGTGGGCGGCAAGGCGCAGGCAAACGCTCTTGTGAGCATTACCGCCCATGTCAACGGCATCGCCAAAACCTATACCGATTACACCGATAAAGATGGTATCTACACGATTCAAGGTGTGCCAAGCGGCGGCACGGCGAATATCTCTGCTTCCTATATCATGGCAGAAACAAAAACCGAACCCCTTAACACTGCGGATACAAGCAAGGATTTCACCCTGACAGCCCGCACGGGAGTTGTGTTCCTGCCACAAAACAGCGGAAGCCTCGTTTCCGCTTCTGCGAAGCAGGGCGAAACAAATATTCCCGCCGCAGTGGAAGACAGCGATTTGATTACCTTAACAGGCGCCGCTCCAAATACAAACATAACACTGACCGTTCGATCGAAAATCGGGAGAGCAGCTATTGAGAACCTGGAACTGGATGAGAATTCCAGCGCCGTATATACCGACTCGATAACATGGGAATATTATAGCTATCCCCAATTTACACTGACCAATGTACTGGATCGTAATTTTTATGTTCTGGTATATGGACATGGCCAAAATGACAAAAAACTAATCTACACCGACTTGTATCAAGGCGATTCTTATTATCAGGGGATTCCCCTGCCTGAGGGAACATATACCTATCTGTTCCTATTGGACGACGCCTATCGGGTAATTGACCATGACGAGTTGGATACCTTGGATAAGGCGGAGAATAGCATTAACGCTTTGAAAACCAACGGCAAGGTGAGCGCGGAAGCAACGGTCGAGCTAAAAGACAGTCAATCTCCTCAGCAGACGGTGGGACAGGAACTGACCCTGCCCACAGGCAATATAAACGAGCAGATGCTGATACTGAACGCCGAAGCCAGCGGCCTGACCCTGGACGCAACGGCGACAACCGTTTCCGCCCGGGTGACCGTTGCGCCCAATAAGCCTAATACAGTAGGGAATACATTGACCGTCTATTTGGACACCAATCAGACCTCTGAGAGCGATGGAATTAGCCCGAATATTTTGGATGGCAGTGTTTACATCAATGGCAAACGCGCACAGGAGGATGTAAAGCTTTCTCCTAATCATGACATGAATGATTCCGGTTTTGGAGGAAGATATTCCGTTGAAATCCCCGACATCCGTGTATACGGCGGTTATCCGGCGGTGATTCAGTGGCAGAGCGGCCGCACGAATCTCAGTAATGTTACGGCACAGGCGGCGGTTTCTTTTGACGGCGGCACGAAGCAGTATATTGGGGAAAGCAAGATCGCTTCGCCGAGCATCTCCCTGTATGCGCCGTCGGCAACGGGCAGTGATGTTTTCTCGGTCTATGGCCAAGCGCCGAAAAATGCCGACGTCACGATTATGCTGGATGGTGAAACGGCAGCGGTGATGACAGCGAACAAAGATGGCTTTTACACTGCAAGATTGCGCTTAAACAATCCCATTGGCACGGAAGAACATTCTGTGATTGCCAAATATAAGAGCGGCGTCCGGGAAGTTGTTTCGGCAACGCAAACCGTAACCTACAGCTCGACAGCCCCCTATTTGAAAACGATAGAAATTACCGATTACGTGGGTAGGAATGAGGTGTTGTGGGATAATGGCGAGGCAATGACCGGTTTTTACTGGTATATGCCGGATACGCCGGTTGTCTATACCATGACCTTTGGCAATGCGGATAAATTGAACAGCGAAAGCGTTATCGTCCATTTGCCCCGTGCCAACGGCGTGGAGCTTTTGAAAGCAAAAAAAACCCGGGACAACACATGGCAGACAGAGCCGAAACTGTGCGGAAATAATCCACCCACCGGCGCATGGGTCTCCTACGAAAAGATAATCGACCCCAACGATGGCGACCTTGCGACCATGACGGCAACGGACTTTGCACGGCTACGGGAAAAGGAAGCGGATTATGCGATTCCGGAAGATCTGGATCTGGCCGGAATCAGCCAACATGGCGTTACCTTTACCAAGGCCGAGGGCGACAAAGGCTTGACAATGGAGGTTGGAGGGTTCACCCTTACCGATACTGCTGAGACAGAAGCCGATATCGCTGATTTGCTGACGGAATTGAAAGCCTGCGAGGCGGAACAAAGTGCAGCAGGGAACGGGCACGTCGGCAATCAGGTCTATGTAGCGGTAGAGAAGGTCAATGACGTTTGGCAGTACCGCGTCATCCAGAAAGCCACCGATGGCGGCAGCAACGCCCTCTGGCTGGATACGGTGATAACTCCAAATTCCTACACCGAGCGCGTAATCAACGAGCAGACCGGTTATCTTGAGCAAACGATCTGTACATCCAATACACCGGTTACGATAACGGCGGAGGATAAGGAAGATATTGAGATTGAGCTGCTGGAAGGCTGGTATAATAACTTCGAGGAGTTTGGCGAAAAATATGAACAGGCGGTTTTGGAACATCCGCAGGCCAAGGCGGAAAATCCCAGCATGTTCCGCTTGTCTGCCGCTCCGGCAAATGAAGGAGGCGCCCCCGACCCGCAGGCGCCGGTCATTGATTATGTGACGATGTGCGGCAACGATCCAACCCTACTTTCGCTGGTGCTGATGGTTCAATGTCTTGAGCAGAACGATGTGGAATATCTTCCCAGAATTGAAACGGGCGGTAAAAAGGTGTATGGCCAGCCTGGCGATCTGTATAAACAGCTAAAGAGTGAGATCTTTTGGACATTGGGTGGTACAGAACTGAATGTAGAAATCGGTAAAGTTCTGGGGAATGCGGCGATCATGGATGTGGAAAGCAAACAGGAGCTTATCGCCAACATGAGCGATTGGGCGCGGGAGGAGATGAAAAACCAATCGGGCGATATAGGTGATATGATAAGGTTGGGGCCGACCAAGGAAGAGTACATTTATGAGCTGAAGCAGCTCTGCTATGAAGCACTGATGGATATCGATGAGCATGGTGTGGTAGACTGGGGCTGGTTCCCCTTTGACGATCGTTTCCCCGATCCCCGCAACGCCCAGAAATACGAGGAAGACTATCTATTTGAACCAGAGGATTATAAAGATTATTTTTTTGAAAACGGGAAAAAATGGGCTGATATGACGGAGGCGGAACAGCGCGAGCTGATTGAAAAGGCCAAAGGGGATCTGGGCTTGAAACCGAAAACGGCCAATACTACCACAAAGGGCGAAGCTGTTCCCGATACCAGAAAGCCCATCATTGACCCCTCCGGTTATGTCTATGCCGGCGTGGAAAGCAACCGGATTGAGGGCGTAAGCGCGACTATCTATACAGTAGACGATGCGGGCAACCGTACAATGTGGAACGCAGGTGAATTCGACCAAGTCAACCCCTATCTGACCAATGAAAACGGTCAATATGAGTGGATGGTACCCGAAGGATATTGGTCCGTTGATTTTGTGGCCAACGGCTATGAACCTTATACCACGGGTGAAAACGATGGCTCCGGCGCTGAGAAAAAAGGCGATATTTATGCAATGCCGGTTCCGCCGGTTCAGCTGGATGTCAACATCAATCTCTATGCCAGCGCCAATCCCACGGTAGATGAAGCAAACACTGTTGCCACATCAGAGGGTGTATATGTCGTATTTGACCAGTATATGGATGTTTCCACATTGACCGCAGATAAATTCAATCTGTCGGTAAATGGTAAAAAGATGGATCTTAATACGGCAGGGATGATTTCCTATCCAGATAAAGAAGCAAACGGAGACAAAAACTTTGCCCGTACCGTTGTACTGAATACGGCAATCGAAGAAGATTCGGTTGTCCTGCTGGAAGTCAAGAGCGATGTTACAAGCTACACCGGCAAACAAATGCTGCAAAATCATTTCAAGGAACAGCTTGATTTCAAAGCTTTGGAACAGGCAGCCGCGCCTACTGCAAATACGGATAGCGGCAGTAAACTGGATGTAAATACGCCGATTGTACTGACGGCAGAAGATGGTGCAACAATATACTACACCACAGACGGCACGGAACCAACCCGCACAAGCAAATTATATACGAAATCCATCCTCATCACCTCGGATATGACCATCAAAGCCATTGCTGTGGCGGCAGGCAAAAAGGATAGCAAAGTAGCGACATTCACCTATACTTTGAAAAAAACGGAAACCTCTGACACGCCCGATACCAGACCCGGCGGCGGAGGCGGTGGCGGAACCACGCGCTACACGGTAACCTTCGATACCCAGGGCGGCAGCGGGATTGACAGCATCCGCGTAAATAGGAACGGCACGGTCACAAAACCGGCGGATCCGACCCGCGAAGGCTATACCTTTGGGGGCTGGTTTACGGATAAGGAATGCACAGAGGCATTTGACTTTGATACGAAAGTAACTAAAAACCTGACGCTGTACGCAAAATGGACGGAGGACGGCGCGCAGCCTACCCCGCCTCCTTCCGAGTGGAAAAACCCGTTTGCCGACGTAGCGGAGAGCGACTGGTTCTACGACGCGGTGCGGTACGCAAATGAAAACGGCCTGTTTGCAGGCGTGTCGGATACGGAATTTGCACCGGATACCGCCATGACCCGCGGCATGCTGGTAACGGTGCTGTGGCGCGCGGAAGGCGAACCGTCCGCAGGCGCGAGCGCCTTTGCGGACGTCCCGGCGGACGCATACTACGCCAAGGCGGTGGCGTGGGCGAACGCCAACGGCATTGTACAGGGGTATGACGCTTCTGCCTTTGGCCCGGACGACTTCATTACCCGCGAGCAGATAGCCGCCATTTTCCAGCGATATGCAGGCTTTAAGGGGATGGAAACAAGTGAATCCGGCGACCTGTCGCAGTTTGGGGATGCAGGCAAAGTTTCCGCCTGGGCGCAGGGCAATGTCTCCTGGGCAGTTGGCGTGGGGCTCATCTCCGGCAAGGGGGACGGCGTCCTTGACCCGCTGGGCAGCGCGACCCGCGCGGAAGTTGCCGCTATCCTACAACGGTTTTTGGAAAAGTAAACTGAAATGATTTTGTTCCGGCCGGAGGGCCAACCGGCCCTCCCTGCCGGGAATCCTGATACGGAAAACAAGGATATGGTTTTTAGCAAATACGATTTTATAACAAGGAGATGAGTTTATGAAAACAACAGCAAAAACACTATCCCGGCGTGTATTGGGCGCGATCCTCGCCCTGTGCATGCTGGTTGGTTTACTGCCCATGACTGCGTTTGCCGCCGCACCCCAAGTGCCATATGCGGACTGGGACGGTACCACAGCGAGGTGGGCAAAGCCAGAGGGCTATCAAAGGATCCGGTATCACATATCTTTGGTGAAAACAGATGATGGACAAAGAGGTACCCCGGTTCCCATAAAAGACGGGAAGACTACCGTTACAACCGAAAATACCTACTATGACCTGAGCGGTGCGATCGCTAATGCCGGCAGTGGCAAGTACTGGTTCACTGTGCAGTCGGAAACGGGTACGGTAATCGGGGACCCGGACAGCCCTACGGCAACGGTTAACTGGAACAACGACCTGAGCGCAGAAATATATAGCGTGACTACATATGACTCCTCTATCGGAGCCCCGTCAGAGGTGTCCTGGGAGGATGGAGGGCAGAATGAAACTGCGGCTGTGTGGACGACAGTAGGAGGCGCACAATTGTATCAATTTGAATTGTACCGAAACGGAGCGCTGGTTCATAATCCAATACTTCAGCCTCAAAGCACAGCAGGCGGCAACTCTGTCGAATATAAGGTTTCCGGATACGTCTATAATTACGGCGGGGAATTTCAGTTCAGGGTGCGCCCCATAAAGGACGGCTTCGTTGGCGGCTGGGCGGAGAGTGGGACAAAGATGGTGGTTCTGAACCCCGTTGACACAATTAAGATTGAAAACGCGTCGCTGGACGTAACCGTGGGCCAAGCGCCGCAGTTTAATGCAAAAGTGGCGGAGAGTGATTTATCTTATTATCATATCATCGAGGGCTGGGAAGGCAGCGACGGCAAGATGATTACCAGCGATAATGCGATGAACGATAGAATCGCCAATAAAATCTTGCTATTTGAAGATGGAGTTACCTACGAATATTTTATTATCGTAACCGCGTATACCGGATATATGGTATCCGATGCTTCGCCTGTAAAATTAAACGGGAAAACGCTGGATTACAATATCCCGGCTGAGGCAGCCGACGGGGATGAAATAGCGGGCCTCCCCATCGACGGCGGGTTCCATCAGGCCCAGCTGTTTGACCTTTACAGCGCGACCGCAGGGGCGGCCGGCCCGGCGTTTATTGAAATTCAAAATGCCGAGAAAAGCGCATCTTCCGTATCGGTAACGGCAAAGTGGGATGCGGGTGAAGTTACCCCGATTGTGTGCGCCGCGGTATATGATGCATCCGGCAGGATGGTTTCCATGGAAAAAATAGAAAACGCGCAAAGTACGGGCGAGCAAGCCATTACGATTGCGCTCCCCAGAGACGGCGACCTGACCGGGGCCCAGCAGCTTACAGTCAAAGTATTCCTGTGGAAGGACTTTTCTTCCCTGCAGCCGCTTGCTCCCTGCGATGAACAAACGATTTAAACTTAGAAGCGAGTTAAAAAGGAGATGAGCTCATGAAAAAGACAAGAAAAACATGGTCCCGGCGTATATGCGGCGCCTTGCTTGCCCTGTGCATGATAATGGAGCTTGCGCCAATGGCAGCGTTTGCTTCCAACATACCGTCGCCGCCGACCAATCTGCGGTTTGAAACCGTAGAAAGCGACCCGAAACAGGAAATGTATATCAAATGGGATAAGGTCGCCCCGCCGGAGGGGTATCAGTATGTGGAATATGAGATAGAACGGTATCACAATGGGCAGCCTGCTTATGAACCCGGTGTTGACCCGTTCCTGACCACCTATACCGTCATGCCCTTTAAAAAAGCGGTGAACCCGGCGGATGGCTACAGCTTCCGCGTGCGCGCAAGGGGGATCAACGTACTTGGGGATATTGACGCGTTCCCCGGCCCCACTACATATTATTTAGGGGAACCCGGCCCGTGGAGCGACTGGGCGGTATCCGACGGCAGCATCCAGGCTTCGGACGACCGGGGCTCCAACCAGCCGGATGAAAACCAGATGGTTCCGGGTGATTTTTTGGACGTCAATGAAAACGACTGGTATTACAACAGCGTAAACTACGTATTTGACAATGGGATTTTGTCCGGCGTGAGCGACAACGAGTTTGCGCCCAATGCGGACATGGACCGCGGCATGATTGTTACGGCGCTGTGGCGCATGGACGGCAGGAAGCAGGCGGAGGCGGTCATTTTCGCGGACGTAGCGGCGGACGCCTACTACGCGGGCGCTGTGGCGTGGGCGGCAGCCAACGATATTGTATCCGGCGTGAGCGACAACACCTTTGCGCCGGGCGCGGGCGTAACCCGCGAACAGATGGCGACCATTATGTACCGCTACGCCTACTCCAAGAATTTGGTTGCGAACGAGCCGTATAACTTAAACCAGTTTGGGGATAACAGCCAGATTTCCTCCTGGGCGCGCGACAGCGTAGCCTGGGCGGTCGGCGCGGGGCTCATTGCCGGCAAAGACGGGGGGATCCTCGACCCGCAGGGCGGCGCGACACGCGCGGAGGTTGCCACCGTCCTGATGCGGCTTGACGAATACCTGAAAAATGCGAACTAAAACCGGTTTTGGACTGCAATCCGGAACCCACCTGATTTAGAAAGGAGTTGAATTTATGCAAACAACAAAAACCATTACCAAACGCATATGGGGCGTGTCGCTTGCCCTGTGTATGCTGCTGAGCCTGACGCCCATGGCGGCGTTTGCGGCGGAGGATCCCGGCGCTGTCTTTGACTACCGCTTTGTCACCGAGGACACCATTGAAATCATGGGCTATAACGGTACGGAAACCGATCTGGTGATTCCCTCGCAAATCAACGGCTACACCGTGGTGGGGATTGGCGATCTTAATCTTCCACCCTACTACGACAACACGGTGGAAACCGTCATTGTACCAGACACCGTGAAATACATTGAAAGATTTGCCTATTACCCCAGCACGGCTCCTGTGGTTAATTTGAAGAAGGTTACGCTGCCGGAAGGCCTGGAAACCATTGGAGATAATGCGTTTGCAAGCGCCCTGGATTTGTCGGAAATCAACCTGCCCTCCACGTTGAAATCCATCGGTGAGAGCGCTTTCAAGAACTGCAAGGTAGACAATTTTACCATCCCTGCCGGCGTGGAATATATCGGCGCCAATGCGTTCCTCGGCACCGAAATGGTATATAATCTGATGGAACGTGTGTGGGACGGCGGCGACCCCTTTATTGTCATCGGCGGAGAGCTGGTATGCTATTTTGGGGACGATCCTGTGGTTACCGTACCGGATGGCGTCAGGGGCATTGCCACCGATGCCTTCTCCCTTGCCCGCACTGAAAATTCTAAGGTTACCTCTGTCACGTTACCGGACAGCGTGGAATACATTGCGGAAAGCGCTTTTGGCGCGCAGTCGGAACTAACTACGGTAAACTTTGGCAGCGGCTTAAAAGAGATTGGGTTTGGAGCCTTTGGCGGCTGCGCCAGCCTGAACAATGTCGTGCTGCCGGAGGGGCTGAAAAAAATCGGCGATAACGCATTTGCCGGCTGCAGCTCGCTTGACAGCATCAGCTTTCCCAGCACACTGGAAGTCCTTTATCCGGGAAGTCTTGAGAGAACACCGTATTGGGAGAACCTTCCAGGTGGTGAAAACTATCTTGGCCGCGTATTCTGCTTTAAGGAAACCGAACTGGATCCCTGGACACCGCTCCATGTCGATGTCCGTCCCGGTACGCTGGGAATAATGGAATGGCAATCCAGCCACTATGACACCACCATGTCCCTCCCGGACGGGCTGCGCTATATCGGACCGGACGCGTTTCCCAGCAGGATGTACGAATTAGATGATTTTACCCTGCCGGAAAGCGTCACCTATATTGATGATGTTCCAAACGGACACCGAGGCGTCCCCAAAAGCGCCCTGCGCGATTTGCCTGACGCCCTGACCTATATCGGCATGAATGCGTTTGAAAGCGATTATCAAATCGACATCGGCTATCTGGAAATCCCCAACGGCGTGAAGTATATCGGGCAAAAGGCTTTTGCCCATATCAATACCGGCTCATCCCAAAAAATGGACGTCCGTCTGCCAGACAGTCTGGAATATATGGACTGGGCGGCGTTTACGAATAACAACATCGGCCAGATCACCAACTGGTCAGCCGCCATCACCACATGGGAGGACTTTTTGTATGACTGCCAGATGGACGCCCTGACATTGCCGGATACCATCCTCAATGTCCATAGACTGACGTCGAGTGCTATTCCCATCATAAACCTGAACCGGGTAAAGGTTGTAGAAGGCTTTTACGGCTATGGGGGCGTTGATATATTATCTTATGGCGCCATCCAGCCGGGCAGCGGGACCATCCTGATGCCCAATGCGGAACGGGTGTTCCCCAATACCCATATCGGCGGCGCTGGCGCAGGCGTGGTGGCCATACCCAATATGGATGTTTACGTCCCCTTCAACGGCGTTGATGAAGGCTTTGATGAGCATTTGAAGGTTGTCATCTTTGATGAATCCATGCTGGAAGGGCTGCCGGATGCACCTTCTTCCGCGACACCCCCTGCCCCCATGGTCGGCTCCTTTACCGATGTGCGGACAAACGACTGGTTTGCAGGCGCGGTGGAGTACGTGGTGAATAACGGCCTGTTCTCCGGCGTGTCGGACACCTCGTTCGCGCCCAATGACCCGGTAACCCGCGGTATGCTGGTGACGGTGCTGTGGCGGGCCGCGGGCGAGCCTTCGGCAAGTGCAAGCGCCTTTGCGGACGTACCGGCGGATGCGTGGTACGCCAAGGCGGTGGCATGGGCGAACGTCAACGGCATTGTACAGGGCTATGACGCCTCCACCTTTGCCCCGGACGACCGTATCACCCGCGAGCAGCTTGCCGCCATTTTCCAGCGGTATGCGGGCTTTAAGGGTATGGAAACTTCCGGGCGCGGCGACCTGTCGCAGTTCGGCGACACGGGCGCGCTGTCAAACTGGGCGCAGGAGGGCGTGTCCTGGGCGGTCGGCGCAGGGCTCATCTCCGGCAAGGGCGACGGCGTCCTTGACCCGCAGGGTGCTACCACCCGCGCAGAAGCCGCGGCGATCTTGCAGCGGTTTTTGGAAAAGTAATAAATAATACGCCTTCGCAAACGAAGGCAGAAAGATACAGCGAAAGCCGTTCGCAGGAAGGTTTTACTTTCCTGCGGACGGCTTTTTTCTTTTTTTCGCCGGCTTTTTAATCAGCGTGCGCCCCTCTTGATTTGAGGCTATAAGAAATCTATTCTGAAAAATTTTTAACTTTTTTTAATTTCCGAGTTGCCAAAAGGACATGTTTTGCACTCCTTAAATGAAAGGGAAAAACAACACCGACTTTCGCAAAGAAAGGAGGTGAGAAAATGAAAAAATCCAAGTCTTATGAGGAGCGCATACAAAATCAATTCGGCGGTTTTTGCACCCGTGTTTTGAAGAACGAAGCAAAATACATCTATCGGGAATTAAGTAATCAGGCGGTAAAAGAAAAGGTGTTTGACGAACTTTCTGATAAAGAACTTTCCGAATTGGCGGTATACGATAATTACTTCAATTCGGAGCATGTATTCAATGTTCACGGAAAAGAGGTAGTTGTCAACGGCGATTTGCTGGCGGAAGCGTTGGAAAAACTTCCGGCGGATAAAAGGGACGTCATTCTGCTGTCATACTTCCTTGAAATGACGGACGCTGAAATCGGGAAAGAACTTGACACAGTAAGGCAAAACATTTCAAAACGCCGTGCCTACATACTGAAACTGATGCGCAAATATCTGGAAAAGGAGGGTTTTGAATGGCCGCAAACGTGAAAAATCTGCCTTTATCGGTTATTTTTGCCGCAAAAAGCGGTGACGGACAGGCTTTAGGCGCTGTATTAAACCACTACCAGCGGTACATACGCAGTTTGGCGACAAGAACGCTTACAGACGAATGTGGAGGCATAAAACAATGAATACATTTAAAAGTTTATATTTCTATGAATGCAAAAAAATATGGAATCGGAAGATAGTAAAAATTTCTTTAATTTTATGTTTGATTTTAGTTGTTATTTCAGGAACAGTTCGATTATTCGGAAATTATGTTGTAGATGGAGAGATTTTAGGTTCTAACTATGATGAAATAAAAAAAGATCAGAGCTATGCGCGCGAGCTAAATGGCAGAAAAATAGATCAAAATCTTTTAGAAGAGATGGTAGCTGCGTATCGAAAAGTTCCGGTAACTCCGGAAAAGCATTATACAGGCAGTCTTGAATATCAAAAATATGCCCGCCCGTATAGTGAAATATTTAATTTTACGATTGGTAATACCGACTTGCTTCCAATGGATATTTTTGAAAACTGGGAACCAAGTGAAGAATATTTGTATAGCCAGCGTCAGATCCAATTAGAGAAAAAATGGAAAGATGCCGGACTGTCTGATGGGGAAATTAACTTTTGGCTGCAAAGAGAAAATCAGATTAAAAAACCTGTTGTTTTCCAGGAAAATGAGGCATACAATCAAATATTACTTGGATTTCAAACAATTGGATTCATCGCCATTTTATTTCTCTCTATTTCGCTTTCCGGACTTTTTCCGGAGGAACATGGCAAAAGAACTGACCAATTAGTTTTGAGCAGTATTTTCGGAAAAAAGAAAGTATACTGGGCAAAAATACTATCCGGTGTAAGCTATGCAGTAGGAATAACGCTCTTGTTTATCGCAATCACAACAGCATTGACTTTTGCACTTTATGGTAGTGAAGGATTTAATGCTCCTTTCCAACTTCATTATAGAAGTAACTCAGACCCAATTTCAGTGGGGCAGGCCATGTTAATTTCCTATGGAAATATGCTCGTTACCGCAGTACTCATTAGTATTATCGTGATGGTTTTATCAGAATTACTGCATAGCGGAATAGCGGCATTGGCAATTTCATCCGGTCTTCTTATTGCTTCTATGGTAGTTTCTGTACCGGAATATTATAGGATTTTGTCTCAAATTTGGGATTGGCAGCCATGGTGTTTCCTTTTTCCTTCGACCATATTCGGAAAGTATACACTCTCTCTATTTGGAATTCATTTTACTCCTTGGCAATGTATACCTGTTATCTACATACTTATAAGTATGGCTATCGCATGGGGAGGAAAATTTGTTTATCAACGCTATCAAGTGTCAGGAAGATAGATAGTGTTATGTTATATATAAACCGATAAAAACTAATTATTTTCTACAGTTCAAACAGCCGAGGCAAATAATAGCGTCTCGGCTGTTTTAGTGTTTTACAGGATTGTCATGCTGTTATAACAAAGTTTTACGATAAAAATACTTCATAATACTTAATAAAGACTGCTAATCTGATTTATAAATAATCATTTAGAATATCTTTGCTACAATATCTTTTTGTAATACATATGGATTTTCCCAATATCGAGAATCATATGACCGGTTTGAGTTATCACCCAATACAATATAACAATTATCCGGAACGTCATATTCATGCCCATTCATAAATATGGTTTCACCCGGGGTTGCTGCTACTCGTTTTACAAGCACATGTCCTGAATGTTTGAATGCTATGATATCGCCTTTGTCTATTTTATTTACAATCCTGTATCCCCAAATTATACTGCCCTTGTGAAGTTCCGGTTCCATTGAATCAGTAGGAACATACCCGATAAAAACAATCGTCTTAAGAATGATAATAATAAAGATAGATATTAAAGCCGGAATGAGTATGGGAAAAACTTTTCTCATGTAATATCCCCATATAATTGCATAATGTCCGGTCGAGCTTTTAGAAATTTCCGTGCTTTTGATATCCATGCGGTTACAATATTGGCGGCAACACCAAAGCGCTCTCCAACTTCTTTTGCGGTTAATCCATTAGACATCATCATGAGTGCATCAATACCTTTTAAAACCGTACTATTTGCATCCTTTTTTGCGTTTTTTAAAACTTCATCCAGACTCACTTTTAAATCAGTTGCATTATAATTTTCATATACCGAAACATCTATTTTTTCGCTAATGCTTATTTCTTCAGCTGTATGTTTTGATGCATAAATAAGGGCATCACATATTTCATTCCATATCAGTCTATAGGCATAAGTAGAGAACACGCCGCCTTTGTCAGTAGCAGCAGCTTTACTGAGACCTATGCAACCAATTTGGAACAGATCCTCATATGTATAGAAAATCATATTATTTAGTCCATGTACCTTATCCTTAATAACTTTGCCGACTAATCCCATATTTTCTTCAACTAACTTTTGTTGTTGTTCTGTCAGTTTCATGATGCAGCTGCACCTCCCTTGAATAACGGATTGTTTTTTGATTTTTATTATGTCTGTGTAAGTAGAGTTTGCATTGTTCAATAATCAGGCCGCAATAATATTCACCTAAATAGCCTATATGAGCCTGCGACAAAGGAGCATCAATAAGATTGGCGAGCCAAACATACGCCTCATCTTTGGTCATAAGTCCGGTTTTGTATAACCGGTCAAAATAACTATGTGCTGTTTTTCTTAACATTCTGAGTTCGTGATTTGCCATAGTTCCAACCGGCATTCTGGTGCCTGTATGAGTTCTGACATAGGCATCACACTCAGGATAATTAGAACATACGTAAAGCATGATCCCACGACTGTTATCCTGATAAATACCATCGGCACTTCGGTATATGACCTTGCTGCCGCAATATGGACATCTAATTGGAGCAGTATTAATTCCCTTTCTTTTTTTTGATTTTTTTCTCATAAAATTACCTCCGATTATAATAAAAAAAGCCGGAAATCTGCAAAAATAGCAAAACAGAGCCAAGGTACTGAAAATATTGGTGTCTCATTCAGCAATTGACTCTGTAAAGTATTAAGCAGCCTTTCCGGCTTTATATTCAGTTTTGGCTTGCATCATTATGGATCGCTCTGTGCGCTAAATCCGTAACGGTTCCTTATTCAGCGTGAATGAGTCTAACACCGCGAATTCTTACGATGTACCGAGAGCCTGGATGCAAGCTCCTGTTACGATTATAGTATAACAGAAGCGCCCTTATATGTCAAGCCCTTTAGTAAACTTTTGTTTATAAATTACAAAAGTTTTCTTTTAGTTTTGTTTTTTGATTTTCAAAATCAGTCTGGAGATTGATTTTTGTTAAAAATCATCATCTTCTTCGTCATTTTGCACAGTTTGCTTATTTTTGTTAGAGATATGGATTGCCACAAGAATGCCTATTGCAATCAATATTCCCGCTCCAAACATAACAATATGAGTTATGGGGATCCCGGAAACATTACTTTCCTCTTCAATAGATTTAATGGATTCTTCGGCAATAGTTTCGGCATCAATTGTAACAGGAGCCTGCATGATTAATTCCGGGATCGGTGCAGAAGACTGCATACATGAAAGTATGTAGCTTTTGCTTCCGCCTATTTCAAGCGACAAAACTCCGGTTTCGTCTACCGGAATCAGATCAGGATATATGCCTGCATCTGTTTTTAGCATAAACTCAACACCGGTCCATTCTGTACCAAGTTGAATTTCAAGATGCTGTGCTTCAGCCACTTGGAGCTCATCACCTTCTGTTCCTTGCGCAGGGTATGCTGAGGCTGTAGTTGCCGTTACTGTACAAACAATAAAAAGAGAAATTATCATTAGTTTTTTAATTATTTGCTTCATTTGGTTCACCTTTCTTAGCATAATAGAAGGGAGGGAGCCCTTCAAATAAACTATTTACTATATTTTGTGTTTGTTACTTATATATCAACCTCCGTTGGAGGATATAAAAAAGAGCAACCATGTGGCTGCCCCAGAAGATTTGTATTTAACTAATAATTAAATACAAGTTTATGCAATTAGAATTATTTCCAGTGTTTTAACTGTGAAAGATAGGAATCAAACTGATTGCGCCTATCTTCATCTTTTAAATTTTCAGGATTAGGCATATGAGCAACAAGATAATCCAGTAAATCTTCTTTCGATTTATATACGAAATCTCCGTGTGTGTAGCACCATTTACAATAATCCTCATTAAAACTGCCATCCTTTTCTCGGCTGATCATATTATCTTCGCTTAAAGGCATACCACAGCATTGGCATATTAGCTGGCGCGGAGACCCAAGTAATGTGTTAATTGACACATTAAATTCACTCGATAACAGCTTTAAAGTATCTGTATTAGGTTGCGTCTCACCATTTTCCCAGCGACTAACCGCTTGTCTTGTGACCATTAATCGTTTCGCCATTTGTTCTTGTGTAAGATTGTTATTTTCACGTAACTGTTTAAGTATATCTTGCATTTCCATGCCAATCCCTCCTAATATGAATATACTAACATTATAACATAACACTTGGAATTTAACAAGCAACACGCTGTTGCTGTTATATGCAAAACGAGATTTACCCTAATTACGTTATCAGTCAAGACCACCAGTAAACTGGTGGCTTGCACAGCCCCTATAAGGGGCTATTACAGGCTTAATCCCTTTAAGGGATTCTGAAAGTTTGACATCGCATTACTATCACAGGCAGCCGCTCACGTGCGGCTGTCTTTTTTGCCTACTTATTCTTGCTACCCGTAAACGGGTCAATATATTCTTTTATGCTTATTTGATCCGATGCATAATCTTCTTCCAATTGATTCCTGATATATTCTGATATTATCTTTTTGTTTTTTCCAACTGTATCCACATAATATCCTCTACACCAAAAATTCCTTGAACCATATTTATACTTTAAATTTGCATGCCGATCAAATATCATTAGTGAACTTTTCCCCTTGAGATATCCCAAGAATTGTGCTATACTTATATATGGTGGTATACTAACTAACATATGTATATGGTCAGGGCAAGCTTCTGCTTCTATTATTTCTACTCCCTTTTGCTCACAAAGCTTTCTTATGATTTCACCTATATCTTTTTTCAACTGACCGTATATTTCTTTGCGTCTGTATTTTGGTGCAAACACTATGTGATATTGACATCTGTAGCTCGAATGTGCTGTATGTTTTATCTCATTGTTATTTTTCTTTAACATTGCTTAAAACCTCCTTGATATTTTAGTAATGCGGTCGCCAAACCATTTACTATTATACCATAGGTGGTTTTATTTTCATATGCTAAAGCTTTTTATCTTCCCCCAGTAGAACTGGGGGTTTATTTCCACGCCTAAAGGCACCAATTAGGACAGAAAGCAATCCAAATGGACTGCTTTCTGCCATTCATACAAATGTTATTTTACCCAAGTTTCACCGTTATCGTTTATAACGGCCTTATGTGTGTTCGCTGCCTCATTTACATCAAAAAAGTACCACAAAGTGTTATCGGTTACATCGGTAAAACGATTGAGTTTTGTAAAGTTATCCTTGACATATTCTTTATCTGCAGTTCTGCCTGTTGCACGGTTCACAACAGTTACGACCTCTGCACGCGTAATGTTGTTATCCCCTCTGAATGTGCCATCAGCGTAACCGTTGAGCCATCCGATATGTTTTGCATAGGCGACATCATTGTATGCCCAGTAGTCTTTTTCAACATCAACATATTCTACCGTGTATCCTGTTTTCGTAACATTGTTAAATAACGCATAATATCTAACAGCCATGGTAACAAATTCTGCTCTTGTAACCGAATTATCAGGCTTAAATGTACCATCATTATATCCGTTGATGATATCATACTTAGCAAGATAACCCAAATATTCAGCATACCACTCATTATTATCCACATCTTTGAATGATGATTTGCCGCTTATCTTTTCACCTTTTTGCTCGGAAATAAGCCTTGCAAAAATAGCCGCGGCTTCGGCACGGCTCATATCATTATCAGGACGGAATGTACCATCGTCATATCCAACGATATATGCTTCATGTTCTACTGCCGGAAGAATAAGTATGCCGTTTGAATCAGTTGTTCCTGTAAGCTCATTGCTGTTTCTATCTTTTAAAATAACAGTATAGTCTGATTTTGCTTTACCATTTCTATCTGTTACAGTGATGGTATAATAATTATCATCCTTTGCAAGGTTCTTTCCTGTAGGCAGGGTAAGCGTTACTTTATCAGTACCGATTGATTTTGTTACGCTTACATTGTTCCCGTCTTGATCAACAACCTTTACATTTACAGAAGAATAGCTGCTAAGGCCGCCACCACCGCCACCACCGGAACTTCCACCTGACGATGAACCGCCGCCTCCGGAGGATTTAACTGGCAATGTAACCTGGCCGTTTGAGTTTGTAGTACCGGTTTTTGACGTTGTTTTATCTTTTATCGTTACAGAAACGCCTTGAACAGGCTTGTCATCTTTATCTGTAATTGTTACAGTGGTTTGATTACTTGTGGTTAATGTTTTATCTTCAGGAAGAGTAACCGTTACTTTGCCGTCCTTGATTTCGACAAAAGAGCCGGTAATAATGCCTTCTGTGTCTTTGACCGATACTTTATATGACGTAGTTATAACTTCGCCCGGCTTATCCTCAACACCATCACCATCTGTGTCTTCACCCTTACCGGGAGTTTCTTCACTTACGTCTGAATCACCATTATCATCCGTAACATCTTCAGATAGAGGAGGCAATATGATCTTACCGTCTTTATTTGTAATTCCACTTAGTGTTTTAGTTTCGCTATCAGGTTTTACTAACTCTGAAACAATGACAGCCATATCCTTGACAGCTGTACCATCAGCCTTATTTATGACAGTTACAGTAATACGGTTTTCATAATCAAACTTTACATTTTCCGGGAGTTCAATAGATATGTTTTCTGCTGTTTTAATGCTTCCATCCTCGTTTTTGATCTCAGGATTATGTGTAACCAAAGCTTTTTCAATTGCACCGGTTTCATTCACGACCGTTACAATATATCCATCAACCTCTGAATAGCCGTTTACGTCAGTGTAATCTGTATTAACCGGTGGAACTGTTGCAATACCGTCAGAATTTGTTACATCCGAAGCTGTTGTTCCATCTTTAGCCACAACATCAACTAACACGCCTTTTACAGGAGTTCCTTCTTTATCTGTTACAGTTACAACAATCCTATTATCAGAAAGTATATTTGTACCTTCCGGAAGCATTGCCTTTATTTTTCCTGTTTCCTTATCAACAGTTACAATTGTTCCGACAACAGCACCGTCATTATTTTCGACTTTAATATTATATGAATATATCGGCTGTTCAATAGGATCATCAGGTTCTTCTGTTGGATCATCAGGATTTGTAGATGGATCATCGGGTTCTTCTGTTGGATTATCTGGATTTGTAGATGGATCATCAGGTTCTTTATCTCCATCGTCTGTTGTAACATCACCACCTGTATTGTCATCACCTATTTCATCCTCATTAAGCGGAGGAACTATGATCTGTCCTTTGAAATTTGTCATTTCGGTTCTTGTTGCTTCTGTATTGTCTTTGACCGTGACACTCATATCTTTTACAACTGTTCCATCTTTTTTTAGAACTGTTACAGTTACGCGGTTATCATAGTCTATAACACTCCCTTCAGGAAGCTCAACTAAAATTGTATTATCCTCGTTATAGGTTACGAGTGCACCGGCAATGTTTTTACTTTCGTCACTTACCAAAACGATAAAATCGCCCACACTGACACGACCATTCTGGTCTGTATACCCAATATTTCCGTCCGGCAGCGTAACCTTTCCATCTATGTCAGTAGTTCCTTTTTCAATGAAGTCACTCATACCGATTACAATAACATTGATATTGGGCTGAGCGTTGCCATTCTGATCCGTTACTGTTACTGTAATCCTGTTGTCATTATCCATTACAGTGCCATCCGGTAATTTTACCACAATATCATTACTTTCACCTATTGCAACTGCACATTTCGGAATAATAAGACCATTTTTATCAGTAACCGTAACTACATAGGTAAAGGTCTGTTCCTCGTTTTCGCCGCCGATGGTTCCATTATCATTTTCGGTTGATGAGCTGTTGTTTGGAACCTTAAGCTGACCGTTTTCGTCTGTTTTTCCTGTTGCAGCATTGTTATTTGTGTCATAAATAAATATCTGTAAATCTGATTTTGCTGACTGCGTATCAGTATAGATAGCCGTTATAGTTGTTTGATCTGAATAGTCAAGTAATCTACCGCTTGGCAGCTTGATTGTTACATTATCGTTTATGTCAATAGTGATTTCACTGTTGAATATTGGCTTGCCGTTCTTATCAGTCAAGATTATTAAATAATCTCCAACTTCGGCGTTGCCGTCCTCGTCTGAATTGTCTGTATCAATAAGCTGCGGAATCTCAACTGTCTGCAATACTTCACCGCAAACAATACATTCTGTGTGCTTTTGTCCCGGTGCCTCAATCGTTGCCGGAACGTCTATAATCCAATCTGATGCACTATGTCCGGTTGCTTCTACATATTCGCCTTTATATGTATCGCCGCAGTCTTCGCAAGTGTAAGTTGTATATCCAAGTTCGAGACAGGTAGGCAGTATCACTTCTTCTGTGTAACGATGCGGCTTTTTGTCTGTGTAGTTATCTTTGTATTCATCACCACAATGTTCACACTTAAAAATGGTATATCCAATTTCAGTACAGGTCGGCTCAATTACAGTTTCAATGTAATGATGTTGCACGCAATCGGTATAATCACCAATATATGACTTGCCGCAATCAGGACAAGTATATATCGCATAGCCGTGTTCCGTACAGGTTGGTTCTACAACTTCTTTATTGTAATTATGTTCTGTCATATCAGTATAGTCAGCTTTATAGGTATCACCACATTGTTTACAAGTATAGGTGGTATATCCCATAGACGTACATGTAGGCTGCGTGATAACCGACTCATATTCATGTGGTAATTTTTCAGTATAATCTGAAATATACTCTTCATTGCAGTTTTTACAAGAATAAGTTGTAAACCCATGTTCTGTGCATGTAGGAGCAGTTACCGTCATACCATAATCGTGATCCAGCATATCAGTGTAATCACCTACATAGCTATCACCGCAATCACATGTATAAGTAGTATAGCCCATAGCTGTGCAAGTCGGAGCCGTTACCTCACTTTGATAATGATGTCCTGTAGGCATTGCCAAAACCGTTTGACAAACTTCACATACTTGAGGCTCCGTACAGTTCGCAGCTTTTCCAGGAGTGTGTCCGGTAGCAGAATCAGCTTTTATCATTTTTTCATTGCACCCGTCATTTTGGCAATGGTATTCCGTGACGCCTTCGCTTGTGCAGGTAGAACTTGTAATGATATGTCCTTCATCCCAGTTATGTCCAGTTGGATCTGTATAGTCTGACACATAAGAGCTGCCGCACATAGTACATGTATATGTTGTATATCCCTTGTCTTCACAGGTCGGTTTTTTCGTTATACTTTCGTATGCATGAGAAATAAGCGGTTTAATATCGGTAATGTAATTATCACCGCATATATCACATATGTGTTCTGTATAACCCACATTTCTGCAGGTTGGATTTATAACATTTGTTTTATAGGTATGTGCCCCGGTTGGTGTGGTTGTCTGATAAAAATCACCACAGTTTTTACAAACTGCAAGGATGAGTCCTCCTTGCATGCAGTTAGCTTCTCTTATCACTATATCTTCATGATCATGCCCAATTGCAGGAGTATAGTTTTTCTTTTCAAGTTGTCCGCACCCGCTGCATTGCCAGCGTTCATATCCCAAATTTTCGCATGTCGCTGGAACTGTTTCAATATATCTGAAATCATGCTCATGTGCAGGGGGGATGATTATAACCGTGTCATCTCCCGACTCATCATCTGATGCACTATCATTAAGCAGCCATACATAGGAAACACCATTCTCTACCATATCCACGCCGGAATACGAATAGGTGATTTCATAGTATACTGTATAATATCCTGCCTTAGTGTAGTTCGGTGCGCTTGTTTGTTTGCAATTGTCAGCACTATCACCATAACGGACTAAGGTTTTAACACCGCTGTCAGAAAGATCTGATACGGTTACCGTATGTGCTTCGCCGTCTGCTGTTCCGTAATAAGAACTTACAACTGATTTTGCTGTTACATATTCACTCTTTTCAAAATTACAATCATCACAATGCTGTAACACATAAAAACGGTTGTTGCCAATTTGACCATCTATCTGCTCATTAAAATCATGTGCTTCTCTCACAGATGTTGCTTGAGCTTTTGTACCTTTACAAAACTGACAATATTTTCCCGCCTTATATACAGTAGTGTGGTAATTCTCATTATACGGGGTATAAGTGGTATTATCAAAATCCAAGAAGAAATTATGGTCACAAGAATTGAGACTATAAAGATTCTTATTAAAGTTATATGCATCCACTCCGTCAACCGCATTGATTGTCCCGCAATTCTGGCATACGCTTTTCGTCCAGTGGTTGCCTGTGTAATAAGCATCTATACCCGGCGTACCGCTGTCAAGATTACCAACCTCGGTACCATCAATATTTCTTCCGTCTGAAAACCAGACACCATGATTTTTAGCAGTTTCGCCGCTTCTTGTATATTCAGGTACACGATACGTTAACACTGTAGTTTCTTTATCGCATACAGGGCACCATGATGTCTCGTATGTGGTAGTAGCATTAACATCTAATTCATTTGTTCTGTTGTTTGATGACAGCCAGCTGTCAGCAGGGTCTACATACTCGTTTGACTGTGCAGCAAAGGTTGTAACAGGAGCTGCGCTTATAAGCATACACATTGTCAGTAAGGCTGATAAAACTGATTTTAATTTAGATTTGTTTTTCATTTGGAAATTCCTCCTTATGATTTTTTACTTCTTCCTCTTTTTTCAAAGGTTCATACATATTGCAAGCAATTCCATTGTTTAGGTGCAGATACGGGCAGAATGGCTCTCTTGGATCAAGCATGTATGTTTGTTTGCCTGTTTCACAAGAAGAACATATCTGCCCCTGCACAATTCTTTCCATAACATCCCTCCATAAAATGTCTATATATTAAATCAGACCGCAAGACAGGCATAGCCTCTATCGGCTTCGTCAATGCAGCGGTCAAGGATTTCAAAAAATCTGGATACCCCAAGTTCATTATCGAGCCAATGTGTTGCTCTGTAAGAATAACAGCCCACATCCTTGTTAATGGAATGACTGCCGAGAACGCTTTTTAGGTTCAGGCTGTTGAGCGTATCCAGTTGTTTTAGTTCTCCGGTATGGTTTAGTTTTTTTGCAAGACAGAATACCATTAACGGGTGCAGATCAGAAAAAGAGATCTGCAAGTAATAGTTCCTGTATCCGGTCATAACAGAGGTCTCATCCTGTTCTTCTATAGTCAGTCTGGACTGAATCATTTTCCTGGTGTTTTCGGAAATCTTTTTACGACGCTTTTGTTCTTCGACGTTTAGTTCATAATAGGACATAAAGCATTCCTCCTTTCATAAATGTAACCTTATCTTGCTGCCGCTATATGTGTGATAGCACCCCAAATTCGGTTTGTATTGTAATTGATACCAAGAATTCTTACGGTGACTCTTGCGCCTCTTGGCGGACGACCACGTTTAGGATAGTTGCAAAGACAATCGATACCGCCATCCAATGACACAAAGACGCCATTGGTATCAACCATACTAACCGTTCCTACATACCGGTTTCCTACCGAATATTTTTTTAAAGCTTTATCGTATGGATTTTCACCGGCTTGCTTTACAGATGCTCTAACTTTTATATTTCTTCGGTCGGTTCTGTCAATATCAAGTATTTTGACAAGTGTCCTCTGTCCGGGTGTGAAATACTTTTCAGCATCCATCAATCTTTGATAACTGAGTTCACGCAAAGGAATAAATACCTCCAGACCAAACAAGTCCACAAATATTCCAGAACGAACTACAGAAACCACGCGTACTTCTGCACATAAATCAGGATATAATAGATTATTGCCATCCCTATCAGTGCCGAAATAATATGTTTTACGTTTATTACGCATTGCTTCAATACGGCTTCCAACAGCTATTTTTTCTTTTGCGTCAATGCCCTTAATTATGTAGTCAACTTCTGCACCAAGGCGTTTGTTTAACATATAGTTCAAAACATAATCAAGAGGCTGACCTTTTAAATCTTCGGGTGGTTCAACTGCCTCTGCCAGAGGGATAATGACTTTGTACTCACCATAATAAAGGACTGCAAGAGTCTTTGATGGATCGCCACTCGGGTTTTCAATTCCCTGGATGGATCCCGATAGATGTTTTTTTCCTCGATATGACTCCAGTAAATCAAGTAATTCGTTTCTTGCCTTGTCAGCGTCAGTTATAACTCCAAGTTCATCATCAATGGATAAGATTGCACTAGATTTGGGAGTGGGTATTCTTATTTTGGATTTACTCGCTTTTTCGACGCCGTCGTTTGACTCATCAGGCTCAGCTTTTGTTTCATTGTCAGACTGAATTTGATTTTCTTCCGGAAGCTTTCTTCGCCTTCGACTTCTCTTTGGTTTTTCTGAATCAATCTGGACATCTTCTGGATTTTCAGAATTATCCAAGATCTCTTCAGCCGAATCATTAGAATTCTGATTAGATTCATTGGCTTCATTTCCAGTCTGATGATCAATAGGTTTTTCTTCGAAATTTAGTGCGTCTTCAATGCCGGCGGCAGATAAAGAGTCATCATTTGATTCAGTTTGAGAAATTTGCTCCGAAACAGTTGCTGTCTCAATCGCACCTTCCGAAGGGTTGGAATCCGAATCAGTTTCCAAATCGGTATAGGGTGGATCAGTGTCTGTAGTTAAGCTTACGATTGTCTCTTCTGCAGTGCTGTCTGTTTTTTTAATTGCCATGTTTTTACCTCCTAAATTAAAATTGGTATAAAAAAAGCACCTCATTTTTCGAGATGCTGATTTTTGCATATATGTTTTATAAATTTAAAATTCGCTTGGTGGCGATGCTGAACTGTACAATTTTCGTTTAGATGTCGGTTTGGTAGAAGAAGATTCCTTTGATGTTTCTATGCATTCTGAAGGCTCGACCGGGCTCTCATTCTGATAAACAGTGGATTTGTAAATATCAGTATGGAGGAAAGAACTCGATTTATAATCCATAATTGAAACCTTGTTAATTTTTTTGCTCATTGGATGCTTTGTGTAATCCAGTTTATTAAGCTTTAGTACATTGTACCCTCTTATGATACACAGAAGTTCTTCGTTTGGAAGTCTGAGTACCTCATCAGGAGTCAATAGCTTTCTGCGTCCTTGTCCTTCGGTATGACGATACTGCGGAATAACCTGTGCAACCGCCATCGTTTGCCTTACTGTCATAGTAGTATTGATTTGTATACTCATATCACCTGCACGAACAGAATAAAACGATGCTGTTTCACTATCTGAGCAGCCGAGCATAAGCTGAATATCTGCATTGCCGAGTATTTCAAGCCACAAATTGTTGGGATATCGGTTCTGCAATTGTCCCAAACTTTGCACTGCCATCATTACTCGAATTTCTCGAGAACGAATTACGCTTAGTGTTCTCGCAAAATCACTTCCATCTGCCGCACCTCCGATTTTTCCAATATTATTAAATTCATCTAAGATTAGATTAACTGGCACTTTACAGCGC
Organism: uncultured Eubacteriales bacterium; assembly: GCA_958352815.1. Taxonomy (GTDB): domain Bacteria; phylum Bacillota; class Clostridia; order Monoglobales; family Monoglobaceae; genus Monoglobus. The sequence continues at coordinate 29,334 of CATWQA010000005.1, forward strand.
TGTTCCGGTGTGGAGTCTGCATACCGTGTCAGTTTGGTAAACAGGAATGAGAAAAAAAGTGAGGAAAGGAATGCCATTGTAGTATTCTGGTCACTTAATATAATAAAATATGCACACTTTTGCTTACCCGGAGCTGTAAGGTCAATGTCAGACCGACTTGTAATCGCTGCGACGGATTTGTTTTGAAGAACCTGAAGTCTGGTGCCCAGCCCAATTATAATACCAGAGCGAACCGTGTCGCTTGCTTGAGCAAATAAATTATATGGAGCCCTTGCCGGATGATCTAATGGCAGCTTTTCAAACATCGCTGTAAGCTGCCGTTCACTATACTGAGTCAATAACTGGTACACTGCCGGCAGATTCTTCATCTCCGGCGTTCTTGTAGGATCAAAATCCACATATAATACCAACGCTTTTAACAGATTGCTCTCACCATTGTCCCAGAAATGATCACCTTTACCGCTGCTTGTGTTGCCGATTATAATGTTCGTTAAATCCTGTGCAAGGAGAGTGTCACCATGTAAATCAGACATACAGTTCCACGAATCACCATGTTCAGGATGCACTAAATTAAATACTTTTACCTCATATCCATTATTTTTAAACAGCATAGCAGTGTCAGAGTAAAGTTCGGCTTTTGGGTCAGTGATTACCACTGATTCATTTCTTTTTATTGCCTGAAAAAGTGCGTTTCGAATAATCGCTCGAGATTTCATTGTTCCTGATGCACCAAAAATCGCTATATGACGATTCAGTTTGGTATCCTTAGGCATACACACGGCATTTCCTTTATATTCACCCAAAATAACACCGTCCGCCTTCCCGGGTGCTGCAACCTCCAAAACCTCTTTCATTTCTTTTTCAGTCATCCATGATGCTGTTCCGTAAACACCTGTTTTACTTTTAACAAACCCTCTTGGGTCATAGTCTTTGCCATCAAATTTATCATGAAGTTTGATATATGCAAAAATAGCAGCACCGATTGCTATGATGATAAGCATTGCTTTCATTCCACTTGCTGTAAATGACTGCCGAAAACATTGTATCATACCCCAGTTCACCATGCTCATTGGACTATCACCAGATATCCCACCAGACTCAAGCCAGTTTGCATAATTGTTTAGCAATTGCCCCAGTAAACCGGATAGATATATTAAAGCTGTCAATCCCAGTATGACAATAAGAGCGATTCCCGCAACTCTTCGTTTATCATCCACTGAATTCACCTCCTAATCACAATCCAAGCTCGGATTCTACCAAACTCATTTCAAGAACTTTGATCTTTGCAAGCCCGTTCAGAAATGCGCGTAAATAATCCGCTTGGAATTCAAAGCATATAACCTCACTGTCATACTGATTTACGGAAATAGCTTCTTTAAATCGGATAAGCCTGGCAACGTCGCCATCCAAATGGCATAAAATATATTTATTGTTTATATAAGCGTCATACTCAAATGAACCTAAACCATTTGCCAAACTGTCAGACTCAAACAGAATATCAATCAGCATTTTACTTGCATCTTTCATGCATATAAGCTTTAATAATCTAATCCCGTATTCGTTTAACGGTACAAAATGTATATGCCTATAGATACCGTCAAATCGAAACTCCAATCTATGATTTGCCTCGTTTACCAACAGTGTATCTAGCAATGTTTTATCAGACTGACCAAACAGTATCGCAGAATCTACGTTGTTGATTCCGGCATTCATCCTGGCGATTTCAATTAAATTATGCCGAGCCTTAAATTCTCCCATACCATTCCATTTCATAACAGAATTGCGAGTATTATAAACTGCAAAACACTTATGATTTGAAAATATTGCACCAACCATACGGGTGAACATTGTTTTGTTCATATCGGAATGACCTATTGATTTCAGGCATCTGGACATATAAAATATAGGTTCATTCGGTATGACAGAAATAATCATTTCATTCTGAAGCTTAGGAACCTTGTACGGTTTATATTCCATACCCATTCTCATACACATCGCTGCAGATTCTGCAATCCGATGATTCCGCTCTACATGTGCAGCATCACCGGAAAACTTATGGTTATTATAGAGATCCAGATATATTACCAGCGCTTTGGGCGAAATCCATTCCAGTATGGGGAAGGCTGCTTTTGTTAATCTGATTGTTTTCCCGTATCCTTTTCCGGATAGATTAAGGAGTTTACAGGTTATTCTTGCACCAGATTCAGAATTATACAAAGTCTGCCGATTTGTAAGCTTATGGACCATTGCCCTGAGCCAACGCTCATTTCCCAACAGCCGAAGTGATGAATATGGAAACTCGCCTGTAGCTGAAAGAATGTTAAGCAGACTGCCCGCGTGACTGCCTGGTCGAATATGTATCATAGCTTTTCACCATCGCTTTGGAGAATTTTTGCGCCATCATGACTGCTCTCTTTGGCGCATCCTCGTGTTGCATATCGCCCCCAAAATGCTGAGTTCATGCGATTTTGACGCTGATCAAAACAAGTGTAATTTTTTTTACCCGAAAATCTTCGTTTTTTACACTCGTTTTTCCTGTGCGAAGAACGGTGTTTCATACAGCTTCACCCCCTCATCCGGCATCGTTTTTTCTAACGATAGCCACAATATGAAATCTTTCTTAGGAATGACATATATTTCTGTTCTATCACTGCATCCCTGTGCACTGCAGTAGTAATGAGTACATATTTCTGGTCCGTCATCTGGCATCACATAGAGTGCCACAATATCTGACGCCATATTAATTTCTATATTGTCATGATCACGTTTTTTTCGGTCACTTCTGTTTTTATCATAAACATGTCGATATATTAAAACGCAATCTGTATACCGAACAGGTGGAGCAGTTTTGAAAAAATCATACATTGCCGGATATAAAATGGAGCGTATGTAATCAGCTGATCCAGCACTTTTCTTAGGTAACAGAGCAGGGATTCGTACCGAAAACCAGCCTTCAAATGTAAATCCGATTTCAACAGGAGTACAAATCTTAATGATATTTTCAATTTCTAAACACGCCTGAGGTTTGCCTGTATATGCAGGTAAAACACGTGTAAGTAAAACAGCTTTTTCAGAAGTCTCCTCAAGCTGCATTGCCTTTTCGTATGCTTCATCAATTTTACCGCTATCATATAAAAAGCGAACATTTTTTATCTGTTCGCTCATTAAATGTATTTTCTTTTCTGCTTTATCCAGCGTTTTTAGAAATGAATTGCTTTGTCTCATCGGCAATATCTCCCTCCGAATAGAATAATACTTCCGGTTCATCCTTGCCGCCGTACTCAATAGTAGCAAAAAGACACGGAGCTTTCGGCAGTTTCAGATTTGCTGCCATTCCTATATGTGGTACTACAATGATATATTTTAAATCTTCATCAGGTCTAAGAAGCTTTAACAGATGCTCTTCGCCCTCAAAAAGAGTTACTATTTCATATCCTATATTTTCCTTCAAAAAAAATATTTGAGACGGATATACTGCAGGATAGTGGGCCATTGGGTCAACTTGATCTATAAATTTCAGTAATACCCATACAGCAAGTATAATCCTTTGATCCGGCTGACACATAGAGTCAAGGCCTAAATAATAACCGCCTTTCACATCATCAATCTGATGCTGCTTTTTTAAATTTTTTATAATCTTCAGAGCAACATCAGGTTTCTTTCTTAACATTTTGGTTATCTGAGTTATAGGCAACGCTCCATACTGTGACAGCCATTTGATTACATATTTCTCATCTTCAAGTAACATTTTTTGCACCTCCTTTTGTGAACCAAAAATCTTTATTTATATCAAACTGCATACCTAACTGAATGTCTGCGATACGTATTTTAATGATAATGCGTATTTTTATGACTATACGTTTTTAGCAATATCAGTGGTTGCTTGTTTGGAAATTTTATTCTATGGCTTTTTACTTTTCTTTCTGTCCTTTAGAATTGCCTCAAGTTCGGCACGGTCTGTTGTAATCATTTCCTGTTCTTCCTTTGAGGCCTTAATCACCACAGGAACCTTGTTGTTATTAGAATATACCAATGCCTCGCCTCGCTCAAAACGTGTGATGGAACGCATTTCTGTTTTGGTTAGCTTCAAAACATCCTGAACATACCTTGCTTCATCAGGTTCAAGATTCAAAATAATCTTATTTTTTGAATTGTTAACAATGGCTCTGCCGTACTTGCCGTCTTCCAAACTGAAAAAGTCCGACAAATCCTGTGTTGCAGAAATTGCTGCTCCTCCAAAACCTCTTATAGTTTTAAATATGGTCAAACAGAAGTCAGCAGCCTGTTTATTGGAAGACGCACCAATTAATTGCCATATCTCATCAATTAAAATAGCTTTTTTCTTTGTTCTATCCGCTTTGATATTATCCCACACATAATCAAGAGCTATCATCATTCCTACAGGCAGCAATTTTCCTTTTAGCTCTGATAAGTCAAGCACTATATATTTGTTAGATAAATCCACATTTGTTTGCCGATTAAATGATTGAGCAGAGCCGGTTACAAATCGGCTTACAATGACTGCAATACGTTCAGTCATTGGATTACCCAAAAGATTTTTATGCAAATCGCCGAGTATTGGCATCTTCTTCATTTTTGGAGGAGAAGCAGACGCATCAACATAAAGTGACTCATTGTCATGTGTGATACCAAACTCGGCATATGTCTTAATCAACGCTTCGTCTAACATTTGTTCTTCTTCATTTGACATATCAGGGATAAGCAATGAGAAGAAAATCATTAACTGCTGAATCTTTCGGGCCAGCATGGAATCCATTTCGCTATAATCAATCTCATCAATTAACTCCATCTCGGGAGTAATAGTATGACGTATCTCCATAACATTGATACAGTGTGGAGAACCGGGAGCAATTTTAATATACTGTCCGCCTATATGATTACAAGCTCTTCTGAATTCATGTCCTTTTATAGGAGCTAATATATAGCACTGAATACCTCTCATACGCATACGCAGTGCTAAAAGCTGCATTGTAAAAGTTTTACCTGCTCCGCTTGTACCCAGCAGGTTTAAATTTGCGTTTTTGTTTTTCTTTGTGTTAAACAAATCCACAATACAAAGTGAATTGTTATGGCGGTTTACACCAAGCAATACTCCTGTATCATCTGACATTTCAAAGCTTGTGAACATATATGTGGAAGCAGCACCGCTTGTTAAAACATTTCTGCGAGATTTCTTCTCAAGAAATGGCACGATACTCAAAAAAGGCATAACTGATTTTAATGCAGCCTCTTGCTTAAAACGGCAATCGCTTGTATACATATCCATTGATTTGAGCATATCTGTCATTTGCTGTTTTCGCCACATAAGTTCTTCATAGCTTTTTGCCGAAATGGTGATGAATATAGACATATAGAATAAATCCTCATTATTATTTGCAATACCGTTTTTTATAAAATAACCTGATTGAATTGAGTTGGTTAATTCCTCAAAATCGGTACTGGTATCCTGCATACTCTTTAACTTGGTACGGTTCAGTCTGATACGCTGCGCAACCTTATCAATGGTCTTGCTTCTATTTTCTCGCCGCAGATGTACATCAACATCAATTCCTTCGCCAGCATTTATGAGAGATGACATCCACCCAGCACGAACTGCACTTGGATATCCATCACCTTTTATGTAAAGGAAAGAGTAGTATAAGCCATCCATAATAATGTAATTACTGTGATTCAGTGCAATTCCCCTTGGAGCTATAAAGTTCACCATTTTTATATGTGGAACAGGATCAATTCCTATAACTTTATTTTTTGCTGCCATAGTATCTATTACAACACGATTGACTCTCGATGAAAATGGTTCGTCAACACATGATCTGCGGTTGAAAAACATATATAGTATCTCGGCAGCTGCTTCATCAGGATCTTTGGGTTGGAGTATGGTATTTCCGCACTGCAAAAAATATGCTCTTGCTGTTTGTTCAGCAGTTTGCAGTGCGCCATATATTTTCCCTAAATCATCGCTGTCAGTACGATGAAGTTCCTCATACTGAAATATAAGAAAAAAACGTCGTGTTAAAGCTTCACGGCTTCCGACGTCTTTAATTAACTTGATATAACCTTCACCAAGATGTTTGCATTGTTCATTATCTTCAGATTCAAGTTCTTTTGTCACCATGGAAACGTGCTTGTCGGAGTCAGCTTTCCTTGTAATACTCTTAAACTGAAGCTGCATTGGTGAAATTTTAAGCCAACTTGCAAATGAGGAAATAATTCCAAATTGTTCTTCACTTGAACGGAGCATAAAATTGATTGGCTCTATTTCTAAAATTTTTATGTATCTTCCATCGGTGGTTTCTATGACACCGTAATTTATATCTTTAACAGGTATAAAATCTTGTACAAACTCAAGTTTTTCCGGCTTCCTTTTTTGTTTTGCCTTTTTTTCTCTTTTTGGGCCGGTCTTGGCCATATTTATATCCCACCCTTCTGAAATGTAATATTCTTCTACTGAGTAAATAACGGAATATGTGCCCGGTATACTGAAATAAAGAATCTCCATCGATTCCCATCATTGCAATAACTGCCAGTGGGATTATTGTGATTGTCATAACAACAATACGAATTGTCCCAGGCATAGGAATAAGCATTAATTCCGGATAGCCTATAAGAATAACCACTATAGCTGCTTCAATTGCATTTCTCGGTTCCAGCATTCCTCCAAATATTTTCCCTGAATCAGTATAATTTGCCGGTATGGCATAAATATTGTTATATTCTTTCTCTTCCAATTTATTCACCTGCTTACCTGTAAATTGTGGCAGTTGTTTTATATCGTCCTAATTTAAGAGCTTCAGAGTGTGTTTTTACAAATATGTCCACACGATGTATGTCATTAAATTCAGGACCGCCACGATCTTCTACAGTATATATATTCCCGTTAATCATAAGCTTTGTACCAAATGGATACTGACTCGACATTGCAACCATCCCAACAGCCAAAGGTTTTCCGCTTGCTGACATAGCTAAACTATTCCCATTACACTGATAGCATGGACAATAATGCGTTACTTCTACCTCAAGTGTATAAGAATCACCTTGAGGCAGATCCATTTCTCCAGAAACAGCAGCATTATAATCTACATTTTTAGGTCGCCGCAAAACAAGTGATGATTCATAACTTGGACTATTTAACACAACGCCGCTGCCACTGGATGAATGAACCCACATCCGTTCACCGTTTGTACCGTAACCTGCAAACATAAGAACATGATTCCAACCTCCGCCTCCGGAGCCTGCTAAGAAACCCAGATCTCCGATTTGCAGATCGGATGAAGAAACAGCGGTTGTCTTAGGATACTGTCCGCCGGTACCATCACCGATATGTATCCCAAGAGCTGTATCATATATCCATGTTGTAAATCCACTGCAATCCAATCCGAATGGTCGGATTGTACCTGAACTTGATGAGCCGGCAGCTGTAACCAATTTAGGAGTATTCCATTCATCGTTCCAGCCTGCAGGGCTTTTCCCGCCCCAAAAGTATGGGACTTTCCCAACAAGCGAAAGACCCGTTTCAAGGAGAAGTCTTCGCACTCCTGTTACATTTTGACTATTTACATAGGCAATTAGTTCAGCATCGGTTAAAGGTACACTCTGACCTGTTCCTAAAGACCCATATAGTGTCTTTTTTAAAGCGTTTGCCATATTGTTTATTACTTCACCATATGTTGTATTAAACTGATTGTAAGCCGCATTTTCATCAATTCCAAATGCCTCAGTTATAATTGCATTATCAAATGGATGAATTGTACATTGAATATAAGTTACCGTCTGAGTTGTTTGTGTACCATCTGAGCCTGTTATAGTTTTTTCTCCTGTTTTCTCTTCGTATGTAACAGGGAACATACGATCAGCAACAGCATTCATTTTCGAAATCATATCTTCTTTACTTGTATTCCTTTGCTGCATAGAAGCGGAGTAAGCTGAAAGTATATAACATGTATCATAACCCGCAGAACTTTGAGCATAGTTTATAAGTGCTTCCATGGATAAATCATAATCATATCCACCGGAAGAAATAATGTTTTCAACTTTGGAAAATGACGTATTATAACCATTTTCAATCACCTCTGAAACTACAGGTACAAGCTCATTGTAGCTTGAATCAATTGTTGCGCCCTCCGCTGGTTTGGTACCATTTGTACCAAATACACTATCAGTAACGATAGAGGGAAGGGAAACAATCAATACTATAAAAAAAACAAGACACAAGCATATACAAATCAATACTTTAAATAAGGTGTGCCGCATAGACCATGCCGCAGCAATCGCCGCACCAACAGGTCCGCCTGCGGCTGTGCCTGTTGCAATTTCAGCAACTGCTTTTCCACCCTCAACACCTGCTTTAACAGTTGCCGCAGCAGCGGTGGCTGTTGCCTCTGCACCTTTAACCGCCGTTTCCTTTGCTGCTGTTTTCCCAGCCTGTTTTGCAGCATTTGCCATTTGTTTAGCCGCCCCGGCATAATTATCGGAGCCTTCGCCAAACTGATTTTTTTGTTCATCTGCCATGCGGTACACCTCCTTTATATATAAACAGACAGCCAAAGTTCAGTTTGACTGTCCGATTGTTTTAGCGTCTGCGTTTAGGCGCTTTTATTTCTGTCTTTTCACGTCGCTTGGGTTTGCTAAATTTTGATGGCGTATTTTTATAACGAACCGTTTCAACGGTCTTCGTTTTTACAGTATTCTGATCATCATAAACCGGCTTTCCATTTGCATCATAAACCGGTTTTCTTTCAACTGCAGTGTCACCACGAATTGCATACCACTGACTTCCATTCACATCCTCATATACTTGATAGTTTCCGCGAGGAGCAGTATATTGAGCTGTATCATAAAACATCGTACCGCTGCCGTCTTTATGTCGAACCTCAAAATAACCATCTTGTCGTCCTCCGCCATCAACAGAAGAAACCTGCTGTTCATATCCAGGCATAAATGCCTGAAACTGTGCTTGATTATATGCTCCTGCAGCTTCTCCGGATTCAAACTCAGGAGAATTTGCATGAGGCTGCATAGCATACCAATCAACACCATTGGCTGATTGCATAACCGTATGAGGTGCATCAGGTTCTTCATAATTTGCGCTGCTGTACCAAAGTGTGTTATTGCCGGGTTCTCCTGTTGCCTCAACAACACCATTTCCAACAGATGAATATGTTGTCCCATCTGACATTTCAGGGAAACTAACTTCTGTTTGCTGAGCATCTGCTGTATTTCCTATATACTGTGGAACCGAAACAGTTCCATCTGCAATGTCTGCTGATGACATTTGATACCAGTTGCTTCCATCATCTGCTGTTACAACCGTATGTTCACCTTCGGGTTCCGCATACATTGCACTATTATACAGCATAGAATTTCCGTCAGCAGAACTTGCTTCAATGACACCGCTGCCGTTTTGGCTAAATTCTGTACCTTCCGGCATAGAAGAGAACGAAACGCCATTGTCTCCGGTAAACTGAGGTGGTATATCTGTACCGGACATTTGATACCATGCATTACCGTCCGCATCTGTAACCACAGAATAATCACATTCAGGTTCTGCATACATCGAACTATTATATAACATTGAACTTCCGTTGGTATCATTTGCCTCAACAACACCATCGCCAATAGCTGTAAACGAAGTAGTATCGTCCATTTCAGGGAATGAGAAAGGTTGATTTTCACTGCCCGTATATAACGGTGCTGCAATAGTACCATTTGCAATTTCTTCAGCCGACATCTGATACCATGCATTTCCGTTTTCATCTGTAAGAACAGAATGTGGTCCTTCTGGTTCAGTATACATGTTGCTGTTAAATAACAGTGAGCGTTCTCCAGGAGAACTTGCCTCAATAATACCTTCATCCGCAGTTCTGAGCATTGTCCCATCAGCTGCATCCGGAAATGTCGCTGAAACCTTTGCCTTTTCGGAAATGTCTCCGCTGAACTCTGGTACAGAATAATACGAACTTGCACCATCACCGCTCGCCATTTGAAACCATTGACTCCCATCTGATGCTTTCACAACAGAATGGGGAACATCTGGTTTTTCATATTGAGCTGCATTAAACATTTCAACATTTGCCTGTTTACCGTCCGAACCGGTAGAAGTTGTAGAGATTCGTCCGCCGGTAATCTGAGTATTAGAAAGTTTTTTGCCCTCCATATGCGGCATATAATTTTTAAGACTACGGTCAGCAATGTTTCCGGCAATTGTTCCTGATACATCTGCTGTTCTTGATGCAACTGAAGATATAGATTCTCCGTTTAATACAGCACCTCCACGAGCAGCTATACCTCCAAAAGCTCTGCCGACGAAACCTATGGTTCCACCCATGCCCATTCGAGTACCGCCATTTACAACAGCATCTCGAACATAACTATTTCCCTTGAATTTATTAGCAAAACCGCTTGCAAATCCTGCGGATGCAGCACCGGTTCCGGTTGCGGAACTTCCGCCTCTGAATACATTTCCGGCACTTCTTGTTCCACTGCCAATACCACTCACAACTCTCGCTGCCATAAGTAGTTCCATTCCCATGCTACTTCCGGTCTGCGCAACATTAAGTCCAAGTGATGCAAGGTAGCTGTCGAATTTTTGTGCTGTTTTAAGAAATGCTAGTGCACAAAACATCCAAAGAAAGATGCTGCCCTGACCTGTGGAAAGAGCACCGCCATTGCCAATGTATTGTCCCATTGAGCTGTTAAATGCTCTTAAAAACCAAACATTCATTACAAGCAGTAGAAGCTGCGATCCAACCATGTGACACCATGATTTGAACACATTACTTGTAGTTTTCGAGGCTCCCATTGCATATGCAAGAGGTGAAGTGTAGCACAAAACTCCGACAACAATATATCGCTCAACTGTTTCAAGCAGAAGTTTAAAATAATTCCAACCAAGAGCAATTTCCAGTATGACAAGTAACAGCAATCCTACCACCGATACTACTGAAACAATGGTAGTTAACCCATTACTTAATGCTTGTTCCACACCGGCGAAGGTAAAGTCTTCACCTGTCATTGAAATATCCATCAGTGCAGTATAAGGAGCTGTTGCAATATCCAGCACAAGAGAAAACATAGGTTTGGCATAACCTATCAGTAATGCAAACAGAGAGCTTCGAGCCATAAGCGTTAACGGGTTTTCTGCTTCTGTTATCGGTCCTCCGAAAATTCTGAATAATTGCCATACTGTTATCAAAAATAAAATAGCCCAAGCTGTATATTGCATAACAGTAAAAGCTTTTTCGACAAAAGGAAAATATTCTTCCATTGCCGTCATATCTGTACCAAGAGCATTTAAAAACAATCCGGATACAGCATCCATTATGTCTGTTACAACACTGCTGATCCAAGTTACAATGCCCTCAAAAATCCAGTCAAGCAAATTTCATCACCTCCATATACTGCCTGACAAGAGAAGCTATTAACCTGTGTAATTTCCGCCTTGGATAAGGGGCTGCAGGTAAGCCACTACAAAACCAAGTGAATTAAGAACAATCCAGGTAATTATAATTCTTTTCAGCCAACTGGTTGCTTCATCAACTGCACGCTGATTTCTGGAAACCATTCTGACAACTAAAGCAATAGCTGCAACTGTTACTGCAACAATTGTGCTTATTGCAACGATTTCTCCATAAACATCTTTCATGATTGTCGAAAAACGATTCCAAATTGTATCTGCGGCCAAAGTAGGCTGAATCGATACAATGATGCCGGATAGCAATGCCACCGCTGACCAGTATGCAGTTTGCAGCTTATTGCTTATACTTAACTGCTTGTTCATGCTAATAACCTCCTCTCATATTTTCGGCAATAAAAAACGCTGCCTTTATCAGCTACAAAAGCTTTAAAAGCAGCGCTTTATTGTCCGGTCCCACTTTTGGACGATACCATTATAACACTTTTCCATTTGCTTGTCATCGGCATAAGTGTGCCAATTTTGTGCCAATTTCATGCCACAAATATTTTTCAACCTAACCCCTCCAGCAAAGTAAGCATTTCAAGCCAAAAATCAACATCTTTATCAGGAGCTGACCACAACCGAATTGAAAGAATTGTAATTGCCTGCGAACGAAGTCTGTAATAATGACGGGGAGAGATATCAAGCCTGTATAAAATATCCGTGAGCACTAATTTTTCTGGTGTTATGTATGTTTGATAAATTAAATTATACAACATATCACCGTTTTCCGGCTTTTTCTTAAGAACTGATAGGGCTTCATTCACCCTGTCCAATAAAATACGCGATTTCTGTATACCCTCAATTCGGCTTTCCAGTTTCTTATTGCCCATAGAAACCTCAATGTCAATACTTTCAATCAGCTCATCCAATTCTTCAAACGGGCGATCAAGTTCTGCAGCAACATCATTCGGGAAACACTCTAGCATCCATGCTATCGTCCTGTAGTTTTTGAGAAGCATAAGTGTATTATGATATGTGTTTCTTTGCTTTTCCTGTCTTGCTGATCTTATTTTTTCATCATCAATTTGATGATCGCCCAGTATCCCTCTTTTCGTCAAAAGCGTAATGAACGCATCTGATTGCACTAGAAGAAAATCTTCCTGCTGTTCATACATGGATTTATTGTCTTTTTTGTTGCTCATATCTAAATTCTCCTTTTAATTTTCTTAGTATGTTCGTGAATACAAGGTCCACGAATATTTGTTAAGTATATAACTGAAGTATACCCCTTATATACATTACCGCAGTCATATATACAGTTCTTACAATTCCAACAGTGAGAAATATACGCGCGTATTATAGGGCTAAAATCTGCAACGCGATTTTCTGAAATATTAGAAACTATTTCTTGTGTAATCCTTTTACTATACCACGCAACAAGCTTATTGATGTGTTCATGATCTCTTGTGGTTTTATATGTATTTGTTCCTAAAATACGTATTTTATTCAGTATACGTATAATCTCGTTTTCTGTCGGAAGTGAAACCTCTTTATTTATAGGATAATGTTTATTATAAATGAGACATCCAAAAGAGCCTGGTAAACGATATAGAGAGAAGACACCCCCATGTTTTTTAAGAAATCTCCATACCTTTGTTTTTTCCCAACCCCAACGCTGTCCCAAGGTTTCCAATGTCAATATAGCACCGTATTTTCCATACTGAACACTTGGTGCTAAAAAAGAAAACGCATTATTGGGATCTTCAAATACTGTGTGACACCATAAATCCAACCATGCGTCTGATTCTTCAAATATATAGTTTTTTTCTGTGAGTCGCTCTGTTATATTACGGGGAAGGCAAAGGAATCCATAGTCCTGTGTAGCATACACATTTCCACCCATGCATTCTTTGCCTGAGCATTTTATTACCCAATCACATATTTTATATGTAAGTTTCTTTGTAGTTTTATCAATCGTATAAGTAATATAACCAAGTTCAGATAGTCTATTAAGCATTGTAAGCGCTTCTGAGCGCTTTTTGACGCCAAGTATACTCTTTACGCCTACAACGCCTCCTGACCATTCACCGGCGTTTACATCGTTTGTATAGCCACAATATTGAGTTTGTCCCTTACGAAATGCTGCACGAGATGCAAGACGTGCCCATGCACCCATTAACCCCTTGCCCTGAGGTAGGTGAGAACGCATCAGTTTCACCCATTCATATTTCATTAAGCATTTCATGTGGGACCTCCTCTTTATATAAAAATAGAGTAATGTTCTAAAACATTACTCTACAGTTAGTTATAATATTTAATTTACTACCAATACTGGTTTAATATTGTCATCCGTGAATTGATTAAAAGTTACTGAAGATTCAAGTGCATTTTTAGCTATAACTCCCATTTTCTCCGTTACATGTGTATAATACCTTAATGTAAATTCAAGTTTTGAATGTCCAAGCATTTCTTGGACATATCGTGGGCTTATTCCGCTTTCCGCCAAGATAGTGGCATATGTATGCCTTAAATTATGAAATTTGAAATCAATGCCTAACTCAGTTTTTATTGTACGTGACATAAATTTAATACTATTTGTGGTCAACATTTCTCCATTGACTTTTACATTTACAAAATCAGTTACTTCAATGAGTTTTTCCTTATTTTTTATTAATCTTTCAGTTACAAAATTTCTTTTATACCCATCTTTATAGAGAGTCCTATTTTCTTCATGTGCTTTTCTCAATTTTATTAAATAATTGCAAAAGCTGTCAGTGATATTCACGCTTCTATACGCATTTTTTGTTTTTAATGGACAGAAGCACCACTTTTTATCTTGAAAAAGGAGTTGCTTTGATATTTTAATTTTTTTATTTTCAAAATCAATATCTTCCCATCGTAACGCAAAAACCTCACTTTCCCTTAATCCTGTATTTAATGCTATATAGTATGCTACAATTATATTGGTACTTTGCAATCTTTCTTCCATAGCTTTAAGTTCTTCACGACTATATGCCCTGATATCTCCTACATGTCTCGGATCGGGAGGAGCGATAACATCTGAAAAGATATTTTTCTTTGTATATTTCCGCTTATATGCAAAGCTAAATAAAACCTTTAAAAACTTAAAAAATCCTTTTACATATTCTTCACTATAACAAATAGATTTCTCATTTATAAAGTCATTAATCATGCTCGCACTTATTTGATAGACATAATATTTACCGAGCGCAGGATGTAAATGGTTTTTATATAAGGATTTATATCTGACTATTGTTGCATATGCTCTCGTCGCTGGGGCTTCTTTTTCAATGAATTCATTATACACCTCCTCAAATGTGATTTTCTTATTTTCAACATAGTCACCAGTGCAATTATAATTATATATAGCCTCATGCATAGCAGCGGTAGCTTCTTTTTTTGTTTTGTATCCACTGCGTTCTATTTGACTGCGTTTTCCGTTAATAACACCTAAATCAATTCTGTATGACCATGTAGCACCTTTTTTCCGTACACTTCCTTTCATAGTAAGACCTCCTATGTACATTCTTTATAAATTATTTTATCAAATTAGCAGCAGAGATCTTAAGTTTTGATAGAAAAATTTTTTCCCACGAAAAAAACATTTTGACACCCCGCAAACCCGCATAAACACTGAGGTTTCAGGGGTTTTCGTGGGAAAAATCAAAAACACGGTCAATTTTGATGGCTTTTCCCACGGATTTCCCACGAGACAAAAAAATACGGAAAAATATAAAAAAACACGATTAGCGAAAATTTACTAATCGTGTTTCAAGACCAAGTATCATAAAGCCTTATTTTAAGCCATTCTCAGAGTATATCTATTCGTATTTATTTGTATCTACGATTAACCAAAATATCTCTTTAAAAGACCTTCAAAGCCTTTTCCATGTCTTGCTTCGTCCTTAGCCATCTCGTGAACTGTGTCATGAATTGCGTCATAGCCCAGCTCCTTAGCCTTCTTAGCAATGTCCAGCTTGCCTGCTGTTGCACCGCACTCAGCGTCACGTCTGAGCTCAAGGTTCTTCTTTGTGTCAGCGTATACAACTTCGCCCAGAAGCTCTGCAAACTTTGCAGCGTGCTCAGCCTCTTCATAAGCTGCCTGCTGATAGAAAGCGCCGATCTCGGGATAACCCTCGCGGATAGCCTGTCTGCTCATTGCCAGGTACATACCAACCTCTGTGCACTCGCCCTCGAAGTTAGCCTTAAGACCTTCGTAGATTTCGGGATCGATCTGATCCTTTGCGCCAACGCCGATAACGTGCTCACAAGCCCATGTTATCTCGCCTGTCTGCTCCTTGAAAACACTTGCGGGAGCCTTACACTGAGGACACTGCTCCGGAGGTGTTTCTCCCTCATAAATATAACCGCATACTCCACATACCCACTTTTTCATAATTACATTACCTCCATAAATAAAATCTATAATATTTTTAATTTTTTTCTTAATTTTCTAATCATTTCCGCAGCTGTGGCAAACGCCGTAGAACATAAGAGTGTGATATTCAATCGTTCCGTCCACATCGGAACCGCATTTTTCATCGATACTCCTGTCATACTCGTCAGCAACGTCGTAAACACGACGGCATTTCCTGCAAACGAAATGATTGTGTGGCTGAGACTTGCCGTCATAATGACTTTGGTCAAAGCCTACATCAATTTTGGTTATCTCACCTGTCGATGTGAGCAGGTTGAGATTTCTGTATACTGTTCCGAGACTGATGTTGGGAATCTTTTTACGAACCTCATCATATATAGTATCGGCAGTGGGATGGGACGTTGTTGAGCAGAGAAATTCCAAAATGGCGTCCCTCTGTTTGCTGCGCTTCATTGCACTGCCTCCAATCTTGAAATAGTAATCATTACTGTTTTATAATACATCAACAAAATTGGTTTGTCAATAGTTTTTTTAAAATTTTTTCAGGAAATTTTTATTTTTATCTTTCCTCAAATTTTACATAAGGCCGCTGCTCGCAGACGTTCTTGTATGCAGGTCTGATAATCTTGCTTGCGTTGATAAGCTCTTCAATTCTATGTGCGCTCCAGCCTGAAATTCTGGCAATTGCAAACAGAGGAGTGAAAAGCTCGGTGGGCAGATCAAGCATGTTGTAAACAAAGCCGCTGTAAAAGTCCACGTTGGCGCTGACGCCTTTATATATCTTTCTTTTTTCGGCAATAACTTGAGGCGCAAGTCTCTCAATTGCGGAATAAAGTTTGTATTCCTCATCGCGACCCTTCTCGTGGGAAAGCCTTTCAACAAAAGAGTTGAATATTTTCGCACGGGGGTCGGAAATAGAGTAAACCGCATGACCCATACCGTATATAAGACCGGAGTTGTCAAATGCCTGTCCGTCAAGGATTTTGCCAAGATATGCTTTAAGCTCGTCCTCGTCCGACCAGTCGGATATGTTTTTCTTAATATCTTCAAACATTTCTACAACCTTAATGTTAGCTCCGCCGTGCTTAGGTCCTTTGAGGGAGCCCAGGGATGCGGCGATTACCGAATATGTATCGGTACCGGAGCTGGTTACAACATGAGAGGTAAAGGTTGAGTTATTGCCGCCGCCGTGCTCTGCATGAAGAATGAGGGCAATATCAAGAATTTTAGCCTCTATGGGCGTGAACTTGCCGTCAGGTCTCAGGCAGTGAAGAATGTTTTCGGCCGTCGAATAATCCGACATAGGTTGATGTATAAACAGACTGTTTCCTGCATAGTAGTGATTATATGCCTGGTAGCCGTAAACAGAAATCAGCGGGAACAGGGCGATAAGCTGCAGGCACTGCCTCAAAACGTTGGAAATCGAAATGTCGTTTGCCTTTGTGTCGTAGGCAAAGAGAGTGAGCACGCTGCGCTGGAGAGTATTCATCATATCGCTGCTGGGAGCCTTCAAAATAATATCTCTGACAAAGCTGGTGGGGAGCTGTCTGTATTCCGAAAGGATTGAAAGAAATTTTTTAAACTCGTCCTTGTTCGGCAGCTCTCCGAAAAGCAGCAAATAGGTTGCCTCCTCAAAGCCGAACCTGCGTTCTTTCTGACCTTGAACAATGTCAAATATATTATAGCCTCTGTAGTAAAGCTCGCCCTCGCAGGGAACGCTTTTTCCGTCAACCTCCTTGCTGGAGCGTATGTCGGAAATCTCTGTCAGACCGGTGAGAACTCCCTTGCCGTTTATATCACGCAGCCCTCGTTTAACATCGTACTTTGAATATAGACTTGCGTCGATTTTATTATTTTCAATACATTTTTTGGATAGTTCTATAACTTCCGGTGAAATTTTTGAAATTCTTTTCATATGTAACCTCCTATAAAAGTATTTGTTTCGGTAAAGTTCGCCCCAATGAAAGAGGGGAAATCCCATTATCAATATACATTAAATTATAGCTGTTTGTTAGATAATTGTCAATCGCGTATGTAAATTATTCACAAAATGTTAATATGCTTAACAGAAAAATTAACAATTTAGTATAGAAAATATACAAAACATATTGAAATGTAAGAAAGGGCAGCATATCGCCGCCCGATGAGTTTATTCGGTTTTGCACGCCATAGAATTTTTTATATGCTTATATTTTTCTCTGGTCGCATTGCCGCCTCTTATATGACGTTCGTTTTTATTTTCAAGAAGAACAGAACCGACTTGATTTGCAAGAGACGGATTAATTTTTTTCAGCCTCTGTGTTACGTCCTTGTGCACGGTGGATTTTGATATGCCGAACTTTTTTGCCGCTTCTCTGACTGTACACTTCTCATTTACTATGTATTGACCAAGCTCAACGGTTCTTTCTTCTATGTATCGTCTCACATTTTTCGCCTCCCGAAAACTTCTATGCCTAAGTATATGAACACCTTCGTCGAAATAGTACATTAAGTGCCCGATGGGAGACAAATTGTCGTAGCTTTCGGAATTGCATTGTTTAAAAATTTTGTATTTGTTGTAAAAATTTTTGTATTTTTTGAATAAATTCCTTTACAAGTTGAAAAAAATTATATATAATATTTATAATTGAAGCTTTTAAAACTTTGGACGGCTGTATTTCCGTTAAGGTTATAATATAGTGTAAAATGCGGTATAATATAAAACTAAGAGCAAGACGTCCGACGTGTATAATATGACGGGCTGAAAGAGGGTGAACATATATGTCAATGGAAACCATAGAAAAATTGAAGAAAGCGGAAGACGACGGAGAAAAGATTATAGCAGAGGCGAAGAGGGCAGGCGAGGAGCTGATAAAAGCCGCCGATGCCGAGGCGGAAAGGATAGTTGAGGCCGCTGCAGAAAACGCCAAGAAAATTATGAGCGAGGCGGAGGAGCGAGTTAAAGAGTATTCATCTCAGCTCAGGGCGAAGCTTGAAAATGAAAAAGAAAGCGAATTCGGCGGGATTGTGAAAAATTCCGCCGCTGCGGAAAAGGATATATTTAAAATAATTACAGAAGAACTTATTGTATAATGTATAACGGTTTGGTGAAAGGAGGGTTTGTATGGCAAAGCTGCCGATGAAAACGGTTGAGGTTTACGGTCTTAAAAGCAACCGAAAGGCAATTTTGGAGGCGCTTCAAAGGTATGGTGTTGTTGAGCCTATAAGCAAGGATTTGTCAGAAATGGGCTTTGAGAAGATGGACACTGTTCAGCCCTCGGCAAGGTTTACCAAAGCCAAGGATAATCTTGAGAAGGCTCTGGATGTCCTAAATAAGTATTCTTCTGAAAAGGTGCCGCTTCTCTCCATGTTCAGCGGCAAGAAGATGATGAGCGTTGAGCAGTATTATAATTTGACGGATAACGCAGACAGCGTCATGTCTGTAGCCCAGGAAATTAATGACTTAGCCAAGGAGAATTACGAGCTTGAAGCCGACATCGCAAAGACGGAGGACAGTATTTTGTCCATGCAGCCATGGATGGGCTACGATATGCCTATGAGCTTTGAGGGAACAAGAAAGACAGCAGTGCTTGTGGGAGTTTTCCCCGAGGAATACAGCCTGAGTCAAATTCTTGAAAGCTACAATTCATGTTTGAGCAAGGAAGGAAAAGTGCAAGACGAAATGTATGCCATAGACGTTGAGGTTGTTTCGGCAAATGCGCAGCAGACCTGCGCCGCAGTGGTTTGCAGAAAGGAATGTCGCGGTGAGGTGGAGTCCCTGTTGAGGAATATAGGTTTTGCAAGACCGACATACGTGACGAACAAAGCTCCGTCTGTTGAAAGGTCGGAGCTCGAACAGAGAATTGAGAGCGACAAAGCAAAAATCGATGGGAACACCGCCCGAATAGTGAAGCTGGAAAAACACAGGGAATTGTTAAAGTTCATGGTTGATTATTACTCCATGAGGATTGATAAGTATAAGACCCTGGGCGATATAAACCAGAGAAAGAACTTTTTTGTCATATTCGGATATGTTCCGGAGAAATACGCCAACAGGCTGGTATGCGACCTTGAGGAAAAGTATGCGGCGGCAGTTGTGTTGTCTGATGTGCCTGAAGATGCGCAGCCCCCGGTGCTCTTGAAGAACAACAAGCTGTCAGAGCCTGTGGAGACCGTGCTCGAGACTTACAGTATGCCAAACAAGCATGAGATTGACCCCACATTTATTATGTCCCTGTTCTATTACTTTCTGTTCGGAATGATGCTCTCGGACGCGGGATACGGATTGCTGATGATTATAGGCTGCGCCTTTGTTATTCTGCGGTATCCCAACATGGAGACGGGAATGAAAAAGACCATGAAGATGTTTTTCTACTGCGGAATTTCCACCTTTGTTTGGGGCATTCTGTTCGGGGGATTTTTCGGAGACGCGGTGACCGTTATCTCCACAACCTTTTTCGGAACAACACTGAGGGTTCCGCCCTTGTGGTTTGAGCCTATTAAAGACCCAATGAGAATGCTGGTGTTCTCATTTGCGGTGGGTATTCTTCATCTGTTTGTGGGGCTTGGTATTAAGTTCTATCAAATGGCAAAGGAGGGCGACCTAAAGGGCGCAATATACGATGTTGTGTTCTGGTATCTGTTGGTCGGCGGCGGGGTTGTGTACCTGCTGTCAATGCAGATGTTTATTGACATGGCGGGGCTGAATTTTATTCTTCCGCCTGCTGCGGGAAAGGCGGCCGCAATCTGTGCAGGTATCGGTGCAGTGGGAATTATTCTCTTTGCGGGGCGTTCGTCAAGAAATCCGGGAAAGCGTATTGCCAAGGGCTTGTATGAGCTGTACGGTGTTACAAGCTATTTGAGCGATATTCTGTCCTATTCTCGTTTGCTGGCTTTGGGACTTGCCACAGGCGTTATAGCTCAGGTGTTCAACCAAATGGGAAGCATGTTTGGCAGCGGTGTTCTCGGCGCCATATGCTTTACTCTGGTATTCGTGATTGGGCATACGCTTAACATGGCAATAAATTTGCTTGGTGCGTACGTGCATACTAACAGACTGCAGTTTGTTGAATTTTTCGGAAAATTTTATGAAGGCGGAGGAGAGAAGTTCAAACCCTTTTCCGCAAAAACCAATTATTTTAAATTCAAGGAGGAAAAATAAATGTTTGATTTAGGAATTGTTTTTGCGTTGACCGGAGCGGCTCTTGCCGCATTGATGGCAGGTATCGGTTCTGCTATCGGCGTTGGGATGGCAGGCGAGGCAGCGGCAGGCGTTGTAACAGAGGATCCTAACCAGTTCGGTAAGGTTCTCATTCTACAGCTGCTCCCGGGTACACAGGGAATATACGGCTTGCTTATTGCGTTTATAACCCTGTCTCAGATTGGTATTTTGGGCGGAAGCGCGGATATATCAATCGCAAAGGGCTTGCTGTATCTGGCGGCTTGTTTGCCTATGGCGTTTGTGGGGCTGTGGTCCGCAAAGAGACAGGCGAGAGCGGCGGTTGCAGGTATTCAGCTTGTGGCAAAGCGTCCCGATCAAATGGGTAAGTCAATGATTTTTGCGGCGATGGTTGAGACATACGCAATTCTTGCTCTGCTGATTTCTATTCTGTCAATCAACGGAATAAGCGGTTTAAATATTTAAAAGTTTCGGAAACATAAGGAGTGGTTGCGGTGGCTGAATTAATCGGCGGATTGGACGTTATAATTAACCGAATACGCAGTGAAGCGGAAAGCGCTGCTGATGATATTAAAAACGAGGCTCATGCCAAAGCAGAGTCTGTTATTGACAGGGCGAACAAAGAGGCTGCCAAAATAACAGCGGAAGCAAGGGAAAAGGCCGAGAAGTATTACAAGACCGGGTGTGAGCGGGAGAGAAACGGAGCGGAGCGCCTGAAAAATCAGGAGATACTGGCAAAGAGGCAGGAGGTTCTTGACGCGTCAATCGAGAACGCCGTTGAGAAGCTGAAAAACTCAAAGCCCGACTATTATTTTGAAATCATCTCCAAGCTCTTAAATAAGTACGGAAAGAACGAGGAAGGCGTTATTGTGTTCTCATCGGCGGACCTAGAGAGAATGCCTGAGAATTTTAAGAGAGAGTTCAAAGACGCATTTCCAAAACTAAAAGCGGAGAGCAGTAACTCGGTGGATTACGGATTTATTATAAAGTACGGCGAAATTGAGGAGAACTGCACCTTTGACGCTTTGATTGAAGCCAATTGTGACAGTATTAAAGAAAAGGTCTTTAAAAGATTGTTTAGTTAAAATCAGGAGGTGGTAACGTGGCCGAGCAGTATACCTATGCGGTATCCAGAATTCATGCAAAAGAGAGCGGGCTCCTAAACTTTGGGGACTTAGATCAGCTTTTGCTGTGTCCTGATTTTAATTCTGCAATCAAGCTTCTTGCTGACAAGGGTTACGGAAACGGTGACGAGTACAGGGATTTTGAGTCTATGGAAAGAGACGAGACCAACAAACTGTGGTCGCTGATAGAGGAGTTGGTACATGACATGTCTCCTTTTAAAGCCCTTCTTCGGCAAATAGATTTTCATAATCTGAAAGCGGCAATCAAGGCGCTTTACACATCGGAAACGCCGGAAGATTATTTTTTGGAGGGCGGCAGCGTAGCTCCCGAGGTGATTTTGGAAGCGGTTAAGCTGAAGAACTTTTCGGAGCTGCCGAAGCCTTTGGGGGACGCTGCGGAGACGGCGATAGAAAATTTTATCAAAACGGGAGACGGGCAGGAGTGCGACATATATATTGATAAGGCATGTCTGGAAACGATTTTTGACGACGGTAAAAGCTCCGGAGTTCCCATTATTATGAAGTACGCCGACATGCTTGTTGCTCTCAGCAATATTAAAATTGCGGTCAGAGCAGCCCGCTCGGGGAAGAGTAAGGCTTTTTTGGAGCGGAGCCTGGCACGGTGTGAAGCTGTTAATGTAGATGCATTAGCAGCAGCTGGTGCAAAGGGCGTTGAGGAAATATATAACTATCTTGAGTTCACCGACTTTAAGGAGGCGGTTGATAAGCTGAAAGAGTCAATGTCCGCCTTTGAAAAGTGGTTTGACAACAAGATTATGGAGCTTATAAAGAGCCAGAAGTCAAATCCTTTTACAATCGCCCCGATTTTTGCTTATGTTCTGGCGAAGCAAAATGAGATTAAGTCGGTGCAGGTGGTTATGACAGCAAAGAAAAACAACCTGAACGTTGAGCTTGTCAGGGAAAGGATACGTGATTTATATGTATAGTATTGCTGTTATAGGAGACAAGGACAGCGTTGCGGGGTTTGGAGCGGTAGGGCTTGACGTCTTTTTCATAGACGATCAGACGGAATGTAAAAGGGTGTTTAAGCAGCTTGTTTCAAGCGGGAAGTTTGCCGTTATATTCATAACCGAAAAGGCGGCGGAGTTTGTATCGGAGGATATAGAAAGACTGTCGCGGCAAATTCTCCCTGCGGTGATACCGATACCGGGAGTTTCGGGAAACACAGGCAGAGGAATTGATGGGGTCAAGCGTTCGGTAGAGAAGGCCGTCGGCTCCGACATAATATTTAATTAAGACAAACAAATTAGGATGTGATTGTGTATGGGGAAAGGAATAATTAGAAAGGTTGCCGGCCCTTTGGTAATCGCCGAGGGCATGAGAGAATGTAATATGTACGACGTTGTTCGCGTCGGTGAGCAGCATCTTATAGGTGAGATAATCGAGATGCATGGCGACAGAGCTTCTGTTCAGGTCTATGAGGAAACCTCGGGCTTGGGTCCGGGAACCCCTGTCGAGACCACGGGCATGCCCCTCAGCGTTGAGTTGGGACCCGGGCTTATCGGAAGCATTTTTGACGGAATTCAAAGACCGCTTGACGATATTATGAAAAAGGCGGGTAATAACCTAAAACGCGGAGTTGAGGTTCCCTCACTTAAACGGGAGCTAAAGTGGAATTTTGAGCCGACAGCTAAAAAGGGCGACCGAGTAAGCGGCGGCGATGTTTTGGGAACCGTTAAGGAAACAGAGGTTGTAACTCAGAAGATAATGGTTCCTCCCGGAATAAGAGGAACCGTTAAATCAATCAGCGGCGGCAGCTTTAGCGTAGACGAGGTTGTTGCGGTTGTGGAAACCGACGGCGGCAACAGGGAGATTACCCTGATGCAGAAATGGCCTGTTCGCCAAGGCAGACCCTACAAAGAAAAACTATCCCCCACAATGCCTTTGGTTACGGGGCAGCGCGTTATCGACACGATGTTCCCTATTGCAAAGGGCGGCGTGGCGGCTGTTCCCGGGCCTTTCGGCAGCGGAAAAACAGTGGTGCAGCACCAGCTTGCAAAGTGGGCTGACGCTGATATTGTGGTGTATATAGGCTGCGGCGAGCGCGGCAATGAGATGACTGACGTTCTTAACGAGTTCCCGGAGCTTGTTGACCCCAAAACGGGTAAGTCTCTTATGGAGAGAACGGTGCTTATAGCCAACACCTCGGATATGCCGGTTGCGGCGCGTGAAGCCTCAATATACACAGGTATAACCATAGCCGAGTATTTCAGGGATATGGGCTATTCCGTGGCGCTTATGGCGGACTCGACCTCACGCTGGGCGGAGGCGCTCAGAGAGATGTCGGGCAGACTTGAGGAAATGCCCGGCGAGGAGGGCTATCCCGCGTATCTGGGAAGCAGACTTGCCCAGTTTTATGAGCGTGCGGGTAGAGTGGTAACCCTCGGCAGCTCAGGTAATGAGGGTGCGTTGTCGGTAATCGGAGCGGTTTCGCCTCCCGGCGGAGATATATCGGAGCCTGTTTCCCAGGCGACCTTGAGAATTGTAAAGGTGTTTTGGGGGCTTGACTCAAACCTTGCGTATAAGAGGCACTTCCCTGCCATTAACTGGCTGACCAGTTATTCTCTCTATCTTGATACTATGGAGAGTTGGTTTAACCAAAACGTAAACAGCAACTGGATGACCTTGAGAAATGATATAATGAAGCTGCTCCAGGAGGAGTCCGAGCTTGACGAAATCGTAAAAATGGTTGGTATGGACGCACTGTCGCCCACGGACAGAATTAAGCTTGAAGCCGCAAGAAGCGTTCGCGAGGACTTTTTGCACCAGAACGCTTTTCATGATATTGACACCTATTCGTCTCTTGAAAAGCAGTATTATATGATGCGGCTTATGACCGATTATTATGAGAACTGCACAGAAGCGTTAAAGCGCGGGGCGGATGTTGAAAAGCTGGTTGCTCTGCCTGTCCGTGAGCAGATAGGTCGATTTAAGTATTATAACGAGGATGATATTCAGGGAGAGTATAACAGGATTGCGGGGGTTTTGACTTCCGAAATTACAGAGGCCATAGCAGAGGAGGCGGAGTAAGATGCCAAAGGAATACAGAACCATTGAGGAAGTAGCCGGACCTTTGATGCTTGTTCGGAACGTTGAGGACGTGAACTATAACGACCTGGGCGAGATTATTTTGGAAAACGGAGACAAACGCCGCTGCAAGGTTTTGGAGATTGACGGAAGTGACGCTCTTGTTCAGCTCTTTGAGCCGTCTACCGGTATAAATCTCTCAACAGGTAAGGTTAGATTTTTAGGCAGGAGCATGGAGCTGGGCGTGTCACAGGATATGCTGGGCAGGGTGTTTGACGGTCTCGGCAGACCCATAGACAACGGACCGGAGATACTTCCCGACGAACGCCTTGACATAAACGGCTTGCCCATGAACCCCGCTGCGAGAAGCTATCCCGAGGAGTTTATTCAGACGGGAATTTCCGCAATTGACGGGCTTAACACCTTGGTTAGGGGTCAGAAGCTGCCTATATTTTCAGCCAGCGGTCTGCCCCACTCTCAGCTTGCGGCGCAGATTGCCAGACAGGCGACGGTAAAGGGCAAGGATGAGCAGTTTGCTGTTGTGTTTGCGGCTATGGGCATAACCTTTGAGGAGTCCAACTTTTTTGTTGAAAGCTTTAGGGAAACGGGGGCTATAGACAGAACGGTCATGTTTGTCAACCTTGCCAACGACCCTGCAATCGAGCGTATAGCAACGCCCCGTATGGCGTTGACGGCGGCGGAGTATCTGGCATTTGAAAAGGATATGCACGTGCTGGTTATTTTGACGGATATAACCAACTATGCAGACGCTCTCCGTGAGGTTAGCGCCGCTCGAAAAGAAGTTCCCGGAAGACGAGGATACCCGGGATATATGTATACCGACCTTGCAACTTTGTACGAAAGAGCAGGCCGCCAAAAGGGCAAGACGGGTTCAATAACCATGATTCCCATTCTGACCATGCCCGAGGACGATAAAACACACCCCATTCCCGACCTTACGGGATATATTACTGAGGGACAGATAATATTGTCACGCGAATTGTACAGAAAGAATGTTATGCCCCCGGTGGATGTTTTGCCGTCCCTGTCCCGTTTGAAGGATAAGGGTATCGGCGACGGAAAAACCAGAGCCGACCATGCGGACACAATGAATCAGCTTTTTGCAGCATACGCAAGGGGCAAGGACGCAAAGGAGCTTATGGTAATATTGGGTGAAGCGGCTCTTACGGATATAGATAAAAAGTACGCTAAATTCGCCGATGAGTTTGAGCGCAGATATGTGTCCCAGGGCTATCAGACCAACAGGGATATTGAGGAGACCCTCGGCATAGGATGGGAGCTCTTAGGGATTTTACCCAGAGGTGAGCTGAAACGTATTAAAGACGAATTTCTCGATAAGTATTATAAAGAAGTAACCGAATAGGAGGGTTTGCCATGGCAATGACCCAGGTTAATCCGACCAGAATGGAACTGACCCGTCTTAAAAAGAAGCTTGTTACGGCTATACGTGGTCATAAGCTGCTTAAAGATAAGCGTGACGAGCTGATGAGGCAGTTCCTTGACATGGTTCGGCTTAATAAGGAATTAAGAGAAAGGGTTGAAAAGGGCATAGAGGAGTCAAACAAAAAATTTGTTCTGGCGTCCGCCGTCATGAATGATAAGGCGCTGAAGACAGCCTTGCTTGCCCCCAAGCAGAGCGTGTCTGCCGAGGTTTCAAAAAAGAACGTTATGAGTGTTGAAATCCCTGTGTTTGACTATGAGACAAGAACCCCGTCTGAGACAGATATATTCTCATACGGTTTTGCTTTTACGTCCTCAGACCTTGACGATGCGGTAAGCGCCTTGAGCGGTGTGTTCCCTCATATGCTGAAGCTGGCGGAATGTGAAAAGTCATGTCAGCTTATGGCGGATGAAATTGAAAAGACTCGCCGCAGAGTAAACGCTCTTGAGCACGTTATGATACCCGAGTACCAAAGGCAGATAAAATATATAACCATGAAGCTTGACGAAAACGAAAGGTCAACTCAAATCCGCCTTATGAAGGTTAAGGATATGATGATAAAAGAGACAATTGAAGAAAAACATAGAAAAGCGGAACTGAATTAATTTTTATGAAAGGATGTATGCGGGTATACGCATATGCTGTGTTGAATTATGAAGAACGTTGAAACCAATAGCCGTGATTATAGGTATTTAAAGCTGCTGCATAAGCGGTACGGCAACATAAGAAAGGCTTCGGAGGAAATAATAAATCTTAACGCAATTCTGAATTTGCCCAAGGGCACCGAGCATTTCTTGAGTGATATTCACGGCGAGTATGAATCTTTTACCCACATTCTGAAAAATGCCTCGGGAGTTATAAAATCAAAAATTGACATGGTGTTTGAAAATACCTTGCCCGAGTCCGAGAAAAAATCTTTGGCAACCTTGATTTACTATCCCGAGGAGAAGTTGGAGATTATCAAGGAGAACGTTGAGGATTTGGAGGAGTGGTACACCCTGACTCTGCACAGGCTGATTGAGGTGTGCAAGGTCAGCGCCTCCAAGTACACCCGTTCTGTTGTGAGAAAAGCCCTGCCCGAGGGCTTTGACTACATAATTGACGAGCTTCTCCATGCCCAGGACTATGAAATAGATAAGAATGAATACTATAGGCAGATTGTGTCTACGATTATAAAAATCGGTCGCGCCGACGCATTTATAATTGCCATGTCAAACCTTATTCAGAGGCTGGCGATTGCAAGGCTGCATATAATCGGCGATATTTTTGACAGAGGTCCGGGAGCGCCCATAATAATGGACGTGCTGATGAAACATCACAGCGTTGATATTCAGTGGGGCAACCATGATATTGAGTGGATGGGAGCGTCCTTCGGAAGTATGTCCTGTATCGCAAACGTAATCCGCCTTAGCTCAAGGTATGATAACATGAACACAATAGAGGGGGATTACGGAATAAGCATACGCCCTCTTGCCGTTTTTGCAATGGAAGCCTATGCGAATGACCCTTGCGAAACCTTTATTCCCAAGCATATTGACGTGACAGAGTACAGCAAGCATGACGAAAAGTTAATATCAAAGATACACAAGGCGATAACCGTAATCCAGTTTAAACTGGAGGGGCAGGTTGTAAAGCGGCATCCCGAATATAAAATGGATGACAGACTGCTGCTTGACAAAATCGATTATGAACGGGGCGTTATAGAAATTAACGGCAGGGAGTACGAGCTTAAAGACAAGTATTTCCCCACCATTGACCCTAAGGATCCGTATAAGCTCACCGACGACGAGCAGGAGGTTATGGAAAGGCTCAGAACAGCGTTTATGACAAGTGAACGTCTTGAAGCCCACATGGAGTTTATATGCGAAAACGGAGCTATATATAACAGCTATAACTCAAACTTGATGTTTCACGGTTGCATACCCATGACGGAGGACGGGGAGTTTGAAACTGTTGATATATTCGGCAAAAAGCTTAAGGGCAAAGAGCTTCTTGACGAAATCGACCGCAAGGTGAGACGGGGCATGAAGCTTAAAAACGGCACAAAGGGGCACAGTGATGTTGAGGACTTGCTGTGGTACTTGTGGTGCGGCGCACAGTCGCCTCTGTTCGGCAAGGATAAGATAACCACATTTGAGCAGTATTTTATCGACGATAAAGACCTTCATGTTGAAAAGAAAAATCCATACTATAAGAATGTGGAAAAGCGGGATGTGTGCATAAAAATCCTAAAAGAGTTCGGCTTGCAGCCGGCAATGTCCCATATTATAAACGGTCATGTTCCCGTTGAGATTAAAAAAGGGCAAAGCCCTATCAAGGCGGGGGGAAAGCTGTTTGTTATTGACGGCGGTCTGTCTAAGGGTTACCAGCCCAAAACGGGCATTGCGGGATATACTCTGCTCTATAATTCCCACGGATTGATACTTGCGTCTCACGAGCCCTTTGAATCAAAGGAGAAGGCAGTGCGTGACGAAATGGACATTCACTCCAAAACGGTGGTTCTTGAAAAGGCGGGAAAGCGGAAAATGGTGTATGACACTGACCAAGGAGCTGATATAAGGGAAAGAATTAAGGATTTGGAAGAGCTTTTGAGCGCCTACAGGGACGGTTCTATTAAGCAGACACAATTTAAGGATTAGTTTAATCCCATTTGTTTTAGAAAAATAATTAAAAATTTATCACATATTACACATTAGGAGGAAACGATATGATTAGGAAACGATGGTTAAGCTTGGCTTTGGCAGTAACTATGATTGCCGCACTGCTGAGCGGCACGGTAATAGTTTCGGCTCAGGGCTCGGAGGACATGACGGTTCAGACGGCTGAGGCGGACATGACATTTAACTTTAAGTCAACGGCCGTAGACGGAGCCGTGAACGTATTAAGCACGGATATTTACACAGCCGAAAAGGGCTACGGCTTTGTGGGTAAAACTTCGGCAATGCCCTCCAGAACTGTTGATACCTCAAAAATAGTTCAGGATGAAAACGGCTGCTCTGTTACTGAGACCTCAGCAACAACCGCCTATACAAACAGCAACAATTACAATTACGGCGGTCTTGTCTTCCGTGTTGATGTTGACTCTTTGGGTGAGTACGCCTTAACCGTTAATGCGACCACAAGCTCTGCGCAAATTGCTCCCAACGGAATGCAGTACAGCAGGATCAGCTCCTCAAGTGCTTGGGATGCGGCAGGGCTTGTGCCTAAGCAGACGGTTGCAAAGTGGAGCGGAAATACATGGACGTTTAACTACGTAACCGGTGTGAACTACATAGAGTTTGAGATTGAGCCCACGTCTAAGGACGGCGGCACAGTGGGCGTTGAGTCCATAATGCTGACAAAGGTTGCCAATAACCCTGCAGAGGGCAAGCCCACGGTTTACGTTCTGGGGGACTCCACCCAAAAGACCTATACCTTTGAAGAGGACTCTATGTCCGGCTACGGTCAGGTTATTAAAAACATTTTTGACCTTGATAAGGTGAACGTTATTAACTACTCAATGGGCGGCCGCTCTATGAAGTCAAGTTATGATGAGGGCAGATTTAATGATATTCTCTGTAGTGCCAAAGAAGGAGATTTTGTGTTAATCCACTCGGCTCATAACGATGAGAGCACAGGAGACTCCGCCGGTCCCGATGCCCGTTTCGGCCGCGGCTCCAACAGCACCACATATCCCAAGTGGCTGGATATTTACTGTGCGGCTCTTGAGGCAAGAGGCATAACTCCCGTTCTGGTAACGGCAAACCCCAGAACTGACGGCGGAAAACCCAAGGCTTCATTTAATCCCGATTCTCCCGGATTTATGAGGAAAAAGGCGGCGGCAGACAGCAAGGTTGAGCTTGTGGATCTGTTTGCCGATGCGGTAACATATCTGACAAAGCTGGGTAAAAGCGAGACGATGGATATATACCAGAGCCTTGAGGCGGGCGAGTCTCCCGGCAAGACCAACAGCGGTTCTTACGCAAACGGTCACCCGGACAATAAGGTTGACGGAACCCACTTTAAGGAGGCTGCCGCAAAGACATTTACCAAGCTCATAGGCGATAACATTGTGAGTCAGAGCGCATCGGGCAGCGACAAGATTAAGGAGCTGGCAAGCTACCTGAAAGCTGATGTGCAAAGCGGAAACTGGACGGCGGTATATCCCGAAACAGCCGCAAAGGACGTAACCGAAGCAAGTTTAAACGGTTACTCGGCGTCCAACTCAAAGTACAGAAATCAGATTGAAAAAATGCTTCAACTGGGGGTTATGTTCGTGGATGACAACAGTCTGTTCCATCCCACAGACAGCATGAAAACCAACGACTTTATTGCGGCTCTCTGTGCTATATGGAATTTGGACACCAACGAATTTGCTGAGTTTTACAGCAGCGGCAACTTAACCCGCGAGGTTATGGCGGCAATTATTCTTGACGCTTACGAGTTAAGATTTGGCAAGGACGCGGACGGCAATTGGAACAAGCCTGTATACATGACAGACTATAACGGAACCAACCTGTCCCCAGACGACCCGAACTATGACCCCAACCTGACAGGTGCAAGCGCACAGTACTATCCTCTGGTTGGCTGGGGAAACATTACTGACAGGGGAGATATTTCAAAGGAATACCTTGCAGACTTCCATGAGGTTTATAACCTGGGTCTTATGAGAAGCGAAAAGGGCATTTCCCGCGGCAAGATGGTAAACGGAACCGAGCTCCAGCCCAAGACGGTGGTAACAAGAGAAAAGGCAGCTAAGGAGCTTTACTTCCTGTTCGGCCTAATCCAGAACAAAAAGACGGAAAATCAGGAGATAACAATTCCCTCAACCTATGGCGGAACCGACAAGAACCCTGTTGTATATAAGGCGGTTGAATACACAGCTCCCGCATATGAGTTCAGCAGCGTTGACATTAACAGTGTTGGCAAGCTTTCTGTTGAGCTTAAGTATAACGGTTCTGACGTTCCCTCAAACAGGCTGGTGATAGAGGTTAAGAATGCCGACGGTTCTCTGAAAGAGACTAAGACATACAGTGTTGCAGGCAGCGGAGCGGTTCAGGAGGTTGATGTTACATTGACCGCAGGCGAGTCCGTGAATATGTATGTAACTGTCAGCGAGGCTGATTTAACAAAGCTCAGTGCTGAAAGAAACGTAATCTGCACAGAGGTTATTTTGCCTCCCAAAGAGTATAAGGCTTCCACGGCGGCAGGCATAAAGAACGGAACCTTGTCCCTTACCAATATATCCGCAGGAACTGTTTCACCGGCGGCAGACGTTGTGTTGGCGGCTGATGATGAAGTAATGTGGAAAGCCAGCGGTAACGTTAATGCAGGTGTTGAGCTTATGCCGAGCATAACCGCAGGCGGCGGAAGCCTTACGACCATGACAGATTTGACGGCAGGCAGCACAAATGCAACAATTGACGGCATTAAATTTACTAAATATATATCTCACGCTTCTACAAACGGAACATTTTCCGAGGGAACTATTACAGGCACTGCCCTGAAATTTGTTGCTCCTGAGGACGGTGTGTTCTCTGTTTACTGTGTTGACGTGGGTGCGGGTAAGACCCTCTGCATTTGTGAGGAGGGAACGAAGGAAGTAGCAAATTCCCTCTATTCACATACCCCGTCGGCTAAGAGCAACCTAAAGGCAAGCGTTCCCGTTGAGGCGGGAAAGACGTATTACGCAGGCGTGCTTGGCTCAAAGGGCAGGTTTGTAGGCGCAGGCTTTATGTCCGGAGCTCCCGTTGTAACAATTTCGGCATATAACGGCGACACGGTGCAGATTGACGCATCTCCTGCCGAGGGCTATATGACGGAATCGGTTACGGTAACGGACGGCAGCGGCAACGCTGTTCCCATGGAAAAGATAAGCAGCGACAGATTCACATTTGTTATGCCCGAGTCTGATGTTGAAATTAACGCAGTATTTTCACCGGGTTCAAACTACCCGTATGAGATTACCTCGGCAGAGTATGACGCAGACGGAAAACTGAATGTCGCGCTGACGTCAGACGGAACAGTGACTGCGGCAAAGCTGTTTGTAGGTGTGTTTGATGAGAATGACGAGCAGACCCTGATAGACTGCAAAATGTTTGACATAGCGGGAGATGAGGTGCAAAACCTTGACTTTGTAAAGCCCGAAAGGGGAGTTGTAAAGCTGTATATCTGGGACAGCGCCGAAAATCTTATTCCTTTGAGCGCAGTAAAAGGTCTGTAAAAATTAGAGGCTGTTGTAAAACAATAGTTCCCGGGACTGTAGAAAAACTCTGTTAAGTTTTTCTACAGTCCCTATTTTTCTAGTCACCATACAGCCCTGCTCGGTCGTTTACTACATACAGGCGCATCATGTCCTCAGTTAAATTCAGCTTGCCCTCGTCGTCGCCTTTTAAATAGCCCTTGTCTACCAGCTTTGTTATTGTCGGAACCGCCCAAACAGGCATATTGCCGTCAATATAGTCATATCTTGCCATTTGTTTTTCAAGACCATAAATAGCGTTTGTGTTTCTGTCAATGTCAGCTCCGATAATGTTTATAATTTTGTCTTGGCTGTCGTTCTTGGCTTTAAGCTCCTCGTATTCTTGGCTCATAAGTTCAACCTCGCTTTCCGATACATATTTAACTCCGAAATAGTCGCAGACGCCCATGCAGATTGCGGCGGCGTACAGATCTTTGCCCCTGTCGCTTGCCAAAAATCGGTTGTCGCTGTAGTTGTCAATAAACCCAGTCTCAACCAAAACGGCAGGCATATCAGTGTGCAGGATTACCGCAAAGTTTGCCGTTTTAACCCCTCGGTCATACCTGCCTGTTTCTTCGATTAGTCGTTTCTGTACAAGCTCCGCCAATCTCCCCGCATCGCTGTCAAGACTGACGCAGTAGGTCTCGGTACCGTACGCCTTAGTGTTGGCGGAATTACAGTGTATTGAAATAAACACGTCCGCCTCCCAGGAGTTGGCGTCGTTATACCTGCCTGCAAGACTGGCGTTCAGTCCGTCGGCAACCGTGTCGTAAATGCTTTCTCTGCTCATTTTAACGGCAAATCCGTTTTTCAGCAGGAGCGCTTTTAGTTTAATCCCGATTTCCACGGTTATATCCTGTTCCCTAAGTCCGTATCCCACAGCGCCGGTGTCGGCTCCGGAGTGGTTGTGCCCCGGGTCGATATAAACCTTTGCCATATTTTCACCTCCTACAAAACTGTCAGTACCTTCCATTACCGTAAAACCAAAGTTTGCTCCTTGACAAACTGCGCTTGTTGGAGTAGAATTATCATAATTATAAACTAACTAAAGCAAGGACGTGGTAACAATGGAAAAAACTCCACAATCTATGCGCAAGCATATTACTATTTTCGGAAATACAAATGTCGGAAAATCCACTTTGTTTAATAAATTATTAGGTCAGGAAGCGGCAATCGTGTCAGAAGTCAGCGGTACTACCACCGACCCTGTTACAAAGTCGATGGAGCTTATCCCCTATGGTCCTGTTGTCCTCATTGACACGGCAGGGCTCAATGATGAGACGGAGCTGGGTGAGCAGAGAACCGCCAAGACTCTTGATATAATAAAACGTACTGACCTAATATTATATGTCAGAGATGTCAATTGTGAGAACGTTCTGGAGCCGATTAAGTTTGACAAAAAAATCCCGATTATACCTGTTTTCACAAAATGCGACCTTGCGGACGCAAAGACCCTAAACAGCGTCAGTGCGGAGTTCCCCAATTCAGTTTTGATTTTCGACTATAATGAGAAGAGTATGGAAAGCCTGCAAAAGCGAATGATAGAGGAGCTGAGTAAGCAGGAGAGGGACGATGACACTGTTATCGGAAATCTGATGCCTAAGGGCAGCAATATTGTCATGGTTTGTCCTATTGACAGTGAAGCTCCCAAGGGCAGGCTTATTCTTCCCCAGGTTCAGCTTATCAGAGACTGCCTTGACTACGGCATGAAGGCGTACGTCACCACGGAGACAACACTCTCCGATGCGCTTAATGACTTAAAGCGGGTGGATTTGGTAGTGACGGATTCCCAGGCGTTCAGAATTGTTGATAAGATTGTTCCCAAGGATATTATGCTCACCTCCTTTTCAATGCTTTTGGCAAGGCAAAAGGGAAATTTTGACCAGCTTTTAAAGGGAGCTGCCAAAATTGACAGCCTGAGCAACAGCTCAAAAATACTTATGCTTGAGGGCTGCACCCACAACACTTCCCATGAGGACATAGGAAAGGTGAAAATACCCAAGCTGATAACCAAGTATTTAAACGGTGTTGCGCCCCAGTATGAATATTATACCGGGTATAACATGCCTGAGAGCCTTGATGGATACGATATGATTATCCAATGCGGAATGTGCATGATAAACAAGCAGGAAATTCGCTCGCGTCTGGAGCTGGCAGCCGAAAAGGGAGTTCCCGTCACAAATTACGGCATTGCCCTGGCTAAGCTCAACGGCATACTTGACAGAGCGGCAGAAATCTTTAACAATTAGGTGAAATATGGCTTTTGAAAAATCCGAAGTATTGGAAATTATTAAGGAAAATAAGGCGGGGCTGACCCGTGAGTTAAAAGAAAAGGCGGCGGCGCAAAGAGAGGCGGTGTTTGGAAACTCGGTTTATGTCAGGGGACTGATTGAGTTTACAAACTATTGCAAAAATAATTGCAGATACTGCGGTATACGCTGCGGCAATACAAAGGTTAATCGGTACCGCTTGACAAAAGAGGAGATACTCGATTGCTGCCGCATGGGTGCAGAGCTTGGCTTTAACACCTATGTTTTGCAGGGTGGAGAGGACCCGAAAATCTCAGACAGGGAAATCTGCGATATTGTTTATTCGATAAAGAGCGAGTTCCCCGATTGCGCCGTGACTCTGTCTATCGGCGAGAGGGAAAAGGACGTGTATAAGGCGTTTTTTGAAGCGGGGGCTGATAGGTACCTTTTAAGGCATGAAACGGCAAATGACAGCCACTACGGCAGACTTCACCCCAAGGAAATGAGCCTGAGCCACAGGAAAAAGTGCCTGTACGATTTGAGGCATATAGGGTTTCAGGTGGGCGCAGGGTTTATGGTAGGCTCTCCCTATCAGACCGACGAAAATTTGGCAGAGGATATTATGTTCCTGCAGGAGCTTCACCCCCATATGGTGGGGATAGGCCCCTTCGTTCCTCATAAGGACACGGAGTTTAGGGACTTCCCTCAGGGAAGCCTTAACATGACTCTGGTAATGCTTTGCATAACAAGGCTTGCTCTGCCGAAGGTGCTGCTTCCCGCTACAACTGCTCTGGGCACGATTTCTCCCACAGGCAGGGAGGAGGGAATACTCTGCGGCGCAAACGTTGTCATGCCAAATTTGTCGCCAATCGGCGTAAGACATGATTATTCCCTGTATGACGGAAAGATTTGTATGGGTGACGAGGCTGCCGAGTGTATAAGCTGCCTGGGCAGGCGAGTTGAAAGCATAGGCTGCAAGCTGGACTTTTCAAGGGGAGACAGCCCGGAAATCAAAACAAAAAAGGCGTAGCACCCACGTGCTGCGCCTTATCAATAACTTGTTCAGAATTAAACGGCTCTGTCAACCTTACCTGATCTTATGCATCTGGTACAAGCGTAGACTTTCTTAGGAGTACCATCGACAATAGCTCTAACGCGTCTAACGTTTGGTTTCCAAACCTTATTTGCTCTACGGTGTGAGTGAGAAACCTTGATACCAAAGCTAACTCCCTTGCCGCAAATTTCACACTTTGCCATTTATATACACCTCCTTAATGGTCAAAAATAAACTCAACTCGGGATATTATATCAGAAAGAATTACAAATTGCAAGAGTTTTTTTAAAATTTTTTATTATTTATCAAAAATATTTAAGCTGATCGAGATAAACGCCCGATAATATACCAATCTGTGAAAAATAAGCGCTTATTATTTGACATATAAGACTGCATAATGTTATAATAGTGTCATGAATAATTTTTTACCCATATCCAAGGAAGATTTAAATAAAAGAGGAATTGAGCAGCTTGACTTTGTGTATGTTATAGGCGATGCGTACGTGGAT
Source organism: uncultured Eubacteriales bacterium (assembly GCA_958352815.1). Lineage (GTDB taxonomy): Bacteria > Bacillota > Clostridia > Monoglobales > Monoglobaceae > Monoglobus. Next base: position 65,973 of record CATWQA010000005.1, read on the forward strand.
CATCCAAGCTTCGGGCATGCCATAATCTCACGGGTGCTCGAGCACGCCGGATATACAATCGGGATTATATCCCAGCCCGACTGGAAAACTTGCGAGGAATTTAAACGTCTGGGAAGACCAAGGCTCGGTTTTTTTGTCATGTCGGGGAATATTGACCCCATGGTAAACAGGTATACCGCCGCAAAGAGGGTGAGGAACACCGATTTGTATTCCCCCGGAGGAAAGGCGGGAATGCGGCCTGATAGAGCAACCATTGTATACTGCAACAAAATCAGAGAGGCATACGGCAATATACCGATTGTAATCGGAGGAATTGAGGCAAGCCTCAGGAGATTTCCTCATTATGACTATTGGAGCGATAAGGTTAGGCGGAGCATTTTGATTGACAGCGGAGCCGACCTGCTTATTTTCGGAATGGGAGAGAGGCAGGTGGTTGAGGTTGCCGACCTGCTCAGCGCAGGCGTTCCCGTACGTGAAATTAAGGGTATTATGGGAACTATGTATATTGAGAGTGTTGAGGAGCAGCTCCCTTATGACGGCATAAGACTGCCCTCCTATGATGAGCTTTGCACGGATAAAAGGAAGTACGCCGAAGCCACAAGAACCCAGTATGAGGAGCAGGATTATGTTAGGGGAAAGCCCCTTGTTCAGCTTGACAGGGACAAGTATATTGTGCAGAACCCTCCTGCAAAGCCACTGACCACAGAGGAACTGGACGATGTATACAGGCTTCCATACATGCGGACGTATCACCCCGTTTATAAAAAGCAAGGGGGAGTGCCCGCTATTCAAGAGGTTGAGTTTTCAATCACCTCCTGCCGAGGCTGCTTCGGGGGCTGTAATTTTTGCGCTTTAACTCTACATCAGGGGCGAACGGTGACATCCAGAAGCCATGAGTCCATAATTGAGGAAGCAAAGCTGCTTACCGAGTTAAAGAATTTCAAGGGTTATATTCACGATGTGGGCGGTCCTACGGCAAACTTCAGGTTTGCCTCCTGCAAGGAGCAGGAGAGGAGGGGCGTGTGCAAAACAAGGCAGTGTCTGTTCCCGAAGCCCTGCAGAAACCTGATTGTTGACCATAAGGACTATACGGAGCTTTTAAGGGAGCTTAGAAAGCTGCCGCGAGTTAAAAAGGTCTTTGTGAGAAGCGGAATTAGATTTGATTATCTTATGGCGGATAAGGACGACACCTTTTTGTATGAGCTGGTGAAGCACCATGTCAGCGGGCAGCTCAAGGTTGCCCCGGAGCATATTGCGGATAACGCTTTAAGGCATATGGGAAAGCCGAAGCATGAGGTTTTTGAAAGGTTCTGCAGAAAGTATGAAAGAGTAAATAAGGAACTGGGCAAGGATCAGTATTTGGTGCCCTATCTCATGTCCTCCCACCCGGGTTGTACCTTAAAGGATGCGGTAAGGCTGGCGGAGTATTTGCGAGATACAGGGCATAATCCCGACCAGGTTCAGGATTTTTATCCGACGCCCGGCAGCATCTCCACCTGCATGTACTACACAGGCATTAATCCATTGACCATGGAGCCTGTGTATGTTCCGAAAACATATGAGGAAAAGCAGATGCAGAGAGCCCTGCTGCAATACAGAAGCCCCAAGAACTATGACCTGGTTCATAAGGCGCTTGTTAAGGCGGGACGGGAGGACTTAATCGGCTATGGCGAAAAATGCCTGATAAGACCGAAGCATAAAAAGAATATTAATAAAAATAAGATAAAGGAGCGAAAGTAATGGCTAAGATTTTAAGCGGAAAGGTAGTTTCGGCAAGAGTTAAGGAGGAGTTAAAGAAAGAGGTTGAGGAGCTTAACGGCAAGGGCAAGCGCACAGGTTTGGCGGTTGTGCTTGTGGGCGAGGATCCTGCCTCAAAGGTATACGTTAGGAATAAGGAAAAGGCATGTGAGGAAATAGGCATATATTCCGAGATGCACAAGCTTCCCGAGGAGACAACCGAGGAGGAGCTTTTAAGCTTGATTGACAAGCTGAATAAAGATGACAACATTGACGGAATACTTGTCCAGCTGCCCTTGCCCAAGCACCTGGATGACAAGGTTATTATAAATAATATAAGAGCCGATAAGGACGTTGATGCGTTCCACCCCGTAAACGTGGGAAAGATTATTATTGGTGACTATGATTTTCTCCCTTGCACTCCGGCGGGAATTATGGAGCTTATATACGAGAGCGGCGTTGAGGTGGACGGAAAGGAATGTGTTGTAATCGGAAGAAGCAACATTGTAGGAAAGCCCATGTCTATGCTGCTGCTCCATGAGAACGGAACGGTTACCACATGCCACTCCCACACAAAGGATCTGCCCGAGGTGACAAGGAGGGCTGACATTCTTGTAGCGGCAGTTGGAATAGCCAAGTTCGTTAAGGCGGATATGGTTAAGCCGGGGGCTGTTGTGATTGACGTGGGCATGAACAGGGACGAAAACGGCAAGCTCTGCGGCGATGTGGATTTTGATGCGGTTGAGCCTGTTGCAGGGGCTATAACTCCTGTTCCGGGGGGAGTCGGTCCTATGACAATTGCCATGCTTATGAGAAACACGGTTACGGCTTCCAAAAATAAACTTAAGTAATATTTTTCGATAGGTTGAAAGGTTTTTTATATGAAGGTTGAAGATGAAAAAATAGAACTGTTTGAGAAAATGCCCATACCCAGGGCGGCAATGAAGCTGGCAGTTCCCACGGTTTTAAGCTCTCTGGTTATGGTTATATATAACCTTGCGGACACGTACTTTGTGGGAATGTTAAACGACCCGGTGCAGAACGCGGCGGTAACTCTGGCGGCGCCGGTGCTCCTTGCCTTTAACGCCGTCAACAACCTTTTCGGAGTGGGCTCGTCAAGCATGATGAGCCGCGCCCTGGGCTCAAAGGACTATGATACCGTGCGCCTCAGCTCTGCCTTTGGGTTTTATTGCTCTGTAATTTCGGGTCTGGTTTTCTCTTTGCTGTGCACGGTGTTTTCTGCACCTTTGCTCAATTTGCTGGGTGCGGACAGTAACACTGCATACCTGACCGGGCAGTACATGAAGTGGACGGTGAATTTCGGAGCGGCTCCCGCAATTTTAAACGTGGTTATGGCGTATATGGTGCGGTCGGAGGGCTCTTCGCTCCACGCCAGCATCGGCACCATGAGCGGCTGCGCCCTGAATATAATTCTCGACCCGATTTTTGTTTTGCCCTGGGGCTTTAATATGGGTGCGGCAGGAGCGGGATTAGCCACCTTTATTTCCAACTGCGTTGCCTGCATATACTTTTTTGTTTTAATATATTCAAGACGGGGCAAGACCTTTGTGTGCGTTAACCCAAAAATGTTTAAACCTAAGAAGTATATTGTAAAAGGCGTGTGCGGCGTGGGAGTGCCCGCCGCAATACAGAATTTGCTGAATGTTACGGGAATGACGGTTTTGAACAACTTCACGTCGGTATACGGCTCTGCGGCGGTGGCGGCAATGGGAATTTCTCAAAAAATAAACATGGTCCCCATGCAGGTCGCATTCGGCTTGTCACAGGGCGTAATGCCCCTTATCGGATACAATTATTCAAGCAGGGACGTTAAACGCATGAAGGGAACTGTTATGTTTACCGCGAAAATATCGCTGACGTTTCTGGTAGGAATAGCGTTGATGTTCTTCTTCAGCTCGGAGTTCTGGATAAGAATGTTTATGAGCAATGAGGAAATTGTGGCGTACGGCTCGTCATTCCTGCGCGGATTTTGTATTGCCCTGCCCTTTTTGTGTATGGATTTCCTTGCCGTTGGCGTGTTCCAGTCGGTGGGAATGGGAAGCAAGGCGTTTCTGTTTGCTATATTGAGAAAGATAGCTCTGGAAATACCCGCGCTCTATGTGCTTAACAAGCTGTTTCCTCTATATGGTCTTGCATATGCTCAGGCGGTGGCAGAGGTTGTCTTGGCGGTTGCTGCGGTGCTGACGCTGCGGTCAATATTCAACAAGCTGAGCCGTGAAAAACGCCAAACAGAGAGTTTGGAATAAGGAGCGAAAATGATTATCAGAGAATATAAGCCGGAGGACTGCCCTCAGATTGCGGAGCTGTTTTATAATACTGTTCATACGGTAAACGCTAAGGACTACACAGAGGAGCAGCTTAACGCATGGGCGGACGGCAATATTGACATTGAAAAGTGGAACCTGTCATTCCTTGAGCACTATACCTGCGTTGCTGTTGAGGACGGCGTTGTTGTGGGCTTCGGGGATATTGATGATTGCGGGTACCTGGATCGCCTGTATGTTCATAAGGACTATCAGGGCAGAGGTGTTGCGTCGGCGCTTTGCGACAGTCTGGAGCCCTGCGCCAAAGGAAAAATATTTACTCACGCTTCAATAACGGCAGTCCCCTTTTTTAAAAAGAGAGGCTACATAGTTGTAAAGGAGCAGCAGGTTGAGCGCAAGGGCGTTCTGCTGACTAACTTCGTGATGGAAAAGCGATTTTGAGAGGGTTATTTTGGAAATCAGAGAGATTAAAGAAAATAAAAAACAGTATCTCCCACTGCTGTTGCTTGCGGATGAACAGGAAAGCATGATAGATAAATACCTGGACAGGGGGACGATGTATGTTCTTGAGGACAACGGCGTTAAATGCCAATGTGTGGTAACGGATGAGGGAAATAAAATTCTTGAAATCAAAAATATTGCAACAGAGCCGAAACATCAAGGTAAAGGCTACGGCAAATATATGATTGATTTTATTGTGCAAAAATATAAGGATAAATATTCCTTGCTGCAGGTCGGAACCGGGGACAGCCCTCTGACAGTTCCCTTTTATGAAAAATGCGGTTTTGTTCGCTCTCATCGTATTAAAAATTTCTTTATTGAGAATTACGATCACCCAATATATGAATGCGGCTTCCGTCTTACAGATATGGTTTACTTGCAGAGGAAAATATAACATAAACAAAAGCTTGCGCCTTTAGGCGGGGCTTTTTGCTTTTTAGAATAAGTCCGATTTAGCTTTTTTTTGATATATAGCCAAAACGAATAGATAATTATTTGATATAAGCATTAGACATTTTGAATATTTATGTTATACTGTAATCTGGGAAACAATCCATACAGGCTTGCATTGACCGCTTGAATATCGGTTACGTGGATATGATGCTTTTGCACCACCCCGACACCAACGATGTTAAAGCATACAAGGCAATGGAGCAATTTGTTGTCGAGGGGAAAATTCGCTCCATCGGTCTATCAAACTGGTATGTGGAGGAATTGGGAGAATTTTTGCCTCAGGTGGATATAAAGCCTGCTCTTGTGCAAAATGAGATACACCCTTATTATCAGGAAAACGATGTAATTCCGTATATACAATCTCTGGGTATAACCGTGCAGGGCTGGTATCCTCTGGGAGGCAGAGGGCATACCGGGGAACTGCTGGGCGATCCTGTAATTTCCGAAATTGCCGAGGCGCACGAAGTGTCCTCTGCGCAGGTCATACTAAGGTGGAACTTGCAAAAGGGCGTGGTTGTTATCCCGGGTTCAAGCAATCCCGAGCATATTGAGGGAAATAATGAGCTGTATCATTTCAGCCTGACAGATGAAGAGATGCAGAGAATTAACGCTCTTGACAGAAACGAAAAACATGATTGGTATTAAACCACGGACGCAATTGTTGAACACAAAAATATAAATTTTCCAAGTGCATTTATCCGTAGCCGATAATTCGAGAGTTTCTCAATTATCGGCTTTTACTTTTGGTTGACATTACTGCTATAATATTAACTGACAAAAATATTTTTATTTTGTCACAATTCTATCCTCTGGAACGTGTATAAAGTGAAAGGAGTTGATAGGGATGACAAGGTCAGCAGTGCGGCCGACTGATGACGAAATTACAAACACTGTTAAAAGCTATTCCAATATGCTCTTTAAGCTGTGCTTTACAATGCTGTGCAATCGCTCTGACGCTGAGGACGCGGTATCGGACACCTTTTGCAGGTACATAAGCAAAGCCCCTGTTTTCAAAGATGAGGAGCACAAAAAGGCATGGCTCATCAGAGTGGCGTCAAATATATGCAAGGACAGGCATCGTTTTAATATGAGACACAGCTATGTAAATTTGGACGATATTCAGGAATTTTGCGCAAGCGAGCCCGAAAGAGGTGTTTTGGAGGAGGTTTTGAGGCTGCCCGATAAATACAAAACAGTTATTCATTTATTTTATGTTGAGGGATACAAGACAAGAGAAATATCCGAAATGCTGGGCATTTCGGATGCGGCGGTCAGAAAACGCCTGCAATATGGTCGTGAATTGCTAAGAATTGAGCATAGAAAGGAAGTTGAATTATGAACAAGCAAGATTTCCTCAATGCGATGAACAAGGTAAATATAAGCAGCGAGGCTGAGCAGAGAATTATGAGCCAAGCAATTAATTTTAATCAAAAAAAGGAGAGTGTTACTATGTCAAAGAAAAAGATAGGTATCATAGCTGTTGCCGCGACTCTTGTGATGGGCATTGCAGCATATGCGTCAAGCGGAATTATAGCAAGTTGGAACGGTTCTTCAAGTTCGACGCCGGAATACACAAGCCTGCCCACCACAGAAGAAATCGTGTCGGATATAGGCTATGCGCCTGTTTTGATTGAAGAATTTGAAAACGGATATGTTTTTGATAACGCTTCTATTGTAAGAAATGATTTGAGAGACGACAGCGGCGAAAGCGTTGAAAAATTCAAGTCTGTTACGATGAGGTATGAAAAGGGAAACGATAAGGTGCTCCTATCTGCCGATAGGTTTAATTCGGAAATGGAAGCCTCCGGCGAGGTAGTTGCAAATATCGACGGAATTGATATAAATTACGACAGTTATACTAACAAGGTTGTGCCGCCTGATTATGAGCTGACAGAGGAGGATAAACAAGCCGAAGAAAATGGTGAGCTGGTATTTTCCTACGGTTCAAGCGATGTGTCTGTTTCCGAGGTTCAAAATCTTTCATGGGAGCAGAACGGAATACACTATTCATTTACATGCATTGATAACAACATTTCGGTGGACGAACTCGTCAATATGGCAAAAGAAATTATAGCTGCAAAATAGCGTATGGAACGGGGCTGTCAAACTAGGACAGTCCCGTTTACTACCGTATAACATTCAACACTTTATTAATTTAAGCTCATCTATTTTGATAAAGGCTTTGCCTTTGAAACCAATGCCGAGCCCTCGTCGGAGCAAAGTTCGCTAAGCTACGTTTTTCTTTGACAAGAAAAACATTCGCCCGCTTCCTTGCCCCTCCTTCTTCCCAAAAATCTCTGATTTTTGGGAGATGAGGAGCACATGCCCGTAAAGGCGTAGGCTTGACGAACAGGCAAGCCGAGCTATGAGGGCATAGTGCGACGATGCGGCGGCAATGTCACAAAAGCCTTTATCAAAATTGCTTGTACGGTAAGTGTTCTCCAAGCGTTGGGACGGGCTTTTAAAAACTATGATATAGGCAGCTCAATTGTTACGGAAAATCCCTTATTATTTTCGGCTTTCATTTTGCTGCCGTGGACGCGGAACACTCTGTATGCCATAGGCAGCCCTAAGCCGTGGGCTGTTTTGGGAATAACCGTAATGTTTTTTATCACCTCATCCGGAACCCCGATTCCGTTATCGGAAATCTTAATGTAAACCGTTCCCTTTTCCACGTATTCCGAAATGTTGATTGTGCAGCCGTTTTTGTTATGGACAATGCTGTTGTTAATCAGATTGAAAAAGGCCCGCTCCAATAGGGCTTCATCGCCCATAATAACTGATGCCTCGTGTTTAAAATCAAGGTTGATTTCGTATTTTTCAGGCAGTCCGTTATTAATTATTTCCGTAACAATGCTGCGAAGCAGCGGGCAAAGGCGTACCTCCTTTTTCTTTGAGGGCTGCATGTCATATTCAAGAGATGAAATTAAGTTTAAGTCCTCAATCAGCTTTTTCATTTTTATACTTTGCTTTGTTATTATATTTGCCTTTTGTCTGTTCTCCTCTGAAATTTCGGAGGCGCTTGCAAGGGCTTCGGAATACCCCATGATCATGGAAAGGGGCGTGCGTATGTCATGTGAAATCCCGGCAATCCAGTTGGAGCGGGCGTTATCCCGCAAAAGCAGAGCGGCGTTTTTTCGCTCTATGCTTTCCGAGGTTTCGTTGATATTTTTTGAAAGTTCTTTGAATATTCCTTTTTCTTTCAGGCGTATCTTTTTTTCAAGCCTTAAATCCTTTATGCCCAACGTGAGAGTTTTAAGCCGCTTATATAGCTTGCTTCCGAACAGAAGAGCAAGCAATACCGCAAGCAGCAGATTTAGGGCAAGTATTATCAATATCCTTTGCGGCAGCGTATCAAACCAGTCCATTGAATATTCCAGGTCATATTTGCCCACAGAGTTTTTCGGAATACCCAGCACCAAAAGTCCGTAGTCCTCTGCGCGGACATATACGGGGTAGTCGTTCAGATACCAGCGGGTCATCTTTGCTATATCGTTTATTGTATACCGGTCGGGTATATCATTTGGCTTGTTTTGCTCCCATATAATATTTCCGCCCTCGTCAATCAAGATACACCATTTGTTTTCAGGAATGATGCTTTTATCCTTTAGTGTTATTTCGCCGTCTGTTACTTCTATATTTTCGCTAATTCTTTTCAAAATATGTCTCTGAGAATTAGGGTAAACATTGCCCGTATCGCTGCCGATATAGGCGATGCCCAAGAAGTTTATAATCAGCAGGATAATAGAAATAACAGCGGACAGCGCAGTAAAGCATATAAAAATTTTCCATACTGTTTTATTCATTTTCAGTCACCAGCTTATAGCCCAGCCCTTTTGCCGTTAATAAGTGTTTGGGCCTGGACGGATTTTCTTCAATTTTTTCACGCAGCCGCCTTATATGAACCATTAAGGTGTTCTCGTATCCGTAATAGTTGTCGCCCCACGCCGCCATGCACAGAGCGTCGTTTGTCACAATGCGGTTTTTGTTTTCCCACAGCTTTTTGAGCAATATAAACTCCTTGGCGGTTAATGAGATTTTTTTGTTATCATATATGACCTGAGCCGTTTCAAAATCCACCGTCCTGCCTGAAAGACGAAAAGATGTTACTTCATGGGGCTTTGCGTAAGTGCGGCGGAGCAGGGCGGTTATACGCAGCAGCAATTCTCGGGTTAAAAATGGTTTTACGATATAGTCGTCAGCCCCCAGACCTAAGCCCTGTAATTTATCGTCAGCTTCGCCCCGAGCCGTAAGAAAAATAACGGGAGCTTGCGAAAGCCGGCGAATGTCATTGTACAGCGAAAATCCGTTTCCGTCGGGCAAATTAACGTCAAGAATACAGAGGGCTATGGGCTGTTCTTCAACAATTTTCAAGGCTTCTTTGCAATTTTCAGCGGTGTAAACATTGAAAAAGCCCTCAGACCATAATATATCGCGGATCATGTCCAAAAGGTCTTTTTCATCATCCACAAGCAGTATCTTTTTGTTTTTTAATTCCTCCATTTTAATCACCGATTTAATTATATCATCGCCGCAAACAAAAATAAAGACAAGTTTATCAATTTGTTTATATTTAAGGTTAACGTAAGGTTAAGTTAAGTTTAGTGAAAGGCGGCGGGTATAGAATACAGTTATCTTAAATGAAAAGAGGTAAAACACTATGAAAGAGATTGTAAGGACAAACGGATTGACTAAAAAGTACGGCGATCACCTATCTGTCAATAACTTAGATATGACGGTTAAGGAGGGAACCATATACGGGTTTTTGGGGCCAAACGGAGCGGGAAAGTCAACAACGCTGAAAATGCTTTTGGGGCTGGCGCACCCAACCAAAGGGGAGATTGATATTTTCGGGAAAAGAGTTACGTCCAAAAACAGAATTGAGATATTGAGGGATATAGGCTCTTTAATAGAAACGCCCTCATATTACGGGCACTTAACAGCAAGAGAAAACTTGAAAATTTGTCAGACTCTTTTGGACGTTCCGCCCGCCAATATTGACGAGGTTTTGAAAATTGTGCGTCTTGACAGGCAGCAGAGCAAGAAGGTCTCGGCGTTCTCCCTGGGAATGAAGCAGAGATTGGGGCTTGCTTCGGCGCTGCTGTCCTTCCCTAAGCTGCTCATACTTGACGAGCCGACAAACGGACTTGACCCTGCGGGCATACAGGAAATGCGGGAGCTTATTCGCTCTTTGCCCGAAAAATACGGAATGACGGTTATTGTTTCAAGCCATTTGCTTTCTGAAATCGACATGATTGTCGATGATATAGGAATTATTGCAAACGGGAAAATGATGTATCAGGGAACGCTTTCACTTCTTCATGAAACAGACAAAACAAAAACTCTTGAACAAATATTCCTTGATCTTACGGGAAAGGAGCAAAGTTTATGATGCGTATGTTTAGATGCGAATTTATGAAGACAAGACGCTGCTATATTTTTTTGACGGCTCTGGTTATCAGCGCATTGGGAATATGTTGGGGGCTGTACGGAAATTATACGGATGTAATTTTAAAGCATGGCTGGAGAATGTTTTTGTATCAGATGCCTCTTGTAAACGCAATTTTTCTTCCACTGCTTTCCATGGTGGTTTCGTCGCGGATTTGCAATATAGAACACAAGGGACTTATGCTGAAGCAGCTTTGCTGCATGGAGAGCCCGGGGAAATTATATGACGTAAAATTGCTTTACGGTTTGGGTATTATTTGCGCCTGCGTAATTATAATGTGGGGCACAACGATTGCCTTTGGTATGTACAAGGGCTTTGAAGGTAGTTTGCCTGTAGATTTATACCTGCTGTATTTGTTATTTACCCTTGTTCCCACGGCTGTGATATACATATTTCAGCATACCCTGTCTCTTGTTTTCAAGAATCAGGCGGTTTCGTTTTTTGTCGGAATATTAGGCGAGTTTATAGGGATATTTTCTATGTTTTTGCCGTCTGTCCCTGCTCTCAGAAAATCCGTACTTTGGGGATATTACGGCGTGCTCCAGTTTATGGGAATGTTCGGCTGGAGCAAGGAAACAAGGTACGAGACTGTTCATTTTGATCTAATACCCATAGATTGGACTTTCTTTGGTGTGCTGACAGCAGCGGGCATTATAATTTATCTGGTCGGACGATATGTATTTTGCAGAAAGGAGATTTAAAATATGTTATTCAAAATGTTAAAAGTGGAACGAATGAAGCTGAAACGTTCTCCCATATGGATTGCGTTTATACTGATGCCCGTCATTCCCGCACTGCTGGGAACATTGAATTATATGGGAAATCTTGAAGTTCTAAAGAGCGAGTGGTACAGCCTCTGGACGCAGCAGACCTTGTTTACCTGCTATTTCTTTCTTCCAATACTGCTGGGCGTTTATTGTTCATATATTATGCATGAGGAAGAAAACAATCGCAATTGGAATAAGGTTTTAACCATGCCGGTCAGCCGTAGTATAGTGTTTGTTTCAAAGCTGCTGACGGCGGGAACTATGGTTTTGCTGAGTGAAATATGGATTGGTGCGCTGTTTGTTATATCGGGAAAGATTATCGGCATGGCAGCGCCGGTTCCCGTTGATAAGATTATTACCTGGTGCTTGCTGGGAACGCTGGGCGGCATTGTTATGGCTTCCGTTCAGCTTATGATTTCGTTGTTTGTCAAAAACTTTGCCTTGCCTATCGGAATTGCTCTCGGCGGAGGAATTTCCGGACTGGTTTTTCTTGCAAAGGACTTGGGGCATATATGGCCGTATTCACTCATGGCGTACGGCATGAACTCAAACGCTCCCCAACAGCTTATCGGAAGCGGGTATCTGCAGTTTGTCATTATCTGTGCCTTATATATCGCCTTGTTCACGATTGTCAGCAATATAATCTTGTCCAAAAGGGATATATAACCTAAGCAAATACACAGGGGCTGTCATTTGGCAGTCCCGTCTTTTTTTAGATGAACGCTGTGTTTGATTGACATTATCTGTTTAAGCGTATATAATTTAAAATGATTAAAGAAGGTCAGGTGAACAGATAATGAAAATATTGTTAGTTGAAGACGATTTAAGCTTGATAAACGGGCTTTCCTTTGCCATAAGAAAGCAGGGGTACGAGTTAGACATTGCACGGACTGTTCTTGAAACGGAGGAAATATTTGCCGACAAAAAATACGATTTGATAATTTTAGACGTATCTCTCCCGGATGGAAGCGGTTTTGATATATGCAAGAAAATACGCAAAATATCAAAGGTGCCGATTATATTTCTTACCGCTGCGGACGAGGAGACTGACATAATAATGGGGCTTGATATTGGCGGCGATGATTATATAATAAAGCCCTTTAAGTTAGCCGTGCTGATGTCAAAAATAAATGCCGTACTCCGCAGAAGCAATAATTTTAATCAAGCCGATACGGAGTTAAACGCGAATGGCATCAGCGTCAAGCTGCTAAATGGCGAGGTATATAAAAACGGTGAAAAAATCGACCTGACGTCGGGCGAATATAAACTGTTATGTATGTTTATGGCAAATCCCAACATTGTCCTTTCGGCCGACAGGATTTTAAGCAAGCTGTGGGACTGCAACGAAAATTATATTGACAATAACACGCTTACTGTGTATATCCGCAGACTTCGCACAAAGATAGAGGACAATCCGAGCAAGCCTACAAAAATAGTAACAGTGCGTGGTTTAGGTTACAAGTGGAGTGTACTATGAAAATTTTAACGAACAAGAAAATTAAATTACTTTTTTGCGTAATCTTATTTTGCATGATTACTTTTACGTTGATTTCCATGCTTTTGACGGTGTTCAAGATTGAAAACGCAGCTGCGCTTATTTTTGCCGCCGCTTTAGCTGTGTTTGCGGCAATAATTATAGATTTATACAGATATTTCAGCAAACAAAATAAAATTATTGAAAAAGCCGAAACACAGATTACGGAGTACATTGCGGGAAACACTGCGGCACGTATTGAGTGTGATGAAGAGGGCGAACTGTATAAGCTGTTTCATAAAGTAAACTCGCTGGCAGCAATCCTGAACGCTCACGTGGAAAAGGAAACAAATTCAAAAGAGTTTTTGAAAAACACCATATCTGATATTTCACATCAACTAAAAACGCCTCTTGCGGCTATGAATATATACAACGGCATTATGCAAGATGAGGCAAACTCACCGGAAATACTGGAGTTCGCTTCCCTTACGGAACAGGAGCTTGACCGTATTGAAACATTGGTGCAAAATCTTTTGAAAATAACAAAGCTTGACGCGGGAACAATAAGCCTTGATAAGAGAACGGAAAATGTATCGGAAATGATGAAAGAAATAAAAAATCATTTTATGTTCCGCGCAAACCGAGAGGGAAAGCAAATTGATATTGTCGGCGATGATAATATTACTTTATTATGTGATAGGGATTGGCTAATCCAGGCGATAGATAATATCGTAAAAAACGCTCTCGACCATACCGCAAGGGGTGGAAAAATACGGATCGAATACAGGCAGCTCCCGTCTGCCGTTCAGATTATAATAAAGGATAACGGCAGCGGCATTCACCCCGAGGATTTGCACCATATTTTTAAACGCTTCTACCGCAGTCGTTTTTCTAAAGATACCCAAGGAGTTGGGCTTGGACTTCCCCTTGCAAAAACAATTGTTGAGGAACACAGCGGAAGTATTGAAGTTGACAGCGAGCTCGGCAAGGGAACAACGTTTGTTATTAATTTTTTAATTCCTACAAAATTGTAGGCTTGTTGTAAGGCTATAGTAGGGTTTGCGTGTTATTCTGTTGGTGTAAAAAAGAGAAAGAGGTGTTTGCACTATGAATTTATTGGAGGTTAAAGGATTAAGCAAAACCTACGGCAGCGGTGAAGCGGCTGTAAAAGCACTGAAGGACGTTAGCTTTAATGTACCAAAGGGCGAATTTGTTGCGGTTGTCGGAGAGTCGGGAAGCGGAAAATCAACACTTCTAAATATGATCGGCGCCCTTGATACGCCGACAAACGGAAAGGTATTCATTGACTCAAAAGATATTTTTGCAATGAAGGACGGCAAGCGTACCATATTCCGCCGCAGAAATATAGGCTTTATATTTCAGGCATTTAATTTAATTCCCGAGCTTACGGTTGAGCAGAATATTATATTCCCTGTTCTGCTTGACTATCAAAAGCCCGATAAAAGGTATTTGGAGGAATTATTAACGGCGCTTAATCTGAAAGACCGCCGTAATCATTTACCGAGTGAGCTGAGCGGCGGGCAGCAGCAAAGAGTGGCAATAGGCAGAGCCTTGATTACACGCCCCGCTCTTATTTTGGCGGACGAACCGACGGGAAATTTGGATACGCAAAACAGCAGCGAGGTAATCGCTCTGTTAAAGGAAGCGTCAAGAAAGTACGAGCAAACAATAATTTTGATTACCCACAACCGTTCTATCGCTGCGTCCGCCGACCGCGTTCTGAATGTTTCGGACGGTGTTCTGACGGATTTGGGAGGTGTTAATAATGAAAAGCTATCTTAGCCTGATTCCCATTTCCGCAAGGGTGCATAGAAAACAAAACCGTATGACTATCCTATGTATTGTTCTTGCCGTGTTTCTCGTTACCGCTGTATTTTCCATGGCGGATATGGGTATTCGTATGGAATATGCCAGCGCGAAAATTAAACACGGTAACTGGCATATCGGCGTACACGGGATTTCCGCCACCGATGCGGAAAAAATTGCGTCCCGCCCCGATGTTGCCGCGGTTTCGGAATATGATGTTATCAACTACGATATTAAAGATGACTACTATATCGGTGCAAAAAGAGCCGCTGTTGCGGGAATGAATGAAACATTTTTCACCGATACGTTCGATTATATAACTGAGGGGTGTTTCCCCGAAAATGAAAATGAAGCGTTAGTTTCCGAGAATGCGAAGGATATTATGGGCGTAGAAATCGGCGACAGTATTACTCTTACAACTCCTGCCGGGAATTTTGAATATACAATATCCGGTTTTGAGCGGGACAGAGACAGTGGCAAGTATGACGCAATTGTTCTTTGCATAAACATGCCCGCCTTTGATGAGGTGCGCACTGCAAACGGAATAACAACCGCTCCTGAACACTTCTATCGATTCAACAAGTATACAAATGTCCGAAAAGCAATTAACGAAATTAAGGAGCAATTTTCCCTTACGGAAGAAAATGTGGGCGAGAATGTTGTAATGGTAGGCCTATCAGGGTTTAGTGAAAATAATGTTGTGCAGGGAATGTACGCCGTCGCCGCATTCCTGTTTCTCCTTATACTGACTGCAGGGGTGCTTATGATAGCAAGCAGTCTGAACAGCAATGTTATGCAGCGTACAAAATTTTTCGGAATGCTGCGCTGTACCGGTGCGAGCAAAAAGCAAATTAAAAAATTCGTGCGCTGTGAGGCGTTGTATTGGTGCAAATCAGCTGTTCCGACGGGGATAGCTTTGGGAATAATTATAACGTGGGGATTGTGCGCCGCGCTGAAATTCGGTATCGGCGGTGAATTTTCCGAAGTGCCGCTTTTTGGAATAAGCCCCGTCGGTATAATCCTCGGTATTTCAGTGGGGGTTATTACCGTCCTTATCGCCTCCCGTTCTCCGGCGAAAAAGGCGGCAAGCGTGTCCCCTGTTGCAGCATTATCCGGCAATGCATACCGAGCAAAAAATATTCGTCACAAAACGAATATACGTATCGGAAAAATAGAAACGGTTTTGGGTATAAATCATGCGGTATCTTCAAAGAAAAATCTTGTGCTTATGACCCTTTCGTTCGCATTTAGTATTATTCTGTTTTTGGGTTTTTCCGCTATCCACGACTGGACGCGCCACGCGCTGAACGGCCTGCAGCCGCATACGCCGGATCTGTCCATCGTAAGCGATGACCGTTCCTGCACAATTACGCGGGAGCTGATTGATGAAGTTGGTTCTATGCCGGGAGTAAAACGTGTTGTCGAGCGCGCATTCAGTGGGAACTTCCCGGCTGAGACAGATAAGGATGTGACTGCGATAGACCTTGTTTCATTGGACGCACAACAATTTAGTTGGGCAGAAGAAGAAAAATGGTCTGAGGATAAAACAGGGTTGGAGCGCGCCTATAAAGAGGACGGCTTTGTTATGACAGTCTATGACAAGGATAATCCACTCCAAAAGGGCGATAAAATCAGCTTAAACGGTGAACTGTTTGAAATATCCTGTGTACTGACAGACAGCCCCATAAGCGGAAGCGGCAATCCTACAATTATGTGCACAGAGGAAATATTCACGCGCTTAACAGGCGAAACGGGATTTGCAGTGGCGGATATTCAGCTTGCAAGGAATGTATCTGACAGCGACATAAGCACAATTCGCGCCGCGGCTGAGACTAACGAATTTTTGCTGTCCGACAGACGAGAAAACAATCGCGATGTGGCAGGCACATATTGGGCATTCACATTGCTTATCTATGGCTTTTTGGCGCTCATTGCCGTGATTTCCGTCTTTAATATTGTAAACAGTATTTCCATGAGCGTGTCTGCGAAATTTAAACAGTACGGTGCGATGCGCGCTGTCGGTATGAGTATAGAACAGCTTATAAAAATGATAAGTGCCGAAACGCTGACCTATACCCTGTGCGGGCTATTGGTTGGGTTGGCGGCGGGAGTACCGATTCATAAGAGCTTTTATGAAAGCTTTGTAACCGCATATTTTGGCGAAGGGTGGGAACCACCGATTTTTGCGGTGATTATTATTACATTGTTTGTTGTTGCTGCGTCGGCAGCAGCAATATATGCTCCGTCAAAACGAATTAAAAATATGGAAATTACAGATACGATAAATGAGCAATAAATATATCAGAAGTTCATTTTGCTGTTACTTTCGGAATTTAATATATTCCATAAACTTCTTTACTGCAAGGGATAATGTTTTCTTATCTCTGAATACAAAGCCGATGTTTCGGTAAGCGGGAACATCAAGCTCTTTTGTGATTATTTTATATGGTATTCTTCTCAATATGAGCTCCGGCAAAATACTTATGCCGAGACCGCTTTCTACCATGGACATAACGGCGTAATCTCGGCATATTGACTTTTTTCCATGACTATGGTACTATGTAAGAAGTTGGTGAAAAATACTTCAAATTTGAAAGTAGGCTTTTATTATGAACGACAGACGTAAAGATATTAAACTCTATAATGTTTTATTTCCGTTTTGGGCGATTCTATTGTTTCCGCAGACATGGTGGTTCGTACTGCCGGGGAATTTTGTGATCGACAGTTTTGTGCTGATTATTAGTATGTGGATATTAAAAATCTCAGAGAAAAAACAATGGTATAAAAAGCATATATTAAAAATCTTTCTTTTTGGTTTGATTTCTGATGCGATAGGTTCTGCGTATATGTTGCTAATGACGATGGTATTTGAAGTAGGATGTAGGGGAGATGAATTTTATATAACACTCCCCGCACTTGTTATATCAGCTATTTTGATTTTTGTTTTTGATTATTTTATTACATTTAGAGAAATTGAAAATAAGACAAGATTAGAAATGTCTCTTATATTTGCCGTTGTCACAGCTCCGTACGCATTTTTAGTTCCGACAAGTTTATTGTATTAAGCGAACAATTAAAAACTAAGCAGCAGACAGACAAAATGAAGAAACAGCAGAAACGTATCCCCAAAATCACAACGCGGCTTGAACAGATTGAAAAGGTACTGAATAAACTTTATGCGGACAACACTTTAAGCACTATCCCACAAGACCGCCATGAGCAGATGTCACGGAAGTATTCCGAGGAATACTACACGCTGAAAGCGGAACTTGAAGAAACCAGAGAACAGCTATCCGCCTTTGAGAGCGCAGGCGGGCGGGCGCAGAGGTTTGTGAAGCTGACAGAACGCTATGCCGACTTTACCGAACTTACCCCCCGCCGTTCTCAACGAGTTTATCAGCAGAATCGAAGTGCATGAGCGTGACCGAAAAAGGGCAAAAAACGCCATTCAGCATATCGGGATATACTTCAATTATATCGGCAAATTTGAAAACGAAGTGACACCGCTTGCCGAGCCGACCGAGCAGGAAATCCGACGAAGAGCAAAGCGGCGAGTGGGGCGCGAAGTGGAAAAAGGAGTACATTATTGACAAGGACGGTAACAAAATCTATGACCGAAAGAAGCGGCAGTACAAATGCAAATCCGTGAAATCGAAGTAACAAACCAGAAATTGCGGCAACTGAAAGCGCGTATCTCTAAATTGCAGAATTGGCTAAAAGAGGAACAGACGAACACCGAGCCGCTCACCCTTGCACTACATTCATAGCATTCTGTCTCGCAGGGCACAGGCGGGGGAATCGGGAGTTTCCCAATCACTTTACAACCTAAAAGACGCGTCGAAAATGCTAAACTTTTTACAAAACAACAACATCATGCCTGTTTTAGTTTTTATTTGCCCGATAAATTGGTATTTTATAATTTCTTTTTCATACAAATAGAATCGGGCATATCTTTATATTGACCA
>CATWQA010000006.1 GCA_958352815.1 uncultured Eubacteriales bacterium
CATTGGTACATCTCGGGGCGTCTGGGAAGCCGCCCCCTACAATCTGAACGGTTACGTATAACTAAAACCTATTTGCAAAATTATAACAGGGCTTACATTATCAAGTATAATCAAAATTATATGGGTTCGGTATAAAAATAAAGTTTTAGTGTTTACATTGTACTACGAATTGGTGGGTTTTAATATTATAATCTAATTACGTTAGCAAAAATTGTTGTGGCGCAGCTGCGCCCATCTCACCGAGCGCGCAGAGCGGCGAACAAAAGTGAAGGCATTCTCGCCTTCGCTTTTTTGTTGGACTTTTACTGTTTCTATATAACTCATCCCTTTCCGGGTACTTTTTCACATTATCGCATTTTACCATTTTATTCTTAAAAAAAACTTAAATTTAACATAAAATCACAAATTATTTTACAGATTTTTTTGAACGTAATTGACTTAGGCAAAATATGTGATATACTATAATAATAGTTGTTTAAAGGAGGAACGGTAAATGGGACACCCTATCAAGCATTTTCTGACAATAACAAAGCACAGGCATGTGGTTATATACCATTGCTTTAAGGCGGGAATACTGTGGCAGGGGCTCAGGCACGACCTGTCAAAGTACAGCCCTACCGAGTTTCGGGAGGGAGCAAAGTTTTTCCTGGGCGACAGAAGCCCTACCGAGGCGGAGCGCAGGGAGTACGGATATTCCAAAGCATGGATGCACCACAAGGGGAGAAACAGGCACCACTTTGAATACTGGACGGATTACAGCCTTAAAACAAGAAAGATGGAGCCCGTGAAAATGCCCCTTAAATATGTAAAGGAAATGTTCTGCGACAGGGTGGCGGCAGGGAAAATATACAACGGCAAAAACTACACCGACAACAACCCCCTTGACTACTTTTTAAGAGGAAATGCGAAAAATGTTATGCACCCCGACACCGCCCGCCTCCTTGAAAGCTGGCTGCGGATGATACAGGCGGAGGGTGAGAAAAAGACTTTCAGGCATATTAAGAATTTTAAGACTGAGGATTATTAGCATATGATTAAAATTTTATAATTTGAATACGGTGGATTTGGGTTTTATTAAATCATAATACCGGTTAATTTTCTGTGCCGCTAAAGCGGCGGAGACTGCGCGCCTCACGTGCTGACCGAATTAAATGCGCCGTAGGCGCAAACTTGTGGGAAATCGTTAGATTTTTCACAAAGAGGAGGAACAAGAAAGCGGGCGAATGTTTTTCTTGTTAAAGAAAAACGAAGCTTAGCGAACTTTGTTCCGACGACCTACCGTGCTTGCTATCCGCCTTTCGCAAAGGAGGAAAAGTTATATAGTTGGGGGGTGAGGCGGAGGTGGCTGTGACTCAACTTCTTTGATATTAGGAGTGTACGCCCGTTAAATTTCACATATTTTAACTGCAATTTTTGGGCAATAAAAAATAATAAAAATTGCTTGACAGTGATTAAGCAGTAATTTATAATAATATTATATAGGTGAATTTTTTATTGTAAGAAACGGAGAATAATTAATGAACGAAGAAAAGAAAAAGGCCCTTGACCTTGCGATGAACCAAATAGAGAAGCAGTTCGGCAGCGGCGCGGTTATGCGTCTGGGAGAAAAGCCTGAGGCAAATGTGGAGGCAATACCCACCGGGGCGTTGTCCCTTGATATAGCCTTGGGTATAGGCGGTCTCCCCAGAGGAAGAATTATTGAGATATACGGCCCGGAATCCTCGGGTAAAACAACGGTAGCTCTCCATGTGGCGGCTCAGGTTCAAAAGCTGGGCGGCGAGGCTGCCTTTATAGATGCGGAGCACGCCCTTGACCCGGTTTATGCAGAGGCTCTCGGCGTGCGGATTGACGACCTTATTGTTTCTCAGCCCGACACGGGCGAGCAGGCTTTGGAGATTACCGAGCAGCTCGTGAGGAGCGGCGCTGTTGATGTTATAGTGGTTGACTCGGTGGCGGCTCTTGTTCCCAAGGCGGAAATTGAGGGTCTTATGGGAGACTCTCACGTGGGACTTCAGGCAAGGCTTATGTCTCAGGCGTTGAGAAAGCTGGCGGGCATAATCTCAAAGTCAAACACAACCGCTATATTTATAAACCAGCTCCGTGAGAAGGTGGGAGTTATGTTCGGCAGTCCGGAGACCACCACAGGCGGAAGGGCTCTTAAGTTTTACGCCTCTGTGCGTCTTGACGTAAGGCGTGTTGAGGGCTTAAAGGGCGACGGCGGCGTTGTGGGTAACAGAACCCGCGTTAAGGTTGTTAAGAACAAGGTTGCGCCTCCCTTTAAAGAGGCTGAATTTGATATTATGTACGGCGAGGGTATTTCCAGAGAGGGAAATATTATCGACGTCGGCGTTGATATGGAGATTGTTGACAAGAGCGGCTCCTGGTTCAGCTACGACGGCGAGCGTCTCGGTCAGGGACGGGATAAGGTTAAGAAAATTCTTGCCGAAAACCCTGAGCTTGCCGCAGAGATAGAAAACAAAATCCGCGAAAAGGCGGGTCTGCCCCTCCTTGGCGAGGAGAACAGCAATATGTTTGACGACAAGCCTGTTGAGGGCTTGGCGAAGCCTAAAAAGAAAAAATAATTAAGGAGTCAGGACGGAGCATTGCTCCGAGGATTTAATTTAAAATATTGTTTCGGCGAGTGGTGAATATGAACGAGATGACTAGAGCCAAGAGGCTTGCAATGAGGTTTTTGTCGGTCAGAATGTACACTTCAAGGGAGATTTATGACAGGCTCCGCCGCAAGGGCTACGGCGATGAGGTTGCGGAGACTATTGTCAGCCAGCTTATTGAGGAAGGTATTCTGGACGACAGGAATTACGCGGACTGCTATATTGCGGACAGCGTAAATTTGAATTTAAAGGGTATGTATCGAATACGGCAGGAATTGCTCCGCAAGGGAATTCCGTCTGCCGTGGTGGAGCGTGCGCTCAGCGAGTCGGAGGCGGATTTTGAGTCTGCCCTAAGAGAGCTGGTAGAGCGCAAGCTGTTAACTATGGAGATTACCGACCGCAAGGACTATGAAAAATTCAAGGAAATGCTGGCGAGACGGGGATATTCCTCGGGAGAGATAAACAGCGTTCTGGATGAATATAACTTTGAACTTAACTCGGACTAAGGAGAATTTGACTTGAAGAAAAAGGTATCTATTGCATCTCTGGGATGCTCAAAAAACCTGGTGGACAGTGAACAGATGACGGCAATTCTGCAAAGCCGCGGCTTTGAGCTTTGGGAAAACGAGGCCGACGCAGACGTAATGATTGTGAACACCTGCTCCTTTATTGAGGACGCGCAGACGGAATCCATAAACTGCATTTTGGAGCTTGCTCAGTACAAAAAGGCGGACAGCGGCAAGGTTCTTATTGTGACAGGCTGCCTGGCGCAGCGGTATAAGGAGCAGATTATTCGGGAAATTCCCGAGGTGGACGCTGTTGTGGGAACAAACGAGTATGACAAAATTGCGGATATAGCTGAGGGCTGCCTTAAAAAGGCTGAGGGTCTTGAAAGGGTGCATTGCACCGAGCAGCCCCTGCTGTGCGAGGCAGACAGGGTTCGTTCCACCCCGAAGTACACGGCGTTTTTAAGGATAGCGGAGGGCTGCGACAATTGCTGCACCTACTGCGTTATCCCCTCTATAAGAGGAAGATACAGGAGCCGCACCATAGAGAATATTGTGGCAGAGGCGGAGAGCATGGCACAGGACGGGGTCAAGGAGCTTATTGTTATAGCTCAGGACACCACTGCGTACGGAAAGGACTTGTACGGAGAGTACTGCTTGCCGAAGCTTTTGACCGAGCTGTGCAAAATCGAGGGCATTCGCTGGATTAGGGTTCACTACTGTTATCCCGAGCTTGTGACAGACGAGCTTATAGACGTGTTCGCAAGAGAGCCTAAGCTGTGCAACTATTTTGACATTCCCATTCAGCATTGCAGCGACAGAATTTTAAAGCGCATGGGCAGGCGAACCAACAAGGAACAGATTGTGGGGCTTTTGAAAAAGCTGCGAGAGAGGCTGCCCGATGTTGCCGTAAGAACCTCTATCATAGTGGGATTTCCCGGCGAGACAGAGGAAGATCTTGAGGAGCTTCAGGACTTTATCAGAGAAATGAGGTTTGACAGGCTGGGCGTGTTTATGTACTCAAGAGAGGAGGACACGCCGGCATATAACCTGCCCGACCAGATTGAAGAGGAGGAGAAGCGCAGACGTCTTGAGGCGGTTATGGTTAATCAGGCGGATGTGGATGATGACAAAAATCAAAAGAAGGTCGGCACCGTTCAGCAGGTTTTGGTTGAGGGCAGAGATGAGATAATCAAGAGCTACTACGGCAGAACCTATGCCGATTCCGTTGAGATAGACGGAAAGGTGTTCTTTAAGTCGGACAAAAAGGTTAAGGACGGGGATTTTGTCAACGTCCGTATAGAGCAGGCGATGGATATGGATTTATTCGGAACAGCCGAGGCGTAAGGAGGATTACACTATGAATTTACCAAATAAATTGACTCTCCTCAGAGTAGTGCTTATACCGGTGTTTATGGTATTTTTCTTAAATTGCGGCACCGCAGGGCTGTACCTTTCTCTTGTGACATTTATTCTTGCGGCGGTGACAGACTTTTTTGACGGTCAGATTGCAAGGCGGACAAAAAGCGTGACCACTTTCGGCAAGCTGATGGATCCGATGGCGGATAAGCTCCTCACCTTTGCGGCGCTTATATGCTTTCTTGCGGCGGACGTACCTTATATAAATGCGTGGGTGCTTATAATAATTATCGGCCGCGAGCTTATTGTGACGGGTATCCGCATGATCGCTCTTGAAAACAATCGGGTTATTGCGGCCAGCTTCTTTGGCAAGCTGAAAACCGTTTCCCAGTTTGCGATGATTATTGCGGCTATTATAAACTGCATTGTTGACCGTTACAGAGCCCCCATGGAAGGCGGCTTCGGTAACTTTGTGGTGCTGGTTTTGGTGGTTGTTGCGGTGGTTTTGACCGTGCTGTCGGGAATAGATTATATTTTTAAGAACAGAGGCTTACTAACATTTAAGTAAATATAAAGTTACATAAGTGTAACAAGTATTGAAATTTCTGCGAATTTATATTAATGTGATAGCAAATGATAGGAATGAGTGTATAGACATATGAACATAATTGTAGACGCTATGGGAGGTGATAACGCTCCCGAGGAAATCGTTAAGGGCTGCATTCTTGCGGCAAAGGATTTTGGAGAGGTTATAACTCTCGTTGGCCGTGAGAGCCGAATTAAAGAGATATTGGAAAAGGAAAACTTCAGCGGAGATAATATCATTATTAAAAACGCCGATGAAGTTATATATGGGGATGATGAGCCCACGGCGGCTATCAGGCAGAAGAAGAATTCCTCTTTGAGGGTGGGGCTTGAAATGCTCCACGGCGGTCAGGGAGACGTTATGGTCAGCGCAGGAAATACAGGGGCGCTGATTGCCGGAGCTACCTTGGTTGTCAAGAGGATTAAGGGCGTGAGACGTGTCGCTTTGGCTCCCATGATGCCCATGGACAACGGATGTTTTCTCCTTGTGGACGGCGGAGCCAACTCCGAGTGCAGCGCGGCGTTTTTAAAGCAGTTTGCAATTATGGGTTCTATATATATGGAAAAGATAATGAATATTAATAAGCCCAGAGTGGGGCTTGTTAATATAGGCAGCGAGGAAGATAAGGGCACAGAAGTAATCAACGAGGCTAACAAGCTCCTGAAAGAAACACCCGTTAATTATATCGGGTATGTGGAGGGCAGGGGAATACCCTGCGGCGAAGCGGACGTGGTTGTGTGCGACGGCTTTACGGGCAATGTAATTCTCAAGTTCATGGAGGGCATGGGAATTGTCATTAAGGGCTATTTCAAGGAATTGTTTTTCGGCGGTGTCAAGTCAACCTTGGCTGCGCTTTTGGTAAAGGATAAGGCAAAGGCTCTGGCGAAAACTCTTGACTACACAGAGTATGGCGGCGCGCCCATTTTGGGCTGCCAGAAGCCTGTTATCAAGGCGCACGGCAGTTCAAACGCCAAGGCGTTTTACCACGCCGTCAGACAGGCAATAGACGTGGTGAACAACGACCTTGTGGGCACTATTGCGGAAAATATAGCAAGGTATTGAGCGAGTACATAATTTTGTATGGAGAAAGGCAAGGATGATATGAGTAAGTTATATGCAAAGATAGCCGGTGTGGGAAAGTATTTACCTGAAAAGGTTCTCGACAACGCATATTTTGAGAGCATTGTTGACACCAGTGATGAATGGATAACAAAGCGTGTGGGCGTTAAGGAGCGCCGCATGAGCGATGAAAATACGTTTACGTCGGATTTGGCGGCAAAGGCGGCGGAAAATGCCCTGAGGGACGCTGATATGACGGCGGAGGATATAGATTTGATAATTGTCGCTTCGGTTTCTCCCGAGATGTACACGCCATCCTGCGCGTGCAGGGTTCAGAGTTTAATCGGAGCAAAGAAGGCGGCTGCTTTTGATTTGAATGCGGCTTGCTCGGGCTTTATATTTGCGGCTGCCACCGCAAGCCAGTTTATCGGAAGCGGAATGTATAAAAACGTTCTGGTAATAGGTGCGGACACTCTGACAAAGATTACGGAGTACAAGGACAGGTCAACCTGCGTTCTGTTCGGCGACGGCGCGGGAGCGGCTGTGTTCACCGCCACCGAGGAAAAGACCGGTATCTTAGGCTCGATTTTGGGAGCCGACGGAGACTCGGGAAATCTTTTGACTATTTGCGGTCTTAAGGTTTCAGAAGAGGATAAGGAGAGACGCCCTTACGGTAATTACAGCACTATCTGGATGGACGGCCAGGGCGTGTTTAAGTTTGCGGTTAAGACAATGGAGAGCGCGACCGTTGAGGTTGTGGAAAAGGCAGGCTGCTCTATGGACGATGTGAAGCTTGTTATCCCTCACCAGGCAAACTACAGAATTATAGAGGGCGCAAGAAAGCGCCTGAAGCTGGACACGGACAGAGTGTTCTTTAATGTGGAAAAGTACGGAAATATGTCTGCTGCCTGCGTTCCCGTAGCGCTTTGCGAGGCTATCGAGGAGGGCAGAGTAAAAAGAGGCGATAAGCTGGTTATTGTTGGATTTGGCGGAGGTCTTACTTGGGGCAGCGCTCTTATTGAGCTGTAACACAGTCGGAAAGGAAGTTTTAGATATGAACAGAATTTGTGAAATGCTGGGGATTGAGTATCCCATAATTCAAGGCGGTATGGCATGGGTTGCAACGGCAGAGCTTGCCGCAGCAGTGTCAAACGGCGGCGGTCTGGGTCTTATTGCCGCAGGAGGAGCTCCGGCAGAGGTTGTTCGGGAGCAGATTAAAAAGGCAAGGGAGTTGACGGACAAGCCTTTTGGCGTAAACGTTATGCTCATGAACCCCAACAGTGATGAAATCATGCAGGTTATTATGGAAGAAAAGCCGGCAGTTGTGGCAACAGGCGCAGGTAACCCCGGAAAGTATATAGAGGGCCTAAAGGCGGCGGGAATTAAGATTATGCCCGTTATTGCCAGCGTTGCCATGGCGAAGAGAATGGAAAAGGCAGGCGCTGACGCCGTAATCGCCGAGGGCACCGAGGCGGGCGGCCATATAGGCGAGCTCACAACAATGGTGCTTACGCCTCAGGTGGTTGACGCAGTGTCTATCCCCGTTGTTTCCGCAGGAGGCTATGCGGACAGCAGAGGAACAAAGGCGGCGTTTGCCCTGGGGGCAGACGGCATTCAGGTCGGAACAAGGTTTATATGCTCTGAGGAGTGCCTGGCGCATGAGAACTATAAAAACGCTGTGCTAAAGGCAAAGGACAGAGACGCTGTTGTTACAGGCCGTGCCACGGGCGCACCTGTCAGAGCCCTTAAGAACAAGCTCACTCGTGAGTACGCCCGTCTTGAAAAGGAAGGCGCGTCCTTTGAGGAGATTGAGGCTTTGGGCGTCGGCGGTCTGAGACGGGCTTTCCAGGAGGGCGATGTTGAGATGGGCTCTCTTATGGCAGGTCAGAGCGCGGCAATGGTCAACAAGATTGAGCCTTGCGCCGATATTATTAAGGACTTTTTTGACGGCGTTGAGTTTTAAAGTTTGAATTTTAAAGGAGAAGATTATGAAAACTGCATTTTTGTTTTCCGGACAGGGAGCGCAGGCTATCGGAATGGGAAAAGAGCTGTGCGAGAACTTTCCGGCTGCGGATGAGATTTTTAACAGCGCAAGCGAGGCGCTGGGCTTTGATATAAAAGAGATGATTTGGAACGGTGATAAGGAAACCCTTATGATTACCGAGAATACACAGCCTGCAATTCTTACAATGTCTGTTGCGGCTCTTGAGGTCGTGCGCAGTCTTGGGATTAAGGCGGACGTGGTAGCAGGCTTGAGCCTGGGCGAGTACACCGCTCATGTGGCGTCGGGCAGCATGGACTTTAAGGACGCGGTTAAGCTTGTTAAAAAGAGAGGCAAGTACATGCAGGAGGAGGTTCCCGTAGGCGAGGGAGCAATGGCGGCGATAATCGCGTTGACCCCCGAGCAGGTTCGCGAAATCTGCGAGACTGCTTCCGAAAAGGGCATCTGCGAGCCCGCAAACTTCAACTGCCCCGGTCAGATTACCGTTGCGGGAGAGACGGCGGCTGTTGAGTACGCATGTGAGCTTGCCAAGGAAAAGGGCGCAAAGCGCGCTATGATGATGCCTGTTTCTGCACCTTTCCATTGCAGTATGCTTAAAGGCGCAGGAGAAAAGCTCTCAAAGGAACTGGAGAATGTTACGGTTTCCGATATGCAAATCCCGATTATCACAAATGTGACTGCGGACTACATACCCGATAAGGACGCAATAAAGGATCTTCTCGTGCGCCAGGTTTCAAGCTCTGTGCTGTTTGAGGAGAGTTTGAAGCGCATGATAGCCGACGGAGTTGACACCTTTATTGAGATAGGCCCCGGCAAGGCGCTGAGCGGATTTGTTAAGAGAATTGACAAGACAAAGACAATCTTGAACGTTGAGGACATGGCTTCTCTTGAAAAGACAAAAGAGGCTCTCGGCCTTTAAATAAATGGGGAGGTAAGACAAGTGGATTTTAAAGATAAGTGCGTTATAGTAACGGGAAGCGCAAGAGGAATAGGCAAGGAGATTGCCTTAAAGTTCGGCGCAGAGGGCGCCAATGTGATTGTTTTCGATATTAATATCGACGGTCAGGATCAGGTTGCCGCACAGGTGTGCGACGAGATTAAGAGCTTGGGCGGAGACGCAGCATATTTCTTGGGCGACGTTTCAAAGCCCGAGGACACTGATGCTCTCATTAAGTTTGCAAAGGATACATACGGCAGCGTGGACGTTATCGTAAACAACGCGGGAATTACCAGAGACAATTTGATTATGCGCATGAGCGAGCAGGACTGGGACATGGTTCTCACCGTAAACCTCAAGGGCGCGTTTAACGTAATCAAGTCGGCTACAAGAACATTGATGAAGCAGAGAAGAGGCGTTATTATAAACATGGCTTCCGTTTCGGGAGTTATGGGCAATGCAGGTCAGGCTAACTACTCGGCTTCAAAGGCGGGTCTTATCGGCCTTACAAAGTCGGTGGCAAAGGAGCTTGCTTCCAGAGGTATCCGCTGCAACGCCATCGCCCCCGGATTTATTCAGACGCCTATGACGGACAAGCTCAGCGAGGATATACAGGAGGCTTATAAGAACTCGATTCCCTTAAAAGAGTTCGGTCAGGTTGAGGACATTGCCAACTTGGCGGTGTTCCTGGGCAGCGATAAGGCAAAATATATTACAGGTCAGGTAATAAATGTTGACGGCGGACTTGTAATGTGATACAATGGTTTTTAAACCTAAGCCATGAAGATAAGTCAAAAATTAATTTTATAATAAAATTATTAAAATAAAATTTTGGAGGAAACTTAAATGGATATTTTTGAGAAGGTTAAGGAAATCACAGTTGATCAGCTGGGCGCTGACGAAGATGCAGTAGTTATGGAGGCTTCTTTCATTGACGATCTGGAAGCTGACTCTCTTGACATCGTTGAGCTTATGATGGCTCTTGAGGAAGAATTTGACATTGAAATCCCTGATGAGGACGCTGAAAAGATTTCAACAGTAAAGGACGCTGTTGACTACATCACAGAGCACCAGGACTAATTTCCGATGATTTTAAAAGAAAGTCTGCGGAGACCCTAGGTTTCCGCAGCCCTTTCTTTAAAAACTTTGCTTAAATTCTATAGAAAATTCCTTTGGCTTAAGAAATTTTCTATAGGATTTGAGTATTTAAAGAGTTAATTGTTTTGTGGGAATATTTATAGGCGCGAGGGCGTTTTTTAAATTTAGGAGGATATGAAATATGAATAGAGTGGTAATAACAGGCGTAGGAGCCATTACTCCCGTGGGAATAGGAACCGAAAACGTTTGGGAAAACATTAAAAACGGCGTTTCGGGCATAGGCAGAATTTCTAAGTTTGACCCTACCGACTTTGCCTGCCATGTGGGCGCGGAGGTAAAGGATTTTGACGTTACGGAGTACATCGACAAGAAAGAAGCTAAGCGTATGGACTTGTTTGTTCAGTACGCAGTGGCTGCGGCTAAAATGGCTGTTAAGGACGCGAATCTTAACATGGAGGAAGAGGATCCCACAAGAGTGGGCGTTATGGTTGGCTCAGGTATCGGAGGTATTAATACTCTCTGCGAGCAGCACAAGAAAATGCTTGACAAGGGGCCGGGCAAGGTTTCTCCCTTTATGATCCCCATGATGATTTCAAACATGGCAGTCGGTCAAATCGGTATTGCTCTTAACTGCAAGGGCGTAAACCTGACAACCGTTTCGGCGTGCGCTTCGGGTACGGACGCAATCGGTCATGCCTTGCTGGCAATCCGCAGAGGCGACGCAGATGTAATAATCTCCGGCGGAGCAGAGGCGACAATCAACGAGCTGGCTCTGGCAGGATTTTCCTCAATGAAGGCGCTGACAACCAGAAACGACATTCCCGAAAAGGCTTGTTCGCCCTTTGACGCTAACCGTGACGGTTTCATTATGGGCGAGGGCAGCGGCATTCTGGTTATTGAAAGCCTTGAGCACGCAAAGGCAAGAAATGCAAATATTATAGCGGAGCTTGTGGGCTACGGCTCAACAAACGACGCATATCATATGACGGCTCCGGCCCCCGAGGGCGAGGGCGGCGCAAGATGTATGGCGGCAGCCGTTAAGGATGCAGGCATTAAGCCTGAGGACGTTGACTATATTAATGCCCACGGTACATCCACGCCCTATAACGATAAGTATGAGACGGCGGCGATTAAGACGGTGTTCGGCGATCATGCCTACAAGCTGGCTGTAAGCTCAACAAAGTCAATGACAGGTCATATGCTGGGCGCTGCCGGCGGTGTTGAGGGTATTATTACGGCATGGGCGGTTCGGGATAACTTCCTGCCCCCCACAATTAATCTGGAAACGCCTGATCCGGAGTGCGATCTGGACTATGTTCCCAACAAGGGCAGAGAGGCGGAGATTAACTACGCTGTTTCCAACTCACTGGGTTTTGGCGGACATAATGCTTCAATTGTGTTAAAGAAGTATACCGGCTGATATAACATAGCATAAATATTCGGGAGGTATATTTACCTCCCTTTTTGTATACGGAGGCAATTATGAAATACGATTACGAGTTTAAGGATAACCGGCTTTTTGAGCTTGCCACAACCCATATATCTCTGGCAAACGACCTGCATATAGAGAGCAATCAGCGGCTGGAGTTTCTGGGGGACAGCGTTCTGTCCTTTTTGGTGGCAACCCATATCTATCACAGATATAAGGACGTGGACGAGGGGGTTTTGACCGAAATTCGGGCTAACGCTGTCTGCGAAAAAACTCTTGCCATCGCCGCAAGACGCCTTGAGCTGGGGGCAGATCTGCGTCTGGGAAAGTCCGAGCGCATGTCGGGAGGCAGGGAAAAGGACTCGGTGCTTGCCGACGCCTATGAGTCTGTTCTGGCGGCGATTTTCTTAGACGGCGGCATTGAATGCGCAAAGGATTTTGTGGCAAAGACGCTGGGGGATATGATTGGTAATACCTCTTATGTGGAGCTGGAAAATTATAAGTCCGAAATCCAAAGCTATTACCAGAAGCGTGACCGCAACCGAGAGGTTGTTAAGTACCGTCTTGTATCCAAAGAGGGACCCGACCATAACCCCACCTTTAAGGTCGAAGCGATTTATAACAACAAGGTGATCGGCAGAGGCACGGGCAAGAACAGAAAGAGCGCGGAGCAGGAGGCGGCGAAGCAGGCGCTGCAAAACGTGGGAGCAAAGGAAAATGAGAAAGTATAACATTCCGATTTTTATACCTCACGAGGGCTGCGGGCACGACTGCGTGTTCTGCAACCAGAGAAAGATTACCGGGGTGGAAAGCTCGGTAACTCCGTCTCGGGCAAGAGCTGAAATGGAGGAGTACCTCTCCACAATCAAGAGTGAGGACTGCCAAATCGAGATTGCCTTTTTCGGGGGAAGCTTTACAGGGCTTAGCTTGGAGCTCCAAAGGGAGTTCCTGGCTGCCGCAAGCAGCTTTTCCGATAGGCGCATTGCGGGCATACGCCTGTCCACAAGACCCGATTATATAAATGCTGAAATTTTGGAGCAGTGCGTTAGGTTCGGGGTGACCACAATAGAGCTCGGGGTTCAGTCTGCCGTGGACTCTGTGCTGAAGCTGAACAGACGTGGACACAGATTCTCTGACGTGGCGGAGGCAAGCCGAATGATAAAGGCGGCAGGAATTGATTTGGGGCTTCAGATGATGGTCGGCATGTACGGCTCAAACGAGGAGTTTGATAGGTTGACCTGCCGCAGGATAATTGAGCTGGCTCCGAAGTGCACCAGAATATACCCCACCTTGGTGTTAAAGGGAACAGAGCTTGAACGGCTCTATGAGCGGGGCGAATATGCCCCCTATTCCTTGGAGCAGGCGGTTATGGTTTCGAAAGATTGTCTTGTAAAATTCAGAGAAAACAATATAGACGTTATCCGAATTGGGCTATACCCGGGAGAGGATTTGCGCAGCGCGGGCAACATAGTGGCGGGACCCTTTCACTCGGCGTTTGGTGAGCTGGTTGAAAACGCTGTGTATCGGGATAAATTTGAACGGAAAATAAACGCTGAAAATATCAGAGACTGCGAGTACGCAATCAAAGCCTCACCGAGAGAGGTGTCAAAAATAATCGGTCAGCGGGGCTGCAACAAAAAGTATTTCTATGAGAAGTACGGCGTGAAAATCAAGGTTTTACAGAGCAGGGAAGAATAGGCTTATGCTTGAAACAGATATGAAGGAGGATTTTTTCTGGTTCCTTGACGGAAGCCATGAAAAGATTAGGGTAATGGAGGAGGTTGTTATCGGCAAGTCCCGAGCGGATGTGGTGGCGGTTCTGCCTGACATGCTTGTGGGCTACGAGCTGAAAAGCAACGGAGACAGCTACACCCGCTTGTCTACCCAAACCCGCGACTATGATAAGTATTTTGATAAGAACTACTTGGTGGTAGGCGAAACCCATAAAAAGAACGCTCATCTTCATGTACCGGAGCACTGGGGAATAATCTGTATTCCCAACGTAGGCAGGGATATTACGGTTTTAAGAGAGGCGAAGGACAACCCTAAAATAAAAATGCGTTGGCAGCTGTCCTTGCTCTGGCGCAGTGAACTGCTGAATATACAGCTTGCAAACGGTCTGCATAAGTATAAGGACAGAAATAAATTGTTTGTGATTAAATATCTGATTGAAAAGGTCGAGCCGACCCTGCTCAAGGGGCAGCTCTGCAATGAGCTTTTTGAGAGGGACTACACAATTTAAGCAACGCCTTTATCAAAAAAATATTTTAAAGAGTTAAAGAGCGCGGGCGAAGTGCCTGCGCTCTTTAAATTTTAAATCATTGATGTTAAAACAAAGTATGCGATTACCACAATACCCAAAATAATTCTGTACCAGCCGAACACCTTAAAGTCGTGCTTCTTAACATAGTTCATCAGGAACTTTATGGAAACCATGGATATTATGTACGCAACAATCATTCCTGTAAGCAGCACCGCAACCTCGCCGCCGGTCATGGTAAGACCGTACTTAACAATTTTAAGCAGGCTTACGCCGAACATAACGGGAATTGCCAAGAAAAATGAAAATTCTGCGGCAACACCTCTTGAACAGCCTAAAATCATTGCCCCCAGTATGGTTGCGCCGGAACGTGATGTGCCCGGGATTATAGACAGCACCTGGAACATTCCGATAAGCAGAGCGGTCTTGTAGGTCATGCTTCCGATGTCGTTTACCAAGGGATTGGCGTTCTTGCGCTTGTTCTCCAGAATAATAAAGGCGATACCGTATATGATAAGAGTTGCCGAAACAACCTCCCAGTTCTCGAACTTCTCCATAATCGGGTCAAGAATAAGCCCTATAACCGCCGCCGGAATACAAGCGATGATTACCTTAAACCACATCTGCCAGGTGTCGCTTTTTTCCTGAGCTGTCTTTGACGGGGAAAACGGGTTCAGCTTATGGAAAAATAGGGTTACAACCGATAAAATCGCGCCCAGCTGTATAACGTACAGAAACAGGTCGGACGAGGTGAAGCCCTCGGTGTTGTTAATAAACTCGTTAACCAGTATCATGTGCCCTGTGGAGCTGATGGGCAGCCACTCCGTTATTCCCTCCACAATTCCCAGTATGAGAGCCTTATACATTTCAAGTAAGTTTAAATCCACTTTAAAAATTCCTCCTATAAAATAATGGATGTTGTCCGCCGTGGGACATCTCTTTACATTATATACGAATAAGCCCCGAATATCAATAACAGAACTTATAAATTTTTATAAAATTTTGTAAAAATTTTAGTTTATGCTATATCTGCCGCAGTATAACTGAGAGCCTTAGGTTCATTGAAAGTTTTATTGTAAAATATCAAAATAATAATTGCTTTTTGGTTTGGGTAATGTTATAATATTCCTAAAGAAAATTTTGGAGGTATGAGTGATGACTAATGAACAGATTGTAGATATGCTTAAGGAAGCGGAGGTGCTGCTTGAAGGGCACTTTTTGCTGACCTCGGGCAGGCACAGCGATAAGTATATGCAGTGCGCCAAGATTTTTCAGTACGCTAAGTACAGCGAGCCTCTTTGCGGCGAGCTTGCAAAGCAGTACAAGGACGACAATATTGAACTGGTTATAGGTCCCGCTATCGGCGCAATCCAAATGGCGTACGAGGTTGGAAAGCAGCTGGGGGTTAAGAACATCTTTGCAGAGCGCGAGGACGGAAAAATGACCTTAAGACGCGGCTTCACAATCGAAAAGGGACAGCGGGTTCTTATTGTTGAGGACGTTGTTACAACAGGCGGCAGCGTGCGCGAGGTTATGGATTTGGTTCGTGAGGCAGGGGGAGAGATTGTCGGCATTGGTTCTATTGTAGACAGAACCGGCGGCAAAATCGATTTCGGCGTTCCCTATAAGAGCGCATTCTCTATGGACATTACTTCCTACGAAGCAGACGAGTGCCCTATTTGCAGCACGGGTATGCCTCTCGTTAAGCCGGGCAGCCGTAAAGTAAAGTAACTATGAAAGCCGATGGTCAGCATGAGGGACACAGACGCAGAATGCGTGACAAGCTTAACTCCGGGAGCTTTTCCGATTTGCCTGAGCATGAACAGTTGGAGGTAATATTGTTTTCTGTTATACACAGAGGCAATACCAATGAGATTGCACACAGGCTGCTTGATAAGTATGGCTCTGTTTACGGAGTTTTGGCGGCGGATATTGACTCCTTGACGGAGGTTGAGGGCGTCGGCGTGCGCGTGGCGGAGTTCCTGCACAATCTGCCCTCAATTTTGGGTGTTGTTATGCGTTCAAAGATTGAGTATGAATCGAATAATGAGATGGTGCTTAAGGATATAAGCAGTCTTAAAACATTTTTGTTTACACTGTTTACCGATACCATTACCGAACGTGTGTACATGCTTATGCTGAACAAGGGTTTCCGATTGATAAAGTTTGAAAAGGTCAGCGACGGATCTATCGACGATGTGTATATTGACGTGGGCAAGGTAGTCCGTCGGGCGATTTTGAACAATGCTTCATATGTGGTTCTTGCCCATAATCATCCGAGCGGCGCCGCAGTACCCAGCGGCTTTGATATTTCAGCTACCGGAGAGGTGGCGAAAGGTTTGGAGGTCGTGGGAATAGGCTTTTTGGATCATGTAATAATCAGCGGTGACAGATACTACAGCTTTCGTGAAAACAGAGTTTTGTAACCCAAACACAAAACTCCCCTGCCTGTACTCGGCAGGGGAGTTTTCGTATCAATCTGTTGTGATTATTGCCGTGTTGGCGGTTTCGTCCCAGTCTACGGTATAACCCAGATTTTCAGATAAGAACCTGAGAGGCACAAAGGTTTGGTCGTTTATCAGGCGGGCGGGAACGTCCATTGTAGCTGCGGCTCCGTTTACTGTGGCGGTGGTATTATCTATTGCAAATGTTACTGATTTTTCCGATTCAGCTCCGTCTGTCAAAATCGCCTGCCCTGTTGCGCTCTTCGCCTCCGCTCCGAGCGCTGACGCATTAATTGTTGCAGTTGCCGATTGGGTTGCATCGTCCCAGGTCACTTCTGCGCCCATTTGCTCAAACAGAAATCGCATCGGCACTAATGTGCGGTCGCTCTCCATAACCGGCGGCTGATCAAAGCCTAAGATCTTATCGTTTAGTCTTACATAAGTTAAATTTGTCATCTGTGATATTGGCAGTCTATAGAAATAATCCATATATATGGCGTCAAAATAAATGTACTCTCCACTTGCCCACGAATAAAATGTTCTTCCACCATATTTGCCTTTTTCAAATATCGGTATCGGAACACCGTATACACCGTCCAAGCTTACATCAGATGCGGTTAGCGTTCTGTCATCTGTATTGTATAAATAACAATATGACGGGTAGCCGTTGTTTAAGATCTCTCCATTATACTTGCCGGTTTCTCTGACTATATCGTATTCTTTCAAAGTTGATTTATCAATTAATTTTTCTTTATAAACAGCATATCCTGTTGCCGTCTGCTGATTAATATTATGATCTTTTGTGTTCTTTGCATTTTCGTATTCTTCAAGTGTAATTTCAACTCTGTTTTCAATATCATCGGTTTTGTAATATTTATCTATTCGCTCTCCGCCTGAGGCACTGACATTACTGTAATCTCTATGCTTCATATAAAAATTGCCGTTATAGAAAAATTCTATGTCAAAGCAACCACTGTAGTCCACGGTTTTGATTAAGTTGAAGTCACTGTCAAATATCTGTATCGGTGAATTACTATGGTCTCCGAATTTATATTTTTCTAAATATTGTTCTGAATTAACACTGTTGTTATCCGTATAATCCTCAAATCCCACTATTACATTCAAGCCGTTTCCCGAGACAAATTTATCAATATCGGTTACATAATTTTCTTCCAAATATCCATTGGGAAATTTATATTCAAATTCAAGTTGTTTAAAATCATGTATACCGTCAGACATTGACACATAGACAGATCCCGCCTTTGAGTACAGACATTTACCGTCAACATATCCTCTTTGCAGCGTTTCTGAATTACCCTTACCTAATACTTCATAATACGGCAAATCGCTGTCAATCAGTTTACTAACATTTGTTCCAATGTAGTTATTCGAGTCGGTATAAACCCACTGTTCTCCATCAAAATAATAATGCATTGCAGAAACAAGTTTGGAATTATCAGACAGCGTAATTGTCGCTTTAGTACCGGTATTCAAATCACTGCCTCCATAAGTAAATATAAGAGGCAAATTAACAAATACATATTGGGGACTGTCATCTGAAATATTAAAAAATGTTGCTTCTATTCTATTATTATCACTGCTCTCATATATGATATAGTGTGTTTCCGAAACATCGGGCAATGTCGGATATTGTCCGCTTGCATTAACGGTTGAAGCGAATGAGTTCACCATTAATAGTGTTGAAATTATTATATAAATTGTTCTCTTCATATGTATTCTCCTATAACATAAACATATTAGTATCATTTTTTACATTTGTCCACCCGTCGTTGCAATACGCCCTTTATCCTGAAAATCTTTTGACTTTCGGGAGTTCTTCCAAACCGCAGCAGCAACATCACCAAAGCCCTTATCAAAACGGCATACTTGGCATTCGTAGGGGCGCAATAAATGGCGCCCCTACGAATTTAAGGGTTATACATTTCAACCCCATTTACTTTGTCAAAACAATTGCCGTGTTGGCGGTTTCGTCCCAGTCTACGGTATAACCCAGATTTTCAGATAAGAACCTGAGAGGCACAAAGGTTTGGTCGTTTATCAGGCGGGCGGGAACGTCCATTGTAGCTGCGGCTCCGTTTACTGTGGCGGTGGTATTATCTATTGCAAATGTTACTGATTTTTCCGATTCAGCTCCGTCTGTCAAAATCGCCTGCCCTGTTGCGCTCTTCGCCTCCGCTCCGAGCGCTGACGCATTAATTGTTGCAGTTGCCGATTGGGTTGCATCGTCCCAGGTTACCTCTGCGCCCATTTGCTCAAACAGGAAACGCATCGGCACTAATGTGCGGTCGCTCTCCATAATCGGCGGCTGAGAGAAACCTAAAATTTTGTCATCTAATTGAACATACACATTACCTGTTTTCAGGTATTTATCTATATCACTCTTTTTTATATAGCTTTTTCTATGCTTACCATTTAAATCCCCTAAACTGTATATAACAGACGTTGTTCCTACCTCGTATCTCGCCAAATATACTCCGTCTTTTGACAGCCATATATTTCCGTATTTCTCAGAATTATTGATTATATAAAAATATTCACCGGTGAGATTTAGGATTTGCATAGCTTCTGTATCGGAATATGTCCCGCTCTGCTGTAAGGGTCGTAGCTATCGTGATCGTCAAAGACTTCAACCTCTTTAAATTGTTCAAAATCCTCGGTAAAGTATCTTTGTTCTTCATCGTTCAGACGTACCAAATACCCACTTCCTACATATTGTATATCACTTACATCAGTTCTTATAGCTCCGTTTATATATACCTCGCCTTTGCCTAACTCATGTATTATATCCGGATCATTAACCGTAAGCGCATATGCACTACTGCTCAAGATTGCCCCAATTATTGTCATAATAATTATCAGTTTTTTCATATTTCCCTCCATATTTAACACACAATAAATTTACCATAATTATACCACAAAAACAGAAACGGCTCAACCCATTTTTGGATTAAACCGTTTGTTCACAAAGAGCGGGCTTGTAATGACTTATTTTATCATACGTTTTAAGCATTGTGAATAATAAAAACTAAGTATTGGACATTTTATGATGTGCATGATAGAATAATATTAAAGAAAATAAAGAACGGAGGAGAAATAATGGATCTGCGTGTTATAAACTATTTTTTGACCGTTGCACAGGAGGGAAATATCACTCGTGCGGCAGAAATTCTGCATATTACGCAGCCGACCCTTTCACGTCAAATTATGGAGTTGGAGGAAGAATTGGGTGCGACTCTCATTATACGCGGCAAAAGACATATTACGCTCACAGAGGAAGGAATTTTGTTTCAGGAAAGAGCGAAAGAAATATCAACCCTTATAAAGAAAACCGAAAATGAGTTTAAGGAACAGAGTCTAAAGGACGGAGGGCGGCTTGCGATCGGCTGTATTCAAAGCCTTTCAAGCGAGCTCATGATGAAATTCATTGAAAATTTCTCAAAGAAATATCCTAAAATGCGGTTCGACCTGCTTACGGGATATTCAAATGATATTAAAGAAAAGCTTGACCGTGGACTGATTGATATAGGTCTTTTATCGGAACCGGTAGAAATATCAAAGTACAATTTTCTGCGTCTTAATCAGGATGAGGAATGGGGCGTTATTGTTCCAAAGGACGATCCTCTTGCACAAAGAGACTGTATAGAGTTAAGAGAAGTTGCGGATAAGCCGCTTATCGTTCCCAGCAGAGAAAATATATATAACGAGCTTTTAAATTGGTTTGGATATGAAAACGGGGATTTACACATTTTCAGTACCTACGACCTGATTGCAAATTCACTGATACTTGTTATGAACGGTTTGGGGTATGCGATAGGTATGCGAGGACCGGTGTGCGTCCGTTATAACAGCGAAGTGAAATTTATTCCCTTAACTCCCGAACGCAGAACAAAGAGTGTTATCGTATGGCGGAAAAACCACACAATGACAACCGCCGCGACATTATTTCTTGAAAGCATAGATAAAAAATACATTTTGCGATAGGAGGAAATTGAATTGACAGAACGTGAAAAAATGCTTGCGGGAATACCTTATTGCAGCGCTGACGCGGAGCTCAGAGCGCAGGGAACCAAAGCGAGCGCGCTCACGAAGGAATACAATTCTCTCGGAGCGGACAACGAAGCGGGTAAGGAAGAGATATTGCATAAACTATTCGGCTTTTGCGGCAAAGACGTAAGAGTAAACCAGCCCATACATGTTGATTATGGGTGTAATATCCATATAGGCGATAACAGCCTGATAAATAAAAACTGCACGGTCCTTGATACCAATATTATAAAAATCGGAAGCCGTGTTCTGATCGCGCCCGATGTGAAAATATATACAGCGTGTCATTCCGCCGATAAGAACGAGAGGTTTAAAGAGATAGACGGGAAACTGAAGATCATTACCTTTACAAAGCCCGTTGAGATCGGGGACGATACTTGGATAGGCGGAGGCAGTATAATTCTTCCCGGCGTTAAGATTGGAGCGAATGTTATTATAGGCGCGGGAAGCGTTGTAACAAAGGATATTCCCGATAATGTGGTCGCGGTGGGAAATCCGTGTAATATCGTCAGAGAAAATGCACCTCCGCAAGAATAATGTATATAATCACAGACATTCTTACAATTCTTTCGACAGTAGGCTTGTTTATCGGCGCGGTCGGCAAGCGGATAAAAACAAATACCGTATATACCGTAAGTCTTCGGGCGGCGGCAATATTGATTGCCGTATGCGGGGCTTGTGTATTTATAAAAAACAGTTTGTGAATTTCAATCTTTTACATGGAAAACAGTGTTTTTTGCTGAACATATTGCAATATCGGGACTATGGATATTCATATCACATTATTTATCAAAAATAGCAAAGGAGACATACAGGAAATGAAAAAATTATTAAGTATTCTTTTATCAGCGTCAATGCTTATGACAGGATTGACAGCTTGCGCGGCAGAGAACGAAAATAATCGGCAACCGGAAAGCATATCAATCTCAATGCAGATCGACAACCCGATTATGACGGTAAACGGTACGGAAAAGGAAATTGACGAGGGACGCGGCACCGCACCTGTTATTGTAAACGACCGCACTCTTGTTCCTATCCGCGCGATAATCGAGGAAATGGGCGGTGCAGTTTCGTGGGACGAGGCAGCGCAAACGGCAACACTCAATTATGCAAATGATGAAATCAGGCTTGTAATTAATTCCGCAACCGCATACTTGAATGACGAGCCGAACACGATCGATACCGCTCCGACCGTTATCAACGACAGAACGATGCTTCCGATCAGATTTATTGCGGAGAGCTTTAAGTTTGATGTTGATTGGGACGAGGCAACAAGAACCGTTACAATAGAAAAAAATATATCGGCAAACGATGCGGAGGCTGAAAATGTAATCAAGTTTTCTTGGGATAACAAGGAAATACTTGTCGAGCTAAATGACAGCAATGCAAGCAATGATCTGATAAGCCGACTGCCTTTGACGATGGAGTTTGAGGACTACAACAATACCGAAAAAGTCGGCTATCTTGATGAAAAATTAGACGACAGCGGCAGTGATGATAATCACGATCCGAATATCGGCGATTTGACCTCTTATACTCCATGGGGTACGCTTTCGCTGTTCTACAGAGATTTCGAGTCCTCATCAGGATTGATCTCGCTTGGCAGCGTGATCTCAGGCAGTGAATTTCTGACCGAAATGGAGGGCAGTATCAGAATAGAGTTTGCCGGGGGAAACAAAAATACACAGGAGGAAGATAATATGGTGCTTGTAAAAGGCGGAACATTTGTTATGGGAAGCCCGTCGGACGAGCCGGAGCGTGAAAATGACGAGGTACGGCACGAAGTGACCGTAAGCGATTTTTATATGTCTCCGACCGAGGTCACGCAAAAGGAATATCTTGAGCTTATGGGCAACAATCCGAGCGAGAACAGCGGTGAAAATTTGCCGGTAGAAAATGTTACTTGGTATGACGCTGTAAATTATTGCAACGCATTAAGCAGAGCGAACGGGCTGGACGAGGTTTATACGGTTGACGGAGATACCGTTACTTGGAACAAAGGAGCGAACGGCTACCGCCTGCCCACAGAAGCCGAGTGGGAGTACGCCGCAAGGGCGAACACAACAACGCCGTTCAGCTTCGGCGATTATGTTCACGACGATGATGCAAACTGCTACAACGCATACGGATATAACAACGACGCGACAGGACACTGGGTAAACGGGTATATCGGTAATACGGTCGATGTTGACGATTACAATACAAACGGCTTCGGGCTTTACAATATGCACGGCAATGTGGCTGAGTGGGTATGGGATTGGTATTCCGATTATGATACGAACGCTGTAAGCAATCCTACAGGGGCGGAGAGCGGAAGCTATAAAGTGGCGCGCGGCGGAGGCTGGAATGACCAGCCGAAGCATATCAGAAGCGCGTACCGCGGCGCGCACCCCGCCGATGTGCCGTTCTATGCTATCGGTATCAGAGTTGTACGAAACGCAGAACCCGGCTCCGGAACATTGACAAGCACATTTGCACGGGTTGAAGAAAAGACAGATAAGAACGTCTTGATCGCATATTTTTCACAGACAGGCAACACGGAGGGCTTGACGGAAATTATAGCTGAAATGACAGGCGCGGACGTGTTCCGTATAGAGCGTGCAACGCCGTACTCGGCTAACCATAACTCACAGGCTTTATACGGCGAGGCTCTTAACGAACTGAGGGAGTTCGCAGTGCCCGAGCTGAAAACATCTCTCGAAGAAGCGGGCTATAACATAGATGATTACGATACGATTTTGCTCGGCTACTGTAATTGGTGGGCTTCAATCCCTGCGCCCGTGCGCAGCTTCCTTATGGAATACGATATGAGCGGAAAGACTGTAATCCCATACTGCTCTATGGGCGGAGGACGCTTTGGTCAGACAATAAGCGCAGTCGCAAAGCTTAATCCAAACAGTAATATTAAAGAGGGTCTTGACGTGAGCTATTCGTCATATGACAGGGACAGAATAAGCGAGTGGCTTACTAACAGCGGTATAGAGATCAAATAAATTATAAAGGAGCAAAAAATTATGAATAACTTTGAATTTTCACTTCCGACACAGGTATTGTTCGGTAAAGGACAGGAAGAAAACTTACCGGAACGCTTAAAGCCATACGGAACAAAAATCCTCATGACCTATGGCGGAGGCAGTATCAAAAAGAATGGACTTTATGATAAATTGAAAAATTTATTGAAAGACTTTGAAATCTTTGAATTGGAGGGCATCGACCCTAACCCGAGAGTGGAAAGCGTAAACGAGGGCGCGCGCATATGCCGTGAAAACGGTGTTGATATGATCTTAGCCGTTGGCGGCGGCAGCACTATAGACTGCTCAAAGGCGATTGCTGCGGCGGCATATTATGAGGGCGACGCATGGGATCTTGTTATCGGAAAAGGGAAAATAACAAATGCTTTGCCCTTAGCAGTTGTGCTTACGATTGCCGCAACGGGAAGCGAGACAGACGCGGCAGCGGTTATTTCAAACGACAAGACAAACGAAAAGCTGCTTCTCGGACACCCGATGCTGCTTCCGAAGGTATCTGTATTAAAACCGGAAAATACTTTTACTGTTCCGGCATACCAAACTGCCGCGGGCTCATCAGACATGATGTCCCATATCATAGAAGCCTATTTCGATAATATTGAAGCGTTTGTTCCCGACGCCATAAGTGAGGGACTGCTCCGCGCGGCAATAAAATACACCCCCATTGCAATTAAAGAGCCGAATAATTACGAGGCAAGAGCGCAGCTTATGTGGACAAGCTCGCTTGCACTCAATAACCTCACAGAAACAGGAAAGAGTTTTATGTGGAGCTGCCATTACATTGAACACGAATTGAGCGCTTTCTATGACATAACTCACGGTGCGGGACTGGCAATGATCACGCCAAAGTGGATGCGCTATATTTTATCAGACAAGACTGTTGATAAATTCTGCGACTATGCGGCAAATGTATGGGGCTTTTCAAGAGAGTCGGATAAATTCGAGCTTGCAAACAAAGGTATTGATGCGACTGAAGAATTTTTCAAAAATATCGGTATGCCAATGACGCTCGGCGAGTTCGGAATAGACGACTCCAAGTTTGACGTTATGGCTGAAAATGCAGTTAAAAACGGATATCTTAACATGGCGTACGTTCCGCTTACACCGTCAGACGTAAAAGAAATTTTAAAAATGTGTTTATAACCCATGCAAAGATGTCCCCCACCTCTGCGTCGAAACGGACTTCGCTATGTTCAGATTTTATGTAATAAAATCCATCACACCGCTGCGTCGTTTCTCCTCTATCCCCAAAAATCGGTGATTTTTGGGGAACCCTAAGGTGGGTTCCATTTCAGAATTTCAGTGGGAGCTATAATCTCCCACTGAAACCCTGAGGAACTAACGCTCCCTTTACAGCTTGCGATCGATTGCAAGCTCCGCTCCTTGCAAGCAAAGCGGAGCGTTGCTCCAATTTAAACCTAATTAAAAATAAAGCTCTCTAAAAACCCATAAGTTTTTTGGAAAAAGGAGAAGCGGTCGGTAAGGTGAAGCCGTGTTTTGTGCATACAAAACACGGCGAACCAATAGGCTAAAAAAAGCGCCGTAGGCGCACACTCGTGAAAAATCGTGAGATTTTCCACGAAAAAGGAGAAGCAAAGTGAACTTTGCAAGATTAAAATAGGGCTCCCGAAAAGTCGAAGACTTTTTGGGAAAAAGGAGAAGCAAGGGAGCAGGCGCAGACTTTCTTTGGAAAAAGAAAGTCGAAGCAAAGCGAACTTTGCTTCGACGCCGTGGCGGAGAAGGAGGGATTTGAACCCTCGCGCCGCTTTCGCGACCTACACCCTTAGCAGGGGCGCCTCTTCGGCCGACTTGAGTACTTCTCCGAATATCTTGAGAAGCTTTCGCTTCTCCAATATTGAGTTTGATTTTGAAAACATCTCTGTTTCAAAAAACGACACAGAAAGAAAATCCTGTGCCACAAGGCTTTCTTAAAAAAGAAATGGCGGAGAGGCAGAGATTCGAACTCTGGGTGCTTTCGCATCACTAGTTTTCAAGACTAGCTCCTTAAACCACTCGGACACCTCTCCATATATTCATACCGCAGCATTTAACACCCAAGCGCTGCGACTTGATAAGTATACCACAATATATACCGAATTGTCAAGCATTTTTTTAAATTTTTCAAAAATTTTAAAACACTTATTTTTAATATAAATATATTTACGATATTTGCTGAATACACAGCGATTAATTAGTGCAAATTACCTTATATAACTGTTAATTTATTTTAAAATTATAAAAATTTACCAAATCAATTTATTTTTCAAAATTCGTATTGACAAATTAATTCAAAGATGGTAAAGTATAATCAAATAGTTAGTCTAAACTAACTTGAATATATTAATGATTATTGAGTAAAATAACAGAGGTAAGGACAATGAGTGTAGTAATCGTAGGCGGGCACGACAGAATGCACTGCCGATACAAGGAAATATGCAAAAAGCACGGCTGCAAATGCAAGGTATTCACCCAATATCAGACTGATTTCAAAAATAAAATCGGTAATCCCGATATGGTAATTGTGTTCACGCGGACTGTGGCACACAAAATGCTTTTGGTTGCCACGCAGCAGGCAAACAAAACCGGAGCCACAATAAAGCATTGCAATTCGTCAAGCGCATATGCTTTGAATGAGGCCTTGGTAGAATATTTTAACAGAGCTTAATTTTTTGACTTGTAGTTAGTTAAAACTAACTACAGAGATCGGAGGTTAATATGTTTGAGGAGCTTATTGCGTATCACTGCGCTCCCGCGCTGGCGGGAATTAAAACCGCAAATATTGTTGCATGTCAGAAAAAGAAGATTAAAAACGTATCCGAAGAAATAGATAGGCTCAACAGTGAAATGAACGCACGAGGAATTTATTTTCATATTTTGAATGAAAGTGAAAAGAGAGCTCTTATAATTGTATACAGGTACAATATACTGGAGCAATATT
The DNA here is from genome assembly GCA_958352815.1 of uncultured Eubacteriales bacterium. GTDB lineage: Bacteria > Bacillota > Clostridia > Monoglobales > Monoglobaceae > Monoglobus. The sequence continues at coordinate 26,325 of CATWQA010000006.1, forward strand.
TAAAAAGCGATGCAATTTCTTCTTTTCTCAAAGAGTTAGGCTATCCCGATAAATTTTCGGTCAAGTCCTATTTAAATCATCTGAAAAAGCGGCTGGAATATGACAGCTTTCCTCATGAAATAGGTGCGTTTCTCGGCTATCCCATACATGACATATATGGGTTTATCAATCGGGAACAGTGTTTGTTGGTGGGGGACTGGAAGGTCTATCGTGACGTTGAGCGAGCAAAGGAGCTGTTTAACAGGTACAGCATTTGCAAATGTACTGTTTTAAAGCGGGTTTCCGAGGGCAGAACCCTGTCTCAGCTTTTCGCAGCGAATTAAATTAACAAAATACCATTAGATTTACACCCCGCATAATCTAATGGTAATTTTTTTGCGCTTTATGCAGCAAGTATAACTAAAAGCAAAAATCGGCGATATACCGCCATAAAAAGTAGTGACAAAACCTATACTTTTTGTCACTACTTTTTCTATGATGATTATTCATAAACCGTTGCTATAATTTTATCATTAAATTAATAAAAAGTCAACAAAAAATTAAAAGTTTTATCGTTTTTCTTGTTTGTGACAAAAAGTATAGGTTTTGTCACAATCCGTGAAACTCACGTAATCACGGGGATTCGGGGAGTTCGCTCAGTTAAAAAATAATTAAAATAAAAATAGGAGGTATATTGGAGTTATGAAAAGAAGAATTTTTTGTATGATTGTAGCCGTGTCGTTGCTTTTTACGCTTATGCCGACAGCATTTGCCGAAACGATCAACGATGTTGAGCTAAGTTCCTCATACAATCCGAGGACAACCGCACCGAATACAAACAATGTGTACTACGGAAGCGGAAACGTATTTTATCAAAACGGGTTTTACGGATGGTGTACATGGTACGCTTACGGGCGCGCGTATGAGATTTTGGGCTCCCGTCCCAACCTGCCTTCAAGCGCTGCAAGCAAGTGGTTTAACGAATGCAATTCTTATCCCAAAAGCACAAATTATTATGCGGCAAAGGTAGGAGCGATAGCATGTTATTCTAACCATGTTTCTGTTGTAGAAGCGGTCGGCAGCAACGGAGCGCCTTTGTATGTATCGGAGGGCGGCTTCCTAAGTAATATACCCAGCGAAACTTGTACGTATTTAACAACATCCGGAATTTCTAATCTTCATTTCCATTACGGCAAAGACTACGCAAAGGGATTTAAAGGGTACATATACATTCTGGACGGCTCAAGCAGCTCGGGCGGCGCTCAAGCACATACTCATGACTGGGGTTATTATGAAGACGCCGCACATCCTCACAGGCGATACCGCAGATGTACATGCGGCGCAAAGGAATATATGGGAACAAACAATCAAAAAGTTAACTGTCAGCAATGTTATCCCTTGGGAAGTGTTAGCTTTAAAAGGTCGTATGACAAGTTTGCAAAAACCGCGACATTCTACAGAAATAATGTAAGTAACGCCAACACCTATTCAGTGACGCTGTACAGAGACGGAAGCTATTATAACAGTTTTCAAATGAACAGTACGTCATACACAGTGTCAAATTTAGGAAGCGGTTCATACTACGCAACGCTTACCGTAATAAACGGGAACACAGGGCAAACAAAGACTGCCACAACGTCATCATTTAAAATAGTGGATTCGTACCCTGTTACCTACAATGCAAACGGCGGCACAAATACACCGTCACAGCAGTCAAAAATAAAGGATGAATATTTGACAATCACATCATCCACGCCGACAAGGGCTCACTACATATTTAAGGGCTGGGCTTCAAGCAAAACAGCGACAGAGCCTCAGTATAAGCCGGGGGACTATTATACAAAAAACACCTCTATAACACTGTATGCCGTATGGGAGCCCGAGATCTATACGGTAAACTTTGATCCAAACGGCGGTGACGGAGATGTTACAAGCACAAAAATTACTTACGGAAACACAATGAAAATGCCTAATGACATAACCCGCCAGGGATATTACCTAAAGGGCTGGTCGAAGGATCAGAGCTCCCAGAATGCCGAATACAGAATAGGCGAGGATTACGGCTTTGACAAGAGCATGACGCTGTACGCCGTATGGGGAAAAAGTACATGGCAGGGCGACGTCGCAAGCGGTTTTGCAGGCGGAGACGGAACGGAAGGCAATCCCTATCAGATTTCAAGCGCCGCTGAATTGGCATACTTTGCGAAAAAAGTAAACGAGCAAGCTTCAGCTCCGAAATATGAATATTATATTTTGACGAGCAATATCGGCTTGGGGTTTGACGAATGGACTCCTATAGGTGTCTTTGACTATGACACTCAGTATTTTTACGGCTCCTTTGACGGAAACGGATATACAATCTCCGATCTGAGCATGTCCCAGATCAATGCGGGTTATGTGGGGCTTTTCGGCTATGCAAAGGACAGCGAGATAAAAAATCTTACCTTTTCAGGCGAGGCGGTAAATATAAATTCCACTTCCACTGATACTGTGATCAAAATCGGAGAGCTTGTAGGATATGCAAATAACACAAATATAACAAATTGTACGGCTAAATATGTCAACATATCGAATATTGCAGTAGTCTTTGCAAATGTAGGATGTGTTACGGGGAAATCGAGCGGGGGCAAGATCGTAGGGTGCAATGCGGAGGAGAGCAATATTATAATTAAGACAGTAAGAGGTATCCTAAGGGCAGGTATTATCTGCGGTATCTCAGCTTCCGATATATCGGACTGCTCCGTAAGCTCAACCTCGGAGCTCTTTGAAACCACAGGAGAAATCGGCAATCTTTATATCGGCGGAATCTGCGGCAAACAGACAGGAAATATCGAAAAATGCACGGTAAACGCCGGGAGAATGTCAGCAAATGATATTGATACGAACTACTCCCATATCGGAGGACTCGTAGGAGAGCTATCAGGGAAGATGAGTTTATGTACTGCCAAGTTTACAGATAATTCGGTAAAAGAGATAGGCGGAGAAGGCTATCCCGTAAGTATATCAGTCTCATCAAGAAGATGGTCGTACGTTGGCGGTATTGCGGGATACTTTACTGAGACGGTAAAGATTAAGGATTGTATGTATAACGGTAAATCCATTTCTTCAAACTCTAACGGTTACAGTTATGTAGGTGGATTGATAGGGTATGCTTATGCGAGGAAGCCGGAAACAGATGATGGGAGTGATTCTACAACAATAAGCCGCTGCTTTGCAAATATTGACGGTATACTACTCGGCAACGGCGCAGAAGGAGCACGTTCCGGCGGAATCATAGGATATGGTTCCGGAACGAAATCAGAAGCGAAAAACCTGCTGAGCGTGGCCGACAAAATAAGCAGTAAAGCAACGAGCAGTTCATATAGTGCATACGCAGGGGACATAATTGGGTACAACTATAACAACGCCTTTGATTTTAGCACGGTATTCTCCAACAGCAGTCTTACTTTGTCGGCAGTTAATACTGCAAGCTCGGCAAATGCCAAGACGGAGACAATCAGCACCCAGCAGACGGACGGTCAGTTAAAGCGCGTTGCAACCCTAAACCGCATATTCGGCCCGGACACATATCAATCTCTTAAATACTTAGAAGAAAATCCGGAGGCAGTTTGGGTTATAAAGGACGGGGAGCTGCCTGAGCTTTATTACAATGTTTTGAGGGATATTACCGTTGACAAAATTGAAAACGGCACAATATCGGTTGATAAGCTGCAAGCTGTTGACGGGGAAAGAGTAGCCGTTACAGCGACGCCTGCCGAGGGGTACCAACTTAACAAGATATATGTAAACGGTGAAATCACAGGCGACACCTTTGTGGTGAACGGAGACAGCACGGTTTATGCAACTTTTTCGGAAAAAACGCCCGAATATGAAGCAAAAGTTGAAGCAAATGACAATGCTGCCGCAGCTCTTATTGACGTGGATTCCGGCGCAGAAGCGTCGTTGGCGTCAGCTGAAGATACAATTTCCGCACAGGACGGCAGTGAAATTCGGGTTGACACCGAAGCCGATACCGATTATGCTGTTGAGAACGTATATGTAAACGGGGAAGAGATGACAAGCAAGAGCTTTATAATTACCGAGGACACGGTTGTCACTTTAGATGTTGTGGATATCAGCACAAATATCCAGGCGACTACAGGTGATGCAACGTGTATAGGCGATTATTTTGCAACCCTAAGCGGAAGCGTTCAGGACGTTGAGGGTGCGGAGCGGTATATGAGATATTGGGAAGAAAATAACCCGGGCACGGTTTATACCACGGAGGTACTGTCGGGCGGCGGAGAGTACAGCGTGGAGGTGACGGAGCTTATTCCCGGAACGACCTATTGCTATCAAATGTGTGATACGGGAGAGGTTAAATCATTTATTGCACAGGGGCTTGATATTTCAAATCCTGATGACGTTGAAGATCCCATTGAAACCGAAACGCCCATAGCTGCAACAGTGAATATGTCTCAAACCGCAACAGCGTATACTTTTGAAGTCAAAACAAAGGACACATATTATAACTGTTATGTCTATGTTGCCATATATGACAAAAGCGGTATATTGCTTTCGGCCGACGTGGTTCCTCTTGAGGTTTCGGACATTACAACAGTTACAATGGATAAAAAGGATAATGCAGCGGCGGCAAAGGTGTATATCTGGTCTGACAATTTACAGCCGATTTTGGAAAATGCTACTGAATTTGATTTATCGTAATTCTGAGCAAAGGCGAAGTGTTAGAAAGGTATGACGCAAACCCGATAGCTGCGTAAAAAATGAGGCTGCCGTGGGGCAGCCTCATTTGATTATGTTATTCTATTTTACAAGCAGGGACTCGCCTGTCATTTCCTCAGGCTTCTCTATTCCCATCATATCAAGAAGGGTCGGGGTCAGGTCTGCAAGCCTGCCCTCTTTCAGATTAACGTCACTGCGGCCTATAAGAATAAGGGGTACAACGTTAGTGGTGTGAGCAGTGAATGCCTCTCCTGTTTCATAGTCCACCATCTGGTCTGCGTTGCCGTGGTCGGCGGTGATAAGCGCTTCGCCGCCCATCTCGTTCAGAGCGTCCACAACCCTGCCTACGCAGATGTCTACAGTCTCAACAGCCTTAACAGCCGCATCGAACACTCCCGTGTGACCAACCATGTCGCAATTGGCAAAGTTCAGGATTATGCAGTCATACTTACCGCTCTTTATACGCTTAACAACCTCGTCCGTCACCTCATAGGCGCTCATTTCGGGCTGCAAATCATATGTGGCAACCTTGGGAGAGTTTATCAGCGCCCTGTCCTCGTTCTCATAGGGAGCCTCAACGCCGCCGTTAAAGAAGAATGTAACGTGGGCGTACTTCTCTGTTTCCGCAATTCTAAGCTGTGTCTTGCCCAGCTTGCTCATATACTCGCCAAAGGTATTGGTAAGGCTCTCCGGCTTGAATGCCACGTTTACGTTGGGCATTGTTGCGTCATACTGGGTCATGGTTACAAAATATGTGGGGAAGAACTCTCTTTCAAAGCCGCTGAAGTCAGGGTCAACAATAGTTCTTGTAATCTCTCTCGCTCTGTCGGGGCGGAAGTTGAAGAACACAACCGAGTCATTCTCCTTAATTCTGCCGACAGGCTCCCCGTCCTTACAAATCACCGAGGGAACCACAAACTCATCTGTAACTTCTTCGTTGTAGCTCTCCTCGATGGCTGTTACAGCACTGTCATAGGTCTTGCCGACGCCCTTTACCATTGCGTCATACGCCTTGGAAACTCTTTCCCAACGGTTGTCTCTGTCCATTGCGTAATATCTGCCGCTTATGGTGGCAATGTCGCCTACGCCCAGCTCACGCTCCTTTGCTACGAGTTCCTTAATATACTGCTCTGCCGAGGAGGGGGGCACGTCTCTTCCGTCCAGAAAACCGTGCACATGAACATCTGAAACACCGTTCTTTTTAGCCAGCTCCAAAAGGCCGTAAAGATGCTCCTGGTGGCTGTGCACTCCGCCGGGAGACAGCAGACCCAAAAGGTGCATAGCTGAACCGTGCTTCTTGCAGTTTTCGATTGCGCCCTTGAGAGCCTCGTTCTCAAAGAACGAACCGTCCCCTATAGCCTTGGTTATACGGGTGAGCTCCTGATACACAACTCGCCCCGCTCCGATGTTCGTGTGTCCTACCTCAGAGTTGCCCATTTGACCGTCGGGGAGGCCTACGTCCATGCCCGAAGCGTGAACAATTGTGTTGGGGCACTCTGCCATATATTTATCCAAATTCGGGGTGTTAGCCGAATATATTGCGTTACCCTCATGACGGTTGTTCTTTCCGAAGCCGTCCATAATGATAAGCGCATATGGTTTCTTGCTCATATTTGTTTCATAGCCTTTCTGCCCACAGTTAGTTAAATACATCTTGTCCTATGGTGGGCTCATAGGACAGCGCCGAGATTATTCGGCAGCCTTCACGATAACCGCAAAATCATCGGGCTTAAGGCTTGCTCCGCCGATGAGTCCGCCGTCAATGTTAGGCTTTGAAAGAAGCTCTGCCGCGTTACCTGCGTTCATGCTTCCGCCGTACTGTATTCTGATTTTCTCGGCGGTATCCTCTCCGTACAGCTCGGCAACGGTGTTTCTGATAATTCCGCAAACCTCGTCTGCCTGGTCGGCGGTTGCGGTTTTGCCCGTTCCGATTGCCCAGACAGGCTCATATGCAATAATCACCTTTTCCGCATCGCTCTTTTCTATTCCCAAAAGCGCCAGCTTTGTCTGGCGGCATACGGTTTCGCTCATAATACCGTTTTCACGCTCGGTCAGGCTCTCGCCCACGCAAACAATAGGAATAAGCCCGCCTGCCAGAGCCGCCTTTGTTCTGCTGTTGACGGTCTCGTCTGTCTCGCCGAAATACTGACGTCTCTCGCTGTGACCGATTATAACATACTTAACGCCTGCGTCTGTGAGCATAGAGGCGGAAAGCTCGCCCGTATAAGCGCCGCTATCCTTAAAGTGAACGTTCTGCGCGCCTACCTCCACGTTAGAGCCCGCCGTTTTGGAGATCACGCCGGGAATACAAATCGCCGTGGGGCAAACCACCACGTCACAGCACGCGCCGGCTGTTTTCTCAACTATGGCCTCCGCCAGCGCCGCCGCCTCAGAGGGCGTTTTGTTCATCTTCCAGTTGCCGGCGATAATTTTCTTTCTCATGAATTTCACTCCTTATTTATCATCAAGAGCAGCGCAGCCGGGAAGAATTTTACCCTCCAGCAGTTCCATTGAAGCGCCGCCGCCTGTTGAAATGTGGCTCATCTTATCGCCGAAGCCAAGATTGTTGATAGCAGCTGCGCTGTCGCCGCCGCCTATGATTGTTGTAGCGTCTGTGTCTGCCAGAGCCTGAGCCACGGCAACCGTACCCTTAGCCAAAATCGGGTTCTCGGACACGCCCATAGGTCCGTTCCAGATAACGGTCTTTGCTGTCTTAACGGTTTCCGCAAAGAGCGCTCTTGTCTCCTCGCCTATGTCAAGACCCATCTTGTTTGCGGGGATAGCGTCTGACTTAACTGTCTCAACAGGGATTTCCGCATCGATGGGATTGGGGAACTCGTCTGTAACGACCGTGTCAACGGGGAGCAGCAAAGTCTTGTTGAGCTTTTCAGCCTTTTCAATCATTTCCTTGCAGTAGTCAATCTTATCCTCATCAACCAGTGATGTTCCAACCTCACAGCCCTTTGCTTTGAGGAATGTGTACGCCATACCTCCGCCGATAATGAGAGTATCGCACTTTTCCAGGAGGTTTGAAATAACGTTCAGCTTATCCGAAACCTTTGCGCCGCCCAGAATAGCAACCAGAGGTCTTTCGGGGCTGTCAACAGCCTTGCCCAGGAAGTCCAGCTCCTTGCCCAGCAGGTAGCCTGAAACATTGGGGCTTAAGAACTCTGTCACGCCTACAGTTGAGCAGTGAGCCCTGTGCGCGCTGCCGAAGGCATCGTTTACAAACACCTCTGCCAGAGAAGCGAGCTCCTCACTGAAGTTCTTTTCGTTCTTAGTTTCTTCGGGTCTGAATCTTGTGTTTTGGAGAAGAACAACATCTCCGTCATTCATTGCGGCAACGGCAGCCTTTGCGTTCTCACCCACAACGTTGTCATCGTCGGCAAACACAACCTCTTTTCCCAGCTTCTCCGAAAGTCTCTTTGCAACGGGAGCCAGCGATAGGCTTTCAACAACCTGCCCCTTGGGCTTGCCCATGTGTGAGCAGAGAATAACCTTTGCGCCGTCGTCAACCAGCTTCTGTATTGTGGGCATAGCGCCGTTTATTCTGGTCTCGTCCGTAATCTCGCCGTCCTTAATGGGAACATTAAAGTCACAGCGAACCAGAACTTTCTTACCCTTTACCTGAATGTCGTCAATAGTTTTCTTATTCATCGAGATACCTCCAAAAATATAAAATAATAATTTTTAACATAACAAATTTGGGGCATAATATGCCTGCTATGTAATTTTACCCTATACATGAAAATTTATCAAGTGTTTTTTTCAAAAAATCATATCAAATTTACGTAAACCCTCACCGCATATTTTGTGAATTATTTAACAATCCTTTTTGGCGCAAACAGGCTTTTACTCCTTGACATGAACTCAAAATTAAAGTATAATATTCCTATATGTGTAAGGAGAATGATTTATGGATATTTCATCATCCCGCAACGCCGGGAAGGTTGACGTAAACCGTGATTATCTCGGAATGCTTGAAGACGGCGGCTGCGGCTGCTTTGCGGTATGCGACGGTTCTCCCGGTTCTGCGGGAACGGATGAGGGTTCAAGCATCGTTATTGACTCAATGATGACGGACTTTAAGAACACCTCGGATGTGACGCGAGAGACTATTTTGGAATACTTCAAAAATGCGGACGAGAAGCTTTGGGATTTGACCCGCAGCAATGGGGATAAGGAGTACAGAGCCTCTGCCGCTCTGGTGCTCACTGACGGGAACTATCTTATTTGCGGACATTTGGGTAACTGCCGCATGTACTATTTGAGCGAGAACTATTTGCAGTACATCACCCCGGATCACTCTCTTGCGTACCTGGCTCACAGTCAGGGCAAGTTCCGTTTTCCCGGGATCAGAAAAAGCGAGGACAGGCGAAAGCTGACGGCATATCTGGGTGCGGATCCCATGTGCGAGGCGGAGACGATCACTCCCATAGTTCTGCGGAAGGGCGATGGGGTTCTGCTCTGCACGGACGGGTTCTGGGAGGGCATTACCGAACGGCAGGTGGAGAGAACTCTGAAGCGTTCAAAATCCTCCTCCGAATGGCTGAGAAAAATGCTTAAAATAATCAGGAAGAACCCGCCTGAAGATAGCTACAGCGCTATTACAATTATATTTTAAAGGAGATTACCGGCATGAATATATTATACTATATTTTATTGGTTGCAGGCGGACTTTTCCTAATATCTATGCTGCTTATTTGTATCGGTCTGTTTCACACTCCGAAGCCCAAAGTCGAACCGGAGGAATATATGCCGCCGGTTACGGGCGGTTCAAGACGGCTTGCGGAGCCTAAAGATTTTGACGATGATGAGGAGGAATATGCGGACGCAGACGATGAGCCCGATGAGGAATATTCCGACACAGGCGATGAGCCTGACGAGGAGCAGCCTGAGCCCGATGTGGATGCAGAAGATGAGGATGCTTCCGAACCCGAACCCGAAAATGATGAGGAACAGGCTCCGATACCCGAGCCGAGCAACGGCATAGAGGTTGAGGTAACAGTTATAGACAACAACAAGACGTATAAAGTTGTTGTTGACGACGAAGTCCTAATCGGCAGGAATCCACAGTGCGACGTGGTGGTAAACAAGCCCATGGTGTCCTCGGTGCACTGTGTTCTGACCCGCGACGGCAAAAAGGTTATGATAGAGGATAACAACTCCACAAACGGAACCCTGCTCAACGGAAAGAAGCTCATGCACGTAATCGAGGTCAAGAACAACGATGTTGTTACTCTGGGCGACCGATTGATACGAATAAATCTGTAGCAGTTAGGCACAGAAACTTTTTAATAGCCGCTTGAATAATCAGCGGCTATTATTTTCTAAATAAAATTACTATACAGAACAGGAGGAATAATAATTGGCAAAAATACTGACTAATGACATGACAGTGGGCAATCCCACGAGACACATTATAAAGTTCACAGTACCGCTCCTTATAGGCAACATTTTCCAGGTGCTGTACAACATGGTAGACACTATTATAGTAGGACGTACAATCAGCGTTGAGGCTCTGGCGGCCGTGGGCGCGGCAGGAGCCATAATGTTCTTAATCGTCGGCTTCGCCACGGGCTTTACCAACGGTCTTTCAATCATTGTCGCCCAGAGATTCGGGGCAAACGACATGGCAGGCGTCCGCAGAAGCGTAGGCATGGGTATATATCTCTCGGCTGCCGCCTCTGTGGTTATTACCGCCGTCAGCGTGCTTTCGGCGCGGGCGTTGCTAAGGTTCATGCAGACGCCGGATAATATAATTGACGACTCGTATAACTACATAATTGTTATTTACGGCGGTATTACCTTTCAGGTGTTTTACAATTACATATCCTGCGTTATCCGCGCCCTGGGCGACAGTAAAACTCCGCTCTACTTCCTGCTCATCTCCTCGGTGATAAACATAGTTCTTGACCTGGTGTTTATCATCAACTTCCATATGGGAGTTGCGGGAGCGGGCTTTGCAACAATTATAGCCCAAGCGGTTTCAGGGCTGCTGTGCCTGATATATGTGGCAAAAAAGTTTCCCGAGCTGCATCTAAAGAAGAAGGATTTTAAGTGGGACTCAAAGTTCGCCCTTCGCCACCTGACCTTAGCCGTTCCCATGGCTTTTCAGATGTCGGTTACCGCCATCGGCGTTATGGTGGTGCAGTCGGTGCTGAACTCCTTTGGTTCCACGGTTATTGCCGGATACACAGCGGCAAACAAAATCGAACAGCTTGTATCTCAGCCCCAGATTTCTTTCGGAGTGACAATGGCAACCTACGTAGGTCAAAACTACGGCGCAATGCGGGAGGACAGGATTAAACAGGGCGTCAACAAATGCACGCTTATTATACTGGGGCTCACTCTTGTAGTGGTGGCGATTGTGCTTATATTTGCAAGACCCATAGCGGGCATCTTCCTTGACTCCTCAGCCGACGCCGCTCTGCGGGAAAATGTTGTCTACTACACTAAGATGTACTTCTATGTTGCCGGTGTATTCTACTTTGCTCTGGCGCTGCTGTTCGTCTACCGAAACAGCCTGCAGGGCATGGGAAATTCCGGAATTGTTCTCTGCGGCAGCGCAGTTGAGCTTATCGCCAGAATAGTACTGTCTCTGGTTCTGTCAAAGACCCTTACCGCAGCCTACGGAGAGCTCCCCGGCTATCTGGGAGTGTGCGCAGCAGGACCCATTGCGTGGCTGTCCGCCTGCATATTGTTTATGGTTTCATACAGGGAAAATATCAAAAAGCTGCCTGAGGTTTTCAGAAAACAACGGGAATTTAATGAATACGACAAGCTGGCAACCGACGAGTAATATTTAAATTAAAAGGAGAAAGTTATGAAGAATTTAAAAGAAAGTCTTTGGGGAATTGCCCTGTGCCTTTTAATAGCCGTCCCTTCTTATATTTTGGGAACATTTTTCCCCATTATCGGAGGCCCGGTTTTCGGCATCATTATAGGCATGATTATCACTGTTTTTTACAAGAATAAAGCCAAAACTCAAACGGGAATAACCTTTACGTCAAAGAAGATACTGCAATACGCCGTTATCCTGCTGGGCTTCGGCATGAATTTGAGCAGTATAGCCAAAACAGGCGCCCAGTCCCTGCCTATTATTATTTCAACCATTTCCATATCGCTGATTGTGTCCTTTGTTCTGTTCAAGGTCGTGCATATTCAGCCTAAGATTGCGACCTTAATAGGGGTTGGCTCGTCAATCTGCGGCGGCTCTGCAATTGCCGCCACAGCACCTGTTATAGATGCGGACGATGAGGAAATAGCCCAGTCAATCTCGGTTATATTTTTGTTTAACATAATCGCCGCCTTGATCTTCCCAACCTTGGGCTCGGTGCTTGGTCTGTCTAATGAGGGCTTCGGTCTGTTCGCGGGAACCGCAATTAACGACACCTCATCGGTTACAGCCGCCGCCACAGCTTGGGACGGCATTCACGGCAGCAATACACTGGACGCCGCAACGGTCGTAAAGCTGACCAGAACACTGGCGATTATCCCCATAACTTTGGTGCTTGCGGTTTACAGGACGAAAAAAGAAAAATCCGGCGAGGGAACCCGCGTCAGCATAAAGAGCATTTTCCCGTTTTTTATACTGTACTTCGTGCTGGCGTCCGTAATAACCACTGTGTTTTACGCCCTATTCCCAAGCGGCGCTGTTCATGACGGCGGCGCAGCAGTGTTCGGCTTTTTAAAGAATTTAAGCAAGTTCTTTATCGTTATGGCAATGTCCGCCATCGGTCTTAATACGGATATAGTCAAGCTGGTAAAGTCGGGCGGAAAACCTATTTTCCTGGGGCTGTGCTGCTGGATTTCCATAATAGCGGTGAGCCTTGCAATGCAGCACTTTCTGGGAATACTGTAATTACTTTTAGTAATCCAATCCAATTTAAAAAATCAACGGCTTAATCCATAAAAACGGGTTGAGCCGTTTTTATTTTTTTTGAAAGCTCTGTTTTCTGATTCTATTGAAGATTTGCTGTCTATTTTTTAAATATATTCAGCAGTTGAGTATATTTTGGTGGTTTGACCACTAGTTTTACGTAGTTGCTGTTCTTAACATATCGTTTACAAAGTATTTTATCACCAATTATTATTTCAATTACTATCATTGTAACTTCTTTGTTTTATATCGAGTTATCGCTGTAAGGCGTTATGATATTTATAATATCGCTAATCGCAAGAGGTGATTATTCATAATTTAATTCTAATGGTATTTTCAAAAATATTATGGTGCGATATTGACAATAGATATGTTATATATTATACTTTTAATAATAAAAATTGTTTTATATATTCGTTAAATAGTATTTAAATTGGAGCAACGCTCCGCTTTGCTTGCAAGGAGCGGAGCTTGCGATCGATTGCAAGCTGTAAAGGGAGCGTTAGCTCCTCAGGGTTTCAGTGGGAGATTATAGCTCCCACTGAAATTCTGAAATGGAACCCACCTTAGGGTTCCCCAAAAATCACCGATTTTTGGGGATAGAGGAGAAACGACGCAGCGGTGTGATGGATTTTATTTACATAAAATCTGAACATAGCGAAGTCCGTTTCGTCGCAGAGGCGGGGGACATCTTTGCATGGGTTATATTAAAGGTGGTGGACATTTGTGGTTAAAAATAGTAGGTGTGGATTTGAAATATGAAAATGTAATGTTAGTTATTTGATATTTTTTGAGTGTGTTGTGGTTTTTGTTTATGATAACTGATTGTATCGTATATTGACAAATTGCTTTAGATATATTATGTATTCTGCGTATGAGGGTTATAATATATTTAAGGAGATGATTAATATGAAAGTTTTAACAGAAAAAAAGATTGCAGAATTTAGGGAATATCTCATAACTGAGGAAAAAAGTAAAGCAACTCTTGAGAAGTATATAAGAGACGTTAATGCGTTTATGGGTTGGGTTGACGGCAGAGAGGTTGATAAGACGCTTGTTTTAAAGTATAAGGATGTATTGATTGAATCATATGCTCCGACAAGTGTAAATTCAATCTTATCATCGTTAAACAGCCTTTTCTGTTTTTTAGAATGGTTTGACTGCAAAGTGAAAACTATTAAAATTCAACGTCAGATTTTTGCACCAAGCGATAGGGAATTGACCAGGGAAGAGTATGGACGTCTGCTTAGAGCAGCGGAACATGTGTCAAATAAGCGACTGTACTATCTCATACAAACGATATGCGCTACAGGGATCAGGGTTTCTGAGTTAAAATATATTACGGTCGAAGCTGTCAGAAAGGGTGCGGCGGATGTAAATTGCAAGTGTAAACGAAGAAAGGTATGGCTGCCGCGGCAATTGTGCGAAATGCTCCGTAAGTATATATCAGAAAAACACATACACAAAGGAAGCGTTTTTGTGAGCAGGAGCGGCAGGCCTCTTGATAGAAGCAATATCTGGAAAATGCTAAAAGCGCTTTGCGAGAAAGCAGGTGTATCGAGGGATAAGGTATTTCCTCACAATCTTAGACATTTATTTGCAAGAACTCACTATTCCATTCAAAAGGATATAATCAGACTTGCTGATATACTTGGTCACAGCAGTGTGAACACAACAAGAATATATACAATCGAATCCGGAGAAGTTCACAGACAACAAGTACAGCAACTAGGTCTTTTACGGTATTAAAAAACCACATACCACATAATGTAAATTATGTGGTAAATTGAACCGAAAACCTTTTTGTAGAATTATATCATTTAATAAGCTTTTTGTCAATAATTTGTAATAAACTAACAAGAAAAAATTTTGTAATAAACCATTATCAAGCTAACAATGCAATTAATTTGCAAGAAATGGTAATAAGATATTGATAATTGTAATACATATCAAATAAAAAAATTAATAAATCACATCGCAAAAAGACCCATATACGCTATTATAATATGGGTCTTTTTGCGGTTGCCGAAATCAGGCTGTTAACTTTACGTTTTTGACAATTCGCTGCAGTAACGGTAGTTATTTATTACATAATTTACATTATGTAATAAATACATAGTATATATATTTACGATAAATTATCTATAAATATTTGAAATAGTATATAATTAAATTTATAAAAAGGTGTTGTGGAGTGGTATGCGTGAAGTATAGACATGAGTATAAGTGTTATGTTAATCCGGTGGATTTAGCGGAATTACGTTCGCGAATAAGGCGGGTGATGCAGCATGATAAATATGCGCTGGATGATGGAAACTATACAGTTAAGAGCATGTATTTTGATAATTATTTAGATAAAGCTTTAAGAGAAAAGCAAGATGGTGTGGATGAAAGAGAAAAGTATAGAATACGATATTACAACGATGATATTTCGTTTATAAGGTTAGAAAAAAAGAGTAAGAAAAATGGAATGTGCCGAAAGCAATCATCGAAAATATCCATTGATTTTTGCGAGAATATAATTGCAAGTAAGCCGTTTAACATACTTGATTATGAAAGTGATATTATAAAAGAATTTAATATAAAACGACGAACCCAGCTGCTCAGACCTAAAAACATAGTAATTTATGAGCGGGAAGCATTTGTGTATGAACCGGGAAATGTACGTGTGACATTTGATACGAATATAAGGGGAAGTTACAATATCAATCATTTTCTAAAACCGGATATTACCGCAATACATCTGTTGCAAGCAGGGATTTTAGAGATTAAATGGGATGAATTTTTACCGCAGTTTATACGAGATATTATTCAACTAAAAAATAGGCATATTACATCTTTTTCTAAATATGCAGCCACGAGATTTATATAATGAGAGGAGAGTTAAAGATGACTTTTAATGATATTTTTAAAACAAATTTTTTGGAAAAAGTCAATTCATTTTCTATTATTGATTCGGTAGTCGTGCTATCATTAGCATTTATAATTGGGTTGTTTATATTTGTAATTTACAGAAAAACCTATTCGGGCGTTATGTACAATTTGGGTTTCGGTGTTTCGCTGATAGGATTATCAATGATAACCGCGTTTGTTATTTTGGCGGTAACATCGAACGTGGTGTTGTCCCTCGGCATGGTGGGCGCATTATCTATTGTCAGATTTAGAACAGCTATAAAAGAGCCTATGGATATAGTGTTTTTATTTTGGTCTCTTGCCTCAGGAATTGTTTTAGGAGCAGGACTGATACCGTTAGCGGTAATCGGAACTGTAATTATCGGTATCATTATTACAATATTTGCAAATGTAAAATATAAAGATACTCCTTATATATTAGTTGTGAATTTAGAGGCGGGTTCTGTTGATAAAATAGAAGACGTTGTTAAACGAAATACAAAAAAATATCTTTTAAAGTCAAAAGTATCAAATGAAGTTTGCAGCGAGCTTATATATGAGGTCAGAGTAAAGAACAAAGACTGCAGCGTTGTTGACAGATTGTTGATGGAAAAAGGCGTTAGCCAGGCGACGTTAGTGAGCTATAATGGTGAATATATGTCATAATAACGGAGAGCGCTATGGTTAGAAAAAAAGGAATTACAATTGTCGCTCTATTGCTTATGTTGATGGCTGTGATTGCAGTACTATATGTTTGGAAATATAGTTTTGAATATCAACATGAATATGAGGAATATGATGGTCAGAAAATTATCTTTACCGAAGATGATGAATACAATTCTCATTCAGGTACCGAAATCATATGTAAAAGCAAATCAATATTGTGCAATGGCAGCGGAGCATATTCGGTAGACAAGACGTTATATATAACCTCAGGAGGGGTTTATACCATAGAGGGAGAACTTGAAAATATAGTTGTCCGGTCAGGTGATGAAAAACCGGTTATAATGCGTTTAAATAATGTCAGTATTGAATCTCACGTTGAACCCCCGATTTATATTTATAAAGCTTCAAAATTTGTACTCTCATCAACAAAAGACAGTGTGAATTACGTTACGGACAAGCGCCGACAACTTAGCGAACAAAACATACAGTCGTCTATATATTCTGCAGCAGATCTCACTCTTAACGGAGAAGGCAAAACCGTAATACAGAGTAATTACAGGGATGCGGTGACTACTGAAAATACATTAAAGATTGTTTCAGGTGACTGGGATATATTCGCTGAAGATGACGGCATTAGTGGTAGGATTGTTTTTCAAAAAGACGGAAACGTAGTTTGTTCGACTATAGGTGATGCTGTAAAAAGCGATAAGAAAAACAATAAGGGTCTAATTGTTTTAAAAGGGGGCAAGCTCATTACCAACAGTCAAGGAGACGGCGTCTTTTCAAGCGGGAATATTTATGCCGACGGAGCAGAAATTAATATACAAAGTACTATACCGGATTTATCAAAAATTGATACTTCATCACAAAATATACCCAGTACAAAGGGAATAAAGTCTGACAAAGGTATATATGTAGACGGTGGTAGCATTACCACAGATACATCGGATGATTCGTTGCATGCAGGAGAGATAATCCATGTATATAATGGTGAATTGACACTTGCGTCCGGAGACGATGCAATACATTGCGATGGGGATGTGTACTTTGACAATGTGAATTTATCAATCACTGATTGCTACGAGGGTATTGAAGGAGCCTACATAGAAATTAACGGTGGAAAATATCATATTATTGCGGAAGATGATGGCATAAACGCCACAGGCGAAGCATCAATGTCAGCACTGCAAGAGGGAGATGATATGCCGCCCGATGACGGACAGGGAAACCAAAATATGGAAGCTCCTCCGGCAATACCTGAAAATGAAACCGAAATAACCAAAACAGCATTTGTGTTTAACGACGGCGATTTATATATTGAAGGCGGCGGCGACGGTATAGATATTAATGGCTCCGCAGAAGTAAACGGAGGAAGTGTTGAAACATACTGTATGAAGGACGGTCCCGAGGAAGCGTTTGATTTTGACGGGGAATTATATATAAACGGCGGAGTTGTTTTCGGCGCGGGAAATGCAAATATGTTTAAATTGCCAAATGAGCATTCAAAGGCGAAAAATTTGGTATGTTATATGGATCAAACTTATAGAAACGGCGGAGAACTTGTGATAGAGGACTCATCGGGAGAAGTAATTGAG
This sequence comes from uncultured Eubacteriales bacterium, assembly GCA_958352815.1. Classification (GTDB taxonomy): domain Bacteria; phylum Bacillota; class Clostridia; order Monoglobales; family Monoglobaceae; genus Monoglobus. Next base: position 44,061 of record CATWQA010000006.1, read on the forward strand.
CATCACGAATTGACAGGTTCGCTCGGAATTGTTATTGCATACGGTGATAAGATTAAATCGGGCGAAACATACACGGTTAAAATGAATGAAAAGATGTTGGGAACAGCAACTATTCAAGGAACGAATACCGTTATCAAACCTGAGTCGGCATCGGCAGCTGCGGGAGCAGCCGGAGGAGGCGCTCCCGGCGGACCTCCTCCTATGGGAGCGGATGGCAGACCTCTTGAACCGCCTCCCGATGGCCCCGGCGGACCGGGTGGTCCGCCTGATGAACCCGGAGGAGCACCACCTGACAAACCGGACGGTGAACAGTTTGGAACTGAACAGACAATACAGAATGTTCAAGAGGCAGGTAATGAAAATGCATTGAACTTGTTGTATTTGTCTGCTCCCGGTAGTATTTTATTGATTGTTTGCATGATATTTGTGAAGTTAATTAAAAGAAAATTTTAAATTAGCGTAAGAAAAGGAGATGAAAGAAATGAAATCAAAGATAGCGGCATTACTTTTATCAATTTTCCTTGGTGAATTGGGGATTGATAGATTTTATCTGGGATATGTCGGGACAGGAATTTTGAAACTTATTACAGCGGGCGGTTTCGGTGTTTGGTGGCTTATTGATATTATATTGATTGCCGCAGGCGTATTGCGTCCCGCTAACGGCGGCGTATATGCAAACTGAGGAGGGAGAAGAGAAATGAAAAGAAAATTTGCAGGAATTGTCTGCTTAATACTTACTGTAAGTATTCTTGCGGGCTGCGGCGTGCTTACTGACAGAAGAAACTACAACTTTAATAAAGACGGAATACCCATTACGGACAGTGATGGAAAAGAGGTTGTTGTTGAAGTTATAAATAATAAAAACAAAACTGCAGAAGTTTATTTTGACGCAACGGACGGTATGAGAGAGATAATTGCAGATGGAATTGTTCAGGGAATAGTTCAGGATAGCGTTGACGCAATAACCAAAACATGGAATGATGTGACGTCTTCTTTGTATACGGTTGATGCAGACAGTATCGATCCGCAATCAAGCGTATCGATAATAAATAATCTTTCGGCTATTACATATGCAGGAACATCAAACGACACATTAATCCGTGCGGTGGAACATGAACCCAATAAGTCTAATGAAAAAGTTATAGACCCGAGAATAAAGATTATTGTTACGGATTTGAGAAGTCAGCTTCAGGATTATCAGACCTTGGCAGCAACTTTGGCAAAAGACTTAATGGAGGAGAATAAGTCTTTTGCTGTCATATCTGTAAAAACGCAAAAACCATTCTTTATTTTTGCGATCGGAGCTCTTAATGATTTGTCTAAATATTTGAATGAGTTTTATGCAATGCCGAATATCGTTATGTTTAATCCGAATATGAACTGGAATACTGCCGATCAGGAGCGCAATATCAACTGTAAAATTTATGCTCAAAACGGTGGTATTGAAGGTGTTGACTTTGATAATATACAGATAAGGGAACAGGGCACTTATCTGTCAGGCGGCGATGGGGATGTTCCTCCGCCCCCTCCGGAGGGAGAAGTGTTGGGTGGTTCAAACGAGGCTCCGCCTCAGGGAGCCCCGGGCGGACAGCCTCCGCAGGGAAATCCCGGAGCTCCCGGTGGCATGTCCGGAAATTCAATGTTCAAAGAAGACCTTACGGGAAGTTTCACTATCTTAAGACCTGATTATGCTCCGGAATATCTAAAAACAGATATAGAAGGAACCGCAAACTTCTGTCCTGAAGATTATCCTAACGCGGTAATTCCGATTAGCAGAACTGTGGACGTTGAAGTGCCGGAAGGCGTTAATGAAGAAGACTTAAAGATTGATAATATTCATTACTTGGGCTTTAAATCTTTGTTGTGGTCAGGCTCCGATTATCTGGAACAGATTGACGGAAAGGTTTCGGGAAAGATTAAATTCACAATTCCGTTTGTTTCAATTGATCAAATTCAGTTGACAGATTTACAATTCGAGTCAAGCACGGAATACTATGATGCAAATAAGAGTGACGGTGAATTTTATGACAGCGATAGAAAAGTGAAAAATAATATAGAAGTTGCATTTGCAAACAACACCGGTCCCACGGATAGCGTGTGGAGAATAGATAATCAGGACAAAACAGTTATGGTTAATATTTATGTTACAGATTTGCTTGAATTGCCTTATGCAACAAAACTCGATATTACCATAGGTGCGACAGATCCGGGTAAAATGCCGGTATGGGCTCAAAGCTGGTCGCAGATGGCTGAATTTAAAAATCTACAGAATTTTATATCACTTTTGAATGATTATAATACAAAGGATAATAAATACGAGGAAACGGTAACGGTTTACGTTATGGCAGGCGATAAGGAACTGGACGGGGAGATATCTTGTGAACCGTTTATGGTACCCGGAATGTCATATGGTAAAAGTGAAGGGGATATTATCCCCGGTGGTGAACAATAAATTAAATAAATGATAAGGAGAAATAGATATGAATAAAAGTATTGGAAGAACAATTTTATGGGCGGTTATTTCATTCGTAATATTTGCGGTAATAGGAATTATATTGTACGGCGTAGTATTCTCTAATGTAAAGACGGAGGGCACCAACGGATTGCTGCGTCCCTTTAAAAATATTTGGAGAAATGCATGGGCAGTGTTTTATTATGTAAGTCTTGTTATCAGCCTTGTGTATACAGTGATTTTAATGCTGATTTTAAACATGTACGGCGGAGGCAGCAGCATTAACTGGTTAATTAACATATTTGTACTCGCCGCCATCGGAGCGACTATAGGAATGACCTTTATGGTGCTTGCACCGGAGAAGAGCAATACCCTTGGGTTTATAGCAGCAATAGCTAATTCCCTGCAAGGAGTAGGCGTTTTCTTTATAACAACCCTGTTCGTCCCGGGGACGTGGACGAAGTACAATCCCTTGGGTCAGCTGTAAGATGAAGAAGGGCATATTAGAGCAAAACGAGCATCGACAGTGAATTGTGTTAAATAGAGAGGAGAAAAATTATGGGAAGATGTTTTGTTATATCGGTTGGAGGTACGGGCTCTCGGGTTATGAGAGCTCTAACCCACTTAAAGGCTGCGGGCGTATTCAGAGATAATGAAAGACCGGAAAATGATATACATATAATGACGGTGGATTCCGACGGCGCAAATGCAGAGTCCACGGTTAGACTTATCGAACGTTATATAGAGCTCAGCGACTGTTTTTCTGTTGAAGAAATGTCTCAGCAGAGCTGGACTCCCCTAGACAGACAAGGAACGCTGACGGATATCTTGTGCCCGAGAGATGGGCGCAAAGAGTTTGAAAACGGCAGCGACGGTGAGAAGTTGTATAAATTTTTATATTCACCCAAGGAAAGAGGAGTGGAGAGATGCATTTTAAGAGATGACGAAAGACAAGTTTTAGAACTCGAAGGAGGCTTCTATTCACATACGTCTATCGGCTCGTATTTTATGACAAAGGATATTCATCAATTAAATGACGGTACGGGAAATTTCACCTTTACAAATGATGACTGGAGAAGGTATTTTGCAAATGTTAATACCGATGAGGATAAGGTTATAATCATTTGCTCTATGTTTGGCGGCACGGGCGCGTCCGGCGTTGCGCCTCTCGCCAAGGCTATAAGAGAGGTCTATCCCGATATGCAGATAGCGGGAGTATTTTTGGAGCCCTATTTTAAGACAACAAGAAACGGCGCTGTGGAAGTAAACGATATAGTTAATTCAAGTGATTTTGGCGTAAAATGCAAAATCGCTATGGACTATTATTCCGAGCAAAAGTTCTGCGGTGATACGAGAAATCCTGAGACGGTGTTCACCCAGATGTATTTTTTGGGAGAGGATCTGGATAAGCTTGACCAGGTTCCCCATGTCATCGACGGAAGAGATCAGAAAAACCCGCCTAACATGATAGAGATATATGCGTCCTTGGCTGTTATTGATTATATGACAAGAAAGCACCCCAGAAGGAATGAAATTACAGATACGGAAGTGTTTATTGGTCTGAGAAAATTAGACAGAGAAGGACGGGAGAGGGTCTCGCCCCAATTTATGAATGCCAAATACGGCATATACAATCATTTGGCAGATTTCTTGTTCTTCAGTATATTCTATACCAGATTTATGTATGAGCCCATAAGAGATAACAGAGATGTTGTGGAAAGAGCAAACAGATGGCTCTTGGATGATTATAATTTAGATATTAGGTTAAATGAGACTATGAACGAATACTGTAATGATTTTATTGCTTGGGTAGAGGAAACCGTGCGAAGAAACAGACAGACAAGAGGATGGTTTTTAAGGGCTGTGGAAAGAATTCCGGCTGACGGAGCAAATCCGCTGCTTAAATGTCGGGCTTTTGATGAGGTTGCAGTTCCGAAGGAAGGAAGAGGTTTGGCGGGGCACGAAGCCTATGTGAACAGCAAGGGCGATAAGTGGAAGACGAGAAGTATACGTATGGAGTATATTTATCAAAAGCTATCTAATCAGAAAAAACCAAAATCAAAGAAACCGTATAGCAGCTTAATACAGGATATTATGTCGATTATTCAAAACGGAGAAATTTAAGGAGGGGTAATATATGTCACAGCAATATTTGGCAATAACCAACGGCGAAATTGACAATGAGGGAAGAGGCGGCGATGTTTGGGGTAAGTCCACGCTAAGACCGGCGGGAGTCGGCGGATCTCTGGATAAAATAGCCACCTTAATTACAGATGAACCAATTGCGAAAAGAGAGAGTCTTACGGTTCCATCTCCTTGGTCAAATGTAATCTCTTTTGATATGGTTATGGAGAAACAAAACCGCTATGGTCAGGCACTATATGAAAATACCCGTAATGCTTGGAGAACGCTGATAACCCTTGTTGCGCTCAGAAAAAGAATGGACTGGCCTATTGAGCTGAGGACGATAAGATTGAGCGATGCTAAAGCGGGGGAATTAGGTAAGAATCTTCTTAAGCAAATTCCGGCGACCGGAGTGTTTGGCGCAACAAATGCCGAACAGTGGGAAAGCATCACTTTTATTGAATTGAATGGTGAGGTTATAGGTATCCTTACGCCTACAAGTGTGGTATGCTCAAATATATACTATAACAGATTGACAAATGACGAGGCGCTTCAGTGGCTGACGAACAACGGCGTGTTTTATCAAGGCGCGGCGGGAATAAGACGCTATTTTATGGACGCCCCGTCGGAGAACACAGATGAAGCTCAATATAATTTTAACGACCCGGTAGCATATATAAATACATTATCTGATGAGAACAAGCTGTATTTGGCTCAGTGGCTTAATACTTTAAGTCAAATGCTTAATGTTCTTCAAGCTTCGGGTAGGATTATTGCCGAGATAAATGACTTTAAACAAGCAATATCAAACACAAACAATACGCTGAGCTATATAGTAGATCCGACTCATTTAACAACGGCAAAGGATATAGTGGAGAACATTCAGGATAATCAGTCAAAAGACGGAGCGCTGCTGGCTATAGCTTATGAAAAGCTGTCAAACTACAAAATTGATTATGACAGCATTTATGCGGATGACGGGAACATAAAGCCGAGATATGCAAATCTGTTTTTCCGCACTGCCATACCTGCGATGCATAACCCCTTTGCGATTAATATTGTTGAAGAAAACGGACGTACGACTATTGCCGCAGCGGTAAGTGACGGCATTGTTATGGTAAAAGAGGTGAAGGTATCTGCGGCTCTCTGCGAAAGCGGAATTATGGATAACGGAGGCTACGTAAACGCGGCGGACTTTGTTATAAACGGAAAAACCGGAGAGAACAACAACTATCCCGAGAGAAGAGTAGCCTATATACAGAAATGGCTTAACTTTGTTAATGCTCAAGCCGTGAGGCTAAACGCCGGCAAATTAATGCAGGATATTGCACAATTTAATGCAGGTATTGTTCTTGATAACAATATGCAGAATGGGGTTAACACCTTAAATAATAGTAATTTTGTGAATTTTGGTATTAATGGTGGAGCAAATTCTGTTAAGGAGATATTTGAAAATACTACTCCCTCTATTGACTTAAGAACTCCCCAAATCATAAATAACATATGCCTGGCGAACACCACCACGGCGGTCTTTAACGAGAATTCGGTGGGTATAGAAATTTTTAATTTCTATACAAACAATCCGGGGGCAATTGCCATGGTTAAGTCAGACGGTACGCAGGTAACACCCCTTGCAACGGATAGTATTTTTTGTAATAATATTCTGTATGTGTCTATGGCAGACACCGATAATGAGAAATTTAAATCAGATTGGATAGACAGAAGAACATGCAGCGCAGACTGGGTTGAAGACGGTGTGAAGTATGCGGTTTTGTGGCCCCTGCAGGACACGTTTATCAACAGTGTGGATATAGACTCTATTGTTGGCGTTGATGCGGCAGGTAATCCGATTATCAGCTTTGATTGGAACACCAGAACCGTAAGGATAAACCTCCAATTTGCAGGAGGAGTCGGTATGACAACGATAACCTCCAAAGCCTATAATGTGCCGAATGATGAAAACACTCTGGACGCCAGAGATATACCCGGAATATCTATATGGCCGTACATGGAATTCAGCGACAATGCAAATTGGTGTTCTATTTACCGTTCTGAGGAGCATACCCCGGGCGTTGTTACCGATAATGTAACTGTTGATTTGGCGCCCAACGGCGTTTTGCCGAATCAAACGTTTAATTACGGCATAGAAAACAATTATGTAAGAATTGTTGAAAACAGGAACAGCATACCCAGGTACGCAAAAATATACAGGAATAATATACCGAATAATTACGGATATATTTTGTTTGAGCGTCCTGAAATGTCCGTACCCATGGCAGCGAACCCATTAAAGATTGCTCTTGACTTCGGAACCTCGGGCAGCACGGTTTACTATTCGGACGGAGCGAGTGCGGGAAAGGTTGCCTTTGAGGAAATACCCTCCTTTACGCCCATAGCTCACGATAATGATGACAGCGCAAAGTATCATATACCCGGAAGTGACGGATACAGCCAAAACAACAACTTTTATCCTACTATAATAAGAAAGTCGCTGCCGGTGGGCGCTGCTTTAACATATCCTATGCAGTACGGAAATGTTATATACAAATATAAGGATATTGACGATTCTAAGATTACCTCAAACCTAAAGTGGGCGGGAGAAAGAAATTTGTCAAAATTCTATCTTTACCAGTTAATGATGCAGACTGCTGTTTTTGCAAAGTATAAGGGTTATAACAATATAAACTTATATGCTACATATCCTGCTGCCTACGGCAATGAAAAAATTACTAATTATGGAAACGAGTTGCATACTGTTTTGCAATATATCAGAGCTAACGGTTTTATTAATAATGGCAATAATATCGATAATATAGATAACCTGACGAACGTCCTTCCGGGTCAAGAAAATTTCCCTCTTGCGACAGAGGGCGTTTGTGCGGCTAAATTCCTTGCGAATGAGGTGGGAGTACATACTCTGGTTATTGATATCGGCGGAGGTTCAACGGACGTATCTCTTTGGAGCAATTTCGGCAACAACCCTATTCCGTTAATGGAGGCATCTGTGGCAACCGCTTCAAGAGAGAGATTTATAAAGCCGCTGATAACCTTGTTTAAGACGTCTGACGCCTTTAAGCAGCGTATAGTGGAGGAAAACTTAATTCTGGAGGGAAGAGACCCGGCAGTATTGCCCATGGAGGTTGAAGCCGGAGTTGAAAGCCTTAACAACCTTTGCAAAGGCGAAGTGGATAAGATCGAACGATACCTTGAGCAGATGCTCATATCTCCGATTGAGCATAATATAAGAGATTATGTGGTTAATTCGTTAAACACCGATGACAGAGATAAGTTTATAAAGCGCGTAACGGCGGGCTTTTATTCGCTGCTGTTTTATTCAATAAAGTCAGGCATGGCACAGCTGAGGGAAGCGGAGCAGGAAGGAAAAAATGCCATGGGTGCTCAATTTAGAGGCACTTTGCAGATAAAGCTTGCAGGAAACGGAGCTAAGATGTGGAACTGGCTTCCGAACAGGGCTCTTATCATGCAGAAGGCAAGGGATATATTGGAGCGCACCGGTATAGCCTTTGATATAGGCGGAATCACCGTGTCGGCTGCAAATGTTGCAAAAACAGAGGCGGTACAGGGGCTTATTGAATACGCAAATGCCCCCGGCGGATGGAGAAATCCGTCATCCGGCGCAAACAGAGCTGAGCTTAGTGTTGTGGCAGGCGTAAAAGTGAGATTAAATTATAAAGATGTTGCAGGAAATGACGGAACTATTGATATTGACACAAACGAAAATCTGGTCGATAACCCCATCCTTAATAACATGATGGAAAATCCCAATCCGCAATACACTCCTACGCGCTGTGTTCCCTTGGAAGACAAGGAGAATAATTTTATTGATGAATTTATCGGAGATTTGTGGGGCGCTGCGGGATTGATAGGAGATACCAAGCCACAAGAGCTGAGAATGCCGGCGGTTGTTGATATGGTGACTACTATAAAAAATAAGGATTGGACTTCGCCATTCTTCCCGTTGATAGCCGCAATAGTTGATCAGATAAACTAATTCGGAGGTTAAGTAATATGAAAACCAATTTAAAAAGTTTTATATATTTACTTCTGATAGCTTGTCTGAGTCTTGCTCTCGGAGGCTGTGGCCGCGGGGGCGCAGATAACAAAACTGCGGCTCTGGTTCGACTGGCGGCCGAAAGCAATTCTGAATTAACAATAACCATGGTACGGAACGAGGCTTCGTCTGTTTTTGATACATATGAAAAGAGCGAAGTTGAGGATTTGATTTTCATAATCAATGACGCGGTCAATGGCAACTTAGGGGATTTTGATTATTATTCGGAGGTTTGTTCAAATCTGAATAAATCAGACATTGATGACGTATTTGATGCTATGGAAGCAGAGAATTTAATCGACCTCTCGACGGATGTAGGCAACAAAAACAGTGGGGAGGAAGAAGTGACCGATGAAAATCAGGAGGAACCCAGGAGCCGCGACGGCGGAATAGGTATGATTCCGATTGTGATTGTCGCAGTTGTGGCGCTTATAATTATAGGTGCAGGAGCCGTCGTGTTTATTCTCTTCAGGAAAAATGGCTTTAAAAAAGTACCGCCGACTTTAAGCAAGGAGCAGAGGAGAAGGACAAGACCGTATGAGAAAACCGTTGGCAGAAATAAAGGCGGCAAGGCCGGCGATGATTATGACGATTACGATGATTATGAGGACGACGAAGACGACTTTGAAGATGCCGACGATTACGTTGATGATGACGATGACTTTGTAGATGATGATTACGATGATGACGACTACGATTAATAAAGTCATTTTTGAGAGAGGATGATAATTTTGGAAAAAATATTATTGATGGTAGTAGTCATAATATCAGCGTTTTCGTTTTCTGCATCAGCGGAACTCAGCTATGATTCGTTTGACCAAAAAGCCATTAACAGGGCGTTTGATGAGTACTTTGCAAGCTACGAACCGCTTCCGCCTGTGAATGAAATGCTAGAGGAAGGTGTTGTATCGGAATTCGCACCCGGCGCTAAGTCGGATACTAATAAGCAGGAAGAAAATGCGGAGGATTCAAAAGATTCTGAAAATACGGGCAGCCCGGAAAACACGGAAGGCTCGAAAAATTCTGAAACTGTTGCCGAAACGGAAGATGCAGGCAAGGCCGAAGGGAACGAGGCATCTAAAAACGATGGCGGAGCCGACATTTCCAAAGATGGGGAAAACGATGAAGCTGCTCAGAACACCGATGAAGTATTACCGTCATTGGAAAATGAACTGCAAAAGGTGTTTGACTGCCTTAATGAGCTGCAAATATCGGAGACCGTGGATAAGAATAAGGCTCAGGCTAAACTTGTATTATCGAAGTACGTACAGAGCAAGGCAAAGTGGAAATCAAGATTTTTCGTTCTGTTTATAATTTTTCTCATAGTGGTATTATTAAGTGCTTTTATGGGACTGCGTAAATCAAGTGCTTTTAAAAAAGGAAAAAATCCAAAGGAGCTCGGAAGGAGCGCACAAACTCGTGAACAGATAGAGAGCTTGGAGAAAAAAATATACGCTCTTGAGGACAAAAACGCAAAGCTTGAGCAGGAAAAGCATAAGATTGCTAATATGCTGCAAGCGCGGTACGAAAACAGGCAGAGCGAGTTATGTGCGGAATTGGACAGTCTTGCGGCCGACAATGATAAATTAGAATATGGTATTAAAAAACTTAAAGCTGAAAATGATGCTCTTAGGAGAAAGCTGGACTTTGTCGGAAATGTACCTGACGAAAAAGAACAGCTTGATGAGTCCGATACTACAGAAAACGAGTCTGAAAACTGGGAGTGCTGCGTGCTCAGAGTAAAAGACGGCAAGGTGGTTATTGAGGCAGGAAATTCAGTGGAGGTTCGTTTTGAAGGTGTCAAGGTTTATGTAAGACCGCTCCAATCTTCGGTTGAATCATCGGTAAAAAGAAGTACGCTGAGGCAGTACTTTGATTTTATGAACAAAGGGCGTTATGAGGTCGAAGGAATGTGTGTCCTTGAAAGAACCTTGGACAACTACAGGATAGTTCAAAAAGGAAAAGTGAGTTTTTAATATCAAAGAATTATTAAAAGCTTGCTCACAGTTTAAGCGGCAGATGTTGCCTTTACCGAGGAAAACCGGATATTTACCCTCGCAAAATTGCAATATTTGTTTCATCTTTAAATCATATTTTAATTAGGGCTAATAGAATAAAAATCAACGGCTTAATCCAAAAATGGGTTGAGCCGTTTTGGGTTTCGTGATATAATTATGATAGATACGTAGCGTATATCTTTGCGGTTGCGCTATTACCGATTAATTTATATACCACATTTTCTCCGGAGGTGTTTTTGATATTATAAACGCTTTGGAAACTGAGCCTTATAAGCTGCTTAAAACTATTGAAGCATAAGGCTAAATCCAAATTGATATATTGACAATAATTTCTATATGTGTTAATATGTAATTCGATTTATGAAAACGAGGTAGATATATGTCGGAAGCAGAAACAAAAAGAAACCTTGTAAAAGAGGTTAAGGAAAACAAAATGGGCGCCATGCCCGTAAACAAATTGCTGATAACAATGTCGCTGCCTATTATTATTTCAATGCTGGTTCAGGCTCTGTATAATATAGTAGACAGCATTTTTGTGGCGCAAATTAATGAGAACGCCCTGACGGCGGTATCCTTGGCGTACCCGGTTCAGAACCTGATGATTGCCATCGCCAGCGGAACGGGCGTGGGCGTTAATTCCTTTGTGTCCAAATGTCTCGGTTCAAAGGATTTTAAGTTTGCCAATAAGGCTGCCAACGTGAGTATATTTTTAGCTATAATGAACTGGCTGGTTCTGCTGGTGTTCGGAATTGCCCTGTCGCGGTGGTTCTTCACCGTTCAGACCGACAATGCGGAGATTATTGAGTATGGCTACGAATATCTGAGCATTGTTTCTGTATTTTCATTTGGTATATTCGGTCAGATAATGGGTGAGAGGCTGCTCCAGGCAACGGGAAAGACCATATTCACTATGATAACCCAAGGCGCCGGAGCCCTTATAAATATTATTTTTGACCCGATTATGATTTTCGGACTTATAGGCTTTCCCGCAATGGGCGTGGCGGGCGCAGCTGTGGCAACGGTAATGGGTCAGATTGCCGCAATGGTTTTGGCGATTGTCTTTAACATAAAGTTCAATAAGGAGCTAAAGTTTGACTTAAGGAAAATTCTTCCTCAGAAGCGGATTGTGGCGAACATATACAAGGTTGGCGTTCCGTCAATACTGATGATAGCCATCTCCTCGGTTATGACCTTCGCTATGAATAAAATACTTATAGCCTTTACTTCTACGGCAACGGCAGTATTTGGGGTGTATTTTAAGCTGAACAGCTTTTTGTTCATGCCCGTATTCGGTCTTAACAACGGTATGGTTCCCATCGTTGCCTATAACTACGGAGCGGGGAAGTACCCCAGAATTGTTAAGACCATGAAGCTCAGCATAATATACGCTGTCGTTATCATGAACCTGGGTTTGATAATATTCCAGCTGTTCCCGGCGCAGCTTCTGGGCTTGTTCAACGCTTCGCCCGATATGATTGCCATCGGTGTTCCCGCCCTGCGGATAATCAGCATAAGCTTTATTGCGGCAGGCTTCTCGGTGGTAACTCTGTCTGTGTTCCAGGCGTTGGGTCAAGGGGTATACTCTTTGATTGTTTCTGTTTCAAGACAGCTTGTGATTTTGGTTCCCGTGGCATATATAATGTCAAAATTCGAAAATCTGGAGCTAATATGGTGGTCGCTTCCCATCGCGGAAATCGCCTCTCTGCTGTTATGTATAGTCTTTATGAGAACAACATTTAAAAAGCTTAATATTCCCTTTACGGCAAAGGGTGCGTAGGTTTAAATCTCGGGCGGACTTAGGTTCGCCCTTTAATTTTACCTATTTTTGGAGGCGGGTTACACCTTTGTTAAAAATTATACAAAAATACTAATATAAGGGTCGATTGGCCGAAGATAATCAGTTAAAATTATAGTGCGTTTTTTGTTGAATTTGATTTTTAATTAGGATATAATAAAGGGAAAGTATGTATATGGTAACATGCGGTGGTTTTAGGCAAAAACGGAAACTGCTGCTTCATAGAGTTATTTTAGGAGGGGCAAATGGTCAGACTTCAGAAATATCTTGCCGATTGCGGAGTTGCATCACGCCGAGGCAGCGAGGAGATAATTCGCAGCGGGAGAGTTTGCGTAAACGGTGAAGCCGTAACCGAAATGGGCGTCAAAATTGATGAGGATAATGACCTTGTTACGGTTGACGATGTTCCTGTTCGTCCTCAGAAAAAAATGGTGTATATTATGCTGAACAAGCCTGTGGGCTTTGTCACCACCGTTAATGATGACAAGGGCAGAGATACGGTTATGGATCTGGTGTCCGACATACCTGTGAGAATATACCCTGTGGGCAGGCTGGATTATGACACAGAGGGATTGCTCCTTATGACAAACGACGGGGATCTGACCTATAAGATAACCCATCCCAAGAGCAATGTGGAAAAGACCTATATTGCCGAGGTGACCGGAAACATCAGTATGGAGACGGTTACTCGCCTGAGAAACGGCGTTGTGGTGGACGGCGTCCGCACCAGTCCCGCGCAGGTTCAGGTTATAGGCGCAACAAGATTGGGAACCAAGCTGGAGGTTACAATTCATGAGGGCAGAAACCGCCAGGTCAGGAAGATGTTTGAGGCGGTGGGCTGCATTGTAAAGCGGCTCAAGCGTACCAAGGAGGCGGGCTTGACTTTGGGTCACTTGCCTTTGGGAAAGTGGCGGAAGCTGTCGGAGTCCGAGGTTAATATGCTGAAAAAGATAGGCACGGGCAAAAAGTCCTCAAAGGAGGTCAGCCGCAGCATTTACGGCAAGGAAAGCGAAAGCCGCAGGCGCAGGAGCCCCGCAAAGCCGGGCAGGAAAATTAAGTACAGCGGAAACGGCGTCAGAAAGAGCAATAGGGCTTCAAACAATAAATATCAGAAAAATAATTAATTTTTATATCCACTTTTAGACACAAGGAGGTAAAATCAATGGGTAAGATAGAAGAGTTACAGCAAATTCGCCGCAGCATTGAACAGGGCGGCGGAGCCGACAAAATCAAAAAGCAGCATGAGAGCGGCAAAAAGACAGCAAGAGAAAGACTCGCCATGCTTTTTGATGAAGGCAGCTTTGTTGAAATTGACGCTTTTGTTAAGCACAGATGCAACGAGTTCAACATGGGTAAGACCAAAGCTCCCGGAGAGGGTGTTGTAACAGGCTACGGTACTGTTGATGGAAGACTGGTTTATGCGTACGCGCAGGACTTTACCGTTATCGGAGGTTCTCTGGGCGAAATGCATGCCGCAAAAATTTGCAAGGTTATGGATATGGCAGCAAAGATGGGCGCTCCTATAGTTGGTATTAACGATTCGGGCGGCGCCAGAATCCAAGAGGGTCTTGACGCTCTCAAGGGCTTTGGCGACATCTTTTACAGAAATACGCAGGCGTCGGGCGTTGTGCCCCAGATTTCAATAATCCTGGGTCCCTGTGCCGGAGGCGCAGTATATTCGCCCGCTATCTGTGACTTTATTTTTATGGTTGAAAATACATCTCAGATGTTTATAACAGGCCCCGCTGTTGTTAAGTCCGTAACAGGCGAGGACGTTACCTTTGAGGAGCTGGGCGGAGCCGCAACTCACGCTACAAAGAGCGGTGTTGCAAGCAAGGCTTTTGCAAGCGAGGAGGAGTGCTTTGCTCAGGTTAAGGAGCTGATTTCGTATCTGCCCTCAAATAACCTTGAGACGGCTCCCATATATGACTGCGAGGACGACCTTAACAGACTGTCTGACAAGCTCGCCGAAATCGTTCCTGAGGACGTTAACAAGGCATACGACATGAAGGACGTTATCAAGGAGATCGTGGACGACGGTCAGTTCCTTGAGATGTTCGAGAAGTACGCAAAGAACATTATAACAGGCTTTGCCAGAATGAACGGCTCAACCATCGGTATCATAGCCAGCCAGCCCAAGTTTATGGCGGGATCTCTTGACTGTGACTCCTCCGATAAGGGAGCAAGATTTGTTCGCTTCTGCGACAGCTTTAATATTCCGATTGTTACCTTTACCGACGTGCCCGGCTATCTCCCTGGAGTTAACCAGGAGCACAACGGCATTATCAGACACGGAGCGAAGCTGCTCTATGCGTTCTCTGAGGCGACAGTGCCCAAGATTAACGTTATAGTAAGAAAGGCGTACGGCGGTGCGTACATTGCCATGAACAGCAAGCATCTGGGCGCGGATATGGTGTTCGCATGGCCTACGGCTGAGATTGCTGTTATGGGTCCCTCGGGCGCGGCTAATATTATCTTTAAGAAGGATATAGCAAACTCAAGCGACCCCGTTACCACAAGACAGGAAAAGATACAGGAATACACAGACAAATTTGCAAATCCTTATGTTGCGGCAGCACGTGGGTACGTTGATGACGTAATCGAGCCGGATTCCACCCGCCCGAGAATTATCAGCGCTCTTGAGATGCTGGCAAGCAAGAGGGAGACCAGACCTGCCAAGAAGCACGGTAACATTCCTCTTTAAGCGGCGGCATATCTTTAATTTTGAAAGGAGACTGAAACTATGTCAGTAGCTCAAGCCTTAAGTGAAGGTTTACAGGTTACAGTCGTTGGACTTGCAATAGTATTCTCTGTTCTTATAATACTTATGCTGGTGCTTATGGCATTTAAGGTTATATTCTATAAGCCCGAGCAGTCTGCCGCAAAGAAGGCGGCTCCCGCACCGCAGCCGACAGCGGCGGAAGCTCCCAAGCAGACAGAAGCGGAAATTGACGAGGGCGAGCTTATTGCGGTTCTGACAGCCGCAGTGGCAGCAAGTCTTAATACATCGACCTATAATCTTAATATTAAATCATACAGAAGAATCGGTAATTCATCGCCCAGCTGGAATAAGGCGGGACTTAACGATGTTATAAACTCCAGATTCTAAGACAAAACATTTTAAAACAGGAGGTAAATTCAATGAGAAAGTTTAATATAACCGTGAACGGAAACACCTATGAAGTTGAAGTTGAAGAAATCGGCGGCGCTCCCGCTCCGGCTCCCAAGTCGGCTGCTCCTGCGCCTAAGCCTGCGGCAGCTCCTGCTCCCGCACCTGCTCCGGCAGCGTCTGCTCCCGTAGCGGGCGCGACAACAGTATCGGCTCCCATGCCCGGTAACATTGTTGCAATCAAGGTTAAGAACGGGGACACCGTTTCCGAGGGCGACGTGCTCTGCGTGCTTGAGGCAATGAAGATGGAGAATGAGATTATGGCGCCCAAGGCAGGTAAGGTTGTTGCTGTCTGCACAAGTCAGGGAGCGGCAGTTCAGACCGGCGACGCACTTATCTCTATCGGCTAATAAATCAACATAGTATTTTACAGACGAAAGGGATGATTTTGTGTTAGACGCTTTTACAAGCTTTTTAGGCAGCACAGGTGTTGCCGCTTTAATTCAGTCAATGACTGAGGGGCAGAGCTTCCTTGAAGTTATAGGTACGCCGCTTATGATTATAATCGCCTGCGTACTTCTCTATCTGGCGATTGTAAAGAAGTTTGAGCCGTTGCTGCTGTTACCCATAGCCTTCGGTATGCTGCTGACAAACCTGCCCATGTTTGCCAATTCGGGAGCAATTCTTATGCACCCTGAATTTTTCACCGACCCGGAATATCTTATAGACGGTCACCTGAATATGGAGCTTATATTCTCTCAGGGCGGTCTTTTGGATCTTCTGTATCTGGGCGTTAAGCTGGGTATCTATCCGCCCCTTATCTTCCTGGGTATAGGTGTTATGACAGACTTCGGTCCGCTTATTGCGAACCCCAAGAGCATTCTTTTGGGAGCCGCTGCGCAGTTTGGCGTGTTCATAACATTTTTGGGCGCGCTGGTGCTGGGCGCTGCTATTCCGGCAATCGGGTTTGACGTAAACGATGCAAGCTCAATCGGTATTATCGGCGGAGCGGACGGCCCCACGGCTATTTATGTAACAAAGACTCTTGCTCCGTCGCTGCTTCCCGCTATAGCCATTGCGGCGTATTCCTACATGGCTTTGATTCCGGTTATTCAGCCCCCTATTATGAAGGCGCTGACGACTAAGGAAGAGCGCAAGATAGTTATGGAGCAGCTCAGACCTGTCAGCAAGACAGAAAAGATTTTGTTCCCCATAATCGTTACAATCGTAGTGGGACTTATAGTTCCCGATGCGGTTTCTCTGGTAGGTATGCTCATGCTGGGTAACCTGATTAAGGAGAGCGGTGTTGCGGACAGACTTTCAAAGACGGCGCAGAACGGCTTGATGAATACAATAACAATATTCCTGGGCATAACCGTGGGAGCAACTGCGACAGCGGATACCTTCCTCACCCCCGCAACGCTGGGTATTGTGGCTCTGGGTCTGATTGCGTTCTGCTTCAGTACGGCAGGCGGACTGCTGCTGGGCAAGCTCATGTGTAAGCTCACAGGCGGCAAGGTTAATCCTCTTATCGGTTCCGCAGGCGTGTCGGCGGTGCCTATGGCTGCCCGTGTTTCTCAAACAGTGGGACAGAAGGAAAATCCTGCCAACTTCCTGCTTATGCACGCTATGGGCCCCAATGTTGCCGGAGTTATCGGTTCGGCAGTTGCCGCAGGCGTGTTCCTGGCAATGTTCGCATAACTTAAACTAAAAATTACAGGAGGAAAATATTATGGCTAAAGTAGGTATTACAGAAACCATCTGCCGTGATGCTCATCAGTCTCTTATCGCGACCCGTATGACCACCGATGAGATGCTTCCGGCATTGCCTATGATGGATAAAGTGGGTTATCACTCTTTGGAAGTCTGGGGCGGCGCTACCTTTGACGCCTGCCTGCGCTTCCTGAACGAGGACCCCTGGGAAAGGCTGAGAAAGATAAGAAAAGCCGCTCCCAATACAAAGCTCCAAATGCTTTTCAGAGGTCAGAACGTGCTGGGCTACAGACACTATGCTGACGATGTTGTTGAGTATTTTGTTCAGAAGTCAATCGCAAACGGTATTGATATAATCAGAATTTTTGACGCTCTCAACGACGTTAGAAATCTCCAGACGGCGATTAACGCAACCAAGAAGGAAAAGGGCCACGTGCAGGCTGCGATTTCCTACACAATAAGCCCCGTTCATAATAATGAGTTCTTCGTTAAGCTTGCCAAGGAGTACGAAAACTGCGGCGCAGACTCGATTTGTATTAAGGATATGGCGGGTCTCTTAACCCCCTATAATGCATACGAGCTGGTTAAGGCAATGAAGAAGAAGGTTAAAATCCCCATTCAGCTTCATACCCACTACACAAGCGGCGTGGCTTCAATGACGTACTTAAAGGCAATCGAGGCGGGAGTTGACGTTGTGGACACAGCTCTGTCACCCCTGGCTTTGGGCACGTCTCAGCCCCCCACAGAGCCTCTGGTTGCAACGCTTCAGGGCACCGAGTATGACACGGGTATTGACCTGAACCTGCTCACGGAGATTGCGGAGTACTTCAAGCCTCTGCGTGAGAAATATCTGGCTTCGGGACTTATGGATACAAAGGTTCTGGGTGTCGATATTAACACTCTTAAGTATCAGGTTCCCGGCGGAATGCTGTCTAACCTGGTGTCCCAGCTCAAGCAGCAGGGCAAGGAGGATAAGCTGGAGGACGTGCTGAAGGAGGTTCCCGAGGTGCGTAAGGATCTGGGCTATCCCCCGCTGGTAACACCCACCAGCCAGATCGTGGGAACTCAGGCGGTTCTCAACGTGCTTATGGGCGAGCGTTATAAGATGGTTACCAAGGAGACAAAGGGTATCTGTAAGGGTGAGTACGGCAGAACTCCCGTTCCCATTGACGAGGAGTTCAGAAAGAAGATTATCGGTAATGAAAAGGCGATTAAGTGCCGTCCTGCCGACAATATTAAGCCCGAACTCGATAGGCTCAAGAAGGAGTGCGCCGAGTGGACAGAGCAGCCGGAGGACGTATTGTCCTACGCCCTGTTCGAGCAGGTAGCAGTTAAGTTCTTTGAGCAGAGAAAGGCAGAGAAGTATAAAATAGATAAGGATATGGTGGATTATCAGGATATGACCCACCCGGTATAACCTAAAAGAGGCTGTCGCAAGGCAGCCTCTTTTGCTTTAAAAAATAAAGGACAACCCTACTTAATTCATAGAGATAAAAGTATATTTGAACACAACAGGTTCAAAATATTGACTTTTTTAATAAAATAGGTTATAATAGTGTTAAAGGAGGTGCATTTTATGGCACAGGCAACATTCAGTGTTCGTATGGACGAGGGCTTAAAAAAGCAATTTGACGCTTTGTGCTCGGATTTTGGTATGACGGCTTCCACGGCAATTAACGTATTTGCGCGGGCGGTTGTTCGCGAAAGGAAAATCCCCTTTGAAATAACTTCTCCGGAGCCCGAAATAACAAGAGAAAAGGCAATGCAGGTTTTTTTAGCTTTAAGAGAGCAAGCAAAGGAAAACGGGTTGCAGGATATGACCTTAGACGAAATCAACGAAGAAATACGCCTTGCAAGACACGGGGAGGATAACAAATGATCTGTTATGCGGTTATTGATACGAACGTGCTTGTTTCCGCACTTCTCTCCGGCAATGAAACGGCGGCAACAGTTCAGATTGTTGCTAATTTGATTGCCGGAAAGATAATTCCCGTATACAGCACAGAGATATTGCAAGAATACAGAGAGGTTTTGAGCCGACCTAAATTCAAGTTTTCAGTTGAAATGATTAGTTATTTACTGTCAGCAATAGATAAATACGGAATATTGGTTGAGCCGGCTTCTATGGATATTGTTTTACCGGATATGAAAGATTTACCGTTTTATGAAGTGGTAATGGAAAAGCGCAGTGATAATGCTTATCTTGTAACAGGAAATTTAAAACATTTCCCGAAAGAACCGTTTATTGTCACTGCGCGGCAAATGTTAGATATTTTGAACAGGAATAATTAAACAGCGGTCGGTAGTAATAAATTTAGATGCTGTTTTAGGGGTTGTCGCAAGGCAGCCCCTTTTTTTAATAGAGAGCAACACCGAATACTAAGATAAAATACCTTTATCCCAAAAGTTTTGACTTTTCGGGAGTATGTGCCTACGGTGCATTTTGCAGATGAATTTGTATATATGTAAATAATTGCAGTGTAGGGGGCGGCTTCCCAGACGCCCCGAAATATACCAACAGTTTTAGCAAACGTAGTCGGATTTACGCTTACGTAACAGTTCAATTTCGTAGGGGCGCCATTTATTGCGCCCGTATGCGGACGAATGTGATTATATAAATTAACAGGAATTATGATTTAAATAAATTCCCAAAACCCATGTGATATGGCATTTACTGTTGGTATAGTCGGCGGGCGCAATAAATGGCGCCCCTACGAAAAGGTTACTTACTATATCCAATCCCATTTATATTTATGAACAAAAAAGACGGGGCGCACCCGTCTTTTTGTTTTGCATAGATTATATTGGGAAGAAATCTAATATTTTTTAAATCCAACTTAGGGGCTGCATATTCCCCAGCTCGTCCCAGGCGAACAGCTTGTATGAAGCCCAGTTGCTTGTGCTCAGGAAAAATGTTACGTCTCTTGTCTCTCCGGAGGTAACTGTTATGGTTACGTTTTCGTATGTGATAAGTGCGCCTCTTGCGTCATATACGGCGCAGATAGCCTCAAAAGTCTGATTTTCCTCTGAATTGTTTTGGAAATTCGCTGATACCTTGCGCTCCGATTTTTCTTCTATAACGTCTTTTATTTTCACATCGGCATTATCGTCTGCAAAATGGATATTGGTGTACAGTAGTGAGTCGTTATATTCGCCTATGGAGATTTGGTTCCATTCAGTTTCAGTCCCGGTGTAGTACACATCCTTTAAATTTTCGCAACCTAAAAAAGCAGACATACCGATTCTTGTTACGCTGGTAGAAATTGTTATGCTTGTTAAGCTGTTGCAATTTAAAAATGCAACTTCGCCGATATTTATAACGCTATCTGGAATAGTTAATTTTGTTAAACCTGTGCAACCATCAAAGGCGTTTTCGTCAATAATTGTAACGCTGCTGGGGATTGTTACGCTTGTTAAGCTGCTGCAATCACGAAATGCCATTTTTCCAATATTTGTAACAATGTCGGGAATAGTATAGTGCATATCTGTTTTACCCATCGCATACAGTATTAATTTCGTTTTGTCTTTATTAAAGAGATTACCATCCAAAGAGCTGTAATTCGGATTGTTGCTGTCAACATTTATGCTTGTTAAGCCGGTGCTGTGGTAAAATGCACCATTGTTAATACTTGTTACACTGCTAGGAATTGTTATACTTGTTAAGTCGGTGCAGTTTGAAAACACACCTGAACCAATACTTGTTACGCTGTTAGGGAGTGTTACGTTTGTTAAGCCAGTACAGCCAGAAAACGCATATATACCAATATCTGTTACGCTGCCGGGGATTGCTATATTTGTTAAGTTGGTGCAGCAAGCAAACGCATAATAACCGATATTTGTAACACTGCTGGGGATTGTTATGTTTGTTAGATTGCTACAATAAGTAAACGCCATGGAACCAATAACTGTTACGCTGTCCGGAATCGTTACGCTTGTTATTTCGGTGCAATTTTGAAATGCTTCACTACCGATACTTGTTACGCTGTCCGGGATTGTATAGTGAGTATCTGTTTTACCTATTGCATACCGTTTCAATTCCGTTTTGTCTTTATTAAAGAGATTACCATCCAAAGAGCTGTAATTCGGATTGTCCTTATCAACTTTTATGCTTGTTAAACCAGTACAATCTTGAAATGTATAATCATCAATTCTTGTTATGCTATTCGGGATTGTTATGCTTGTTAAACCTTTGCAATCTAAAAACGCCCGCGTAAGGATGCGTGTTACGCTCATTCCGTCTATCTGTGCCGGAATATCAACGTTTACTGCGCTTACATTGCAGTCGGTAATAGTAATGGTATTATCACCTTCTATCACATAATATAAGTCACCGTACTGTAACTCGGCTGCGGTTGCTGTTATGGGAAACAGGGCGGTTACTATTGTTAATGCCATAATAAGGCTTAAAAATCTTTTCTTCATAATAAATTGTTCCTTTCGTGATTTGGTCGGAGTAACGCTCCGTTTTGCCTGTTTAAAGCAGAACTTGCTGTCGTTTGCAGGCGGAAAAGGGAGCGTTAGCACCTTGGTGTTTAGATTATATTGGGAAGAAATCTAATATTTTTCTAAATCCAGCTTAGGGGCTGCATATTCCCCAGCTCGTCCCAGGCAAAGAGCTTGTATGAAGCCCAGTTGCTTGTGCTCAGGAAAAATGTTACGTTTCTCGTTTTGCCGGAAGCAACCGTTATGGTTACGTTTTCGTACGTAATAAGCGCACCCCGTGCGTCATATACAGCGCAGATAGCCTCAAAGGTTTGGGTCTTGTTCGTATTGTTTTGGAAGTTCGCCGATACCTTGCGCTCCGACTTATCCTCTGTTACATTGCAAATTTGTATATCATATTCATCACCCAGAAAATGAATTTTGGCATTAAGTAACTCATTGTTACCATAGCTTATATCAATTTTGTTCCATTCGGCTTCCGTTCCGGTGTAGTATACATCTGTTAAGTTTATACAGTCATAAAACGCATCATAGCCTATATTTGTTACGCTGTCTGGGATTGTTACGCTTTTTAAACTGCTGCAATTTAAAAATGTATAACCATCGATACTTGTAACGCTGCTCGGGATGGTTACATTTGTTAAGTTGCTGCAATAGGAAAAAGCACCATCAATGCTTGTTACGCTGTTTGGGATCGTATATTGAGTATCTGTTTTACCTATTGCATATTGTATCAATTCCGTTTTATCTTTATTAAATAGATTACCATCCATCGAGCTATAATTCGGATTGCTGCTGTCAACATTTATGATTGATAAACCGGTACAGTGTGAAAACGCATCATAGCCGATACTTATAACGCTTCTAGGGATTGTCACACTTGTTAAGCTGCTGCAATTAGAAAACGCCTCATTGCTGATTTTTGTTACACTATCGGGAATTGTATAGTGTGTATCTGTTTTGCCTATCGCATACTGTATTAACTCGGTTTTGTCTTTATTAAAGAGATTTCCGTTCATAGAGCAGTAATCCGGATTTCCGCTGTCAACATTTATACTTGTCAAGCTATTGCAACCACGAAAAATATTATTACCGATTGTATATACGCCAGCGGGGATTGTTATGCTTGTTAAGCTGGTGCAACTTTCAAACGCATAAGAGTCGATGCTTGTAAGGCTTTTGGGGATTGTTACGCTTATCAAGTTGCTGCAATCGGAAAACGCTCGTCTGCCGATCTGGGTTACGCTGTCGGGAATGGTTATGCTCGTTAAACCTATGAAATTAGTAAACGCATAATCATCGATATATTTTATACCGCCGGAAATTGTAACGTTTGTTAGATTTCTGCAATTATAAAACGCATATTCGCCAATGTTTGTAACGCTGGCAGGAATTGTATAGTGTGTATTTGTTTTGCCTATTGCATACTGTATTAATTTCGTTTTGTTTTTATTAAAGAGATTTCCGTCTACAGAGCTGTAATTCGGATTGCCATTATTGACATTTATGTTTGCTAAGTCGCTGCAATTGTAAAACACGTTTTCGCCGATACTTGTAACGCCGGCAGGAATTGTTACGTTTGATAGGCTAGTGCAAGAGTAAAATGCCCATCCACCAATACTTGTAACGCTATCCGGGATTATTACGTTTGTCAAGCTGCTGCACCAAGAAAATGCGATATCGCCGACACTTGTTACGCTGTTTGGGATTGTATAGTGTGTATCTGTTTTGCCTATGGCATATTGTATCAATTTTGTTTTATCTTTATTAAAGAAATTTCCGTCCACAGAGCTGTAATTCGGATTGCTGTTGTCAACTTTTATGTTTGTTAAGCTGCTGCACTCACGAAATATTTGATAGCCGATATATGTTACGCTGTTCGGGATTGTTATGTTTGTTAAGCTGCTGCAGCTATTAAACGCATAATTATAGATACTTGTTACACTGTCCGGAATGGTTATGTTCGTTAAGCTACTGCAATCAGAAAACGCATCACTGCCGATACTTGTTACGCTTTTTCCGTTTATTTTTGCAGGAATATCAACATTTACTGCATTTTCATTGCAATCGGTAATGGTTATGGTATTATCACTATTTATCTCATAATACAAATCGCCGTACTGCGTACCGGTATATGCGGTTGCTGTTATGGGAAACAGGGCGGTTACTATTGTCAGCGCCATAACAAGACTTAAAAATTTTTTGCCGTAATTTAGTTTTACTTTCATAGATTTTTCCCTCCAAATTTAAATATATAGTTGAAATATTGTTTCATTTATTTGATTATAACGCAATAATACTTCTATGTCAATGGTCTTGTGAAATTTTATTTCCTTTTTGCTTTTATATGGAAATAATAAAATATAATAGATTGTATATACTTAGGAGGTGGTTTAAATGACATTCGGAGAGAGACTCAGGTACCTTCGGGAAGAAAGGGAACTGAGGCAGCAGGACATTGCCGAGGAGGTTAATATCTCAAAGCGAATGATAGGCTACTACGAATCCGACAAGCATTTCCCCCGTGACGCCGATATGATAATTTCTCTGGCTAAGTTTTTCGATGTGTCGCTGGACTATCTTTTTGGCCTGACAAACGTTAGGCGAACCGATATTGCTGCCGGGGTCAACAAGGAGTTTTCCGAGCTTGACGAGGCAAAACAGCAGGACGTTATCGATTATATTCAATACTTAAAGTCAAAGAAATGACTGTGTTTGCGGTTGTGTGTTTTGAATTTCCAATATCGTTTATATTAGTGTTATGTAACGTTTAATATTTTCTTTAAACCCGTCTATTTTGATAAAGGCTTTGCCTTTGAAACCAATGCCGAGCCCATATTCCGCCATGCCAAGCCGCGGCGGCAATGTCGCCAAAGCCTTTATCAAAATATGGCGAAATTACATATCTCGGGGTTTGGGGCGGAGCCCCAATCGGTTTCCCCGAAGGGGAAAAACCGACACCGCCCGGGTTTGGCTGTGACCTAACTTCTTTGAAGTTGGACGTCTTACATTATTCCGGTTAAGCTATTGTAACTAATGTCAATAATAGCCCTAAGTTGTTGCTTGCAAAAGCGGCGCTCCTACTACTGTGTAACATTAAAACTTTATTTGTTTTCGTCTCCGAAGTGGATTTCTGCGGAGGCGAGCCACTCATTATCGGCGCCTATCTGGATTTGAGACCACTGTGAGCTTGTGCCGCCGTAGTATACATCTGTTAAGCTTTCGCATCGGTAGAATGCCGATTTATTAACGGCGGTAAGGCTGTCGGGTATGGTTATGTTTATTAAGCCTATACAGCCGTAAAATGCCCCGTCATCTATGGTTTTAACGCCCTTTGGTATGTTTATGCCTGTCAGCCCGTGGCAAGCGGAAAACGCATTTTTGCCGATTGCCGTAATGCCGCTCGGCAGAGTGTATTCCGAGCAGATTTTATCCTTTGCGTATGCTATGAGCTCGGTTGCGTCCTTATTAAACAGCACGCCGTCCTTAGATGAATAGCTCCGGTTATTGCCGTCAACAGAAATTGCTAAACTGCCGCAATATGTAAAGGTTTGGGCGCCGATATGTGTCACGCCTGCGGGGATATTTATGTTCGTCAGGCTCTTGCAATTGTAAAAGGCGTAATTACCCATGCTTGCAACGCTATCGGGGAGGGTTATATCCGTCAAGCCGATGCAGTCGGAAAAGGCTCCCCGTCCGATATGGGTTGTGCTTTCGGGTATGCTTATGTCGGTTAGGTTTTTACAGCTGCCGAATGCGTAGTCACCGATAACCGTAACCCCGCTCGGTATGTTTATGCTTGTTAAGTCGGTACAGCCCCAAAATGCATAAGCGCCTACGGCTGTAACGGGATAGCTATCGATTTCGGGCGGTATTTCCACTGACGCTGCATCTTTGTTGCAGCCTGTAATTATAACGCTGCCGTTTTCTGTGCGATAATACAGGTCGCCCCGCTGCAAGTCCTCAGCGTTTGCCGCCCGGGAGGCTGCCGTCATTTTCGCCGCCAGAGCTATAACCAAGCTCGTAAAATCATTTTCCAGGTCTGTTAACTGTCTTTTTACTTCTTCATTTTGCTTAATACTTGTCATCATGATTTTACCTCCAAATATTTAATTCTATACAAATTATCGTTATATAGTTTATAATCTCATTTTAGCACGGTCGGAAAAGGATTTCAATAGAATGGCAGAAATAGCAACTTTTTCGACATAATTAGCAATTTACACGCCAATATAGTTGCATATTCAAAAAAATATGGTATAATATCTGTTGTAAAAAACGTTTAGTTTTTAGGCTTATGACAGAATCAGAAGGATGATTTTATGGCGTCAATACACCAGATTATTATAAACGCATTAACCGACCTTTCGGTTTGTATAGTGTTTCCTGTGTTTTATGCAAGCGTGTTTTCAATGCGGTACACAAAACGTATGTACCTGCTTATCTTCCCTGCGGTAATGTTTCTTGTTATCATTCCGCTCACGTACCTGGCAAAATTTCCGCAGTTTCTGCAATTCTTTACCGGGCTTGGGTGCATGCTGGGCGGAGTGTTTATATTCAGCAATGATAAGCCCCTCAAGAAAATATTGTATACGGTTATTCCATATGCCGTGAATATTGTTACTTCAATGATTTATCTGTTTCTCAGGACTTTATTTATGCCGGAATATGAAGTGGTTTTCGGAAACATTGATTATATCGACTTGGTGTTTTATACTATCGGGCTTATTCTGCCCCTGTTTCTGATCTCAAGGCTTGTGCAGAGGAAGAAGCCGAATATATCCGACCTGACAATAATATATGTCATAACCACTATACTTGTGCAGATGATAGCCATGACGTTTATTCTGTACGTATATACCATTAATTTGGACAGGGTGGTCTTTATGACGGCGCTAATATCATATATGGTTATATCTCTGGCGCTTAATATTCTTGTTATAAGGTACATAGTTCATATAAGCCGAGAGAACAGCCGCCGTGAGCTGGTGGAAAATCAGTATGAGCTCCTTTGTGCTCAGTACGGTGAATTGCGGGGCAGCTATGTTGCCTATAAGAAGCTGCGTCATGACTTAAAAGACCATGTTCGCATAATTGAGGGTCTTTCCCGCCGAGGCAAAACGGACGAGCTGACAGAATATACGGGCAGGCTTATTGAAAACTGGGACACCTTGTCCGCAAGAACCTTCTGCGATGTTCCTGCGGTGGACGTTGTCCTTGCGGATAAGTACAGCGTTGCTGCCGCCAAAAATATTAAGGCAGACTTCGTGGTGAGCGGCGTATCTGAGGTTGGGGCGGACAGCGTATATCTGTGCAGCATATTCTCCAATCTATTGAACAATGCCATCGAAGCAGCCGAGCAGTGCGGCGAATCTTCATATGTGGAGCTGCGCAGCGGCATAAGCATGGGCAACTTGGTTATAACCTGCCGCAACGGCATTCCTAAGACAAGACGAGAGAAAAAGGATCCGGAGCTGCACGGCTACGGGCTGCATATTATATCCGAGCTGTCCAAGCTGTTGGGAGGCAGCTTTGCATACAGCAGCGATGAAGATACCTTTACGGCAACGGTAATGCTCCCCGTAAGGGAAAAGGAGGAAGGTGCATAATGGTACGCATAGCGATAATTGACGATGATAAATGCTTTAGCAGTGAGCTTAAAGAGCAAATTTTGAGAATAGACAACATCTTTGAGGTTTTCTGCTATGAAAATATAGAAGAATTTACTGCTGATGCACCAAAGTATAATATTGCTATTGTGGATATAATCCTTGACAAGGACAGCGGTATAGACCTTGCGGAAAGGCTTGCCGCGGAATTTCCTCTGCTGAATATTATCTTTGTGTCCTCGGAGCGGGATTTTTTTCAGGACGTGTACAGAGTGAGCCATTCGTATTTTATGGTAAAGCCTGTGTCGGACAGCGAGCTGAAACAGGCGATCAAACTGTGCTGTGAAAACCTGAATAAGAAAATGCTCTCTTTAAAGCAGCAGGGCAAAACCCAATCAATAGACCTTAATAATGTGGCATATTTTGAGGGTATCCTGAAAAAGACTATGGTTCATTATACGGATAACACCAACGAATTGTTTAATATACAGTTGAGGGAAATAGAAAAAAGACTGTGCAACACTAATTTTATCCGCACCCACCAAAGCTATATAGTGAATATGCAGCATGTGCTCCATGCCTCGCGAAAAGCCCTTTCAACAAAGCACGGGGACGTCCCCATAAGCCGTAAATATTCAGCCTCCGTCACGGAAGCTATAGGCAGATATTTCAGCGGCAATATTGTTTAAGCAAGGGCGCATTTTTCGCCTTTGCAAAAGGCGGATTGCAAGCACGGTAGGGCACCGCAGGTGCCACGTGAGGTGCGCAGGCGCGGGTAAGCCGATAAGTATTCCACATAATTAATATAATTACATTGGTGTGCCTGTCGCCCGCCCTGTTGCGCTCGCCCGACCTCCCCGAGCGCAGGGCAGGCGATCATAAGATAACGCCTTTATCAAAATTTGCCTAAATTTTATCTGTTTCAATCCGTATATCTGCCCCCAGAGCGCGGAGCTTTTCGCAAAATCTTTCATAGCCCCGCTGAATATGCTCTATATCATGTATAACAGAGGTTCCGTTTGCCTTGAGCGCCGCCGCCGTCAGCGCAGCGCCCGCACGCAGGTCGGTTGCTTTGACCTGGGCGCCGCTGAGCCGTTTTACGCCCTCGGTAAACGCCACGTTCCCCTCGGTCTTAATCTCGGCTCCCATGCGGCGCAGCTCGGGAATATGGGTAAACCTGTTTTCAAAAACTGTCTCCACCACCATTCCGTTGCCCTCGCAGGTTGAGAGCAGAGCCATGGTCTGTGCCTGTAGGTCTGTGGGGAAGCCGGGGTAAGGCAGAGTCTTTATGTCAACCGCCTTCGGTTTTGCGCAGGGGCTTAGGTCAATGCAGCCCTCGCCGCAATCGGTTTCAAACCCCATTTCAGCAAGCTTGGCAATAAGGGGCTTTAGGTGCTCCGATTCAACGTTTTCGCACCTAATAGGCGCTCCCAGCCCTGCTGCGCATATGAGAAATGTCCCCGCCTCAATTCTGTCCGGGATTACTCTGTGAGCGTTGCCGTGAAGCCTCGGCACGCCTTTTATTTTTATAGTATCTGTGGCGGCTCCGGAGATAATGCCGCCCATTCCCGTAAGAAAGTCCGCCAGGTCTGAAATTTCAGGCTCGTTGGCGGCGTTTTCGATAATAGTCTCCCCCTCCGCCAGGCACGCCGCCATCATAAGATTTTCCGTGGCGCCCACGCTGGGAAAGTCCAGATATATTTTTGTTCCCGAAAGTCCCTTTGGAGCGGAAGCCTCCACAAATCCGTGCCCCTGCCTGATTTTTGCCCCCATTGCCGATAAGCCTTTAAGATGCAGGTCGATAGGCCGCGCCCCTATTTTGCAGCCGCCGGGCAGGGGTATTCTGACCCTGCCGAACCGTGCCAGGCAGGGCGCCATAACAAGCACCGAGGCTCTGAGCCTGGAAAACAACGGATAATCGTTGTATTTTGGTCTTGATTTAAGATCTGCCGAAATATGGATAAGGTTTTTATCGTCTCTGTATACTTCACAGCCCATTGCCCTGATAATCTCGCTCATTGCCGCCGTGTCCGACAGAATAGGTACGTTGCGGAGCACAGACTCTTCCGAGGAGAGCAGCGCCGCCGCCATAATGGGTAAGGATGAGTTTTTCGACCCGCTTATCGTAACTCTGCCTCCGAAGTCCTTGCACGGGCCGTTTATGATATATTGTGCCATAGAGCAACCTTTCTGCCCACGGATTAAGATTTTATGCTCCCTAACCCATGTGTGGGCAGACATAGGCTGAAATGGTTGTTTTATCCTGCGATATTTGAGGTGAGGTCTGTATATTCGGTGACGGTAAGCGCCAAAATAGGCACATAGGTTTTAGCCGTCAGAACAAAAACAGACGCAGCTAACAATACGCAGATAAAAAATTTTTTCATATAATTTATCCTCCGTAATTTTAAAAGCGCTGCATTTTTATTGTGACCCGCCTCGGGATTTTTATAACATGAACTTTTATGAAAAATTTCAAAACCGAACCGCCAATAATCTGCAAAGTCGCAAGACCTTTTGGGATAAGGAGGAACGACGCAGCGAGTGATAGATTTTTGTCTTTTTTTCTGTCCGTCTTATTGACATTGATTTGGGTTACGGCTATAATGTGTTTGGGTACATTTGTTTTGGCAGGAGCGGTCAAATATATTGACAGCGAAAAACTACAATATGTTTGAATTTGTGGAAGTTATACTGCCGGAAGTTGAATTCCTTGTAAGAAGTATAGGTAGGAGAGTAAAATGAATCAAATACATCCAAGAGATAAGACTATATCGGAAATAGAACAACATAAAAAAATAGCTTTATCAAAAATTGAAGCTTTAATCGACAATTACATTTCGAATGACAAAAATAAGGCGGATAAATTTAACTATTGGCTTGAGGATTATGCAAAATTTCTTGAGTATGAAAATAAATTTAATCCCAAGTCTCTTCGTAAATACAAACGCGGAGAAATAATAAAAGCTCATTTGGGATATAACATCGGCAGTGAAGAAGGTGGTTTGCATTACTGTGTAGTAATTGATAAAAATAATCACTTATCTTCACCAGTTATCACTGTAATACCATTGACCTCTTTGAAACCCTCAAGAGATGTCTCAAAGCTTAGGAACGGTGAACTTTACATAGGAAATGAGCTATATGAAAATGTACAAAATAAAATAAATCTTTTGATGCTTGAAACACAAAAAAAGTTCTCGGGAATCGAACAAATATCTTATAATAAGGAAAATATTAAAGAATTAAGAAATAATATAAATGATGCTTCAGACTCAGTGAAAAGATTAGATATAATAGATCGTTTGAGTAAAGAGGCTGCCAAAATGAAAAGCGGTAGTATTGCACTGGTGGGTCAGATAAAAACAATCAGTAAAATTCGAATATATGATCCCAAGACAAACGATGATGTGCTGAGTAAAATAAAACTCTCCTCAGAAACGTTGGATAAGATTGATGATGAAATAAAAAATTTATTTCTTAAAAATTAAAATAATGATGGATTTTTTCTTGACATTTGCATACAATAGGTGTATAATGAATACAGAACAAAGCTCCTAGCGAGCAGCATTGAAGACGTAGCTCTATGCGAGCAGTATTCATTCAAATGCACCCTGATTTTCGGGGTGCATTTTGTTATGCATAAATAAATGTTGCAGCGCCAAGGGGAGTAGTAATTACATATTTATAAAATGAATGTCACTAAGAAAGTTGAAGCAAAGTGGATTCTATAAAAATAGGGCTCCCGAAAAATCGAAGATTTTTTGGGAAAGAGGAGCGGCAGCCTGACAAGCGTAGCCGTGTTTTGTGCAAACAAAACGCGGCGAACCAATAGGCTTTAAAATAAAAAAGCGCCGTAGGCGCACACTCGTGAAAAATCATGAGATTTTTCACGAAAAAGGAGAATCAAAGCGAACTTTGCGAGTGAAAAAAGGGCTCCCGAAAAGTCGAAGACTTTTTGGGAAAAGGAGGAACGACGCAGCGGGTGACTGATTTTTGTGCAAACAAAAATCGGAACAGAGCAAAGTCTGTTCCGACGTCGTGGAGGAGAGGAAGGGATTTGAACCCTCGGTACGCTATTAACGTACACAGCATTTCCAATGCTGCGCCTTAAGCCAGCTCGACCACCTCTCCGTGCTCAAAATTGCTGACAACAAATAGTATTATACCACAATTTTTTAAAAATGCAAGACTTTTTTCTAAAATTTTTTATTTTTCCAATTTATTTCTGCCTGCACTTTAAAAACAAGATGTAATCTATAACCGATTTATAATTGCTCTCGTCCAGTCCGTTAAGAGCTGTCAGTATGTCTGTGTATTTTTCAATATTATCATATCTGGGTACGTCTGAATACCCCAAAAGATAATCTGTGCTCACCTTAAAATGCTCCGCCAGAGCCTTTAGGGAACTTTCGTTTTTGGGAAAGTGCTTGCCCAGCTCATAAGAGCTTACCATGTTCGGAGAAACATAAAGGATTTTTGCTATATCTTTTTGCTTTTCATCTCTATCCTCTCGTAGATTTTTTAACCGTTCCCCAAATTTCATATTTATCACCTCAATAGTATTCTAATGTAAAATGAGATATTTTACTCAAAATTCACAAAAAACGTGATTTTAAGCTTGACAATCTTGTAAAACGAGATTATAATTAAATTAATCTTAAAAAATAAGAAATTTAAGGAGGTAACAGCTATGTTTAATGACAAAATCAAGGGAACCGTTGCGGGAATATTAATCGGCACGGTTGTGACAGCGGGAGGAGCTATTGCCAAAAGCTCCTTTGAGACAATCCAGGTGGAGTATGACAATATTAAGGTGTATAAGGACAATGTTCTGTGCGAGCTAAAGGACGCCAACGGCACGGTAATCGAGCCCTTTATCTATAACGGCACAACCTATATGCCCGTAAGAGGAACCGCCAACATTGCCGGAATGGACGTAACCTGGGAGGGCAGCACAAAGAGCGTATATCTTTGGGATAATATGGTTCCGAATGGCACATACCTTATGGAGGTCTGCCCGCCCTATGAAACGAGTGGGAGTGTATATGAATTTTACTCATCAGAAGGCGAAAGCTTTGAGATGGCAGGAGAAAAGTATAGTAATGGTATTAAATTGTGGAATGAAAGCACAGCGTTGTTTAATTTAAACAGCAAGTATTCAGCTATTGAATGCGTCGTGGGTCATGAAAGAGACAGTGATAGAGAACAGTCGGTATCCTTCATAGTAGATGGAAAGACAGTAAAAGAAATTAATTTGGAAGCAGAATGTTTACCGAAAACTGTTTCAATACCTGTAAATTACGGATTACAGCTAAAGATAGTTACTTCAAATAGTAATCGTTCTTATGTAGGCATTGGCAATATCACCGTAAGATAAGAAAGAGAAAAAGTATTAAGCCAATTTATTTGTTCAAGTTATGCGGTATGCGCCAAGGTGCATACCGCGTAGCATATTAAATACAAGAAAATAATATGGAAGGGAGAGGATAACATGAGAAAGCTACAGTGTATTATAGTTGCAATATGTTTGTGTTTTGCGCTCACGTCATGCAGCAGAGGCATAGTCGGCAAGGCGGTGGAGCAGAGCAAGCTGTCTATGGCGAACAAGGATTATGAGGCGGCGCTCAACTATTTAGAGCTTGCAAAGAGCGAGGGAAGGTCAAACGCCGAAGTGGATACGATGATAGCTATAATAGACAATTATTTAAAGGCGCAAAATGAGTTTGAGGCGGCTAATATTGACGGTGCAAATGCTGCTATAAACGCTATTCCGCAAGATTACAGCCGGTATGGCATAGCAAGCGACATTGAGGAGCTTAAAGCCGCAATAAGCAAAAAGCAAGCGGTTATGTCCGATATTGATATGCAGATTATGGGCACCAAGAAGCTTCTTTCGGCGGGCGACTATACAAGCGTTGAAATAAATATTACGGAATTATATTCAAAAGATCTGACAGAATATCAGAAAATACAGGTGGGCGAGTTGGAGACAACCGTTAAATCCGCCAAGTCAAAGATAAGCGAGGCGGAGAACAAGGAGCCTCAGGTCGTGTATGTTCAGCAAAATCCGCCTACGTCGTCAAACACCAATGTTGTTGCTACATACTATGTGGTTAATTGCAAGCAGAGTATTACATTGAGAACCTACCCCTCTACGTCCGCTTCGGAAATAACACAAATCCCTTTGGGACAAGCCGTAGGATACATAGAAAATGCGGGGAACGGTTTTTATAAAATTAATTATGACGGCAGAGTGGGATATTCTCTTGCAGCATATCTTTCAAGTACAAAAAGCAGTTCATCGACTACAACACGATCGGCGCAGGTTGTGAACGCAAAGGAGTTTATTACATTAAGGAGCAGTCCGTCCACATCTGCCTCTGAGATTACCAAAATTCCTGCCGGGGCGTACGTAACCTATTTAGGGCATTCCGAAAACGGTTTTTACTATATTGAATACAGCGGTTTGCGCGGATACGGATTGCAGTCATACCTTCAGTTAAGATGATGAAAAGCCTTAGAATATTGATCGTTACTCTTGCAGTTGTGTTAATGCTTGTCGCCTGTGCGTATAATAATATAGACTTTAACAGTGTTGAACGGGTGGAGACAGAGCAAAGTGAGCAACCACCGGTAAAATCTCCCAAACCGACCGACAAGAAGTTTGAAGCGGAGGATTTAATAGTTATGTCCCGACCGGAAAAGTATACATATGACAATCTGATGTATGACATAAGTCTTTTACAAGAAATGTACGGCGAAATAATTCAAGTGACAAAGCTCTGTGAAACTGTGGACGGAAGAGATGTGTGCGATATTATCATCGGAAATCAACAAGGCGATAATCAAATCTTGATTTTCGGAGCCATGCACGCAAGAGAATATATTACCACGCAGCTTGTTATGCGCCAGCTTATAGACTGTCTTAAGGTTTTGTCCGACGCTGCCGATGAAGAATATAGGGGTATATCTAAAAAAGAATTGCTGCAGAATATCACAATACATTTCGTGCCTATGAGCAATCCTGACGGCGTGTCCATAAGTCAGTTCGGCTTAGACGGAATTAACAGTGACCATGTCAGGAGTGCTGTGGAACAAATGAACTGTGACGATTATCGGCAGTGGAAGGCGAATGCCGAGGGAGTGGATTTAAACCGCAACTTTGACGCAGGCTGGTATGAGTATGAGGGGGCTATGCAGCCATCGTTTGAGAGATATAAGGGGGAATATCCCGGCAGCGCTAATGAGGCTGACGCTCTTATTAAATTGACAGAGGATTATAAATTTGACAGGACGATAAGTTATCATACCTGCGGGGCGTTAATATATTGGTACTATCTTCAAGAGGGAGAGGTTCTTGAGGCGTCAAGAGCTTTTGCCAAAGAGTTGTCTGATGAAACGGGATATATTTTAGACGAGAACTATCAGGCGGTTGACGCCGCAGGCTACAAGGATTGGGCTGTGTACCAAATGGGGATACCCAGCGTCACTATAGAGGTGGGAAATGAAAACGGGGGAGGAATTGTAAATCCGGTTCCGATTAGTAATTTTCCGAATATATGGAACAGAAACAAAAACGTTGTATATGCAACGGCGTACAATTTGAAGTATGGAACTTAAATTATTAAGTCAAAAAAGTCCGTTCTGCGGGCTTTTTTGGTGTTATGCGGGGCTTTTTTGGGATTTTAAGCAGGGCAAAAACAGCTTGTATTTAAGAGGATTTAATGGTACAATATGGGTGGTGATAAAGATGGCAGATATGATTAATACCTGTTGTTTTACGGGGCACAGGGTAATTCAAAGCGGAGACAGGCAGAAGATAGAGGTAAACCTGGATATTATCTTAGATGATTTATATAAAAGCGGCGTCAGGAATTTTATATTCGGCGGCGCTCTGGGCTTTGACCTATTGGCGGCGCAGCGGGTTCTGAAACTGAAGCAGAGGTATTACGGCGTCAGGCTGATTGCCGCACTGCCATGCAAAAATCAGGATGCAAAATGGAACTCGTACCAAAAGAAAATATACAGCGACATTGTCAGCCGTGCCGATGAAAAGATATATGTTTCCGAGTACTACACAAGCGACTGTATGCACAAGCGAAACAGGTACATGGTGGACAACAGCAGCGTTGTGGTGGCGTACATTGTCTATCCCGGCGGAGGGACGGCGTACACGGTTAATTATGCCTACGACTGCGGCAAGAGGATTATTAACGTGCTTACAATGGAATGATTTGAGGTGGAATTATGGAGCTTGCAAAAATTAACTGGAACAAAGAGGGTTATGAAGAATATTTTTTGTATCTATCCGAGCTGGCAGAGGAGGGGTACAGGGAGTTTCATGCAAAGCTTATCCCCGGCTCAAACAGTCGGGTTTTAGGCGTTCGCGTGCCCCAAATGAGGAAGCTGGCAAAGGAAATTGCAAAGGGTGACGGCAGAGGCTTTCTGGATTATTGCTACACCCTTGATAAGGAAAGTCTTTCCCACGAGGAAATATCGATTATAGGGCTTGTGACGGGATGTTTAAAGCTGCCCTTTGGGGAACTGTGCGAGCGTGTTCGCCGCTTTGCCGCTATGGTAAACAATTGGGCTATATGCGACGTCTGCGTTAGCTCCTTTAAGGGGATTAAAAAATATACCGAGGAATATAAAATAGAAATACACAGATTTCTACAGAGCGTCAACCCCTGGGAGCAGCGGGTGGGAATAATCGTTATGCTGGATTTTTATTTGGACAGTGAGGAAAACGCAAGGTTTGCCCTAAAGCAGGTAAACGGCGTTAAAAGCGAGGAATACTATGTTCAAATGGCGCAGTCGTGGCTTATTGCCACGGCTCTGGCAAAGCACAGAGATGTCACGATAGACTTTATTAAAAATGAGTTTGCCCTGAGTGATAAGGTGAGAAAAATGACTTCAAGAAAGATAAAGGACTCGTATAGAGTAGAGGCGGGAGATAAGGATATTATGGAGAGGTGATTATTCGCCCGCCCCGTTGCGCTCGCCGCCTCCGCCCCGAGCGCGGTCGGTTTTCCCCTTCGGGGAAACCGATTGGGGCT
>CATWQA010000007.1 GCA_958352815.1 uncultured Eubacteriales bacterium
AGCATCTGCCTTACAAGCAGAGGGTCATAGGTTCGAGCCCTATTGTTCCCACCAATTTGGTCCGGTAGTTCAGTCGGTTAGAATGCCAGCCTGTCACGCTGGAGGTCGTGGGTTCGAACCCCATCCGGATCGCCAAACAACTTAATACTGTATTTTTTATGGTTTTAAGTTGTCTTGCCTCTGTAGCTCAGTCGGTAGAGCAGGGGACTGAAAATCCCCGTGTCGGTGGTTCGATTCCGCCCGGAGGCACCATTTGCGGGAGTGGCTCAGTGGTAGAGCGTCACCTTGCCAAGGTGAACGTCGCGAGTTCGAATCTCGTCTTCCGCTCCATGTGATAAAAGACGCATATTCTTGCGTCTTTTATCATAATATATTAGTGACAATTAGATACGGCGCCATAGCCAAGTGGTAAGGCAGAGCTCTGCAACAGCTTTATTCCCCAGTTCAAATCTGGGTGGCGCCTCCACGTCGGAGTAAGCTTCGCTTGCTCCGATTTTTTTATATCAAAAAATCGGTTGCCTGCTGCGCTACTCCTCCTTAGTCCCAAAAAGTCTGCCAACTTTTTGGGAGCCCTGTTTGGTATTGAGGGCTTTGCGACCTTCCGATTTTTTCTTGCAGAAAAAATCAGTCACACCGCTTCGTCGTCTCTCCTTTTCCCAAAAAGTCTATCGACTTTTCGGGAGCCCTGATTGCGCTGCATTCAAAAAGCCCGCTTTTTAGGCGGGCTTTTTTCACGTGCTCCGTTGCTGCTCCTTTATCCCAAAAAGTCTAGTGACTTTTTGGGAGCCCTGTTTAGGTTACGTACTTTACAACCTTCCGTTTTTTTTATATCAAAAAATCGGTCGCCTACTGCGCTACTCCTCCTTGTTTCGCAAAAAGGCACGCTGCGCTACCACCTTTTTGCGAGTGTGCGCCTTTGGCGCAAAAGTAAATGTGTTGACATATTTGTAACTCTCTAATTCGTAGGGGCGCCCCTACTATAGTGTAAACACTAAAACTTTACTTTATACTATATCCATGTAATTTTATTTATATTTGATAATGTAAGCCCGGTTATAATTTTGCGAATGGGGTTTAGTTATACGTAATCGTTCAGGTTGTAGGGGGCGGCTTCCCAGACGCCCCGTAATTTTACTAATGGTCTAAAATAACATAAACGAGTTGACGTATTTGTAACTCTCTAATTCGTGGTACCGTGTAACACATAAAACTCTATTTAAACCTGTCGTTCGCCCGCCCTGCGCTCGGGGAGGTCGGGCTGTGACCCCACTTCTTTGAAGTGGGATGGCTCATATTATTCCAGTTTGCGCAAAGTAGGCAATGTCAATAATAAACCTAAGTTGGTGCAGATAGTGCGCAACAGGGTGGGCGACAGTCACACCAATGTGAGAATAAAATTGACAGGGATTATGATTTAAATAAAATTTTAAACCTATTTATTTTGATAAAGTCTTTGGCGAGTATAAGCCTACGGTGCAGCCGTAGCGGACAATTATGTTTTATAATATGATATTTTTTTAAACACTGTTTTAAAAATGGCAGCTTCTGTATTGACAAATTTCTAAAATTTGGTACAATATGAAAATATAGGCAGGTGATATATAGTGTACATAAACAGTAAATTCGGACCGATTATAGGGGTTATGCCGCTGGTTGATTATGAAAGAGACAGCTATTGGCTTGTGCCCGGGTATATGAACGGAATAATTGAAGCGGGCGGAACGCCGATAATGCTACCATTGACCGATAATAAAAATATGCTCAATCAAATAGCGGATATGTGCGACGGCTTTTTGTTTACGGGAGGACACGACTTATCGCCGTCCCTGTATAATGAAGAAATAATGCCTCAATGCGGCCAATGTTCACCTGAACGAGACGCAATGGAGGTTTACCTGTTAAGGCGGATTATAGAGCTTAATAAGGCAGCTCTCGGCATATGCAGGGGTATTCAGATATTAAATGTTGTGCTTGGGGGTACGCTCTATCAGGATTTACCCACTCAGTGGAATTCTGATATTTGCCATAGGCAGCAGCCTCCCTACGATAAGCCCATTCATCAGGTTGACATAACAGACAACACGCCCCTTCATAGGGTTCTCGGCAAAGATAATATTGCCGTCAATAGCTATCATCATCAGGGAATTAAAAAGCTGTCGCCGGAGCTTTTGCCTATGGCTAAGGCTGCGGATGGTTTGATTGAAGCCGTGTATAAGCCTGACAAAAAATTTGTGTGGGCTGTTCAGTGGCACCCGGAGTTTTCATATAAAGACGATGAGAACAGTAAGAAAATCTTTTCCGAGCTGGTAAATCAAGCAAAATAAAATTACAGTGGGGTAGAACCCACTGTAATTTTTTTGGGCAAAGCCCTAATTTAATTGGGAAGAAAATTTAATTAATTTGCATAATCTCATCGATACTGCCAAGATTATAGATGTTTGTATAACCCATTTCTTTGGCTGTTTCAACCGCTTGGGCTGCACGTGCGCCTGACTTACAGTATACTATGATGGTTTGGTCTGTAGGCACAGTTTCAAGCCATGTAGTAAACTCATCTACAGGAACGTTTATTGAACCGCTGTAGCTATATTCCGCAAATTCCTCGGCGCTTCTGACGTCAACAAGTATTGCGCCCTCTGCCGCAAGCTCAAGAGCGGCCTCGCCCTTAATATTTTCCTGTCTGGCATCTGCTAAACTGATTTCCGCAGCTTCGCCGTTAGCGCCTGTAAGGAGCAGTATGTCACCGTCGCATTCGATTTCCGCAATATCAAAGTCGCATACAGTTTTTGCCGTGCTGCACTTTGAGCAAGAGGTCATCGTAACAAGAACTCCGCCGTCACAGCCTGCATAAAGCTGGTCGTTTGCCGTAACTATATCGTTTATAACAAGTTCGTCGGGAACCCCGGGATCCTTTTCTGCGAAAATATCCGGGGTCACATTGCTCCAAACCGTTCCCATTGCGCTGGTGAGGATTGAAGTAGCTCCGTTTTCGTTTTCCTGAGCCAGAGCTGTCAGCATATCCTTCCAGACTATCAGCTTTTTAAATGTCATGCTTTCGCCGTAATTTTCGCTGAAGCTGATTTCCGAAACTGTACCGTCATACTTATTTTCGGTAGCAATCATATCGCCTGTAACAGTTACTTTTGTAGAAGTGTTTTCAGCAGTCAGGCTGTCCTCCGCGGCGGGGAGGGAGGAGGTGGTTGCCCCTCCCAGGTTGTACTTCAAGGAAATGTAGTCCAGGTTGCCGCAATACTTGCCGTCTGTGTTCAGCTTGACAAACAATCCTCTGTTACCCGTAAAGCCTGAATTAACAGCAAATATATGCTCTATATAGTTGTCCCAGCCCTTGTCACTGATAAGAGTTGTAGAGCCCAGACGGTTTTCCGAGGTCAGAAGCTGCTCAATGGTTGACTTGCTTGCGTTCTGAACGTCAATACCCGTTGTGTCTGCGGCATAGAATGTTGCTGTAGCTGTTCCCGCATCGTTACGGATTGCCGCCTTCAGTTCGAGAACCAGCATGTCGTCCATCAATCTTTCGCCAAAGTAGAATATATCTCCGTCTCTGGTATTTTCAATTATTTTACCGCCGCTTGCGCTTGTGTTATCTGCTGAATTTGCAGATGAAGCCCATGATTTGGTATAATCCTCAAACTCTACAGTCTGCACAAAATCTGTATCAGGCACAGGAGCTTGGGTTGGCGTGGGCGTAGGCTCGGGAGTAGCTGTAGGATTTGTTTCAATTACGGATTTATCCGCTTCAAACAGCACTCCGTACAAGGTCTTGTTGGAGCCGCCTCCGTATACGTAAACGGGGACACCGCCTTTTACGTTGGCTTGAACAATTGAAAGATTACCGTCGCCGTATTTTTGGACAGTTTTTCCATCCTGTTCTATAACCATATATCTATCAGAGCTTGCTTTGAATATTGCTGTAACAACGCCGTCCGTGTCAGGAGTAAAGAATACCTTACGCGCTGCCGTGTCGCCCTTTCCGCCTTTAAGGCTTCTGGTAAAGGTGTAGGTTCTACCGTTGTAGGTATAGCTTCCGCCCTTGTCGGTGTTCCAGCCGCCGTAGCCGTCCATTCCCAGACCGCTTGAAAGGTAGGTTCCTTCCGCACTGTCAAAGAATGAGTCAAATATCGGGTCGCTGAAGTTATATACTGTCAGTTCCTTAACGGCAGGCTCGCTATAGGTGATGGTTGTTGCCTTTTCCAAAGGCTTCATATTCGCCAGGCTTTCCCAAGTGAACACGCTGACTTTATCTCCGTTTGCAAAGCCTTCTATGGTGTATTCGCCGGAGGCGTTCAGCTCCTGAATATTCTGATTTTTAAGAGCCCCGTTTTCATCATATGCAGCCGTTAATAATACGCCGGAGGTCTGAGGAGTGGTTATCTTAATTTTTCCGCCGCTTAGCGACTGAACATCGGTGCTGCCGGTTATGTAGTTCAGCTTCATATAGTCCAGATTTGCTTTGTTTGTCTGAACATATATTGTGCCGCAGCCGTTTTCGTCAAGGGTGAGCTTGCTGAGCTGATTTCTGTCAACAACTGCAGTAACCTCTGCCCAGTTAGTCCATGAGCCTGTCTTGGGAGCTGTTGCGGTTGCAACTATCCAGTCGGTGTTGGGCAGGAGGGATACGTTAATTTTAGCCTCTGCATCCTTTTGAGAAACTCTAAAGGTGATGTCGGTCAGCTTATCCAGCTTAACGCCGTCAAATCGCAGCCAATAGCTGTTTGTGCTTCCTGCGTTAAGACCGCCGCTTGCGCCGTCCTTTGCATCGCTTAGGTTTGCACCGTCGCCGTCATCTGCGCTTTCACCCTCAATTTGCAGGTTTGCGTATACCGTAATGCTGCCGTACTTTTGGTTGGGATAGTCGCTTGCTGTAATCTTATAGGTTCCGTTTTCGTAGATTGTCAGCTTTCCGCTGTTCATATCTATCTCAGGAGCCGTTCTGCCTGAATCGTCCAGACGCTCAACCGTCCAGATAAGGCTGCCGCTGACAGGGCTGCCGTCGTTTGTTGCCTGCATATCGATTACGGCAGGATTATCCTTTGTGATTGTGCCGCTGATTGTTGTTTCGGTTGCAGTGTATATGCCTATTCCGTTTGCTGAATAGTCGATAACGCCGTCTGAAATAACATTCGGGTTCACTGCGCTTACTTCATATTGCTCAGTCAGCTCAATTTTAGGTATGGAATATATTTCCTCAATAGCCGCTTTCAGCGTGAGAGGTATGTTTTCTTCAAGAAGTTCGTTTTCAATAAAGGTGCGGGTCTCTGTATATATTCCGTTGAGTAGCTGCCAGTTTTCAACAGTGTACGCAACTTCGGGGCAGCTGTTATATGCCTCGTCAAGCTGTTTTAAGTATTCAGCTGTTTTCTCTGCCGAAATTCTCTCCTTGGTCTGGGTTACAACCGGGAAAGAAGCAGAGGAAGAAGAACCGTCAGCCTTTGTTGCGGTAACAGTAATTGTTGCTGTGCCCTCTTTTGTTCCTGCCTTAACAAGACCGTTGTCAATTATTGCAACGTCAGTGTCGGAGCTGCTGTATGAAAGGGTTATGCCGTCGTTTGCAAAGTCTGTTACAAGTCTGTCGTTCTTAAGAGCCACGCTTACGCCTGGGTCGATTGAGTTTGCGGGAGCATTTTCCAGAGCTCCGCTTGCGTCCTTGGCGATGTAGAGCTTAATTCCCGAGGGAACGGCAGCAACATTCTTTATGGTCTCCGCAATAGTTCCGCTGACGTCAAATGTTGCTGTGAGTCCCTCTGTATCGGCAGAGCTTGCGCCGACTCTTACGGTATATGTTCCGTTTACAACGTAGTTTGCCTGAGCCGCCTCGTCAAAGAAGCACACATCTGAAACATCCAATTTGAATGAAACTGTCTTTGTCTCGCCGGGGTTTAATTCAACTCTCTCAAAGCCCTTAAGCTGCTTTAAGGGCAGCTTCTTGCCGTCTGCTCCGGGAACCGAAACATAGAGCTGAGCAACCTCTGCGCCCGCAACAGAACCTGTGTTTTTAACGTCGGCTGTGATTGTAACGGTGTCGTTTGCATCAACCGCCGACTTATCAACCTTAATGTTTGAATACTCATAGGTTGAATAGCTTGTGCCGTAGCCAAAGGGGTATATGGGAGTTCCCGTGTAATACTGATAGGTTCTTCCCGGATACTCGGCGGTGGGGTTGTTAATGTCCTGAGAGAGTTCGTAGTTTGTGAAGTTATAGTCTATGCCGTCAATCTTTTGTCTTGCAGAGCCTATAGGCATTTTTTCCAAATCCTCAGCGGAATACCAGGTGGTAGAAAGCTTACCTGAGGGATTAACCGCACCGATTAGGATTTTGCCCAAAGCACGACCTTGAGTCTGACCGTTATAGGATGTCCAGAGCATTGCTGCGCACTTGTCCTTAAAGCCCTCAACGTTTACCTGACCGACAGTCTGGAGCACAACAATCGTCTTATCGGGATAAGCGTCACAGATTTGCTGCACGTGAGACTGAGATGAGGGCAGGTCGATAGAAGCTCTGTCGTTGGACTCGCTGGAATCCGCTTCTGTTGTACCGCCGTAGGCTATAATATAGTCCGCCTTGTCAAGAGCGGTTTTGTAGTTTTCAACAGAGAACTCTGCGTTGGCGCTGACTGTGATATACATATTTGCAACTCCGTTATATCCGCCGGTTGCGCCGTTATACACTGCCGTATTGGTTGTGTAGTCGCTTGAGCCTGAAGTTACTGCAATAGGCACGTTGGCAGTATTTTGCGAAGCGCTGTTGTAGCCTATTTCTATGGTAACATTGGGCATTCCCGGGAGAGAAGCCGCTTCAATTTGTATATCGGTTACATCACTAAAGTCAACATCCGGGATAATTGCCAGTCCTGACTTGGTAACGTCTGTCAGTGTTCCGTCGCTCTTTGTCATGCCGATTACGCTTGTTGCCTTTGACAGATCAAGGGTTGTTGACTTGCCAGTGCTCTTAACAAGAGATATGCTCTTTATGTTGAGCAGAGGAGTGCTGTCGTTCACGTTTCCGATCAGTTCAACGTTTGCGTTCGGATTAATCGACTGAACCTGCTCTGTTATTCCGTCAAGAGGTGTTACGAGTT
Organism: uncultured Eubacteriales bacterium; assembly: GCA_958352815.1. Taxonomy (GTDB): domain Bacteria; phylum Bacillota; class Clostridia; order Monoglobales; family Monoglobaceae; genus Monoglobus. The sequence goes on from CATWQA010000007.1 coordinate 7,098, forward strand.
CAGATTTCATCTGATCCATATCAGCCGAGTAGTCGCCGAGGACAACCTCGTTTGCATGGTCGCCCACGATTGCAATATTGGTAACGTCGCTTTTGAGGGGGAGAGTGTCGTTATTGTTCTCAAGAAGAACCCATGACTTTTCAGCCGCCTCTTCAGCTTTTGCAACATGCTCGTCTGATTCAATAACGCTGGATTTTATGTCCTGATAGGTTGCTCCGTCGTCAAATTCACCGGTTTTCATGCGCTGGAGGAACAGTTCATATACGGCAATGTCCAACAGGTCCTCGCTGATGTAGCCTTGCTGTACGGCGTTTGCTGTCTGAGCTGTGCCCGAGCCGCCGCTGTTACAGTCAAGGCTGGAGCCTGCCTGGTAAGCCTTTGCTACCGTCATAGGCGCCGTAATATTTTCAAGAGCCTCATCGGGATAAAGTTTCTGTCTTATAGCCTGAACACCGTACAGGTTATCCCATGCGCCGCAGTCGCCCACAACAAATCCGCCGAAGCCGTATGTACGTCTGAGCAAATCTGTGAGCAGATAGGAGTTTGCGCTTGAAGCAACATAGTCAATCTTCTGACCGCTCATTGAGGTGAGAAGCTCGTTATTTCTGTAAACAGTCGTTCCGTTATATGAGCTCATAACTGCTGCGGGGGCATATTCTTCAATAATATTCTGGAATGCCTTTGAGTAGTAATCGCGCATGGTACTCTCGTTCATAATAGAAGTACCTCTCTGACGCTCGCCTTCGCAGTTGTTGGCAGCATAGTGCTTCAGGGTCGTCATAGTTTTCAGGTACTTTTCGTCTGTGCCCTGCATACCCTCAACAGCCTTACCGCCGATTTCAGAGGTGAGGTATGGATCCTCGCCGTATGTCTCCTCGTTTCTGCCCCAGCGGGGATCGCGGGCCATGTTAATGGTGGGGTTCCAATAGTTCAGATCATATCGGTTGTTTTTACCTCTTGCCTCCGTTGAGGTAATATCCATTACCTCAAACATAAGCTGTCTGTCCCAAGTGTTGGACATGGCAAGGCTCACGGGGAAGCTGGTTGCTCCGCCCTGTCTGGCAACGCCGTGAATTCCCTCGCGCCAGTAGTAGTAGGAATGAACCCCGAGCCTGCTTATTGCGGGAGCAGTCTTTGCTCCGGTTTGAGCAGCCTTTTCTTCCAGGGTCATGCGTGCCACCAGGTCTGCCGCTCTTTCCTCAAAGGAAAGGGAAGTGTCCTGGTATGGATACGTTGCTGCGGTTTCCACCGTATCCGTGCTTACTTCCGATAGGGTTACAGTTTGTGTATCAGCTTCGACTGTCGGTTCCGTGCTTGTTTGGGCAGCCGATACGGGCAGAGCGGTCATAAGCATTACCGCCGCTGTCGCTGCTGATAAGATTTTTCGTAAACTCATTGTAATACCTCCTAAAATAAAATTTCTATACTTGAAATATATCACTTTTTGCTGTATAATTAAAGTCACAATGTATCTAATGTTGGACAAAATGTTGTCAGATTGGAGTTATACTATGCTGCCGGTGTATGAGATTAGAAAAACTGACCTAACAGTTAAGCGAAACAACTATGAATTAAATTATCCTGAGCATATGCACAAGTATGTTGAGGTGGTTTATACCCATAAAGGGGTTCAGCACCTTAGGATTGAAAGCAATTCCTATGAAATAAAGGAGGGCTGCGCCGGGGTTATTTTCCCGGACACAGTTCATTCCTATTATAGTTTGGACAAAAAAGAGTCGGATATATTGATTTTAATGTGCAGCCCCAAGCTGTTCGGGCGGTTGTTTCCGGATTTAAACAATTTTGAGCCGGAAAATCCTCTAATTGAGAAGGAGAATATAAACGATAATCTGAGAGCTGCCCTAAACGCCATTAGCCCCGAGGACAGCTTTGAGATTAAGTTTTCATGGGCATGCGTTATCATGTCATATGTTTTGGAAATCTTAAAGCTGAAGCAGCATCCACACAGCCCTGTCAGCGACATAACCTATAAAATGGTCAAATATATAGAAGAAAATTTTACGCAGTCCATAACAAGAGAGTCCCTTGCTAAGCAGTTTAATGTGAGCGAGAGCTACATCTCAAAAATTTTTAATCAGAACTTCAAAATGAATCTTAGAAACTATTTGGGTCTTATCAGAACCGAGTATGCGGCAAACCTTATACGTACCACAGACGAAAACTTCACTATTATAAGCCAGCTTTCAGGCTTTGACAGCCAGAGAACCTTTAACCGCATGTTCAAGGCTGCCTACGGTACAACGCCACAGGAATACAGAAATAATATTAACAAGTTTATAAAGATTGATTAATATGGTATTTCACTTATTTTATACCCGAATCGGGCATTAAAACCGGGCAGCGACTTTTTTCTAAAAAAATTTTAAAAAATTTCAAAAAAAGTATTGACAAGTAAAATATAATCTGGTATAATCATCAATGTTGTTCGCAGTGAACACTTTATACGGCGGTATAGCTCAGTTGGCTAGAGCATACGGTTCATACCCGTAGTGTCACTGGTTCAAATCCAGTTACCGCTACCATATGGCTCCTTGGTCAAGTGGTTAAGACTCCGGCCTCTCACGCCGGCTACAGGGGTTCGAATCCCCTAGGAGTCACCAGAGGTAATCCCGCAGAATGGCCAACTTCTGCGGGATTTTTTTATTAATATGCTTGACATTTTGTGCTTGTATAGTGTATAATACTATAGTCGCGTAATTAAATATGTCTCCGTACCTCAGTAGGATAGAGGGTCCGCCTCCTAAGCGGAACGCCACAGGTTCGATTCCTGTCGGGGACGCCATGTCGGGGTGAGCCTTTGCTTGCTCCGATTTTTGTTTGAACAAAAAAGGTTTTCTCACCAAATGGCGGTGAGAAAACCTTTCTTATTTTATTTATTAATATAACTGCCGCCTGTTTATAGGCTTGTCCTCTTTTTTAAAGCTTTCTTTTTCCTCAACCTGAGCCGAGTCGTCTATGTATTTCCTGATTTGGCACTCTGCGTTATAGCTTACAATAAAGCCGCAGAAAGCGAAAAGAATAACCACAACCAGCAGTACGTATATAGTAATCAGTACCGAAAGACCGGTGCTGGTCAGCATAAATATTCCCAGGTAGCCGATTCCGATTGTCAGCAGTCCCAAAAGGATTATAACAAGGAAACTGTAGAGCAGGCTTGCCATAGAGAAAAGAGCGGCGTTTTTAAGAAGCTTGCCCAGAGACAGCTTGTACCGCACCATCAACGGGTATATAAACAGGTGCACAATGGTGTAGAAGATAAACAGGCAGTACAAGATATATTTTGCAAACCTTAGTATATTCGTCTGTGAGGAATAAAAATAAATTCCGTAGAAGAATATAAACATAAACAAAATGTCAATGATGAACACTGCCAGGCTCTGCTTAAAATTGTCTTTTATTGCGTCCCAGAAATCGCTTAGAATAAAGGCGTTTTCTTCACGGGCGTAATTCCTGAGTATGTAGTGCATACCTGCCGTAGCGGGACCGGAGCCCCAGAAAATTGTAAACAGCGTAGCTGCGCAAACCCGAACTCCGATATCGATTATCATGTAAATCATTCTGTAATCCGCATTGTTAAGATCCGGCTCGCTTAACCCAACAATTCCCGCTATCTCGTTGGGAAAGGTACCGAAAATTGCGTTTGAAAAGGTTCCCGCAAGAAAGTAAATAATCAAAAACGCCGGAATATTCGCGACGCAGAAGAGGAGGTTGGTCTGGATAAGCTTCCAGAACTTCCTGATAAAAATTTCAAAAAACAACATTGCTCCGTCATTGCCCGGAGCAAGATCGTCAACACCTTTGCCGGGCTTGTTGTAGCCCTTCATACTAAAAATGCCCATTAAAATTCCCCATTTCCAAAAAACGGCTGAGCCGAATTTGCAGTCTTAAAAATAATGTAGTATATATTTAAATCGGAGCAATACTATGCTTTGCATGCAAAGAGCATAGATAGCGAACGATTGCAATATACGAAGGGAGCTTTAGCTCCTCATAATTTCAGTGGTATATTATTGCTTCCATTGCAATTATGAATGTAACTTGCCGATACGGCATGTGACATCTTCGTATACATTATAATAGAAAAGTTTCGAATTGTCAATGAATATGTGGAATTTAAATCAGCGCAATGCTGCGCTTGCTAATTAAAGGTAGAGAGTGACGGAGTGCAATCGGCAATTGCAGCACACATACCCGAATTGAAAAATCGTATAAAAAAACTCATATTGTATTAAATTGTTAAAGAGGTTATAAATTTTCTTGCGTTTTTAATTACCGAATGGTATAATAGAATCGGAATTATATTAAGGTAGGAGGGTGTAAATAATGAGCAACAATGAAAATTACGAAAGCTACGAAGAAGAAAAAATTTTTATTGACGGAGATTATGTGGATGACGAAACAATTGACCGAACGCTTGACTCTTTAGCTAAAATCTTTTCCAAAATTCCCAAAAATGAAGACGGGCATATAAGTGTGACAAACCCACGTAAGGCAGAGGCTGTGATATATACGTACAAGGTTTTGAAACACATAACAAAGGGAACTTCCACAAAGGTTACGTGTAGGTTAAATGAACCGGTTAAAAGTGTTGGTGTTGTCAGTGTAGTTGGCAAAGAAATAATATTTGATAATCCACTCTTGTTTGTAGCAGCGGCAAAGGCGGCTTCAAATGTGGACGTTTATCCTAAAACTGACGGTACTATACAGCTGGACTTTGGATTTAATGGGATAACCGATAATATAAAAATAATAGAAGAAGGAGGGAAAGAATGAGCCATCATGGAGAGTGTTTTGAAACAGCGTTGCCGGTAATTAGGGACGGCAGTAAGATATTTTCGTCCTATGTGATAGACGGGAGAAGGCTTAATAAATTTCAAGAATATTGTGAGGCTATAGATGAACTGTCGGACGAGTTTGGTAATGAATCAATTGAGGTAGAAGTTGATACGGAGACCGGGGAAATCTCAGTTTCTCTGGAGTGTATAGATTTGACTGTTGATATTCCGCAAAAGGAACCTAACGAGCATATCTTGTATGACTTGGTAGAAAAGACGGTGAAGTTTGGATTTTTTGCTACAGAGGATGGGACTGTGATTGCTAAGTTTGTGTTTCCTAGCTTGTGGATGGAGTGTGAAGGGATAGATGTATAATGTTTAATTTCTCTTTTGCTTTGTTTGGTGGGCTTTACTATGGAGGAAGATATGCTATTGAGAAGGGTAACAGAAACGCATTTGAGGCGTCCATGAACAAAGACAGACTCTTGTATTATCATCAGAGAACCAGTACCCGTCAGAATACAACACATTTTTATTTAAAATTCAATATAGACATTTCAATTTTGCAGTGTTATACTGTGTGTTGATGCTCCGCCGCAAAAAGGGCGGAGAAATTACATAAATGCGGTATAAGCGTAGGATTGGAGTCTTATAAATGATAATAGATATACATACTCATGTTTTCCCTGATAATATTGCGGAAAAGGCGTCTCACGGCATCGAGGCGTTTTACGGGATTGACGTTCAGAACAACGGAAGGCTGGAAAATCTGCTCAAAACGGCGGACGATGCGGGAGTGGATAAAGTGGTTATTCATTCGCCTGCCACAACTCCTCATCAGGTAACCTCTATCAATAATTTTATATATGAGTGCACCCAAAAGTACCCGGACAGGGTTATCGGTTTTATGACCATGCATCCGGATTTTGAGAATATTAATCAAGAGGTCGAGCGGTGCATAGGGCTGGGATTGAAGGGCTTAAAGCTTCATCCTGACTTCCAGAGGTTTAATATTGATGATAAAAAGGCGTTATACATTTATGAAGCTATTGCAGGACGGCTGCCGCTGCTGGTGCATACGGGAGATTTTCGCTACCAGTGGAGCAAGCCCTACAGAATGGCAAAGGTGATGGAGGAGTTTCCGTCAATGACGGTTATAGGGGCTCATTTCGGTGGCTGGTCGGAGTGGGATGACGCTGTCTGTGCCTTTAAAGGAAAGAATGTGTATGTAGACACTTCAAGCTCCATGTACAGAATACCTCTGAATTATGCCGAGGAGCTTATCCGCAGCTACGGAGTGGATCACGTGCTGTTCGGTTCGGATTACCCCATGTGGAATTCAAAGGATGAGCTTGAATATATAGATCGGCTTAATCTGACCCATGAAGAAAAAGAGCTGATTCTCCACGGAAATGCCGAACGGATTTTGAACCTAAAGTAAAGTAGGGTGTATAGTGTAGAATGTAGAATGTAGAATGTAGAATGTAGAATGTAAACTATTAAACTATACCCCATAAAATGAACACAAACGGGATTGCCACATATGCAACCCACCAATTTCGTAGGGGGCGGCTCCCCAGACCGGCAACAACTAAGGGCTGTTATTGACATTGGTTACAGTGGTTTAATTGGAATAATATGTGCCGTCCAACATCAAAGATGTTGGGTCACAGCCGCCTCCGCATATATGTAACTGTTACCACCAAAACAAACGGGATTGCAACATATGTAACCCACCAATTTCGTAGGGGCGCCATTTATTGCGCCCACTGACTGAATTAGCGATTGATACCATATTATATGGATTTGAGATTTATTTTACCCATAATCCCTGTAAATTCATATAATCACATTGGTGTGTCTGTCGCCCGCCCTGTTGCGCTCTGTCGGCAACAATTCAGGCTTATCATTGACATTGGTTACTCTGTATAAACTCGAATAATGCGTGCCTTCCAACTTCAAAGAAGTTGGGTCACAGCCGTCTCCGCCCCAATCGGTTTTCCCCTTCGGGGAAACCGATTGGGGCGCAGCCCTATGAAATTAATAATCTATTTTTTCGGCAGCTCAATCTTTTTGTTGTTTTCCGACTCCTTGTAAAGAACAAACTTGTTCCCTATTACCTGCACAACGTCGGAGGAGGTACCCTCCGAAAGCTCATCTGCAGCTTCCCTGGCGGAAAGCAGAGAGTTGTCCAGAACATGAACCTTTACCAGCTCACGGGCTTCCAAGGCGTCGCAAATCTGCTTTATCATGTTCTCATTAACGCCGCTCCTGCCTATTTGGTACAGGGCAGGCTCCTTGTTGGCAAGTCCTCTTAAAAATGCTCTCTGTTTGCTGTTTAACATAATTTCTCCTTATTCAAGTGTTGCTTTTTGGTCGGTTTGAAGAAGCAGCGCGTTGGTTAAATCCTTATATATTTCTTTTGCGAGGGTATCCTCCGAGCTGTCTCCGAAACAGGAAAGGTGCTTCCTGATCGTTTCAAAATCTCCTCGCTGCACGGGGCCTGTCAAAGCCTTTCGGGGACCGACCTCTGTTATGTTTTTTATGTTGTTCAGCATTAGCGGGGTTAATGCTCTGAGGGCTTCCGTTTCCGAAAAGCCGCAGGTGCCCAGCATACCGCAGGCGATGTGAGACAGAGCCACAACAAAATTGCTCGCGAATACAGCGGCGGCGTGATACCTGATTTTGTTCTCCGATGAAATTATTTTGTATTCATTGCCGCAGAGCCCTAAAATTTTACAAACTCTTTCGCAGTCGCCCTCAGCGGTGAAAAACGCTTCGGTGAAATCTCTGAAACTCTCATATTTATCATTAACCGCCAAAAGCATATGTATACTGCATGTTTCCGCGCCAAGTTTTTTTAGGTCTGTCAATACGTTTGATGAATGCACACCGGAGGTGTGGCAGAAAGTCTTTCCCGCAAAACTTTCAAACTGCGCCGCCTCGGAACAGACTTTAGATATGCTGTCATCGTTTACAGTTATAAAAATTACGTCGGACTTCTCAATTAGAGTATTCATATCAGAATAGGCGGAGCTCCCCGTAAAAGCGGCGGCTTCTTCAGCGTTTTTATATGTCCTTGAATAATATCCCTCAATAAAAAGACCGCTTTCTTTAAGGTACTTTCCCAGGGAGGTTCCGACCTTGCCCGCACCGATAAAACCGATTTTAATTTTACTTTGCATATTTTTCGGCAATACACTCAAAGCTGTCAAACGGCGCGTAAATCACGCTTTCCTCACCGCTGTAAGCGTACATTCCTATCATTGCGCCTGTGAAACGCTTTCCTTTGCTGATTGCTTCGCTGCACAGATAGTATATGTTTTCGGCAACATATACTTCCGTGTAGTTTTCTCCGTCAAAGCTGTAGTAGAAAGTCCTCTTAAGTCCTTCTGTTTTGATCTTGAGATAGAGAGCCCCGGTTGTGTTTGGTATTTCAACAGTGTATGTATATCTCTCTGTTTCATCTATTTTCTCAAACAGCTTTAAAGCGTAACCGTTTCCGTTTTTGTAGATACCGTATGTGAAGAAAGTATTTTCATCGTAGTATCCGGTAACGCCGTAGTTCTGTTCGCTGTTAAGCTTAATCCCCAGGTCGAGCTTGCATATTGCCTCAAAGTTAAAGTCGGGCTGTCTGCGAACCGTTATGTTCTTCGCAGACTTAGATGTAAGAGGCTTTCTTGAACCCTTTATGTATACTCTGCTGTCACCGAATTTTAAGCCGTCAGGCTCGGGGGTTCCGGCAAAAATCCAGAAATGTCTCAGTCGCCCGTTATCAAAATGGTCAAGTCCTGCATTGTGCTTGCGTGTTGTGCGAGGCAGGTTGGGCTTTTTCTGGAGAGTGCTGGGCCCCTGTAAGTTGTTTACGATAGGCCAGCCGTCCGGCGTCCATGTTACGGGGTCGAGACAGGTCTCTCTGCCCATAATGGCGTACTTGTGGTCTAAATACCGGTTGCACAGGTATACAACGAACCACTCTCCGTTTTGGGTCTGAACAAGCTTTCCGTGACCGGTACAGGTGATGGGCGCATCTGTATCTCTCTGGGTCATAATCGGATTGTATGGGCAGGGCTCATATACGCCCTTTAAGGTTTTGCTTCTGGAAACTGTTATCTGGTGTCCGGGGCCTGTTCCGCCCTCTGCCTCAAACAGGTAATAATATCCGTCTTTGTAAAGCAGGTGAGGACCCTCGGGAGCGCGTTTGTTTGTGCCGTAGTAGAGAAGCTCCGCCTCTCCGATCTGCTCGGTGGCGTCCTCATTTAATTCCAAAATCCTCGCACCTCTGTTAAGGAGCATATAACGTCTGCCATCAACATCCGTAAACAGGGAGGGGTCAATTCCGTCCTCGTTAATAAATACAGGCTTTGAGTAAGGTCCCTCGGGCTTATCCGAAGACACAATAATCTGCCTGCGCTTAACAGGCATGTCGTCATTATACCTCAGTGTGGCCGTAATGTAGAACTTGCCTTTGTGATACGAGATATCCGGCGCCCAGTAACCTCTGCCGCCTTCTAAGCCGTCTATGTTTGCCCATTCCGGATTTGTTATGGCATGACCTACAGTTTCCCAGTGAACAAGGTCTGTTGAGTGGGAAATGGGAATACACGGGAAGAATACAAATGAAGAATTAACCATGTAGTAATCCTCGCCAACCCGAACTATGGACGGATCTGCATAAAATCCGCGTCTTACCGGGTTTTGGTACATATCCTCCAGCTTTGAGCCCACAACTTGCTCAAAGTATTCTTCTATATCTGTAAAGCCTTTTTCATGAGCCAAATGGTAGGGTGTAATTAAGTCCTTATCCCCGTGACAGGGTGACATGCCCACACGTTCAACCAGATACTTAACACACTCAAGATTGCCTGTAAGAACAGCATCATGGAGCACTGTTCTGTAGTTGCTGTCGCAGGTGTTAAAACTTGCAAAGGTATATTCAACAAGATATTTCACAATGTTAATATCCCCTGTTCTAACCAAATAATGCGCGGCGGAAATTCCGTTTTCGTCCTCTTGTTCAATCATTTTAGGCGCGGACGACAGCAGATCTTTCACCTTGTCAATCTCGTTGTTCTTTATAAGTTCAATTATGTCGCTCATTATATATCTCCTCTCGAGCTCAAAAAATCTTTATATATTTTATCAAGGTTTTTTCATAATTGCAAACCTTATTTAGTGTCGGAGAATAAAAATATTAAAAGCTTATAAGATATATAAGTTTTTAAATTTATATTTGGGTAAAAAGTACACAGTTTTTTTGCAAAATGCGAACATAGAATATACGTTGGGGATTAGTATCCCCGAATAATAGGCAACACGGGATAAATTTTTATTGACAAAACTGCAAAGATGTTATAAACTGTAGGTGCGGATGAATATGATTTATTTAGAAATTAAGACTTTTTGATATAGGAGGAATAACAATGGCAGTATTGGTTTGCGGAGGCGCAGGATATATCGGAAGCCATACGGTGGCGGAGCTCTTGGCCGGCGGCAAGGAAGTAGTTATTGCCGATAATCTCCAAAAGGGGCATAAGGACGCCGTTCTGGGCGGTAAGCTTATGGTCGGTGATTTGAGAGACAGTGATTTTATGGATAAGGTGTTCACCGAGAATAAGATTGACTCGGTTATTCAGTTTGCAGCGGACTCTCTTGTTGGGGAAAGCGTCGGCGACCCCCTTAAATATTACAACAACAATGTGGTGTCAACCTTGTGTTTGTTGAATGCAATGCGGAAATATGATGTTCACGATATTGTATTTTCGTCAACAGCAGCTACATACGGCGAGCCGAAGAATATCCCCATTATGGAGACGGATCCGACGGTTCCCACCAATCCCTACGGTGAGACGAAGCTGGCTGTGGAAAAGGCGCTTAGATGGTGCTATGAGGCGTATGATATAAGATATACCGCTCTTAGATATTTTAACGCGGCGGGAGCTCATATCAGCGGCAAAATCGGTGAAGACCATACTCCCGAGACGCATCTCATACCCATAATTCTTCAGGCAGCTTTGGGACAGAGGGACTGTATCACCATATTCGGAAACGATTATAACACGGATGACGGAACCTGCGTTCGTGATTATATTCACGTTACAGATTTGGCAAACGCTCATATTCTGGCTCTTGAAAAAATGCAGAAGGACGGAAAGTCCAATATATATAATCTGGGCAACGGAAACGGATTTTCCGTTAAAGAGGTTGTGGACCTTGCCCGCAAGGTTACGGGAATTGATATTAAGGCAGAGCTTGGAGACAGACGTCCCGGCGACCCGGCAAAGCTGGTTGCAACATCGGAAAAGGCTCAAAAAGAACTTAATTGGCAGCCAAAGTATAACGATCTTGAAACGATTATTGAGACGGCATGGAAATGGCATAAGGATAACCCAAACGGCTACAACGATTAATTTAGGAGATATATGGAGCAGAAAAAAATTCAGAGGATAAATGAGCTTGCAAAAAAGGCAAAATCCGCCGAGGGGCTGACTCCGGAGGAGGAAGAGGAGCGTCAGGCGCTGCGAAAAGAGTATATTGCGGATATGAAAAAGAGCCTTAGAGCGCAGCTTGACAATATTGACGTTGAATATCCCGACGGGAGGATTACTCCCCTAAAGTGGAAGAAGCGCAATCAGTAATGAAAAACGGACTTTGCACTGTCAAAGTCCGTTTTTACTTTTCAAACCTTATTCGATTTTTTCAAAGTCCGACGCACCGTGCTTACAAATTGGGCAAGTAAAGTCGTCGGGTAAAATATCGCCCTCGTAGATGTACCCGCATATCTTGCATCTCCAGCCGCCTGTTGTCTTTTTGTCGGGCTGGGGCTTAATATTTTTGTGATAGTAAGCGTAGGTCACGCTTTCATCACTTGAAAGATTTTTTGCGTCTGTTAATTCAGACAGGAATATGGTATGGGTGTCACAGTCGATAGTGTCAATAACCTTTAAGGAAAGATAGGCGTTTGTGTATTTGTCTAAATACAGTATTCCGTTTTCCGCCCTTTTTATGTCGGCCATGCCCTCAAACTTATCAACATCTCGCCCGCTCTGAAATCCAAACCGCTCAAAAATGCTGAAAGGAACCTCCTTTGTGAGAATCGATACGTTAAATTCCCTTGAACTCACAATCATGTCGTGGGTCGCGTTGGTTTTGTTGAGTGAGATTAAAAGCTTCATGGGTTCTTTTGAGGTTATTTGTATAGCCGTGTTGATTATGCAGCCGTTATCCTTGCCCTCTGATTTTGTTGTGAGAAGATATAAACCGTAGCCTATGCTATATACTGCCGAAGTATCCATTAGCGCACCTCCTGAAGATAATTTATTCATAGTGATATTATACAGGGTTTGAAGCCCAAAGTCAATATTTTTTTATTTAAAATAACCGTTCTTAAATATATAGTTTGTAAAAATTTTAACAAAATATCCAAAGTAATAAATTTGATAATTTTTTTATTCAAATTTATTGCAAATTTGAAATTTTATGTTATAATTGATTGAGAAGCGGTTAATATCGAATTTTGTGTTTTTTGTTTTGTTATCAGCTTTTCAGGAAATTCGGTGATCGCAAAATGAAAGGAGCAAACATATGAAGTATTCAAGTGAAGTAGAATCGATGTGTCCTCTGGTTAAGGGAGCATATCACGGTCCTGCCCCCATTCCTCAGGAGGGAAAGTGGACGCAGGCAAAGGAAGTTAAAGACATTTCCGGTCTTACTCATGGTATTGGCTGGTGTGCGCCCCAGCAGGGTACGTGTAAGCTGACCCTCAATGTTAAAGAGGGCGTTATCCAGGAAGCATTGGTTGAAACTGTCGGCTGCAGCGGTATGACGCACTCTGCGGCAATGGCGTCCGAAATCCTTGTGGGCAAGACGATTTTGGAAGCCCTTAACACAGACTTGGTCTGTGACGCTATCAACACAGCTATGAGAGAGCTTTTCCTGCAGATTGTTTACGGACGTACTCAGACTGCGTTCTCAGAGGACGGTCTGCCTATCGGCGCGGGTCTTGAGGACTTGGGTAAGGGTCTCAGAAGTCAGGTTGGTACTACATATGCAACCTTGGCAAAGGGTCCGAGATATTTGGAGCTTGCTGAGGGATATATTACTAAGTGTGCCGTTGATGAGAACGACACTATTATCGGTTACAAGTTCGTTCACCTAGGCAAGATGATGGAAATGATTGCCGGCGGAATGGACGCAAACGAGGCTTTGGAAAAAGCCAGCGGTCAATACGGTCGAGTTGACGACGCTGCAAAGCTTATTGATCCGCGTCACGAATAAGAATAGGAGGAATTGAAATATGGCTTTATTTGAGAGTTATGAGAGAAGAATTGATCAAATCAATGCAGAGCTACAAAAGCACGGAATTTCTTCTATTGAAGAAGCAAAGCAGATTTGTGATGAAAAGGGCGTAGACGCTTATAAGATTGTTAAGGACATTCAGCCCATTTGTTTTGAGAACGCAGCTTGGGCTTATGTTGTAGGCGCTGCCATCGCTATTAAGGACGGCGTGACAAACGCGGCTGATGCTGCTGAAAAGATCGGTCTCGGTCTCCAGTCCTTCTGTATTCCCGGAAGCGTTGCGGACGACAGAAAGGTTGGTCTCGGTCACGGTAACCTGGGGGCAAGACTTTTGAGAGAGGAGACAAAGTGTTTCGCTTTCCTGGCAGGCCATGAGTCATTTGCGGCTGCTGAGGGCGCTATCGGTCTTGCAAAGAGCGCTAACAAGGCAAGAAAAGAGGACTTGAGAGTTATTCTGAACGGTCTCGGTAAAGACGCTGCTCAGATTATTTCAAGAATTAACGGATTTACTTATGTTCAAACTCAGTTTGACTATTATACCGGTAAGGTAAACGTAGTTAAAGAGATTGCATACTCAAAGGGCGAGCGTTCAAAGGTTCGCTGCTACGGTGCGGATGACGTTCGCGAGGGCGTTGCTATCATGCACCTTGAGGGTGTTGACGTTTCTATTACAGGTAACTCAACTAACCCCACAAGATTCCAGCACCCGGTTGCAGGTACATATAAGAAAGAATGTATCGAGCAGGGTAAGAAGTACTTCTCTGTTGCAAGCGGCGGCGGTACAGGCAGAACTTTGCACCCCGATAACATGGCTGCAGGCCCCGCTTCTTACGGCATGACCGATACAATGGGCAGAATGCACAGCGATGCGCAGTTTGCAGGTTCTTCATCTGTTCCGGCTCACGTTGAAATGATGGGTCTCATCGGCGCAGGTAATAACCCCATGGTTGGTATGACTGTTGCTGTTGCAGTTGCGGTTGAGGAAGCAATGAATAAGTAACACAAGAATTTAAAATATAGTCTTAAAACGCAGGCGTGAGTTGATATTAATAATCATTACTCATTCGCCTGCGTTTGTGTTTTATTTTAAAACGGAGGAGATTAGATTTTAGATGCTATTATATTCAGCTTATAACAGATGAGGAAAGAGCCTTTGGCGGAATGATGGCGCATTACGGGAATATCATACGTAGTTACGCATAACTCTTGACCGAAGTATAAAGAAAATAGCAATCTGGATTATTACCACTAAGCAGCAAACGCAGCAAACCAACTGCATTGTTTTTCCGATATAGATAACGTCGGAAACCAACATGATACGGTATGTCGTAAAGGCTCCGATGATACATCCAAGTACGGTCGGGATAAAATAAACGAACAGCATTTGTTTTGAAATAAGCCCTTTAATCTTTTTGCGTTTCATTCCCAAACGTCGCAAATCATTATAAACTTCGGTATCGTCCCAAATTGTGCTAATAAGTTTTAGACCAATTACCATGACTGCGGAAACAAAGGCAACGATAGCAATAAAGAGCATAAGCATGAGGTGTGTAGCAAAGGCTTCAAACTGCGTAGTCGTGCTGCTCAATTTTGACAGAGGATATAGCGACCATAAGCGGACAATTTTTGTTTCGTTTCCCTCAAAGGGAAGGTACTCTGCTTGACTTCCTGTTTTCGCAAATGTTGCGCTGTTATGCCAATTTGTGAATATTACTCCGTCGTTGTCAGAAATAACAGCTTGCAGAATATTGTTTTGAAAATCCGTTGTATCTTGCCAATTTTCCACATTTACCATATAGGAAACAGCTTTATATTCGTTTGCGAGTGTAGCTGCAATCGTGTGATAATCCTCATTGTTCAAAATCAAAAACGGGGAAAAAACAGACCCGGTATTAAAAAGTCCATCGCGGCATATCGGTTCATTTTGGGTCAGGGTAAATTCTTGTTCAGTAGTAGGATTATAAAAAAGGCTGCTATCTGCTGAAAAAGCATTTAGCTTATACTTCATGCTGCTATCATAATAAACGGTATAACTTCCCTTTGTGACGGATATTGCCATATCGGATAAAGCGTTAAAATTATCCTCGCTTACGATTATACGCGAACCCCAATCGCGCTCACCGCTTTTATAATTGTTCTGCACACCGAGCAACAGGCAATCTATATATTTTAAGTCGGTAATGGTCGCGTTGCTTTTTGCAGCCATTTCCTCAATACGTTTTTCAGTCATGGGGTGTTCATAGGTCGCATTGATTGTATAGTCGTAAGGCTCATTCAAGGCGACGTTATAACCGTCAATAAATCCTGCTGCTATGAAGCCAATCCCAAATATCGTAAAGGTAATGAGAAGTGTCGCCACAAATATAGAACGTGTATATTGCCGGATTTTTTGTTTTAGCAGATTATAAAAGACGATGTTTTTATAATACGCTTTATCATTGTACTTTTTCAGAATATCCCCAATGGACGCACATTGAATAATCAACAGATAAACACCTAAAACAGCTCCCGCCAAGCCTATAAAAGCTAACAAAGTATTGAGGAAACCTCCGAAATTTTGCAAAGTGAAAAACGCAATGATACCGGCAGGAATAAGTAAAACACCTAAAATCAACGAAAACAGGTTTCCTTTTTTTGCAGCTTCGTTTTCATCAGAAGCCTTAATGATTTTCAAAATATCAACAGTTTTGATGTATCTGCGGTTGATCGTCCGCAGGATAAACCAATTCAGCAGGGAAAACAGAAATGCAATGGCTAACCCTGCATAGCCGATGCTAAATGCTGTTTCCTGCGTTTTCAGAAAGATATTAAGAAATGTCCAACACAAATAGGCAAGTGGAACCGACAGTAGTAGACCAAGCAAAGCAGCAATTTGAAAAAGGAGCGTGTATTCTTTGACAATAATCTTTTGTACGCTGCGTCGGTCAATGCCGAGGGAGAGGAAAATACCAATTTCACGCGATTTATATTTGAGGAAGATACTGTCTGCATACACAAGAAAAACAATGATACCCAACATTGAGCCGAAAAACATAGCCTGTGAAATTGTTTGTGTCGAGCCGCCGTCAGCTAAAACATTTATAACGGTAGGGCTGTATTGCAAAACGCCGTATGCGCCTGTCATTGCAATGGAAAAAATAACTGAGAAGAAGAACAGCCCATATTGCTTTCGATTATTCCTAAAAAGTTTTCTGCTAACATCGTTAAGCGTCATACCCATCACCATTTACCTTTCTTGTGAAGTTCAGCAGTTCGTCAAGAAAGTCTTTCGGCTGCCCTCGACGCACCAATTCACCGAATACAATACCGTCTTTTAAGGCAATCACCTTATCGGCGTAAGAAGCTGCAAAAGTGTCATGTGTTACCATAAAAATTGTTGCTCCCATTTTTTCTTTTGCGTTCAAAAATGCCTCTATTACGGCTGTACTTGATTTGGAATCAAGATTGCCCGTAGGCTCATCGGCTAAAATAATAGACGGATTGTTTGATAATGCTCTCGCAATGGAAGCCCGTTGCTTCTGTCCCCCGGAAACTTCGGCAGGATATTTTTCTGCGATTTCTCCAATGCCGAAAACGGATAACAGCATTTTGGTATTCTGCTCAATTTTGCTTTTCTGTTTTCCGGCTATAATCTGTGGCAGAAAAATATTCTCACGAATAGTCAGCCCGTTCAGTAACATAAAGTCCTGAAAAACAAAGCCAAGTTTGTGTTGCCTTATTTCAGCAAGATTATCTTCTTCGCCGGTTAAAATATCCTGCCCGTCAAGAATAACCTTTCCGCTGTCCGCGCTGATAAAGCCGGATATTACATTAAGCAACGTCGTTTTACCGCTTCCGGACGGACCCATGATAGCAACAAACTCACCATCGCGAATTGTTGCGGTAATCTCTTTCAAAACAGGATAATCTATTCCCTTTGAACGATATGTCTTAGAAACCTTTTCAATCTGTAACATAAACATCACCTTTTATTACCTTTCCAAATTGCTGATTTTTGATTACAAACTCATTCTAAACGGCAATTATCAAATATCTATCAAATGAAAAAATCTCCCTGCAAAATACAGGGAGATTTCCAAAAAATATTTTCTATTCTGTCATTCCAAAGTACGCGGTTACGGACGCACCCATTTTTATACCATTCGATAACATGATATTGCCGTTATGACGCTCACATAAGATTTTACAGATATTAAGACCAAGCCCTAAATGCTGTACGGTATCAGATTTTTTCTCTGTCGTATAAAATGGGTTTGTTGCAGATTTCAGCGCAGTATCACTAAAGCCCTCTCCGTCATCTGTTACAGTTATCGAAAATGTTTCCTTATCAACGGCATATTGTATTGATATAGAAGTTTTCGCATAGCGGGTGGCGTTGGATAATAGGTTTTCAAATACCTGCATGATGATTTCCGGGTCAACACTAATATTTTCAACAGTGGTTTTATCCGAAATGTTTAGCGTCTTACTTTCGCAGATAATTTTAGCCGTATTACCCAGCCTTGCGATAAAGCTGTTAGCTGCCAACTGCTTTCTTACAATCGGTATATCTTCAAGACGCTGTAATGTGTTCATAGAAGAAGCGTAGTTTTTCAACCGTTCAATCTGTCCTGCCATTGCAGTATAGGTCTGCATAACATCATCAGCGCTTATTTTCCCTTGCGGTGTGTATTTTTGCAAAATGCCTAAATGTCCCTCAATAACCGTAAGGGGTGTTCGCAAGTCGTGAGAAAAAGCTGCGTTTAACTTTCTGAGCTCGTTCATCTGCCGCCACATGTCCCGATTATTATTTTCCAAAGCAGAGCGCATTTTCTCAAACGCTTTGCAAAGCAAGCCCATTTCATCGTTTCTGTCATACGAAATCATAAAATCTAAGTCATTTGTGGATATTCGGCTTGCAGATGCGGTTAAGAGCATAAGGGGCTTCTTGATTTTACTTCTGTAAAAAACAACCCCTGCTAAAATGAAGCACACAAGATAGGTAAGGGGCGGCAGTGCCCATATAGCCATTTCGTATAGCCACATCATTTTTCCGTCATGTTCTGAAAGCGGAAATACAGATTGATTTCCCCATACTTTTACAGAGTTAAATCCCTCGACAGTTTCTGAATATTGAAAAGCAATATCCCGCTGTGCGTTGGTGAGCAATGTTTTTTCTACCTCTACTAATAACATTGCAAGGAGAAGAAAGACAACTGCAAACAAAACGAATGCAGACAGGATTGATAAATCTCTCAATTTATGCTTGACTTTTTCCATTTATAGCCCACTCCCCAAACTGTTTCAATATATTGCTTTGCCCCCACTGCGGCGAACTTTGCCCGAATTTTCCTGATATGCTCCGCCACAACAGAGTTATTTCCTAATCCATCTAATCCCCATGCAGCTTCATAAAGGCGTTCCTTGTCAAAGACTTGTCCGGGATTTTGCGAAAGCACTTCAAGTATATCAAACTCTTTTTTCAATAGCGGGATTTCGTTCCCGTTCCAATATACTGCACGTTCTAAATAGTCAATAGCTAATTGCTTGTCAAACAAAATACGGGGTTTTGTTTGATTACGATTTTCACGCCGCAAATGTGCAGATACACGCGCACCTAATTCATCAATGGAAAAAGGCTTCACAATATAGTCATCTCCGCCGGCACCGAAGCCCTTTATTTTATCACTATCCTCTACGTTGGCAGTTAAAAAGAGTATAGGGCAAGAAACAAAATCTCTTATACTTTTGCAAAGTGAAAGTCCGTCTATATCCGGCATATTGATGTCAAGAAGAATAATATCGGGATTAAGGGATAGTCGTTGTAAGGCTTCCTGCCCTCCGGCTGCGGTAATTACATCATAGCCGTCAAGAGAGAAAAAGCGTTTTAGCATATTCAATATTTCTATTTCATCATCTACTATCATTATTTTTTGCGCCATTGTTGCACCTCCTCAATAGGCAATGGTATCATTTCTTTTTCAAATTATTATCAACTCTCTGCACATTGTCAGTATGATTATACTCGGACGGGCGAACAATAGCAAGAGTCCGAATATGAATTATTTTAGTGCATAGCAATGTTGTTAGCTGATGAGGAAATTAATATACAGGAAATTGCCCGTCGATTAGGACATTCAGATGTAACGATGATATGGAATATATACAGTGTGCCCCGAGAAGAGGAGTGGGCTCTAAAGATTTTGAACAAAATTAGATAAAACAGTGCAAAATTCGTGTTGGACGAACAAGAACCGCCGTAAATACGGCGGTCCTCGCTGCTATGGCGGAGAAGGTGGGATTCGAACCCACGGCCCTCAAGGGGTATCATGATTTCGAGTCATGTCCGTTATGACCACTTCGATACTTCTCCGTATATTTGTGAAATGCTCACACAACTATTTCATTATACCACATAATTTTTATTTATGCAAGGGGTTTATAAAAATATTTTTAAATTTTATGTATATGCTTTTGCAAATATCTTAATACAGCCTGTGAAAACGGGTTGATTTTATTGTTTTTATTCAAAAAAGGTTAATAGTGGCAATTGAAATTTGGCAATTGTCACGTCAAAAATTTTTTAAAAATACTTGTCTAATCAAAATTGATATGGTATAATTAACAAATGCGTAATAAACAGAAAATAAACATAGTGAGGTAATACTAATGGGTAATGTAGAGAGAACAGAAAAGAATACGGTTACTTTTGAATTTTCGGTTTCACCCGAGGAGTTTGAAAAAGCGGTTCAGAAGTCTTATAAGAAGAATGTTAAGAAGATTAACCTGCCGGGATTCAGAAAAGGTAAAGCTCCCAGAGTTCTTATTGAAAAGACATACGGCAAGGAAGTGTTCTATGAGGATGCTATTAACTTTGTTCTTCCGGACGCATATGATAAAGCAGTGGAGGAAAACAATCTTTCTCCCGTTGCTCAGCCGGAGGTTGACTTAAAGAGCGACGCAATCGACCCCACTCAGGATATAGTATTTACGGCGAAAGTTGTTGTAAAGCCCGAGTTTGAGCTTGGCGAGTACAAGGGTGTTAAAGTTGAGAAGGCGTCTTATGAGACGACAGAAGACGACGTAAATGAGGAAATCGATAAGATCAGAGAGAGAAATTCAAGACTTGTTCCCGTTGAGGACAGGGCGGTTCAGGCTGACGACATTGTCAACATTGATTTTGACGGTTCTGTTGACGGCGTTCCCTTTGAGGGCGGCAAGGGCGAAAACTTTGACCTGACGATCGGTTCCGGTCAGTTTATTCCGGGCTTTGAGGATCAGCTTCTCGGCGCAAACACAGGCGATGAGGTTGACGTAAACGTCACATTCCCCGAGGAGTATCACGCGGAAGAGCTTTCCGGCAAGGCTGCTTTGTTCAAGGTTAAGATTAACTCAATCAAGTTCAAGGAGCTTCCTGAGGCGGATGACGATTTTGCTATGGACGTCAGCGAATTTGATACGTTTGATGAATATAAAGCCGATGTTAAGGCAAAACTTGATAAGGCAAACGAGGATAAGGCGAAGCACGAGAATGAGCAGAACGTTATTGACGCTGTCTGCGAGAACACGGAAATTGACATTCCTGTGGAGATGATAAATTCTCAGATTGACAACATGGTTAGAGACATGGATATGCAGATGCGTTATCAGGGTCTTGACCTTAACACGTACATGAAGTATACAGGTCAGACAATGGATGCAATTCGTGACCAGTATAAGCCCGAAGCAGAAAAGCGGGTTAAGACAACTCTCGTTCTGGAAAAGGTTTCAGAGGTTGAGAACATTGAGGTAACCGATGAGGATGTTGAGAACGAGTACAAGACAATCAGTGAAGAAAACGGCATGAAGGTTGAGGATATCAAGAAGTATATAAGCGAGAGCGACATAAAAGACAGGATAAAGGCGCAGAAGTCCATTGAGTTCCTGGTGAGCAATGCCGATTTTGAGTAATTTTAGTTAAGACGTTATGGTAAGGTTGGTTTGATTATTCAAATCAGCCTTATTGTATCATACTTATTAAATTTTTTATGGAGGTCATAATATGAACAGCGAGATTATTAGAAATGCCACAATACCTTATGTAATAGAGCAGACCGGTCGAGGCGAGCGTTCTTATGATATTTTCTCAAGATTGCTCAAGGACAGGATTATATTTTTGTCGGACGAGGTAAACGACACAACTGCCAGTCTGGTTGTAGCTCAGCTTCTTTTCCTGGACAGTGAGGATCCCGATAAGGACATTAACCTTTATATCAACAGCCCCGGCGGTTCGGTTACTGCAGGAATGGCAATCTATGACACAATGCAGTATACAAAGGCGGACGTTTCCACAATTTGCGTGGGCATGGCGGCTTCAATGGGAGCATTTTTACTGTCAGCGGGAGCAAAGGGAAAGAGATTTGCTCTGCCCAACAGTGAAATTATGATTCACCAGCCTTTGGGTGGCGTTCAGGGTCAGACAACCGATATGAAAATTCATGTTGACCGTATGATTAAGATTAAGGAAAACATTAATAAAATTCTCAGCGCCAATACAGGTCAGCCGCTTGAAGTTATCAAGCGAGACACTGAAAGAGATAATTTTATGGAGGCGCAGCAGGCTCTGGAGTACGGCCTGATTGACAAAATTGTTACAAAGCGTTAATTATTTTATGGAGGAATGTGTATGCCCGGTAAAAATTCTAACGGCAATGCTGTTTGTTCGTTTTGCGGAAAGAGCAAGCCGCAGGTAAATAAGCTTATTCAGGGTCCTACCGCCAATATTTGCGATGAATGTGTTGAACTATGCCTGGAGATATTGGATATGGATGCTGATGAAAATGAAAGATCGGGAGCAAAGCTGGAAAGTCTAAGCGAGCTGCCAAAGCCGAAGGAGCTTCACAGCTACTTAAACGACTATATTATAGGTCAGGACGAGGCGAAAAAAGCACTGTCCGTTGCTATATACAACCATTATAAGAGGATTGAGTCCGCAGGCTCTGATGACGATGTTGAGCTTCAAAAGAGCAATATTCTTATGATAGGTCCCACAGGCTCCGGAAAGACATTTTTGGCGCAGACAATGGCAAAGCGGCTTAAGGTACCCTTTGTTATTGCGGATGCAACATCCTTAACCGAAGCCGGATATGTGGGCGAAGATGTGGAGAATATTTTGCTGAAGCTCATTCAGGAGGCTGATTTTGACGTATCTCTTGCCGAAAAGGGAATTGTATATATTGATGAAGTTGACAAGATTTCCAGAAAATCCGAAAATCCGTCTATAACAAGAGACGTCAGCGGCGAGGGCGTGCAGCAGACGCTGTTGAAAATTCTTGAGGGAACTGTGGCAAACGTGCCTCCCAACGGCGGCAGAAAGCACCCTCATCAGGATTTTATTCAGATTGACACCACAAATATTTTGTTTATTTGCGGCGGAGCCTTTGAAGGGCTTGATAAGATTATTGAGTCCAGAGTTTATGACAAGAGCCTGGGCTTTGGTGCGAAGGTTGAGAGCAAGAAAGATCGCAACCGAGGCGACATTTTGAGACAAATTATTCCCGAGGACTTGGTTAAGTTCGGTCTTATTCCGGAATTAATCGGCAGACTGCCGATTATTGCCACGCTGGACACCTTGAACCGCGAGGCTCTTATGCAAATTTTCAAGGAGCCCAAAAACTCTCTGCTAAAGCAGTACAAGGCTCTGATGAAGATGGACGGCGTTGAGTTGGAGTTTGACGACGAAGCTGTTGCCGAGATTGCGGAGAAGGCTGTTAAACGTGAAACAGGGGCAAGAGGTCTTAGGACTATTGTTGAGGATATTATGCTTGACATAATGTATGAAATTCCCTCAATGAAAAACGTTGAAAGGGTTACAATCACAAAGGATGCGGTTCAGAAAAAGTCCGGTCCTAAGCTAACCTACAGAAGCAATAGCAAATCGGCTTAGTTTTTAGGGCGTGGCTCTCATTTAGTTTTATTTTGAATTTTAGATTAGCGGATATAATTACTTATTCGCTAATCTTTTAAATTGTGAACAACGGGGTTGATTTTATGGCGCTGATTAGGTGCGAAAATGTCAGTCTGGGCTATGACTGGCTGCAGGTTATAAAAAATATTAACTTTGAAATAAACAGCGGCGATTATTACAGCATAATAGGAAGAAACGGCAGCGGCAAAAGCACGCTGCTTAAGGCTTTGCTCAGGCTGAAATCGCCCGAGAACGGCAAGATTGTATATGGCGAGAATTTAAGTCAAAAGGACATAGGCTATCTCGCACAGCATACTCCTGTTCAGAAGGACTTCCCCGCCTCTGTCAGCGAGGTTGTGTTGTCAGGCTGCATAAAGGGACGGGGCTTCAAGCCATTTTATACAAAAAGTGACAAGGAGCTTGCCTATGAAAAGATGAATTTCCTGGGAATTATGAGTATTAAGAATAAGTGTTTTAGGGAGCTCAGCGGCGGACAGCAGCAGAGGGTTCTTCTTGCAAGGGCGATGTGCGCCGCCAAAAGAATTTTGTTTTTGGACGAGCCTGTTACGGGGCTTGATCCGGTTGTGACTACGGAATTTTTTGATATAATCAAAAGGATGCACAAGGACGGCATGACAATAGTTATGGTTTCTCATGACATTCACTGCGCCGTAAAATATTCAAGCCGCATTCTTCATCTGGAAAACGGTGTTCTGTTTGACGGAACAGCAGAGGAGTACAAGCATTCAAAGGTCGGAATTGAATTTGTGGGAGGTCATAAGCATGATTGATACCTTACATATAATGCTCTCTTATACTTTTATTGTCCGTGCTCTTATTGTGGGTGTTCTGGTTTCTCTGTGTGCCGCTCTGCTCGGTGTCAGCCTTGTTTTAAAACGTTATTCCATGATCGGAGACGGCTTGAGCCATGTGGGATTTGGAGCTATAGCTGTGGCTACGGCATTTAATTGGGCGCCTATGGAATTTACTATACCGACGGTTATTATCGCCGCCTTTCTGCTGCTTAGAATAAGCGAAAACAGCAGCATAAAGGGCGATAGCGCAATAGCTATGATTTCTGCAGGCTCCCTTGCGGTGGGCATTCTTGTAGCGTCAATGACAACGGGCATGAACACCGATATAAACAGCTATCTGTTCGGAAGTATACTTGCCATGACAGTTGACGATGTGATTTTAAGCGTTGTGCTGTCTGTAATAGTGCTGATTTTGTTTGTTTTGTTCTATAACAAGATTTTTGCCGTTACCTTTGATGAGACGTTTGCAAACGCAACGGGAATCAAGGCGAATGTGTATAATATGCTGATTGCCGTTTTAACGTCAATAACCATTGTTCTGGGAATGAGAATGATGGGAGCTCTGCTGATTTCGAGCCTGATAATCTTCCCTGCTTTAACGGCAATGCGAGTGTGCAAATATTTTAAGTCTGTAGTGGTTTTATCGGCAGTTATTTCGATTGTATGCTTTGTGTCGGGACTGATTGTATCGTACTTTTTCTCGACCCCCACAGGCGCAACAGTGGTTGTAATCAATATTATTGCTTTTATAATTCTTTCCGCAGCAGGAAAGCTCATACGAAGATAAAAACGGCAGCCCTGGGCTGCCATTTTTGTTATCTGATATAATTTGTTCTGATTTTTTCTTCTCTTTCGGGCGGGTTAATTCCGTTTTCCTTGGCAATATTCAAAGCCTTTAACACCCATGCCATGTTCTTTCCTAAAATTCTCATGGTCTGAACGCCCTCCTCGTCCTTTAAAACCTCCTCGGGAGTGTTTCCGTGAACCATGTTCCAATAGTTTGAGCTTACAACAGGCATGTTGGTTATGCCGAAGTATTTGTTAATCTGGTCGAGAGTCGCCGATGCGCCGCCTCTGCGGCAGCTTGCAACAACTGCTCCCGGCTTATATGCCAGGTTGGAACCGCCTGCGTAGAACAATCTGTCCATAAACGAGGTTATTGCCCCCGACGCCGAGGCATAGTGTACGGGAGAGCCCACTATTATGGCGTCAGCTGTCTTACAGGCCTCAATTGCTGCGTTTACGGTGTCGTCATCAAACTGACATTTTCCCAATCCCATTTTTGCGCAGGCTCCGCAGCCTATACAGCCTCTGACAGGTTTGCTGCCAACCTGAAAGATTTCGGTTTCTATTCCGTTTTCTTCAAGCTCCTTTGCAACAATGCTGAGAGCAGTGTAAGTGCAGCCCTTTGGCTTGGGGCTGCCGTTTATAAGTAGTACCTTCATAAAAAAGACCTCCAATAACAATTATATTATATATATATTAATTATATAGGTTTTATAAAACTATGTCAAGAGCACGATTTGTTTAAAAACAGCATTTTGATAAAGGCTTCTGCAAAATAGAATGTAGGGTTATATGTAGGGTTTGGGGCGGAGCCCCAATCGGTTTCCCCGAAGGGGAAAATCGATGGCGCTCGGGGCGGAGGCGGCGAGCGCAATAGGGTGGGCGAACAAAAGGGTAAAACCTACATCTGTATAGAATTGTAAAACATTGGATAAAATATCTCTGGTGATTAATGTGATATACAGTGATATAAAGAAAAACAAAAACAAAATCAAACAAATGTTTAGTATGGATAAAAATGTCGATTTCAATCTGCGTGAGTTTAAGATTGAGTTTAAAGATCATATTTCTGACGCGTTTTTAATCTATTACGATGGAATGTCCAGTCAGAACTATCTTAATCGCGATATTATGAGATCTTTGCTCACATGTAGGGCATATGACACAGTTTCCACGCCTAAAAAAGACATAATTACCGAACGTATAATATCAGTCGCTCCTCTATCAGTTGCTGATGATTACGAATTCGTAGGTGAGAGGGTTTCCTTTGGCGAGTGCGGCATTTTTGTTGACGGGTGTGATTGCTGCTTTATTGCGGACATAAAGGGCTGGGATGCAAGAGGTGTTGACGCGCCTACCCAGGAGGTGAGCTTGGTTGGCCCTCAGGAAGCGTTTAACGAGTCAATAATGACGAATATTGCGCTTATCAGAAAAATTCTGAAAAATCCTAAGGTAACAGCCACAAACATACCTGTTGGAAAAACAAATAAAATTCCCTGTGCCGTAATGTATATTGACGGAATTGCAAATGATGAGATTGTTAATGAGGTTCAGCGGCGTCTAAAAGGGATTGACACGGAATATATATTTTCGTCCAGCGATGTAGAAATGATGATTGAGGATTGGGCATACTTCCCTATGACCAGAACTCTCAAAACAGAGCGACCGGACAGAGCGGCGTCCATGCTGGTCGAGGGAAAGGTAGTTATAGTGGTGCAGGGCAGCCCCTTTGTGTTGATTGTGCCCACAACTACTATGGATTTAATTGAGGCGACAGAGGATAATTATGTCCGCGTGCCGGAAGCAAACATGATGAGGATTGTGCGGCTGTTTGGAATGTCTATATCGGTGCTGCTGCCTGCATTGTTTGTGGCGGTAATGCTGTATCACCGAGAGGTTTTGCCCACCGATTTGCTTGTATCGATATCGGCGAGCAGGGAAAGCGTACCTTTTCCGCTGGTGCTGGAGCTGGTGCTGATGGAGATTTCCTTTGAACTTATAAAAGAAGCGTCCGTCAGGGTACCTAATCCTATAGGCAGCACTCTGGGAATTATCGGAGGCTTAATCCTGGGTCAGGCTGCGGTAGAGGCGGGAATAGTAAGTCCTCTGCTGATAATCGTAGTTTCAATCGGCGGAATCGGAGCCTTTTCAACGCCGACCATACCACTTTCCCGTTCGCTGGGTATTTTAAAGTTCATCTATATTTTCTCAGCATACTTTTTTGGAGTGATTGGACTGGCTCTGGCAATTTTGGTAACCCTTGCGTCCCTATCTACAACAAAGACTTTCGGTATTCCATTTCTCAGCGGTTACACAACGGGCAGGCGGAGCGCAGAGTCAATTTTGGTTAAACCAATATGGAAGAAGGAGAGGAGGGCTCCTGAGCTGAAAGCCAAGGACGACGTAAAGCAGCCGCATATAAGCAGAAAGTGGAGAGAATAAATTTAGACGAAAAGGATAGGTTTTATGAAATCAAAAAATAATTTCGGTCTGTGGTGCCTTTCGATAAATTGTGTTATTACAAAACTGTTTATTGATTATCCGGCTATAATCCTTGGAGAGACAGGATCTGCCGCCGTTCTTACACAAATTTTCAGTTTAGCCGTTTTTGCAGCGGTTCTTATTATTATTTATTATTTCAGACATTATATTGCTCTGTGCCTGAAAAATAATTATGTAAGAAATTTAATTTTTACTGTTGTAGCGGCATATTTAATTTGCAGCATTATATTTTATTTATACAGATTTATTACGATTTTAAATAAGTTCGGCTATGCGGACATGTCGGTTCGATGGATGCCTATTGTAATCGGGATAGTTATTCTGTTTATCGGTACAAAAAACCAAGGGGCAATTGTTAGACTTCACGGAATTTGCATACCAATTGTGATATTGGGGCTAATAGCTTTGTTGATTTATGCCGTTAGATTTGACGATGTATATAACATGCTGCCGATTTTCGGGAACGGTGTTATGTCTATCATCGGTTCAGGATTTAAAAACGTTTTCGCTTTTTCCGAAGTAATAATTCCCATCGCTTTGGTTTATCTGTCGAAAGATGAATACATGAGCGGCGGGAGAATAGTTTTGTCTGCGATAACAGGTGCAGTTATTTATTCAGTTTTTTCATCTGTGTTTTATCTGGCAATTCCGGCTAATTATGTAAACGCTTCATACGGAACCGCCTTGTTTCAAATTTCTGAATTGACAGGGATTCAAAGGCTTAACTCACGTCTTGACGCCGTAAATATCGTTATCTCTGTAATCTCAGCTGTTTTATATTTGTCGGCAGCGGTTGCGTTGATAAAAATTTTAATATTGAAAATCGGATTTAAGGAAAAAATAATTAAGAAAGCCCCCCTTGTTTTAATAGCTGTTGTTTCCGTTATGACTCTATGCTCCTGCGGCAGCAGAGACGATGTTGAGGACACAGCATTTGCTATTGCTGTGGGGATAGATTTAGATGCTGAAAGAGGAGATAAGATTTTTACATTCCAGTTTACAAATCCATTGTCTACCGGAGAAAACATGGGTACGGGAAAGGAAACAAAAGAAGAAGAGGAAAAGAACAGTTCCGTAAACAATATATCGGTCAATGGAGAAAATGTTTATGATGGCATAGAGAAAATAAAACGTTATATGGGGAAAACCCCTTCCTTGTCACACATGAAACTTTTGGTTCTTTCGGAAGACGCTGTAAAAGATGAGGATCTTATCAATACCCTTAGCAATATTATGAGGATTAAAAATGTCAGTTCGGAAACAGTAGCCGCCATGACGGACGGGATTTCCGCCAAGGAGTATCTTGAGGGAGTCAATCCGAGTCTTGAGGAGAGCACAGCTCGGTATTATGAGCTGCTATTTTCGGAAAAATCTACAGTTGACGCAGTTCAGACCAACCTACGCAGTCTTATACGCGGTCTGACAGATTTTTCGGGCGGTGGTTATTTGCCTATGGTTTCTGAGGAAGGTTTTACCGGTACAGTTTTGTTTTCAAGACAGCAGCAGATATTAAAAATTTCTCCGCATGAAAGCCAATTGATAAATCTTTTGCTGGGAAAAATAAAAACTCAGACATACTATACCGATGACAAGGGAGATGTTTTTAGTATAAAAGCTCCATCTAAAGCTCCGATAAAAACACAAATAATAGATAATAATGTTTATGCAGATGTAAGCCTTAGTAAAACGGAGTTTAAAAACAGCAATGCGGACGAAGCCGCAGTTCCGTCTGAAATTATAAATGATATAAACCGTATTTTGCACAAAATATATTATAACAACTGTGATGTTCTATCAATCAGGAAATCCTTGAAAACAAAGTTTTTCTATCAATATGAATGGGAGGCGTTTTGCAGTAACGATTTTCAAATAAGCGTTACTGTCCAATAAATCAAAAACCGCAGCCAACTTACGGCTGCGGTTTAAACTAATCGGCAAACAGATTTTCATCGGTTACAGTGCCTTTGTTAGAGGAGGTAGCTCCGATAGGTCTTATACCCGTGCTTCCCCGCCTTAAGGGCATTGAATAAGCTCCGTCCTCCAAAGAGACCATACCGGTTATTTTTACCTTGATACCTTTTGGATTGTTGTTGGCAGCCCCAAGCTGCTCCGTCCAAAAATCTTCAACATCGGGTATCTGGGTCAAGGAAATCATCTTAAATGGTTCATCCTCGTCCTGCAAGTAATAGTTAGAATCAATCTTTGAGATAATGCCGGTGGTGGAAATCAAGGTCTCGGTTTTAATTTCGTTATTGTCATACAGCTCGGCAATAGACACCTTGTTTTCTTTAGACTCGTCATAATCGTCAACTATGTATACATTCATAGCTCGATTAATCTTTGTCTCGTCATTATCTACGAATTTTGCGTTCACGTCTGCGCCAAATGCTTCCGATATGGCACGGGCGGGAACAAACGTTCTGTAATCTCTGGTTTCATCGCCTTGGAAAGCCGGTGCGTCAAGCTCTACTGTGTCAACCTTGTTTTGCTCGCCGTTCTCAATTTTGTAAATATCAAGTCCAGGCAGGCCGATAAACAGCCGCAGAGTAGTGTCATAGCGAACCATCTGGATTTTCTTGTCCGCATTAAACCAGTACACAGTAGCCCCCAGAGCCTCTGCAATAGCTCTCAAAGGAACCATTGTCCTGTCATTTTGTATGTAAGGCCTCTCCGCTTCGCTGAATTCGATAGGAACGCCGTTTACATATATATTTTCAATAGGTGAAGCGGCGTAGCTGCTCTCCGGGAAACAAAGCATTGTGCCGAAAATTATTGATAAACTAAGCAGTGTGGATAAAACTCTTTTCATAACATTACACCTCATTATAACATACTTATAGCGTTATTAAAGCTTTTGAATTGCAGAAAATATTTTATTTAAAACGTTCGCCCCACGGTTGCGGTCGCCTCCGCACCGAGTGCAGCAAGCTTTTGTTCGTCAGTTACTATTATACAATAAAATCTTAAAATATGCAACGTAAAATAATGCAAAATTTTATCATAAAAATACGTTGTATAAATTTAGACGTAAAGTTCAAGAAAAAAGTTCCCGTCATACCTAAAATTACTTGTTGTCGTTATCTCTAATCTCGACACGTCTTATTTTTCCGCTTATAGTTTTGGGCAGCTCGTCCACAAATTCAACAATTCTCGGATACTTGTAAGGCGCGGTGTGTTTCTTAACATATTCCTGGATTTCTTTTTTCAGTTCGTCAGTGCCCTCAACGTCCTTAATAAGAACAATTGTTGCCTTAACAACCTGTCCTCTGATAGGATCCGGAGCGGGAGTTATAGCACACTCAAGTACATATGGAAGCTCCATAATAACGCTTTCAATCTCAAAGGGACCTATGCGGTAGCCCGATGATTTAATAACGTCGTCTGTTCTGCCCACATACCAGTAATATCCGTCCTCGTCACGCCACGCAGTGTCACCGGTGTGGTATACGCCATTGTTCCAAGCCTCTTTTGTCAGAGCTTCGTTGCGGTAATATCCGCTGAACAGTCCGCAAGGAACATGCTTATCGGTTAGAATTACGATCTCACCGACCTCACCGACACCTGCTTCGCTTCCGTCAGGAAGAATGATTTTCACGTCATACAGCGGACTCGGCTTACCCATGGAACCGGGCTTAGGCGTCATTCCGATAAAGTTACCGATGGTCAAAGTTGTTTCGGTCTGACCAAAGCCCTCCATCAGCTTGATACCCGTGTGTTTATAGAATTGCTGATAAACCTCAGGGTTGAGAGCTTCTCCTGCAACTGTAGCATATTCAAGGGAAGAGAGGTCGTAGTTTGCCAGATCCTCCTTGATGAAAAATCTAAACATTGTGGGCGGCGCGCAGAATGTGGTGATATTATACTTGCTGAACAGGGGCAAAATATCATCTGCGATAAACTTGTCGAAGTCATAAGTGAATATTGAGCCCTCACACATCCACTGTCCATAGAGCTTGCCCCATAGAGCCTTGCCCCATCCGGTGTCTGAAATCGTAAAGTGCAATCCGTCGGGATTAACGTTGTGCCAGTATTTAGCTGTGAGGAAGTGACCTAAGGGATACTTATGGTTGTGAACGGCTATTTTGGGGTAGCCTGTTGTACCCGATGTAAAGAACATAAGCATGGTCTCGCTTCCGCAGGCAGTCTCGTCAGGATTAGCGGGGCGGGGGAACTCATCGCTGAAGCTCTCGATTTCCGAATTAAAATCGCGCCAGCCATCACGCTTTTCGCCGACCATAATCTTGATTATGTCAAAGTCGCAGTTCTTTTCGCCGAGCTCTGCTTGATGTGCTGTGTCGCCGTCAGAGGTGCAGACTAAGGCCTTAACGCCTGCCGCCTTGAATCTGTAGTCAAAGTCATGCTCAACCAGCAAGTTTGTTGCCGGAATAACCACAGCGCCTATTTTGTGAAGCGCCAGTATAGAGAACCAGAACTGGTAGTGGCGCTTGAGAACAAGCATAACTCTGTCGCCCTTTTTAATTCCCAAGGATTTAAAGTAGTTTGCAGTCTTTGCAGAATACCTTTTCATGTCGTCAAAGGTAAATCTGCGCTCGGTCTTGTCCTTGGAAAGATGGAGCATAGCCAGCTTGTCGGGATTCTTTTCCGCAAGCTTGTCAACAATATCAAAGGCAAAATTGAAGTTTTCCTCATCTATAAATTCTATTGAATTTACAACTCCGTTTTCATCAACAGTTGTCTTAACATAGTCGTCATAAATCATATGACCGGTTTCTTTTCTGACGGGAACAGCTTTTTCCTTAATATCGCCGTTTTTCTCCACGTTTTCGATGTAGTCAGACTCTTTACCGTTATGGGTCAAAACTATGGCGTAAAACTTGCAGGGCTCACCGCCGACGGCGATCATACCGTGAGGGGTCTTACTGTCGTAATAAATGCTGTCGCCTGCATTAAGGGTCTCAACGTTGTTTCCGATTTGAATTTTGAGGCTTCCGCTCAAAACAATGTCCAGCTCCTGACCCTCGTGCTTTGAAAGCTTTATTTCTCTGTTCTGCTCCTCCTCGGAATAGGGAGCGGTAACCAGGAACGGCTCTGCAATTCTGTTTTTGAAGAGAGACGCTAAGTTGTTATATTCAAACTCCTTACGTCTGATTATCTTCATGCCCTGACCTGAACGGGTCAGCTCATAGCCGGACAGTGTCGCGCTCTGTCCCTCAAGCAAGTCAGTAACGTCAACTCTGAACAGTCTTGCGCACAGGCAGATAAACGAAAAGCTGAAATCGCTCTCTCCCTGCTCAATAAGCCTGTACTTTTCCAAGCTGACAGAGGTTTTTTCCGCTGCCTCCTGTTCGCTTAAACCCTCAATCTCACGAAGCGTTTTTATACGCTCCGCAACCTCTTTAATTCTGCCGTCTAAAACATTATCCATTTCTTTTCTCCTTGCCGTATGCGTATTTTAATCAAGTTAAAACATTTATACAAGTATATCATTACAAAATATATTTGTCAATATATACTAATATAAATCAATTCTGTTTCTTATCCAAATATTTTTTTAGGTATTGACCTGTGTATGAATTTTCACATTTTGCGATTTTTTCAGGCGTACCGCTGGCAACCAGTGTTCCGCCGCCGTCGCCGCCCTCGGGACCCAAGTCAATGATATAGTCAGCAGTTTTTATAACGTCCAGGTTATGCTCAATAACCACAACGGTATTTCCTGCGTCAACCAGCTTTTGAAGAACGTCTATAAGCATGTGAACATCCGCCGTGTGCAGACCCGTTGTGGGTTCGTCGAGAATATATATTGTCCTTCCGGTGCTTCTCCGGCTAAGCTCTGTGGCAAGCTTAACCCTTTGAGCCTCTCCGCCCGAGAGTGTTGTGGAGGGCTGACCGATTTTAATATATCCGAGACCTACGTCATAAAGGGTATCCAGCTTTCTCTTGATTTTGGGCACGTTTTCAAAAAATGTGCAGCCTTCCTCAACGGTCATCTCCAAAACTTCATGAATGTTCTTGCCCTTGTATTTAACTTCAAGAGTTTCTCTGTTGTATCTCCTTCCGCCGCAGACGTCGCAGGGAACGTAAACGTCAGGCAGGAAGTGCATTTCGATTTTAACAATACCGTCTCCCGAACATGCTTCGCAGCGGCCGCCCTTAATGTTAAAGCTGAACCGCCCGGGTTTATATCCGCGCGTTTTTGCCTCCTGGGTTGCGGCGAACAAATCACGTATATCCGAAAACAGTCCCGTATATGTGGCGGGATTGCTTCGCGGAGTGCGTCCGATTGGGGACTGGTCAATATCTATGACTTTGTCCAAAAATTCATGGCCACTCATGGATTTAAACTTGCCGGGGTGCTTTTTTGCATGGTTCAGCACATTTGACAACTGCTTGTAAAGTATCTCATTTATAAGTGAGCTCTTGCCGCTGCCGGACACACCGGTAACGCAGGTAAAGGTGCCAAGTGGTATCTTTATGTTAATGTTTTTCAGATTGTTTTCCGCGCAGCCTTTAATTTCAAGTTTGTTGCCGTTGCCCTTTCTCCGCTTTTCGGGAACGGGAATTGTCTTCTTGCCGGAGAGGTATTGCCCTGTCAAGGATTCTTCGCAGTTCATAACATCCTCGGCAGTTCCTGCGACCACAACATTTCCTCCGTGAATACCCGCTCCGGGCCCTATGTCAATGATATGATCCGCGGCAAGCATTGTATCCTCGTCATGCTCGACAACGATTAGGGTGTTGCCCAAATCACGCAGTCTTTTTAGGGTGTCGATCAGCTTGTCATTATCCCTCTGATGCAGACCTATGCTGGGCTCGTCCAGAATATATATTACTCCCATAAGGCTGGAGCCTATCTGGGTTGCGAGGCGAATGCGCTGCGCTTCGCCGCCGCTGAGAGTTCCCGCGCTTCGGGAAAGGGTCAAGTATTCCAGCCCTACATTTCTCAGGAACTTTAGCCTCTCGCATATTTCTTTAAGAATATGCTCTGCAATCATGTTATCCTTTTGGGAAAGACCGCGGCTTAGTTTTTTGAAAAAGTCGTAGGCCTCGCTTATTGACATATGGCATATCTGATCAATGTTTCGGTCGTTTACGGTAACCGCCAGAGACTCGGGTCTTAATCTTGCTCCCTTACACTGGGGGCAGGGCATATTCACCATATAGGTTTCAATTTCAGCTTTCATCCAGTCGGAGTTGGTCTCGTCGTGCCTTCTTGAAAGGTTGTTTATAACTCCTTCAAATCTGGCGTATTGCTCGCCCTTTGCGTATTTTCTGTTGTATGTGAGCCTGATTTTTTCGTTCCCGGTTCCGTAAAAAATGATATCCAGGATTTCGGCGGGCAAGTCGCATATCGGCGTGTCCAAGCTGAAGCCGTAATGCTCGGCGAGTCCTTGATAGTACATATAGGCAATCGAGTTGGAGTCCGTCACGCCCCAGCCTGTTGCCTGAATTGCTCCTTGATTTATGGACAGGGTTTTGTCGGGGATAATCAGATCGGGATCAATCTTGATTATGTGACCGATACCGGAGCACTTGGGGCATGCGCCGTAGGGAGTATTAAAGGAAAACATTCTGGGGGTCAGCTCCTCAATGTTTATGCCGCAGTCATCGCAGGCATAATTTTGAGAAAACATCAAATCCTCTCCGTCAATAATATTGACAATCACCAGTCCGTGAGCCATTTTGAGAGCTGTTTCTAAGGAATCGGTCAGACGTTTATCCATACCATCCTTTATGATTAGTCTGTCCACAACAATGTCTATATGGTGCTTTTTTTGCTTGTCCAGCCTGATTTCCATATCGGTTATGCCAACAACTTGCCCGTCAATTCTGGCGCGGACAAAGCCGTTTTTTCTCGCATCCTCAAAGGTTCTGACGTATTCACCCTTCCTGCCTCGCACGACCGGAGCCATGATCTGGATTTTTGTTCTCTCCGGTAGTTTCTTCACGGCGTCAACAATCTGGTCGATTGTCTGGGGAACTATCTGTTTTCCGCATTTTGGGCAGTGGGGAATACCGATACGGGCGTAAAGCAGACGAATGTAGTCGTACACCTCCGTTACTGTTCCCACCGTCGAGCGGGGATTGCGGGAGGTGGTTTTCTGGTCGATGGATATTGCGGGTGACAGCCCGTCAATAGATTCCACATCCGGCTTTTGCATCTGTCCCAAAAACATTCTGGCATATGCGGATAGAGATTCAACGTACCTGCGCTGACCCTCGGCGTATATGGTTTCAAATGCCAGGGAGGATTTTCCCGAGCCGCTCAAACCTGTGAAAACCACAAGCTTGTCTCGCGGAATTTCCACGTTTATGTTCTTTAAATTATTCTCTTTTGCGCCTTTAACAATAATATTTTTGTTCATTATTTGTGTTTCTCCTTACAATAAGGGGCTTTGCCCCGTCACTTAACATTGTCGTCTATTCGTTTTGCAGCCGCCTGATTTCATCGCGGATTTGGGCGGCAAGCTCAAATTGCAGCAGTTCTGCGGCTTTCTTCATATCTATGGTCAACTCGGCAATCATACGTTCTCTGTCAACCGGCTTCTTTTCGTGCTGCTTAGCCTTTGCGGCGCTGTCGGATTTTCCAAGCTCCGTGGTCGCCTCAATAACTTCGTGTACCTGCTTGATAATTGTTTTGGGGGTGATGCCGTGTTTCTTATTGTATTCAATCTGGAGCTTGCGTCTCCTGTTTGTCTCGTCAATGGCGTATTTCATAGAGTTTGTAATCGTGTCTGCGTACATGATTACCTTTCCGTCCGCATTTCTTGCGGCTCTGCCTATGGTCTGGACAAGAGAAGTTTCGCTTCTGAGGAAGCCCTCCTTGTCCGCATCAAGTATTGCTACCAGTGAAACCTCCGGAATATCAAGTCCCTCTCTGAGCAGGTTTATGCCGACGAGAACGTCAAACTCGCCCAGACGCAGGTCTCTTATTATTTCCATTCTTTCTATTGTTTTAACGTCAGAATGCAGATATCTGACTTTAACTCCCAAATCCTCAAAGTATTCAGTCAGACGTTCCGCCATCTTCTTGGTGAGTGTGGTTACGAGAACTCTCTCGTTGTCTTCAATTCTCTGGATTATTTCAGAATACAAGTCGTCAACCTGCCCGTCAATCGGGCGAACCTCAACCTCAGGGTCAAGTAGCCCCGTAGGTCTGATAACTTGCTCAACTATCTTTGTTGAAGCCTCTTTCTCAAACTCGGCGGGAGTTGCGGAAACAAACACTGCCTGATTTAGTTTTCCCCAGAACTCATCAAAATTAAGAGGTCTGTTGTCAAATGCCGAGGGAAGTCTGAAGCCGTATTTTACCAGGTTTTCTTTTCTTGCTCTGTCCCCCGCATACATGGCTCTTACCTGCGGCAGTGTGACATGGCTCTCGTCAACAAACAGCAAAAAATCTTTCGGCAGATAGTCAATCAGAGTAAAGGGCGGGCTTCCTGGGGCTCGTCCGCTGATATGCCTTGAATAGTTTTCAACTCCGTTGCAAAAGCCTGTCTCGCGGAGCATTTCCATATCATATTTTGTGCGCTGCTCAAGACGCTGGGCTTCAACCAGCTTATCATTTTCCTTTAGCTCTTTCAGGCGTTCCTCCAGCTCCTTTTCAATGCTGACAATGGCGCGTTCCCGCTTCTCCGGAGTTGTAACGTAGTGGGAGGCGGGATATATGGCAACGTGCTTTCTCTCACCTACAACCTCCCCGGTTACAACGTTTATCTCTGTTATCCTCTCAACTTCATCTCCGAAAAATTCAACTCTGACAGCAGTATTGTATGCGTCGGAGGGGAAGATGTCAATAACATCACCCCGAACTCTGAACTTGTTTCTTGTAAATTCAATATCGTTTCGGTCGTATTTTATCTCAATCAGCTTTGAAATAACCTCGTCCCTGTCTTTGATCATGCCCGGGCGCAGAGATATAACCATATTGTTATAGTCGATAGGGTCACCCAGACCGTAAATACAGGAAACACTGGCGACAATAATAACATCCTTGCGTTCAAAAAGAGCGGCTGTGGCGCTGTGACGCAGCTTGTCTATCTCATCGTTTGTCTGGGCGTCCTTCTCAATATATGTGTCCGAGTATGGAATGTACGCTTCAGGCTGATAATAGTCGTAATATGAAACGAAGTATTCCACGGCATTTTCAGGAAAAAGCTCTTTAAACTCGCTGCATAGCTGAGCCGCAAGGGTTTTGTTGTGGGCTAAAACCAGAGTGGGCTTTTTAACCCTTTCGATAATGTTTGCCATTGTGTAGGTCTTTCCGCTGCCCGTAACACCCATCAGGGTTTGGAATTTTTCCCCATTCAATATTCCGTTTGACAGTTCTTTAATCGCCTTGGGCTGGTCGCCTGAGGGTTTATATTTTGAAACAACTTTAAAATCCATAGTATCAACTCCATTGAATAAAATAAAAGTAAATTACTCAAATGTACATAACCAGTATTATAGCATACTGCAATATTAGATTTCAATACTTTTTTTTCAAACTTGATTTTCTGTTTTCCAAACTGATTTGTTGACAAAACTAAGCAGCTGGGTTATAATTGCGGGGAGAAGGATGTCCGAATTTCGGATGTCTTTTAATAAAATTTTACGGTAGATCTACTTTTCATAGATTGAGCGTATTAAAAGAAAGGTAGGAGAGACATAATGAGAATTTATGTTGACAATGCCGCGACTACGAAAATTCATCCCGAAGTTGCGGAGGCTATGGTTTCATGCATAAATGAAAACTATGGTAACCCCTCAAGCATTTATCTTGAGGGCAGAGAGGGAAGAAAGGCGGTTGAACAGGCAAGAGAAACGGTTGCCAACGCCATAGGCGGAAAGCCGAACGAAATTTACTTCACGGGCAGCGGTACAGAGGCGGATAACTGGGCTATAAGAAGCGCAGCGCAGGCTTATAGCTCCAAGGGAAAGCATATAATAACCACCGCCGTTGAACATCACGCCGTTTTGCATACCTGCCAAGACCTTGAAAAACAGGGCTATGAGGTCACGTATTTGCCGGTTGACCAATATGGAGCGGTATCTCCGAAACAGGTGGAAGAAGCAATAAGACCGGATACCATATTGGTTTCTGTTATGCTTGCAAACAACGAAATCGGAACAATAATGCCCGTTGGGGAAATAGGCAAAATCTGCCGCAGCAAAAACGTAATTTTTCACACAGATGCGGTTCAGGCTGTAGGAATGATAGATATTGACGTGGAAAAACTTAACGTTGATATGCTGTCTCTGACAGCCCATAAGTTCCACGGCCCCAAGGGAGTGGGTGCATTATACGTCAGGAGTGGTGTAAAGTTAAATGGCTTTATAACAGGTGGAGCGCAAGAGAGAGGAAAACGCGGAGGAACCGAGAATGTTTTAGGAATAGTCGGAATAAGTAAAGCAATAGAACTTGCCGCAAGCAATATCGCTGAAAAGCAAATATACTTGACGGATTTGAGAGATTATTTTATATCAAAAATCCTCGACACGATACCGTTTTCGCGATTAAACGGCCACCCTGAAAACAGGTTGCCGGGCAATGCGAATATCAGTTTTCAGTTTATTGAAGGGGAGGGTATGCTGCTGCGCCTTGATATGAAAGGAATTTCAGCTTCCAGCGGCAGTGCGTGTACCTCAGGCTCTCTTGACCCGTCCCATGTTTTACTGGCTATTGGTCTTAAGCATGAGGAGGCTCATGGTTCTCTGAGGGTTACGTTTGACATGAACAACACAAAGGAGGAGGCGGATTACATCGCCGAGTCTCTTAAAGAAATTGTTGAGCTGCTTAGAAATATGTCTCCTCTCTACGAGGATTTTTTGAAAAATAACTGACTTAGACTAAAATTTGATTTAACGGAGGTAAAATAATATGTACAGCGAAAAAGTTATGGATCATTTTTCAAATCCCCGCAATGTTGGTGAAATTCCCGATGCAAACGCGGTTGGTCAGGTTGGAAACCCTCAGTGCGGTGATATTATGAAGATTTATATGAAAATAAATGACGACACAAGAATTATTGAAGATGTTAAGTTTAAGACGTTTGGCTGCGGTGCGGCGATTGCTACATCTAGCATGGCGACAGAGCTGGTAAAGGGCAAGACCATAGACGAAGCATTAAAGCTGACAAATCAGGCTGTTGCGGACGCTTTGGACGGACTTCCGCCTATTAAGATGCATTGTTCAAATCTTGCGGAGGAGGCGGTACACGCGGCTCTTGCAAACTATTACGAAGCTCACGGTATGGATACCTCTGAAATTCCTCAGTGCTCCGGCTGTTGCTCATCCTGCGGCGCAGATCATGGGGCAGACGGTGAAAATAATGGGTAAAAGGATAGTTATCGGAATGTCCGGCGGCGTTGACAGCAGCGTTGCGGCAGCTCTCTTGAAAGAGCAGGGCTACGAGGTTATAGGTATTACCATGCGCCTTTGGGACGGTGAAAGCGTGAACGGCGTTTTCAGAGACGGAACCTGCTGCTCCCTGTCTGCCGTTGAGGACGCGAGGCGTGTTGCCTACACACTGGGGATTGACTATCATGTTCTGGACTTTCGCAAGGAATTTGAGCAATATGTTATTGATTATTTCGTCAGTGAGTATCAAAACGGTCGAACGCCCAATCCCTGCATAGCCTGCAACAGGTTTTTGAAATTCGATTTTATGCTGCAAAAGGCAAAGCTTCTCGGAGCTGAACTGGTAGCAACAGGGCACTATGCCAAAGTTAAATATGACGAGGAGCGAGGCAGATATTTGCTGCTCCGCTCCCATGCGTCCCTCAAGGACCAGACCTATGCCCTGTATTCTTTGACCCAGGAGCAGCTTTCTGCTATCCGTATGCCTCTGGGAGAATTTTCCGGAAAAGACCAGGTTAGAGAAATGGCTCAAAAGCTAAACCTTCCAACGGCAGCAAAGCCGGACAGTCAGGAAATTTGCTTTGTGCCGGACAACGACTATGTCTCATTTATCGAAAGACGGACGGGCATAAAATCCGTACCGGGAGATTTTGTTGACGCAGACGGTAATATTTTGGGAGAACATAAGGGCATAGTGAACTACACCATAGGTCAGCGGAAGGGGCTTGGAATTGCCTTTGGAAAGCCCATGTTTGTTATCGGAATTAACGCCGAGACAAATCAGGTGGTTCTGGGAGAAAAGGGGAGCGAGTTTTCCTTGACTCTCACAGCGGACGCCCTCAATTTTATAGCTTTTGACAAATTTGATGAGCCGTTCCGCGCTTTGGCAAAGGTCAGATATTCGGCGAAGCCTGCGCCGTGTCTGGTAAAGCCCATAAATGGCGGCAGGGCGGAGGTTGCCTTTGACAGCCCTCAACGCG
Source organism: uncultured Eubacteriales bacterium (assembly GCA_958352815.1). Lineage (GTDB taxonomy): Bacteria > Bacillota > Clostridia > Monoglobales > Monoglobaceae > Monoglobus. Next base: position 47,504 of record CATWQA010000007.1, read on the forward strand.
CCGTTACGCCGGGTCAGGCGGTTGTGTTCTATGAAGAAAACAGCGATGTTGTTATCGGCGGCGGAACAATATTATAGGGAGAGTGATTGAAATAGAATTTATCAGCTTGAGAAGAAAAATAATCGAAAATGATTATAAGAAACTGAATGACAGACAAAAGGAAGCGGTTTTTACTACCGACGGTCCTATTCTAATCCTGGCGGGAGCGGGAAGCGGCAAGACTACTGTTATCATTAACAAGATATACCACCTTATAAAATACGGCAGTGCGTATTCAAGTACAAAGATACCTGACGGGATTACTGAGCAGGACATTGAGCTTTTGGGATGGTACAGCGAAGGTGAGCTTGACGAGCTCAGCCCCGAGCTTGCTGAATACCTATATGAAAATCCGGTTAAGCCGTACAACATACTTGCCATAACCTTTACCAACAAGGCGGCGGGAGAGCTCAAAGCCCGTCTTTCGGCAAGCCTGGGGGAAATGGGAAATGATGTGGCGGCAGGAACCTTTCACTCAATGTGCGTTCGTTTTCTGCGCCGTGATATTGACAAAATCGGCTATGAAAAGAGCTTCACAATTTACGATACTGCCGACCAGCAGACAGTGATTAAAGAGTGTATAAAGGAGCTGAATGTTGACGATAAGAACTATCCGCCCAAAAAGGTCATGAGTATTATAAGCAACGCCAAGGACAAGCTCATTGGCGCAAACGAGTATTCCGACGGACTTCAAAGTGATTATTATCTGAAAACTGTTGGGGATATTTATAAGCTGTATCAGCGAAAGCTGAAAAGCAACAACGCCCTGGACTTTGACGATCTTATTTGCCTGACGGTTCGACTGTTTGAGGAAAATCCCGATGTGCTTGATTACTACCAAAATAGATATAAGTACATATTGGTTGACGAGTATCAAGATACGAATCATGCCCAGTACAGGCTCATAAGTCTGCTGGCACGGAAGCATAAAAATCTTTGCGTTGTGGGAGACGATGATCAGAGTATATATAAATTCAGAGGGGCGGATATACAGAATATTCTGGGCTTTGAGGAGGAATTTCCAAACTGCAAGGTAATAAAACTGGAGGAGAACTATCGTTCAACTCAGTGTATTTTGGACGCAGCAAACAGTGTTATAAGAAATAATGACGGCAGAAAGGGTAAGGAGTTATGGACATCAAATGGGCAGGGAGATAAAATTAATCTGTTTATCGGAAATAACGAGCACAGTGAGGCGCAGTTTATTATTGATAATATTGGCAGGATAAACGAAAGCTATAACGATTACGTTATTTTGTACAGGGTTAATGCCCAGTCCCGTGTTATTGAGGATACTCTGCTGCGTAACGCAATACCCTACAAGGTTTTGGGCGGATTAAGGTTCTATGACAGAAAGGAAATTAAGGATATAAGCTCGTACTTGCGCCTGATTGCGAATAGCGACGATGATGTTGCGCTTAGGAGAGTTATAAACGAGCCCAAGCGCGGAATTGGAAACACAAGTATTGAAAAAATAGCTGTTCTTGCCGCAGAAAACGGAATTAGTATGTTTCAGGTGTGCGAAAGAGCCGATGAATTTTCGGAGTTTAACTCATCGTCTGCCTCCAAGCTCAAGAAGTTTTCAGACCTTATAAAGGACTTTGAAAAGGAGCTTGAGGAAGGAATGGGTCTTGAACTGTTTGTTAAAACAGTGATGAAGGGTTCGGGAATGGTAGACGCTCTCCAAAAGGAAAAGACTGTTGAAAATCAAACAAGGCTTGAAAACCTTGACGAATTTATCACAATGGTTCAGGAAGCGGTTAGAGAGAACAATGATATAACGCTTGCGCAGCTTCTTGAGGATATTTCCCTTGTGGCGGACATAGATAACTATGACGAAGCTCAGGAGTCCGTCACGCTTATGACCTTGCACAGTGCAAAGGGTCTTGAGTTCCCCAATGTGTTCCTTGTAGGAATGGAGGAAAGTCTGTTCCCGAGCGCCAGGTCTTTTGGAGTTCAAGAAGAATTGGAGGAGGAGCGCAGGCTGTGTTATGTGGGTATTACCAGGGCGAAGAAGCGGTTGTTCCTGTCTGCCGCTAAGCAGAGAACACTGTTTGGACAGACAAAGTACAACAAGCCCTCCAGATTTCTTGATGAAATACCTGCGGAACTAATAGATAAAACAGAGGACGCTCCTGCATACAGCCATTCGGCTCAATTGTTTACCAAAGCGGCGCCTGCCCGCTCCGGCGGTTTTGGCGACAGCAGCCTCTTGAAGAAAGAGGCTAAGCCTGTCGGGGAGAGACGTTCTTCTGTTGCATACAGAGCGGGGGACAAGGTTGAGCATAGGAAATTCGGTATCGGAACGATAGTTTCGGCTCAGGAAATGGGTAAGGACTGCCTTGTTGTTGTGGATTTTGACGGGGTTGGCAGAAAGAAAATGATGGCTGCTTATGCTAATTTTAAGAAAATATAACCTATCTTGGAGGTATGCCCTATGTATGATGATTTTGCCCGAATTTATGACAGGTTTCAGGAAATTGAATATGACAAATTTGTTGAGTTCTATGAGGAAATATTCGGCGACGGCAAGCCGAAAACAATTATAGACCTGGGCTGCGGATCAGGGAATATTACCATACCTCTTGCAAAGAGGGGCTATAAGGCGGCGGGAATTGATATTTCCGCCGAGATGCTCTCCTTGGCGCAGAACAAGGCGTTTGAAAACAATTTGGATATTATGTTTTTAAATCAGGATATGACCTGCTTTGAATTTTCGGAAAAAGTTGATGCAGTAATTTCGTCTCTTGACTGCATAAACTATCTTGCGGAAATCAAGGACGTAATGCGGATGTTTAAGTCGGTTTATAAGGCGCTGAATGCGGGCGGAATCTTTATATTTGATATTAACTCCGAATATAAGCTCAAAGAGATCCTCGGGAACAACACCTTTGTTTATGAAGATGATGAGGCCTATTGTGTATGGGATTGCGGATACTTTCCGGAGGATGAAATTGTGAGCTTTGACCTGAACTTTTTTATCAAGGATAAAAGCGGAATGTATGAACGGTATTCGGAGTATCAAGAGGAAAGGATTTACTCGATTGAAGAATTGAAAAGTACAGCGGAGGAATGCGGTTTTGCTGAAATAAATGTATTTGCAGACTTGGCATTTGAGCAGCCGAGGGAAAAATCCGAAAGAATATTTTTTGTTTTGAGAAAGTAACTCATTCCTTAAAATACATCTTGCGTGAAAGGATATTTTGTGATATTATACGAATATGAAACATTAAGGGGTTATTTGTATGAATTTTTTCAGGAGAAATATGCAATTGTATAAATATGCTGTTTGTATTATTGCTTTTTCGATGTGCGCTTTTTTCTGCATAGGCAGCTTTGCGGAAAGTGAAAGGGAAAATCCACGCCCCGGGATTCTTTATATCAGTTCATATTCGCCTACCCATGAATTTTCTCAAAAGCAGATTGACGGCATAAAATCGGTCTTCGGCGATAAGGTTTTGTTGGAGTCCGAGTATTTATATTTTGATGTAGCTGATAAAGAGGAGAACTACAGGATTTTATACGAAATGATTGAACTTCATTCTTCGGCAGATGTTCCGGTTTACGATGGGATAATAGTGGGGGGAGATGAGGCTCTCAATGCGGTTTTGTCATATGACAACGGCATATTCTGTAATACTCCCATAGTGCTTAGCGGCGTTTTCAACGAGGAGCTTGTGGAGAGAGCCCTTGCGTCGGGCAGGCAGATTTTCGGTTCGGTTGAGGAATTGTGGATTAAAGAAAATCTGGATTTTGCGGTATCCATATACCAATCTGTAAAAAATGTGGCTGTTGTTTATGACAACTCTCTTTCGGGAACAGGTCAGATGAGGCAGCTTTATCAGTATGTGTTAGATAATACTGAATATGGTTTCGCAGGAATTAACACTTCGGAAATGACTTTTGATGAAATTAGAGATGCCCTGTCAAACCTTAATAATGAAACTGTTTTGTTTTACTTAAAGTCGGCAAATAAGACAAATGAAAACTTGTCCGGTGAATATGAATTTATCAGAGCTGTCAGCAACGATTGCGGAATACCGATGTTTTGCTTGACTGATCTTAATATCGGCAGCGGGCTCTTGGGAGGAATAGTCAAAGATCCCGGTATTGATGGGGAAAATTCCGCCAATATTGCTCTGGGATTTTTAGATGAAAATTATGAGGAGTCCGAGAGCTTAAAGGAAAATAAGGTGCATAAGCTGGACTATAGCGTTGCGGAGAAGTACGGCTTAGAGGATTTAATGTATTTAAAAAGAGTTAAATACGTAAACAAGGAGCTGTCTTTCAGAGAAAAATACGGTGAGAGATTGGCGGCAGGCTCCTTAATAGTGATGATAATTCTTGTGCTAATCCAGCTCATCACAAAGTGGATTGAGTTTGGAATTAAAAACAGACGGCTTGCAAGATCGACCGCAGATCTTCAGGAGGAGCTTAAGCTTTCAGAGAGCAGCGGAGTTGCCAAGGCGGAGTATTTAAACTCTGTTTCAAAAGAAATCAGAGAACCTCTTGATAAGCTGATGAACATTGCACAGCAGACAAAAGATGCCTTAGGCAGAGGCGAAAACATTTCTGAAAACGTGCTCCGTATTAATGAACTGACAGGTAGTCTATATGATTCATTTAACGAATATTTGAGTATTTCAAATACCGATACCGAAGCATTAGAAATTAATTCGGAACCGTTCAAACTAAACGAACTGCTCGGCAGAATCACCAAGTCCTATTCCCTGATTTGTTCCGAGAGGAATATAGAGTTTGGTTTTAAAACCCATGATATAACCCACAATGACCTAATCGGGGACTTATACAAGCTGAATCTGCTTATATCAAATATTTTGAGCAATGCGATTAAATATACCGAAGGCGGAAAGACAATAGATTTTGATGTCAGACAAGTGGAGTCAGGCTTAGAAGACAGCGCTGAATTTGAGTTTATTGTGTCCGATACCGGTATGGGTATGAGCGATGAAAAAGTTCAGGCTATATTCGGCGGTAATTATTTAAATTCCAAATCGGGTATCGGCGTAGGTCTTGCCATGACAAAACATTATGTCAGCCTAATGAACGGTGCAATTGCCGCTGAAAGCTGCGAGGGCGAGGGAACTGTTGTCACTCTTCGCTTACCCTTTAAAATTAACAAAAACGAAAAGAGCATAAAAGCTTATAAGTCGCCTGATGAATACAGCTTTAGCGGGAAAAAGGTTTTGGTGGCGGAGGATAATGAGCTTAACTTGGCTATCTTAGATGAAATTTTGAAGGCTGTAAAGTTTGACACTGTATGCGTCAGAGACGGTCGCGAGGCTGTATATGCCTTTAACAGGGCGTGCTATGACGAATTTGACGCAATTATCTTGGATGGAGATATGCCCGTAATGGACGGAAGCCAGGCTGCCAATACAATCAGAAAGTGCGCTCATGCCAATTCTTCCGCAATCCCCATAATTGCCACAATACATGATACCTATACCGACGACATTAACAAGCTGTTGAGCAGCGGCGTTAATAAATATATTTTTAAGCCTATAGACGCCGACGAGCTTTATGCCATGATGGATGAGCTGCTGAAAGCTTGAGGTCAGCTGTTGTAGTCCTCCTCGAATGAAGCCAGGTCTTCTTTGGTTCTGAATATAATACCTCGGGTTAGGGCAAGTACGTCATCGTCGGGAATATCCGAAGGATAAACCTTAAAAGAGTACAGGAATTTTTGGTTATTGCTTAGGGTTTCGGAATTGCTGCACAGGTATATCTCTATGTTTTCACCGTTAAGACGCGCCAAATAATATGTCTCGGGCGCAGGAGAGCTGCTCGGCGCAAGGTCTGAGGCGGACGGTGTAATCTGAGAGGAAACCGCTTCTGCGGAATTGTAATCGTCTGCGGAGCGGTTTATCATATTAATCGTTGCCAAATACGTTATATAACCTACCATTAATGTGAAAAAAACGACCGATACACTGAGAATAACACCTTTGATTAGCTTTTTATACATAGTTATACCCCCTACATCTTGTATAGTTAGTTTTTGTGTAACACTAATTTAATAGATTATTAACAGTTTTATTGTTTAATATACATCGATTTATGATATAATGTGGTATATAATATGTAGATTTTTGAAATATGTTACGAACAGCAAGGGGAAGTTTTTATGAATTACAAGAAATACATTGGAAAGTTTATTTTAATATTTTTAATAACAATTCTTGCGGGCGGCGCTGTCGCCGGAGGTGTTATTATTACCGCGGTTATGGGTTTGTGGGGTAATACTGTCGGTATTGACCTTGATATGCTCACTATGGACAGCAACACCAACATAGTGTATCTTGATCCCAACAGCGGTGAGGAAAAGACTTTGCTGACTCTGACCTCTGATGAAAACAGAATTTGGGTGGATTTGGACGCAACCCCTAAAAATCTTCAAAACGCCTTTGTTGCAATAGAGGACGAACGTTTTTACACTCACAAGGGCGTAGATATTAAGCGAACGGTTAAGGCGACCCTAACATATTTCCTGGATAAGCTTACGGGAAAAGGCGGTCAGGCTTCCCTTGGCGGAAGTACCATAACCCAGCAGCTCATAAAAAACATTACCGGAGACGACGAACAAACAATTGCAAGAAAGATTTCGGAGATTTCAAAGGCTATAGATTTGGAGAAGCAGCTGTCAAAGGATCAAATACTGGAGCTTTATCTGAACTGTATTTATCTTTCGGAAAATTGTCACGGCGTTCAAACTGCGGCAAATTTGTATTTTGACAAAGATGTCAGCGCCTTGAATTTGGCGGAGTGTGCGTCTATTGCGTCTATTACTCAGAATCCCGCATTTTATGACCCGTTTATAAACCCCGACAGTAATAAGGAAAAGCAGGAGCTTGTTCTTGCAAAAATGCTGTCCCTCGGATATATTACTCAAGAGGAATACGATGAAGCAATAAACACGCCCCTTGTTTTCAGTAAGGAGACTGCGGCAACAAAGAAAGAGGAGATCATAACTTCTTACTATGTTGATCAGGTCGTACGCGATGCTATTGCAAAATTAGAGGACAAGGGCTATTCAAATACTTTGGCTACCAAAATGGTATATTCGGGCGGTCTTAAAATATATTGTGCTTACGACCCGGAAATTCAATCAATCGTTGAGGATTACTACTATAACGAAAATAATTTTCCGGATCCTGAGGCTCAGTCCTCGATTGTCATAATGGATCCCCAAGACGGCAGGGTAGTTGCCATGGCGGGAGGTATCGGCGAGAAGGAAATGAGCTTCACTTTGAACCGCGCTACCCAGAGCCCAAGGCAACCGGGTTCAACAATAAAGCCTATTGCCGTGTATGCTCCGGCGCTTGATAACGGAACCATAAAGCCGGGAGACCGAATTATGGATAAGCGTAAATCATACGATGGTTGGATTCCCCGTAACTACAGCTATACCTACAGCAACGCCGCTGTCGGTCTGGATTATGCGATACAGCAATCTTTAAACACGGTTCCGGTTGAAATAATGTCGGAAATGGGAATTCGTGAATCATATGATTTTATGGTTGACAATCTGGGCTTTACAACTTTGGTAGAGGCGGAGGAGATTAACGGTGAGATATACACGGATCTGGGTTATGCTCAGCTGGCTTTGGGCGGTTTAACCCATGGAGCTACAAATATTGAAATGACTGCGGCGTATTGTGCTTTCCCTAACGGCGGAATTTATAATAAGCCCTATACATTCACAGAAATTAAGGACGAAAAGGGAGAAACAATTGCAACCGGCAGGGATTCCGAATCCTCTTGGGCGGCAATGGATGCAGAGACAGCTGCTATTATGAATAGGTACCTCAACAGTGTTGTTACCTCGGGAACAGGTAGAGGAGCCGCTTTGGCTGATGGAACCTTTACCGCAGGTAAGACGGGTACCACATCGGAAAACTATGACAGATGGTTTATCGGTTATACGCCCTATTACGTTGCGGCGGTATGGTACGGCTATGATACTCCGAAATCTATTACCATGTCTTCCAACCCGTGCATACCCGTATGGAAGAATATTATGGACAGCGTTCACAGAACCATTGGTTCAAAGGATAGAAGCATAGACGTGGATTACAGCGTTTCGGTTTCAGGCGGCGCTTCCTCATCGTCTTCTTCCTCAAGATCATCAAGCAGAAACGATTAAGAATTTGAACAAAATAAATCGGATATGTCTTGCGGCATATCCGATTCTGTTATTTTAAAGATTTTCTATTGCCTTAACCGAGTTGATGACGTAGTTTTCGGTTATATCCTCAACAGCACCGTTGTCGCAGGCTTTTGCAATAGTAGGATTAATGGGAATTTTGTCCAGAACCGCTAAATTATGTTCTTTAGCTATTGCGTCAATATGGCTCTCGCCGAAGATGCTGATTTTTTTGCCGCAGTCGGGACATAGGGCGTAGCTCATGTTCTCAACAAGACCTATAATAGGAATGTTCATAAGCTCTGCCATTTTTACGGCCTTTGCCACAATCATGGAAACCAGCTCTTGCGGCGATGTGACTATAATAATTCCGTCAACGGGCAGGGATTGGAATACAGTCAGAGGGACGTCGCCCGTTCCCGGAGGCATATCCACAAACATGTAATCCTCGTTCTCCCAGACAACATCGCTCCAAAACTGCTTAACCGTTCCCGCAATAACAGGACCGCGCCATACAACGGGCTCTGTATCCTTTTCAAGAAGCAGGTTGATTGACATAATGTCTATTCCAAGCTTTGACTTTTCGGGGAGAATACCAAATTCACAGCCTTTTGCCTTTTGTGTTAAGCCGAAGGCTTTGGGGATCGAAGGGCCTGTTATGTCTGCGTCAAGTATAGCCGTTTGGTGTCCGTTTTTCTGCATATTAACGGCAAGGAGGGAGGTTATCAGGGATTTACCTACGCCGCCCTTGCCGCTGACAATTCCTATAACCTTTTTAACGGAACTGTGCGCACCTAGGTCAACTTTGAATGAAGTCTGCGCCGCTTCTCTCTCGCTGCAGCTTTCGCCGCATGATGAACAATCATGTGTACAATTTTCACTCATATTGTTTACTCCTTTATCTACGATTAATAAATTAAAACAAATAAAATGTTTAAATAAAATATAGCTCTAAATTCCTTTTATGTCAAGTGTATAAAACAAAAAATCCATTTTTGTAAAATTTAATCGCTATTTATTTGCATTACGAGAGATATTGTGTTATAATAATCTGACATTGCTCCGCAGATAAGAGAAACTTAATTACTTATACACATGTCAAGGCGGAGCTGCGGAACGGAGGTTTATTATGAGAATTTCTGAAATATTTAAAAATAAAGCCGGGGAGCCTGTTATCTCTTTTGAGATTTTCCCGCCCAAAAAAGAGGAGGCCTTTAAAAACGTAGGTGAGATGTTGGGGCAACTTAGGGATTTAGAACCCGATTTTATAAGCGTTACCTGCGGTGCGGGAGGTGGCAGTAACAGAAACAGGACTATTGAGCTGGCGTCTAAGATTAAAAATGAGTTTGGCGTGGAGTCAATGGCGCATATGACTTGTATTTCCTCATCTCCCCGATCTGTGGAGGACGAGCTTGAATGCATAAAAAACGCGGGAATTGAAAATATTCTCGCTCTCAGAGGGGATATTCCAAAGGATGAATTTGATATAAATTCCGTATACTATCACTATGCCTATGAATTGATAAACAAGATTAAGGAACAGAGCGATATTTGTATCGGAGCCGGCGCTTATCCGGAGGGACATATAGAGTGTGAAAGCTTTGAGGACAGCGTAAAGCACATGAAAATTAAAGAGGAAACCGGGGCGGAATTTTTTGTGTCCCAGTTGTTTTTCAGTAACGAGCATTATTACAGACTTGTTGAGACGGCGGAAAAGTATAATATTAAAGCTCCCATATCTCCCGGGATTATGCCCATGATGTCAAAGAGCCAGATTTCCAATATGATATTTATGTGCGGCGCATCACTGCCCTCGGCAATGATAAAGCTTCTGCACAAGTATGAAAATAATCATGACGACCTGATGAAGGCAGGTATCGAGTATGCGGGGAAGCAGATAAGCGACTTGATAAACTCAGGCGTCGGCAAGCTCCACATATACAGCATGAACAAGCCTGAGGTAGCAAAACAGCTTATAGAATATACAAGATAGATTACTGAAAGAGTGATATGATTGACAGGGTTTAATAATATACAAATTGATAAAAGTGAAGTTCTCAGGTACCTGGGACATAAAAACCAGAAGGTTGATGAAAACACTCAGCGCATGATTGACTCTTGCATTGATGAAATTCAGGGGCTTTCAAGATACAGATACACCTATCAAGTTTTTGAAACAAAAATCGGGTTTTACAAGGGTATGTCATGTATTGAGCTAAAGTGTACGAACCTAAAGCTGACGGGAAATGATATATATGAGCACTTGCGAGATTGTAGGAAATGCGCAGTTATGGCGGTCACTTTGGGGATTGAGGTTGATAATGCCATCAGAGTTGCTCAGAATTCCGATATGCTAAAGGCGGTTGTGATGGATAGTTGCGCCACAGAGTATATCGAGAAGATTTGCGATGAAGTTGAGGAAATGATTGGGAGAGAAGCCGCCGCAGACGGCTGCGGTATAAATTACAGATTTTCTCCGGGGTACGGTGACCTGCCGATTTCAACTCAAAAGGAGCTGCTCAGCGTAATTGACGCGGGCAGAAAGGTGGGCATAACCCTGACGGACAGCTTTTTGATGATACCCGGAAAATCCGTTACGGCCATAGTCGGGTTCACAAAATCATTGAATCCCAAACCCAAAAGAACAAAATGCGATATTTGCTCAATGAGAGACAGATGTGCTTTTAGAAAGGCAGGAAAAACGTGTGGGCGTAGTTAATTACTTAAAATCAAATAGGTTATATTTTGACGGTGCAATGGGAACAATGCTCCAGAAAGCGGGGCTTGAGGCAGGGGGACTGCCTGAGGTCTATAATATTGAGCACCCCGACGTGGTTCTCGGTATACACAGAAAGTATGTGGAGGCAGGTGCGGATGTTATTTCTGCCAATACATTTCAGGCAAACGAGCTGAAGCTCAGCGAAAGCGGATATTCTGTTGAGGAAATAATTTCTGCCGGTGTGAAATTGGCAAAGGAGAGCGGAGCAAAGTACGTTGCGCTGGATATCGGTCCTTTAGGGCAGCTTATGGAGCCTATGGGAACTCTTACCTTTGAACGGGCTTACGATATGTTCAAGCGGCAGATGACAGTCGGCGAGAAATCGGGGGCGGATATAATTCTCCTTGAAACAATGTCCGACCTGTTTGAGGTTAAAGCGGCGGTTCTTGCCGCAAGGGAAAATACAGCTTTGCCCGTGTTCGTCACGATGACTTTCCAAGAGGACGGACGAACCTTTGTAGGCTGCGACCCTAAATCTGTGGCAATTACTCTTTCGGGTCTTGGAGTTGACGCTCTGGGTGTAAATTGTTCCTTGGGACCGGGTGAGCTTATGCCTATAATTGATGAGCTGCTGCTCTATTCAAGAGTCCCGCTTATGGTGCAGCCTAACGCAGGGCTTCCCAAAATAGTAGACGGGGAGACGGTGTATAACATTTCTCCCGATGAATTTGCGGAATATATGAGGATTATTGCGGAAAAGGGCGGCGCTGTTCTGGGCGGGTGCTGCGGAACCGAGCCTGAATTTATAAGAAAGGTTATTGAGAGCACTAAAGACCTGACGCTTAAAAAGGCGGAGCCGCTAAAGGTAACGGCAGTGTGCTCGGGAACCAAGACCGTAATATTCGACAATGCTGTTACGGTTATCGGAGAGAGAATAAACCCCACAGGCAAGAAGAAACTGAAAGAAAAGCTTCGGGAGCAGGATTTCGGATATTTGGTGAACGAGGCGATTGCCCAGAAAAACAGCGGCGCAGATGTTCTTGACGTAAACTGCGGATTACCTGAGATAAATGAGGCTGAAACCCTTTTGAAGGCGGTTAAGGAAATTCAAGCGGCGGTGAACCTGCCGCTCCAGCTTGACAGCAGTGATAAATCAGCTATTGAGCTAAGCATCAGAAACTATAACGGAAAGCCGATTATTAATTCCGTAAACGGCAAAAAGGAGAGCATGGAGGCTATATTCCCTATTGCAAAGAAGTACGGAGCAGTGGTTGTCGGTCTCTGCCTTGATGAGAGCGGTATACCCGAAACGGCAGAGGAGCGGTTTAAAATTGCAGAAAATATTGTTAAAGCAGCCGAGAGCTACGGAATACCCAAAGAGGATATAATTATTGACTGCTTGGTTTTGACGGCTTCGGCTCAGCAGAGTCTGGTTATTGAGACGATTAAGGCAATACGCCTCGTAAAAGAACGTTTAGGCGTAAAAACGGTTCTCGGCGTCAGCAACGTGTCTTTTGGTTTGCCTGCAAGACCGATTTTAAACAGTGTTTTCTTAGCTGCCGGTTTTGGCGCGGGCTTGGACAGCGCTATAGTAAATCCAATGAGCGTTGAGATTATGAAAGCGTTCAGAGGCTTTAAGGTTTTGAATAATCAGGATGTTGACGCAGCGGACTATATTGCAAGCTATGCGAATTACAGCGGTGAAACTCCCCAATCAAGGAGCGGAGCGCAAGTATCAAGTGCATCCGATGGTGACCTGAAATCATTGATTATTGACGGCAGGCGAGATGAGACGCGGCAAAAGACTATCGAGATGATTAAGGATACCGACCCCATAAGCATAATAGATAATTACTTTATTCCCGCTCTTGACGTTGTGGGAGATAGATATGAAAATGGAACTGTATTTTTGCCCCAGCTTATACAGTCGGCAGAGGCTGTAAAGAGCGGCTTTGAGGTTATTAAAGAGAACACTGAAAAGTCAAAGGATAACCAAAAAGGTCGAATTATTCTTGCAACCGTTGAGGGGGATATTCACGACATTGGGAAAAATATTGTAAAAATGCTTCTTGAAAATTACGGCTATGACGTTATAGACCTAGGTAAGGATGTTCCCATACAAAAGGTTGTTGATGTGGCAATGGAAAATGATATAAGGTTGATTGGGCTCAGCGCGTTGATGACAACAACGGTCAAGAGCATGAAGGATACAATAACCGCTCTTAAAGAGGCGGGCAGCAAGGCAAAGATTGTTGTGGGCGGCGCCGTTCTTAATGAAGAATATGTTGATTTTGTGGGCGCTGACTTTTACGGCAAGGACGCGAGAGCAACCGTAAAGGTGGCGGATATGGTGTTCGGTCATGACAAGGAGGAGATTTAGTTGTTAATTGATTTTCATACACATGTGTTCCCTGATAAGATTGCAAAGCGGGCGATTGAAAGCCTTGAGAGCAACGTAATAAGAATGCAGGGAAAGAATTACCCCGCCGTTACCGACGGAAGCCTGGGAGAATTAATACGTACCATGGCAGAGGACGGGGTGGATTACTCCGTGGTTCTGCCTATTGCGACCACAGTTAAGCAATCTGAGTCAATAAATCGGTTTGCAAGAGAGATTAACGGCAAGAACGGGATAATCTCTTTTGGAAGCGTCCATCCCATGCAGGAAGATTACGAAAGAGTTCTTGAAGGAATTGCGGAGGCGGGACTAAGGGGAATTAAGCTCCACCCTGAATATCAAGGAACATTTGTAACATCTCCTGAGGTTAAGCGGGTTGTGAAAAAGGCTACAGAGCTTGGACTGTATGTGGTGTTCCATGCAGGAAGAGATATAGGAATGCCTGAACCTGTCCACTGTATGCCCGAGTGCTTAAACAGCCTTCTTGACTATGTGGACGGCAGCAAACTGATAGCTGCCCATATGGGCGGCTGGAAGCTGTGGGACGATGTGGAAAAATACATAGTCGGCACTCCTATAATGATTGACACGTCATACGTGGGCGGATTTATGAGCCCGGAGCAGTTCAAGCGTATTGTTGAAACTCACGGAAGCGAAAAAATTCTGTACGGAACTGACCACCCGTGGGAGAGAGCGTACGATTCTAAAAGGTTTGTAGACAGTATAGGTCTTAAACAGGAGGAACTTGATAATATATATTTTAAAAACGCAATAAGGCTTTTGGATATAGAGCTATAAATTTTGATAAAGGCTTTGGCGGCATTGCCGCCGCGGCTTGGGTGTGACCCAACATCTTTGATGTTGGTTGGCACGCAATATTCCGGTTTGGTTATAGTAGGCAATGTCGATAATAAAACTAAGTTGTTGCTGATGAGGGCGGAATAGGGGCTCGGCAATAGTTTTAAAGGCAAAGCCTTTATCAAAATTGGATTTAAAAGTAGGGGCTTAGATGTGGAGCTACAAATGTTTTACTATATTTTATTAAAAATATAACCTAAAATTACTTGATATATTGCGCTGAATGTAGTATAATCTAAGTGCGGAGCCTATATTTAAAGGCTGAGCTATTTTAGTTAGGAGAAATGTTTAGGTATGAAGATATTGTATATGGGTACTCCCGATTTCGCTGTGCCATGCTTGGAGGCAATCGCAAAGAGCGAGGGAAATACCGTGGTCGGCGTTGTGACTCAGCCCGATAAGCCTAAGGGTAGGGGGCATAAGATGCAGCCTACACCTGTTAAGGTTAAGGCACAGGAGCACAACATTCCCGTGTATCAGCCGATCACCCTTAAAAATAACAGTTTTGCTGAGGAATTAAATAATTTAAACCCTGACATAATTGTTGTTGTGGCTTATGGGCAGCTTCTGCCGGAATACGTTCTAAACTACCCAAAATACGGCTGCGTAAATGTTCACGGCTCGCTTCTTCCAAAGTATAGGGGAGCGGCTCCTATACAGTGGAGCGTTATAAACGGCGATAAGACCACCGGTGTTACGACCATGTACATGGACAAATCTCTTGATACCGGTGATATGATTTTAAAAGAGGAAACGGAAATCGGCGAGACGGAGACTGCGGGCGAGCTGTTTGACAGGCTGTCCGCTATGGGAGCGAAACTGATTGTAAGAACAATTGAGCTGATAGCTGAGGGCGCTGCGCCCAGGATTAAACAAAATGAGTCCCTGTCATGTTACGCACCTATGATGACAAAGGAAACCGGTCATATAGATTGGGAAAAGTCTGCGGATGAAATAATCAACTTAATACGCGGAACCAATCCCTGGCCTCTGGCTTTCTCTATGTATAAGTCGGATACAATGAAAATTTTCCGAGCCGAAAAGGGCAATATAACAAAGAATGGAACTCCCGGAGAAATTCTGGGAATTGTCGATAAAAAGATTGAAGTACGCTGCGGCGATAAAACTTCAATTTTGATTGATGAGATACAATTTAAGGGAGGAAAACGCATGACTGTTGCAAGCTACATTAACGGTCATGACATTGAAATCGGGGAAATTTTAAAGTAGATTTCGGAGGTATAAAATTGTATTTTGGATATTTTGATTCAACTGTAATTTTGCTTATCCCTGCGATTCTTTTCGCAATGTGGGCTCAGACCAAGGTTTCGAGCACCTTTAATAAGTATTCAAGGGTCGGGAACCTGCGTGGGCTGACAGGCGAGCAGGCAGCGCGGATGATTTTAGATAATAACGGACTTACTTCCGTACGTATACAGCGAATACACGGAAATCTGACGGATAATTATGATCCGAGAACAAATGTTGTTAATCTTTCCGATTCAACCTATGGGAGCACCAGCATAGGCGCAATAGGCGTAGCGGCGCATGAGTGCGGCCATGCTGTTCAGCACGCAACAGGTTATACGCCGATTAAAATAAGAAACGGCATTGTTCCGATTGTGAGTGCGTGTAATAAGCTCTCAATGCCGCTTATCATGCTTGGATTTATTTTGACTGCATTTGGCGGATTTGCTCCGATTATTATTGATATCGGAATACTCATGTATGCGGCAACAGTTTTGTTCCAGCTTGTGACCCTTCCCGTAGAGTTTAATGCCAGCAGCCGTGCTCTCAAAACCCTTGAATCGTTTCAAATGCTTAACCAACAGGAAATAGAAGGAGCTCGAAAGGTCTTGTCTGCCGCAGCGATGACATATGTAGCGGCGGCCTTTTCGGCGATTATGACATTGCTGAGACTTGTTCTGATATCACGGAACAGACGGGATTAAGGTGGCATATGAATTCAAGAGAAATTGCGCTGAATATTTTGGTAAAGCTTGACAGAGACCGCGCCTATGTAAACAAACTGCTGGCTGCCGAATTCAGAAATGCCGATTTAAAGCCTGTGGATAAGGCTTTTATTAACGAACTGGTTCTGGGCTGTGTTAAAAACAGGTACTTGCTTGATTATATTATTATGCAGTTTTCAAAAGTCAAAATCAAGAAAATGTCTGTTTGGGTTAGAAATATTTTAGAGCTCGGCGTGTATCAAATAATTTTTCTGGATAAGGTTCCGAGTTCAGCGGCGTGCAACGAAAGCGTTAAGCTCGGCAGGAGATATGCAAATCGCTCCTGCGGCTTTATTAACGGTGTTTTGCGGAATATAAGCAGAGGCGCTGAGTCAGTAAGGTTCCCGGATAGCTCAGGTGATATACTTGAGTATTTATCCATTAATTATTCATTTCCCAAGTGGATGGTTAAGAAGCTGGTTGATGATTACAGTTATGAGTTTTGCGAGGATATTTTGAAATCTGCAAATGC
This sequence comes from uncultured Eubacteriales bacterium, assembly GCA_958352815.1. Taxonomy (GTDB): domain Bacteria; phylum Bacillota; class Clostridia; order Monoglobales; family Monoglobaceae; genus Monoglobus. Next base: position 64,169 of record CATWQA010000007.1, read on the forward strand.
CGTGTCTTCCGCTTTTATAAGGGCAAACGCATTAAAGGCTCCCGAAAACGAGAGTAATTTTATCAATATTCTCAGGGCTGACGGTATAGACGCATCTCCGATTGAGGAGCTTAAAGGCTGCTATGCCGTAAAGGGAGCCCTTGACCTACATAATTCCGATACATATAAAAGGGGATTGTTTTCGGTTCAAAATCGAAGCTCACAGCTTGCATCTATTATTCTTGAGCCTAAGCCCGGGCAATTGGTGATTGACGTCTGTGCGGCGCCCGGAGGCAAGACGACGCATATAGCAGAGCTCATGGGCAATAAAGGGAAAGTTATAGCCTTTGATTTTCATGAACACAAAATATCGCAGATTAACGAAGCTGCACAAAGGCTTGGGATAACGATTATTGAAGCCTGTAGGTTCGACAGCACCATGTGTAAGCCGGAGCTCATAGGAAAGGCGGATCGCGTATTGGTTGACGCCCCCTGTTCAGGTCTCGGAGTTATGAATTCTAAGCCTGATATACGGTGGCACAGAGAAGAGGGAGATATTGCAGAGCTTAATGAAATCCAGTCAAAAATCCTCTCAAGCTCCGCAAAATATGTAAAGAGCGGCGGTTTCCTTGTGTACAGTACCTGCACGATTCTTAAAGACGAAAACGAACGGCGTGTTAGTCGGTTCTTGTCTGAGCACAGCGATTTTGAGCTTGTTGATGAAAGAAAGCTGTTTACTCATATAGACGGGGGAAGCGGATTTTATATAGCTAAATTAAAAAGGACATAGTTTTGATGGAAAAATTAAATCTAAAGGATCTATCCCAAAGTGAGCTTGAGGAATATATTATTTCTCTGGGAGAGCCTAAATTCAGAGCCACTCAGATATATAAATGGCTGTACAGCGGCATTGAGCATGCGGATGAAATGACGAACATTTCAAAAAAGCTCCGTGAACGGATAAAAACAGAGTGTATTATTTCGAGCGTCACCATTGAAAAAAAGTTCGTTTCGGCTCTTGACGGAACAAGGAGATATTTGTTAAAATTAGCAGACGGAAATTATGTTGAGTCCGTGCTTATGAAATATAAACATGGCTATTCAATTTGTATTTCCTCTCAGGTTGGCTGCGCTATGGGATGTAAGTTTTGCGCTTCTACAAGGGGCGGTAAAATACGCAACCTAACCGCAGGTGAAATTATTGACCAGATAATCGCCGTCCAGGGTGATATCGGTGAAAGAATATCAAATGTGGTTATGATGGGCGTAGGCGAGCCTTTGGATAATTTTGATAACGTAGTGAAATTTATTGAAAATGTTAATAATCCTTTAGGGTTAAACATAGGTCAGCGGCATATAACGGTTTCTACCTGCGGAATTGTTGACAGGATTTATGAGCTTGCCGATTTAAAGCTTCAAATTACGCTGGCGATTTCCCTTCACGCGACCGATGATAAGTCAAGAAGCGAGATTATGCCTATAAACAGAAAATACGGTATTGAAAAGGTACTAAAGGCGTGTAAGTACTACAGTGAAAAAACCGGCAGAAGACTGACCTTTGAGTATACGCTGATAAGAGGTGTTAATGATTTTAAGGAAAACGCCGAGAATTTGGCGGGCATCTTAAAGGGAATGTTGTGCCACGTTAATTTAATTCCCGTAAACGCAGTTGAGGGCACGGGATTTTTACCGGCAAATGATAATAATATTAAGAACTTTGTTAATATATTAGACAAGAGAGGTGTTCCGACAACTGTTCGCCGAGAGATGGGAAGCGATATTTCTGCGGCTTGCGGACAGTTGCGTTCAAAGGGTTGATGTAGGAAGGAGAGGTTGCATTGAGGTTTGACGTTCATGGTATTACGGACACAGGATGCGTCAGAGAGTTAAACGAGGACAATTTTTGCATCTGCGGATTTAAAAATGGAACCGAACCGGGATTTTGTGTGGTTGCCGACGGTATGGGTGGGCACAATGCCGGAGAAGTTGCGAGCCGTTTGGCTATTGACTTCATTACGGATTCGCTCAATGATATTCTGGGTGATTGTGACAACCCGGATATTCCAAGAAGAATAAACGACGCCCTTAATTCCGCAAACACGAGTATATATCGTATGTCAAGAGAAGATGAGAGCCGTTTGGGAATGGGTACCACTTCGGGTATTTGCGCCTTCTATGACGGGGAGGGGTACATTGCCAATATTGGAGACAGCAGAGCGTACGCCTGCAGGAACAATGAGATTTATCAGATTACGGTAGACCATTCGATTGTGGAAGAGATGGTAGCAAACGGTACGATTACTAAAGAAGAAGCCAGGATACACCCGCAGAAGAATATTATAACAAGGGCTGTGGGAAGTGAAGAGGTCACAAAGGCGGATATTTTTGAGTATGAGTACAAAGCAGGCGACAGTATAATAATGTGCAGTGATGGTCTGTCCGGCATGGTTGAGGATGAGGATATTTTGAAAATTGTACAGCACGGTAAGAATTCAGAGGAAATTGCAACTAAGCTTCGTGATATGGCTAAGGAAAATGGCGGTGTTGACAATATTACTGTTATATCAATACGGATTTTGGAGGAGGATGCCATATGAACTTAATTGGCAAAGAAATTGACGGAAGATATGAAATACTTGAAGAAATAGGAAAGGGCGGAATGGCCCATGTATACAAATCGCGGGATAAGGTTCTAAACAGGTATGTAGCCGTTAAGGTTCTGAAAGAGGATTATAACGATGATAAGGAATTTGTCCGCAGATTTAATGTTGAAGCGCAGGCGGCGGCAAGTCTTTCGAATCCGCATATTGTTTCGATTTATGATGTAGGCTATGTTGACGGACTGCATTACATTGTTATGGAGTATATCGAGGGTAAAACTCTGAAAGAATACATTGATGAAGTCGGCTGTATTCCGTGGAAGCAAGCCGCTGAATATTCAATTCAGATATGCGAGGGAATAGAGGAGGCGCATAACAATTCTGTTGTGCACCGTGACATTAAACCTCAAAACATAATAATGACTTCGGACGGCGTTTTGAAGGTTACCGATTTTGGTATAGCAAAGGCTTCAACTCAGGCGACAATGACAATGGTGAATAATAACACAATAGGCACTGCTCACTATTTGTCTCCGGAACAGGCTCGAGGCGGTTATACCGATAAAAGAACGGATATTTATTCCATGGGTGTTGTTATGTATGAAATGCTGACAGGACAGCTTCCCTTTGACGATGAAAGTCCTGTGGCGATCGCTATTAAGCATTTGCAGGAAACAGCGACGCCTGTAACTCAGATTAATAAAGACGTACCCAAAGCATTTGAAGAAATTGTAATTAAGGCCATGTCAAAGGAACAGAACAGCAGATATTCTTCTGTTTCAGAGATGATTTCGGACTTGCAGCGTATTTTAATTGATCCAAACGCAAGTATTTCTTCAAGAAGGCAGGGGAATGCCGATCAGGCGATAGGTAACAGCAAGACTGCTAATACGGTTAAGATGCCCAAACTGGATGAAAATTATAGCAAAGATGATAGTTTTCTCGGATTTGATTTGGATGATTATGATGAACAGGATGCGGAATATGAAGCTATGCAGCGGTTAAATGAAAAGAGGGCTAAAAGAGCCAGGAAAAAGAAAGAACGCAAGGTTGCTTTTATAGCGTTTATATCAGCCCTTGCGGTGCTGGCAATAGGCTTTGCGACGGCGTTTGCCTTTACGGATGGTTTCGGCATTTTCGGAACATATAAGGACACAGTGCAAATTCCCAACATTACAGGCATGACGATTAAAGACGCTCAAGCAACCTACGGACAGACTTTCAGTATTATTGAGCAGAGCAAGTCGGAAAGCACAAAGCCTGTGGGAACAATTCTTGAGCAAACTCCTGCCGGCGGTGAGACTACAACAAAGAGAGATAATATAATTATTCGTGTTGTTGTAAGCTCGGGAAGCAGCTCCGTAACTCTCAGCGACTATTCCGGAGTGGAATACGACGCGGCCAAGGAAGAACTGGAGAAGCTGGGACTAAAGTGCACTAAGATTGAAAAAGTTAATGCTGACGTTAAAGAGGGCTTGGTCTATGAACAAGAACCTCGCTCCGGCAGCTCGGTTGCCGCAGGAGATATGATTACTCTTACTGTCAGCAAGGGTCCCGAAAGCACCCCCGAGCCTTCACCGACAGAGGTTAGATCCACAAACAGCGGTTCGTCAAACAGCGGCGGAGGAAGCAGCAGTAGCGGTGGCTCAAGCAGTTCTAGCGGTAGTTCAGGAACTTCCTCGGGAAGTAATTCAAGCAGCGGCTCGTCGAGCGGTAGCGGCAGCGGTTCCGGTACTTCCTCCGGGGAGAATTCAAGCGGTAATTCCGGCAGCAGCTCGGGAACTTCCTCGGGAAGCGGTTCGAGCAGCGGCTCCGGCTCCTCGTCGGGAAGCGGTTCAGGTAGCGGCTCCGGCTCCTCTTCAGGAAGCGGCTCGGGTAGTTCAGGAACTTCCTCGGGAAGCAGTTCAAGCAGCGGCTCCGGTTCATCGTCAGGCAGTGGTTCAGGCGGCAGCTCGGGAAGCAGTTCAAGCGGCGGTTCCGAATCATCATCGGGCGGCAGTTCGAGCGGCGGTTCAAGCAGCGTATCTGACGAACTGACAGACTAAACTTTATTTGGAATATATTAAATTACTGCGGGAGATTTTTCTCCCGCTTGGTAATTGATTACGAGCGATTTTTTGAATGGTGAGGGAAGAAAATGCCGGAAGATAGTACAATTCAAGTTGAAGGAAGAATTGTAAAGGGTGTCGGTGGATTTTATTATGTGAGCTCCGCCGATACAACATATGAATGCAGAGCAAGGGGAAGATTTCGTAAGGACGGTATTACGCCTTTGGTAGGGGATCTGGTCAGCTGCACGATTGATAAAGTATCGAATACTGGAATGATTTCTGAAATACTCCCGAGGAAGAATTTTTTAATTCGTCCGCCGGTTGCCAATATTACGCAAATTGCAATTGTTTTTTCCGTTGCAAATCCAAAACCGAATTTAAGAACGATTGACAAGCTGATTTCCTCTGCAATGTACGCAGGAATTTCCCCTGTAATTTGTATTAATAAAACCGATCTTGAAAGCGGCGGCGAACTGTTTGATATTTACTCAAGCTCGGGCTTTGATACAATTTGTGTCAGCGCATTAGAGAATAGTAATATTGATTTACTTATGGAGAGGCTGGCAGGAGAAATAACGGTCTTTGCGGGCAATTCGGGAGTGGGAAAATCCAGTCTGCTTAATCGGGTTTTAAAGGACGTTGATTTAGAGGTCGGGGCTGTGAGCAACAGAGTGGAAAGAGGAAGACACACCACCAGACACAGTGAGCTTATGCCTCTTGAAAATAATGAGGGCTATATTATAGATACACCGGGGTTCAGCTCCTTTTCGGTTTCGGATTTTGATATTGAAAAGCTTCCCGGTCTGTTCCCTGAATTTGCCCAATATACCGATAGGTGTAAATTTCAGGATTGCAGTCATACGGTTGAGGACGGCTGTGCTGTTTTGCAAGCTCTTGAAAACGGAAAGATACAAAAATCACGGCACGACAGCTATTTGGAACAGTACAATGAAATTAAGAGCAAGAAAATTTACTGATTTTGGAGGTAAATCATGGCTGATAGAATAATTATTTCGCCGTCAATTTTGGCGGCCGATCCGCTTAATCTTGAACGTGATGTGCGAAAAATTGAAGCAGCAGGCGCTGATTATCTGCACATAGATATTATGGATGGGCACTTCGTGCCGAATTTAAGCTATTCGTCCAATATTGTAAAGGCGCTTAGAGATAAATCAAATCTTGTGTTTGACGTGCATCTCATGCTCAGCAATCCCGATAAGTTTATTGATGAGTTTGCAAGAGCAGGCGCCGATATAATAACGATACATCAAGAGGCCGTTCCCAATCTTCGCGAGACCCTGGCGCATATCAGAAGTCTCGGCAAAAAGGTGGGGGTTTGCATAAAGCCGGGCACGTCCGTTTCTGAAATTGTTGACGTTCTGGATCTTGTGGATATGGTGCTGCTCATGACTGTAGAACCGGGCTTTGGAGGTCAGAGCTATCTACATTCCGTTGACGAGAAGATTTTGAGCTTACATAGAATAATTCGATCTCGAAATCTGGATATTGACATTGAAGTTGACGGCGGAATTACGGCGGATAATGTTGATATTCCCGTAAAAGCCGGGGCAAATGTAATAGTTTCGGGATCGGCGATTTTTAAGTCAGAAGATTATAAGGCTACCATTGAAAAAATGCGGTCTTTGGCGGAATGTGGAGTGAGAGAGCGTGAAAGCGGCAATATTTAGCAGTGCTGAAATTTCGGATTACAGTTATATATCCGATTATTGTTTAAGTGAATATTTTATAATCTGTGCCGACGGCGGGTATATACATGCCCAAAGGCTTGGAATTATACCCAACGTAATTATCGGGGATAACGACTCCTTTAAGAATGAATATCCAAAAGAAATTAAGCGTTACATATACCCTCCCGAAAAAGATAAAACAGATACGAATTTGGCAATTGACTGCGCCATTGAAAACGGAGCAGATGAAATTCTGCTGTTCGGAGGCTTGGGCGGCAGAATAGACCATGAGTTTTCGCATTTCTGCCTGATAAAATATGCTCTTGACAGAGGGGTGCGGCTTAAACTTATTGATGACATAAATGAAATCTGGATGGAAAATAGGTCCTTTGAGCTTAGAAGAGGGAGGAAGAAGTATGTTTCATTTTTCCCATACGGCGGTGATGTGTCGGGCTTTAACATAAAAGGGCTTAAATATGAAGCTGAAAATATGACGCTGTCAACGGGAGAGGTTCAAGCGTCAAGCAACGAATTTGCAGAAAGTGATATAGCAAAAATTTCCTTTGACAGCGGAACTTTGCTTGTAATGCTGTGCGATGATAGACAGTAGGAGATTGTTATGAAAGTAATAAAAAGTATAGCGTTAATATTTTTAATTACCATAGTGGGGCTATGTTCGTCCTGCTCTGATAAAACAGTGCAGACCGACAGTTCCCATGACTTCTCTGCCAACGTTTCCTTTGAAGAAATTTTTTATGAATTTAACGATGTAAAAAAGACAACGGATGAGCTGGTTGCTGCGGCAGTTGATACCGGATGGTGGCAAAAATACGATTTGGTTTTCAATAACGTAAATGCCTTGTATTATGCAAACTTGCAGACGTCAAATTCAAATCAGCTCAGCGAAACCGATGCGGCTTTGAGTAAATCGCTGGTGGATATTCTCTCGGCATATAAAAATGCCTATGAAATTATGGCTGCCTCCCGTAACAGTAATGATGGTGAAATCATCAACTATGCCCGCAATGAATTCACCACCCAAATAACCCAAGCAAATGCTAAGTGGACCCAAGCCCTGGCAACAATAACAACCACCACCCAACCACCTCAGTCCTAATTTTATAAATATTAGGTTAATAATTGCAAGTCTTTCAAACAAGTATGTAATTATACTCTTTTGTTTTTAGCTACAATGTTTCTTAAAAAGCTGTGCAGGAGATTATAGTGATTATGTTACTGAGTTGATTACAAAATCATTGAGACTGTGGAAAATGGAGAAAATAAATGGCAAAGAATAATGATATAAGTAGATTTTTAGCCCTGGTTTTACGACATAAACCGGAGGCAATAGGAATAACCATTGATAAACATGGCTGGGCGAATGTAGCAGAGCTTATAGAAGGAATTTCAAAAAAGCAGGCGTTCAATATGAAAATGCTTGAAGAAATTGTACGAACCGATGAGAAGGGTAGGTACTCTTTCAACAGTGACAAATCGTTGATTCGCGCAAATCAGGGGCATTCTATACCGGTGGATGTGGAACTTGAAAAGAAAGAACCTCCTGAATTTCTTTACCATGGAACAGGACAGAAATATATTAAGTCGATTAAAAAGCAGGGACTTATACCAAAATCGAGATTGTATGTTCATTTGTCTCCCGATGCAGAGACCGCTAGAGCGGTTGGAGCGAGGCACGGTGTACCCGTAGTTCTGCGTGTTTACACAAAAAAGATGAGTAAAAATGGATCGGAGTTTTATCTATCTAAAAACGGAGTTTGGTTGACAAAATCAGTGCCTCCGGATATGCTTGAAATAATAAGTTAATAAACAGCTATTCCGGATTAGGCAAGGATAGCTGTTTTTAAATAAGTCGTATTATTCTAAAATGTCTTATTAAAATTTTATTGAATAATTTTTGTGTATGATCTTCATGGATTTTTTGTTAGTATATTATATTATTTTATTTAATTCCAGAGACTTTTTCAAGTTTTGTGAAAACTACAAATGGCATAAAATATTTGGTATTT
>CATWQA010000008.1 GCA_958352815.1 uncultured Eubacteriales bacterium
GCGGGGCGTCTGGGAAGCCGCCCCCTACACCGTAGTAATTTACACATATCCAAACTTGTGAATTTTGGTAAAGTTTCAGTTATTATGTAGTACTGCGGGCGCAGCAAGCGGCGCCCCTACGAATTTGATGACTGCAATACACTAATCCCGTTTGTTTTGGGTAATCCCAACCTCCCCAAGCGCCGGGTCGAGTGACTGATTTTTATGCAATAAAAATCGGAACAGGACGAAGTCTGTTCCGACGTGAATGTGTACATCTAATGTGTTGTTTACGGTGCTCTATCGTGCTTACTATCCACAGTTACAGAAGCGCAACAATCTCATTCTTTAAGAAATTAAAAATTCACTTTGCTCTATTTTCATTTATCAAAAAACTTTTGCACGCTACCGCCTTTTTCATATTTATCCAAATTACAAAACCTTAATACACATGATTTCATGTATTACACCTTTGATTTTAATATTAACATTGACTTTAACTTTATTCATCAAAATCAATAGGATTATACCAACCATAACCAATGAATATCCAATCAATTTCCGTATAATCATCATATGCAGCATATATATATGCCCAGTTTTTATCACTATGATATTCTTCTATATTAATTATAAATCTATTATAGAGTTAAATCATACACTAATATTTCAAACGAATTTAAACATCTATGTTACTGCCCGTAAAAACGCTTGATTCGTATACGGAGTGTTCGGGAGACCACACCTTACTACTGTGTAAAGATTAAAACTTTACTTTTAAATGTATCCATATAAGTTTATTTAAATTTGACAATATAACTGTCGCCCGTCCCGGCGCTTGGGGAGGAGGGTGGCAAGCGCAACGGGGCGGGCGATAGGTACACCGATGTAATGACATATATTGATCGGAACAAATATTAACGTAAATTTTTAGCTAAATTTTGATAAAGGCTTTGCCTTTAAAACCATTGCCATACCCATATTCCGCCCTCATCAGCAACAACTTAGGTTTATTATTGACATTACAAACTATAACTAAATCGGAATACTGCGTGCCAACCAACATCATAGATGTTGGGTCACACCCAAGCCGCGGCGGCAATGTTGCCAAAGCCTTTATCAAAATATGCCACAAGCACAGTAACACACCATATACACAGGGTGGGCGGCGGGGGATATTCTAATATAGTATAAAATAGGTATTGACAAAATCGGCGGCATGGTATATAATATAACAAGTTTAGATTAGATTAGACGAGATTAGGTATTTAGATTAGACGAGTGGGCTGGAATAGTGCCCGATGATTTATGCGCATCTTCTGTATTATTCAGATGTGTGTTTTTGAATATGAATACTTAATTGGTCTACTCTGAAAATGATTTGAGGAGGCCTTTTTTATGTTTTATCCCACCCTTGAGCAGGTTAAGGAATACGCCGACAGCGGCTACAACCTTATACCTGTGACCCTGTCCATATTCGCGGATATGGACACCCCAATATCCGCCTTTCGCAAGCTGGAGACGGATAAGTACTGTTTCCTGCTGGAATCCGTTGAGGGCAACGAGCTCACCAACAGGTATTCCTTTATCGGCAGGAACCCCTTTATGACCTTTAGGAGCCAAGGCGATGATGTGGAGATTACCGACTATAACGGCGTGGTTACCCGCCGCAGCGGCAACCCCATTACTATTTTAAGCGAGTATTCAAGCAAGTACAAATCCCCCGTAATCGAGGGCTTGCCCGGCTTCAGCGGCGGCGCTGTGGGCTGCTTTGCGTATGACGTGGTTCGCCTTACCGAGAACCTGCCCGATGTGCCGCAGGATGACCTAAATCAGCCTGATATGCACTTTATGTTTACCGATGAAATTATCGCCTTTGACAACAAGGCAAAAAAGCTCATACTCATGGTGAACATTCACCCCTCCGACAACCTGAAAGAGCAGTACGACAGAGCTGTGGAACGGCTTATGGAAATACGAAGCGAGCTAAACTCCCCTCTTAGGCACAGCGAAAAGCCCAAGAGCGGTTACAGAGGCTCCTCCAAGCCCAAGAGCAACGTTACCAAGGAGGAGTTCTGCGCAAACGTTGAGAGGGCAAAGGAGTATATAAAAGACGGGGACATCTTCCAGGTTGTGCTGTCCCAGCGGTTTGAAATCGATAACTACAGCGACCCCTTTAACGCCTACCGTGCAATTCGGGTAATCAACCCCTCTCCGTATATGTACTACCTCAAATTTGACAGCTGTCAAATTGCGGGGGCTTCCCCGGAGATGCTTGTGAGAGTGGAGGACGGAAAGGTTTACAACAGCCCCATTGCAGGCAGCAGACCCAGAGGCAAAACTCCCGAGCTTGACAAGCACAACGAGTTTGAACTGATTGCCGACCCGAAGGAGAACGCCGAGCACATAATGCTTGTTGACCTGGGCAGAAACGATGTGGGCAAGGTTTCGGAGTTCGGAAGCGTTAAGGTCACACGCCTTAAATATATCCAAAGGTTTTCCCACATTATGCACATGACCTCCGACGTGGAGGGCAGGCTGCGCAGTGACAAAACTCCCTTTGACGCCCTGAAAGCGGTGCTCCCCGCAGGAACCCTGTCCGGCGCACCTAAAATCAGAGCAATGGAGATAATTGACGAGCTGGAGAACCGCAAGCGCGGCTTTTACGGCGGAGCAATCGGATATATCGGCTTCAGCGGCAGCCTTGACTCCTGCATAACAATCAGGACGGCTCTGTTTAAAGAAAACAAGGCGTATGTTCAGGCAGGCGCGGGAATTGTATACGATTCGGTTCCCGAGACGGAGTACACCGAGACGGTCAACAAGGCAATGGCCATGATTAAGGCAATCGAAAGGGCGGGTGATCTGTAATGAACTTGATAATTGACAATTATGATTCCTTCACATATAACCTATACCAATATATCGGCGCTATAGACGGTGATATTGGGGTCTACAGGAACGATGAGATAACCGCCCGGGAGGTTGCGGCGAAAAAGCCCGACCACATTATAATCTCCCCGGGTCCCAAGTACCCAAAGGACGCAGGTATCTGCATAGACCTGATCAAAAGCCTGTACACCGAGATCCCCATATTGGGCGTTTGCCTGGGGCATCAGTCAATCGGCGAGGCAATGGGCGGAAAGACAGTCCGCGCCCCGCGGCTTATGCACGGCAAGGCAGACAAGGCGAAAATTTTAGGCAAGACCTCCCTGTTGTTCTCCGGCATAGCGGGAGATGAAATTCAGGTTGGTCGGTATCACTCTCTGGTAACCGACGAGGGCAGCCTGCCCGACTTTATGGTGGTTACAGCTAAGTGCGGCGACGGGTCGGTTATGGCAATGGAGCACAAGGATTATCCACTGTACGGAGTTCAGTTCCACCCGGAATCGGTTTTGACCCCCGAGGGAATGAAAATGCTTGAAAACTTTTTGAAAATATAAGGGAGGGAATAAAATGTTAGTTAAATATATAAGGAAGCTCACAAAGGGCGAAAATCTTACTTTCGATGAAGCAAAAGAAGCAATGGACGCAGTGCTGGACGGCGGAGCCACCCCCGTTCAGATAAGCGCCTACCTAACCGCCCTGCGCATGAAGGGCGAGACCATTGAGGAGATAAGCGGCAGCGCGGCAATGATGAATTCCAAGGCAATCGGCATAACTCCAAACGTCAGTAACTATGTAGACTGCGTTGGCACAGGCGGCGACGGCACCAACACCTTTAACATCTCCACCACGGCGGCGTTTGTTATGGCAGGCGCAGGCGTAAAGACGGCTAAGCACGGCAACCGCGCTGTTTCCAGCAAGTGCGGCAGCGCAGACGTGCTGGAGGGACTGGGCGTAAACATTATGCTCACTCCGGAGCAGGTCAAGGAATGCGTGGAGAAGATAGGCATAGGCTTCATGTTCGCCAGGACAATGCACCCGTCCATGAAAACCGTGTCGGGCGTCAGAGGTGAACTGAAAATCAGGACTATCTTTAATATATTGGGTCCTCTTTCCAACCCCTCCAACGCCAAGGTTCAGCTTATAGGCGTGTTCAGCCCGGACATGACCCACACCGTGGCGGGCGTTATGAAAAACCTGGGTATTGTTTCAGGAATGTCCTACAGCGCAATGGACAACGGCATGGACGAGATTTCTATTACGGGCAAGACCAAGATTTCCGAAATTAAAAACGGTGAAATAACAGACTATATCTTTTCCCCGGAGGACGTGGGGCTTACAACCGCTCCCGAGGGCTCAATCATCGGCGGAACCGTTGAGGAAAACGTGCAGACCGCACTTAACATTCTAAAGGGCGAAAAGGGAGCAAAGCGGGACGTTGTTGTGCTCAATGCGGGAGCAGCCATATACAGCACAGGCGCAGCCTCCTCTATCGAGGAGGGCGTTCGCATGGCGGAGCAGGCTATCGACAACGGCAGCGCTCTTGAAAAGCTCAATCAGCTGATTTCGCTGTCTAACAGCTATAAATAAGAGGGAACTATGGACATACTTGAAAAAATCGTTACAAAAAAGAAAATATATCTTGAAAATCAAAAGCAAAAGGTCAGCTATAAGTCTCTGCGTGAGGAGACCGAGCGGTCAATGGGCGAGCGAAGGGTTATCAGCTTTTTTGACGCTCTCAAAAAGCCCGAGGAGATTTCCATAATCGCCGAGGTAAAAAAGGCGTCTCCCTCAAAGGGGCTTATCCGCCCCGACCTTGACCATATGGGCGTTGCAAGGGAGTACTTAAAATCAGACGTTCAGGCAATGTCGGTGCTGACCGAGACCGACTTCTTCCTGGGCAAGCCCGAATTTCTACGGGATATAAGGTCCGTATCACATATTCCCCTGCTGCGCAAGGATTTTATAATTGACGAATATCAAATATATGAAGCCTATCTTCTTGGGGCGGACGCGATTTTGCTTATTGCCGCAATCCTCAGCGACAAGATCATGAGCGAATTTTTGGCTCTGGCTCATTCACTGGGGCTTGACTGCCTGTGCGAGGTTCACAATGAGGAGGAGCTTAAACGGGTTGAAGCCATGGGCGCAAGAATTATGGGCGTGAACAACCGCAACCTTAAAACCTTTGAGGAGGATCTCCGCACCACAGAGCGGCTGATGAATGTTATGGAGGACGCCGAGGGCAGCCTTGTTGTCTCCGAGAGCGGAATTAAAAACGGTTCAGACCTGGGGTATATTAACTCCCTGGGGGCGGACGCAGTTCTCATCGGCGAAACCTTTATGCGGCAGCAGGACATTTCAAAGGCGGTTGCCGGCCTGAGAAATTCCATGACGTAGGTGAAGCTATGAGCACGAAGATTAAGATTTGCGGGCTGTTCAGGCCCGAGGATATTGAAGCGGTAAATATTGCGAAGCCTGACTATGTGGGGTTTATATTCTATCCCAAAAGCCACAGGTATGTTACGGCAGAGAGGGCAAAAGCCCTGAGGGCAGGTCTTGACCCGTCAATCAAGGCGGTGGGCGTGTTTGTAAACTTGGGTACGGACGAAGCAGCAGGGATAATCCGTACGGCTTCTCTTGACATAGCCCAGCTCCACGGGGATGAAACCGATGAGGATATTTGCCGCTTGAGGCAGGAATGCCCAATGCTTGCACAGGTTTGGAAAGCGGTTCGTATAAAGGACGGATTTAACATAGGCAGCCTGAACCAATATAGCTCTGCCGACAGACTGGTGCTGGACGCATATGTTGAGGGTTACGGCGGCGCAGGCAAGAGCTTTGACCTGAACCTTATTAAGGGGGTTGACCCAAGGCGAATTATTCTGGCAGGAGGGCTGAACCACCAAAACATCAGAGGGGCAATAAACACGGTGCGCCCTTGGGGAGTTGACCTGAGCAGCGGCGTCGAAACCCACAGGAAAAAGGACAAAAACAAGATAATTAATATTGTAAACTTGATTAGAAACGCGAGGTAATACAAAATGGAAAACAGTAATAAAAAGGGCAGATACGGGGAATACGGCGGTCAGTACGCTCCGGAAACACTCATGTCCGCCTTAAACGAGCTTGAAGATGAGTACAATCGGGCAAAAAATGACCCTGAGTTTATAAAGGAGCTTGAGTTCTACCTGAACGAGTACGCAGGCAGACCGTCAGGGCTGTACTACGCCGAGAAAATAACAAAAGACTTAGGCGGCGCAAAGGTGTACCTAAAGCGGGAGGACTTGAACCATACAGGCTCCCACAAGATTAACAACGTGCTGGGTCAGGTATTGCTGGCAAAGCGCATGGGCAAGAAAAAGGTAATCGCCGAGACAGGAGCCGGTCAGCACGGTGTTGCCGCTGCCACAGCGGCAGCCCTGTTCGGCATGGAATGTACCGTTTACATGGGTGAGGAGGACACCCGCCGCCAGGAGCTGAACGTTTTCCGCATGGAGCTTTTGGGAGCAAAGGTTGTTCCCGTCACCAGCGGAACCGCCACCCTGAAAGACGCCTGCAATGAGGCAATGCGCGCGTGGGCTGCCCATGCAGACGATACATTTTATATTTTGGGTTCCGTAATGGGCCCCCACCCGTACCCCATGATTGTCCGCGACTTCCAGAGCATAATCGGCAAGGAAATCAAGGAACAGCTCATGGAGAGGGAGGGTCGGCTGCCCTCTGCCGTTGTGGCTTGCTGCGGCGGCGGCAGCAACGCCATGGGCACCTTTTATGACTTTATTGATGACAAGTCCGTTCGGCTTATCGGCGCGGAAGCGGCAGGCGACGGCGTAGACACCGACCGCCATGCGGCGACAATCGCCAAGGGCAAGGTGGGAGTTCTCCACGGAATGAAGTCCCTGTTCCTCCAGGACAACAGAGGCGGCATTATGGAGGTGTACTCTATTTCCGCAGGTCTGGACTACCCGGGAATAGGCCCCGAGCACGCGTATCTTAAAGACATAGGCAGAGCCGAATACTATCCAATTACAGATAAAGAGGCGGTTGAAGCCTTCTGCTACCTGACCCGAACAGAGGGCATTATCCCTGCAATCGAAAGCTCTCACGCAGTTGCCCAGGCGATGAAGATAATCCCGACCATGAGCCAAGACGACATAGTTGTTATCACAATTTCAGGCAGGGGCGATAAGGACGTTAAGTCGGTTGCAAGATTTATGGGGGTGGAAATCAATGACTGAGAACATTAAAACCAACAGAATAGATAAGAAGTTTGAGGAGCTGAGAGCCGCGAACAAAAAGGCTCTTATAACCTTTCTCACCTTTGGAGACCCAAATTTGGAGACCTCAAAGAAAATAGTTCTTGAAATGGAGAAAAACGGGGCGGACTTAATTGAGCTGGGAGTTCCCTTTTCCGACCCTATGGCGGAGGGACCCATTATCCAGGAAGCAAATGTTCGGGCCTTAAAAAATGATATTAACCTTGATATTATTTTCGACGGAGTTCGGGAGCTGCGCAGGGAAACCCAAATACCGCTGGTTTTCCTGATGTACTTCAACTCAATCCTGTCCTACGGCACGGAGAAATTTTTCGAGAACTGTGAAAAATTCGGCATTGACGGAGTTATTGTTCCCGACCTGCCCTTTGAGGAGAGCGATGAGATTTACGACCTAACCGTGAAGCACAACGTATACCAAATCTCAATGATTGCCCCCACCTCCTCTGCGGAGCGTTCGGAGAAAATCTGCAAGCGGGCAAAGGGATTTTTGTACTGCGTTTCGTCTTTGGGAGTAACCGGTCTGCGGGACAGCTTCTCCACCGACTTTGGCAAAATGTTTGACATGCTGAATAAGTATTCCGATATACCAAAGTGCATAGGCTTCGGCATATCAAAGGCGGAGCATATTGAGCAACTAAAGCAGTTCTGCGACGGTGTTATTGTAGGCAGTGCGATTGTGAAAACGATTGCTGCGGGCGAAACGGAGCATGAGAAGATAAGCTCAACGGGAGCCTTTACCAAAACTCTGGCAGAGGCGGCACATAAATAAATCAAAAGACCATAGGCTCATCCTGCCTATGGTCTTTCAATGTTAGGAATGTTTAGTGTTATTAACTTCGCACCCGGCTTGCTGTAAGGCTCGGGGCGTTATTAGCTTAAAATACTGAGCCGTCCCTCGCTTCCTCTCGAAGCGTTTTAAATTATATCACGTTTGCAAAAATATGTCAATTGATAACTCAAAATATGACTAATTTTTCATAATACAGATTATGCCAAAATTCGACAAAAGTCCCTTAAACCCCGAAAATACGGGGAGTTTATAACCTCACTTCCCATTTGTTCCATAGGTAAACACAGTAAAATTTTGTCTTATATATTTTCCTCCGCCTTTGCAAAAGGCGGACAGCAAGCACGGTAGGCTGCCGTAGGCAGCACGTGAGGCGCGCAGTCGCCGCCGCTTTAGCGGCACAATAAAACAAATCTTGCTTTATTTCGACTTTCTTTTGCAAAGAAAGTCAATCAATACCCAAACATATTTTGCAATATCAGCTGGTTTATTTTCTCCTGTGTCAGGCGGTTATTCAGGTTCTCACCCACAAGCTGCGCCTCAAGGAGCTTGTTATAATATTGCAAATAAATCTGCTGCATTATATTCTCGTTCCGCATATTCTCGCTCTCCAAATAGTTGGAGGTTGACTGCTGCCCGTTAAGGATTTCGGTCCAATCGTAATCCTGGGCGTTGTTTTTCTCTGCCCATGAATACTCCTGTGCGTTAAACAAGCTGTCCCAATACTTCTCAAAGGCAGCTGCGTCACGGTCAACATTGCTGCCTGCCGCCGAGTTAATATTGGCTATGGTCTTGTTGTTTGCGCTGTATGCATTGCCGTATGCCGTGTCATAGAGATCCACCATCTGTTCAAGCAGATCCAAGTCGGTTTTATAGCTGTCCGCATACCGCTCATATGCCTGCTGTGCAAGCTCCGGGATCACGTTGGTAAGTTGGGACATGTAGTACTGCCCGGTTTGAGCCGCGGCGGTGACTGCTGCGGAGTTGGTATAGCCTCCGGTCAAGCCCGAATACGCCGCCAGGGTGTCACGGGTAGCCCTGTTGCCCTCAATCATGTACTTGTTCCTGTACGCCTGATACACCGGGTCGCTGTCCGGGTCGTAGGAGAACTCAGACCTGTTCATTATAGACCTTGCCAGATTGTACGCCGGGTTTAAGTACTTGCTGTTGTACTCCCTTAAAATATCGTTGGGGGAGGACACATTCAGCGAGTTGATGTAGTCATATACAGTGCTTTCCAAATTGTCTCTGAAAGTCCAGGACTTCCCCTCGTCGTCAATATAGAGCACGTTCAGCGGCGTTCCGCCGATAGTAACCGTTCCGTTGGTGTACCCCAACGCGTCCGCCGATAAGCCGTACTGCCCCGCATAGTTTGCAAAGGCGTCCGACACCTTGACGATAGGGTTGTTTGTCCCCGAATAGTAATTTACAAGACTTTGCTGTATTTCCTTTGGCGTGGCATAAGACACTCCCGCATCCTCGTCTATATAGACGGGCTTCATCAGGGTTTTTCCGCTTAGGGTGACGGTTTTGTCCCCCTCGTTGTAGCCTATCTTATCGTTGGATATGCCCATATTGTTAAGGGTCGCCCTAATCCCCACCGTTCCGTCAGAACGGGTGGGAACCTCTGTCTTTGTGTTGGTTTTGTACCTATCTGATATGCTTGACATTTGTTCTACCTCCTGTGTACGTTATAATTTCAATGTCGTGAACCGTGGCTTTGCCTGTGCCCTCCAGCATAATTCTGAAGCTGTCGCACTTTTCAAATCGAACGGGGATTTTATGAACCATAAACCCCTTGCCGGATATTTCTCCCCACAGCTCAAAATCGTCGTCGTCCGCCGCGTGATATACTTTAACTTGGGTTTCGTCCTCTGCTTCAAGGCGGATATAGATGGCGTTTGCACCCTTGAAGTCAAAATCGTCAAGGGTGAACTTTTTGGATACCACGCACCAGCTTATCACCTCGTCGCTGTCCTCCGCTCCAAATCTAAACATTTCGCTGCGGGTCACGCCGTACAGGAACTCCTCGTGTCTCACAAAATCCACAAAAGCCGTGTCGTCCTCCTTGTGCCACAGGTTGTATTCGGGGGTGTACACAAGCAGCTCACTGTTTCCCTTATCGTCAGAGGCACAGGCGTAGTAACGCTGTCCGTCCGTGCCGCTTTTGCAGGTCTTGTACACCTTGCGTATGGGATAGCTGATTTTTTCGGGCTCGCCGCCGCTGTACTCATAAAACCCGTCTGCTGCCATGTAGTACAGCACGCCGCCCACCTCCGCTATGCTCTTCCCGTCCACGGCTCCGCTTAGAGTCTGCTTGGGTATGGAAAAGTTTAAGGGCGAGTCCCCGTATATATGGTGAATATAATTCCGCTTAAAAGCCACCACCGCCGTCCTGTAGCTCACTATTCCGGTGAACTCTCCCGGAGTGCCGATTTCGCTGTACCAGCTGTCGTCGCTTAATCCCTGAAAGGAGTTAAAATTAAAGCAGTCCCCCAGCTTTGAAGCGTATATATGCTCCCCGTCGGCTGAGGTTCCGAAAAGACGGTTGTTGTGCACGCAGGCACAGGATATGTCGGGAATATGTATCTCAATCTTTACCTCCCCCGCCTCTGTGGCATTCTCAAATAAGCCGTACTCTCCCGTTTTGGTGTACATAACCAAATTCAGCTTGGTCTCACTTACCTCATCAACCACCATGCTGACAATGGCAGTCTCGCTTGCGTATTCCTTCCTGGAGTCAATAACCACAGTGTTGTTCTGCCGGTTGGAGCAGCCCGATATAACAACGCTGTCTCCTGCCTCAAAGTAGTCGTCAAAGTCAGCTCCGCTTTTCTGGATATATGCGGTGTACGCCCCGCTGATCTCGTTATATGAGGAGTAAAACTTAACTCCGCTCAGGCTGACGCTTTTTCCCATGTTCCGCAGGCTGCCGTAAACCTCTCCCGTGTCAGGTTCGGGCAGGTACCTGTAATATACCTTGTCGGGGAAGATACAAATGTTGCCGTTAAAGTCCACAATAGACTTTTCGCCGCTTGTGAGCTTTATATTGGTTACGGCATTTCCCTTGTAGTAAAAGTACCCTCCTGCAACGCCTGTAAAGGAGCTGAGCTTCCCCTTTTCATATTCCGGCAACGCCACGGCAGTTATATTGCTGACCGACGCAACATGCTGCCGCGGCTTTCGGGGCGTTAAACAGGGAACACTGTCGGAGGACATATTATACATCTCAGATAGCTGTCTGTCGTCAATCTTATCTCTTTGGTCGTATCCGAAAAAGCTCAGAATATCAACCTTTTCATTTTTCTTGCTTGCGCCGCCGAGGGCGTTTGCCGGAAGATACATCTTCATTCCTCCTATTGTATTTTATCCGATTGTCCAGTAGTTTTTAAACCGCGCTATGTCGTTCATGGGGCTCCGATTTTTGTAGTCTCTCTTGTATTCGTCATAGATTGCGTTGTACTGGCTCATATGGGCGGCATATGTGTCATAGTCATGCTGATACAACGC
Source organism: uncultured Eubacteriales bacterium (assembly GCA_958352815.1). Taxonomy (GTDB): domain Bacteria; phylum Bacillota; class Clostridia; order Monoglobales; family Monoglobaceae; genus Monoglobus. Next base: position 11,443 of record CATWQA010000008.1, read on the forward strand.
CATCTTTGCCAAAAGGTACTCTATGTACATTCTGTCGTAGGGGGCTTCCACCTGGGTCTCATCGTCTATGACCCGCCTTATGGCAAGGCATGCTTCGGTCTGGGGCGTGAACAGCTCGTCGGATATGAGCAAGTACTCTCCGTTGTTCTCAAGGACGTAGGTCTCATAAGCGTCGCTCCAGTCCGGCTCCTTGTCAAGGCTGTCAATGAGCTTGCACTGTATAAAGTCCCCCTCAAGGAAGGGCAGCTCAGAGCCGTAAATTGCGCTTTCCGCCAGATTAAAGCTGCCCCGTATATCCAAGTCCTCAATTTCCTTGGGGGTGGTCAGGTAGACCACCTTCATTATCTGAGGCATGGTTGAGGAAAGCCCAAACCGCCTTAAAAGCTCGTCGCTGCCCAAATAGGGCAGGCTGCGCAGGTCAACCTTGTCCACAAGGCAGCCGCCCACATACACGCTTTCCACATCGTCAACCGATATGTCGTCAGGCAGCTCCAGCTCCTTTGCGCAGGTCACCAAAGTTTCTATAACGTCGTAATACTTCTTAACGCTGCGGCGCAGGGAGAGAGATACCTCGTTGCACCAGCTTAGCTTTTCGTCAAGCGTGAATTGGTTAGGGCTGAGAGCGTCCGCTGCGGCAATGGCTTCGGTTATTTTCATCAGGCTCACCGTCCTTTTAAGCCTCTTTCAGGCTTTCTATATACTTCTCGGCGGCAAGCTCCTGCTTATGGCTGCGCTCAACGGTCAGAGCCACCTTTCTGGGCACCATAACCGAAACGCCTCTCTTAATCTGATAATTCGTTCCGTTCACGGTTACAGTCAGGTCGTCCTTGCGCTTCCAGTTGTCCTTAACCAGCATAATTGGAACGGGCTCGTTATAAAACTCCTCCAATTCCTGCTCGTATGTCTTTTTTGTCTTTGTCATTTTTCGCACCTCCCGATTAGTAGCTGCAGGTGGTCTCGACCCTTACCATGAACTCCGGCGAGAGAATTTCCGCCGTCTGGGTTGCTTTCCAGCCCACAGTGCTTCTCTGGTCGAGAGGGTCGCCCGTACCTGCGCTGCCCTTCTGCTTAATAAGTGTTTCCAAACCGCCGCCTGCAATGTTTGTTACGCCGTAGGCATTCTGTCCGATAAAGAGGGTGGAATATATATCCCTGCCGTCCTTTCCCGCGCCTGACGGGTATATAACAGAGCCTGCCGTAATTGTGTTGCTTAATGCTTCCGAAACGGTGATGGTTGCGCTGCCTGCCGCGCCCGCCTTTGCGGAGGACACGGTGTAGTCAAAGCCGTTTATCTGTATGCCCTTGCCGGAGAGAGCTGTGGCGTCGCTTGATGCGATTTCCTCAGCCACGGTAATTGTCTTTCCGCTTACGGCCGCAACCGTCAGGCTCTCCGGGTCGCCTGTCTCGATGTTGTCAATTGAACGCAGGGGGTCGGCTCTGAAAATCTTTGCCTCTGTTGACTCCACAAACACAACTCCGTGAATTTTTCCGATTGTACCGTTGTACCAATCCTTGGGGTCAACGTTCTGCTTAACCTCTTTCCAATCCGGGTCGTTTGTCAGGTCGTTGGCAACATCCGGATGGATAATCGCCACATAGCAGCCGTCCTTCATGGGCTGAGCATTGTTGCGCTTTAGCGTGGCAACAGCCCGCTTAACCGCCGCAACGCTGAGATAGTCGTTGTTTGAAGCGGCGCCGCCCACCAGAACGTTTCTGTCCGCCTTGCCGTTGCCGTACTGCACATTTGTTCCCGCATTGATTTTCTCGCGGATAACCGTGTCAAGAGTTCTTCCTGCCTGGTCACCCAGAACGTTCTGGGTCTCAACAATAACGTTGTCAATAGCGGAAAGGGTCAGCATGTCCGACAGGGTTACGTAGTCGCCGTACTGCTCAACGGTAGACTCAACAGTGGTAACGTTGAGCTGGTTGCCCTTGGGGGTAACGCCCTCTGTCAGAGGCTTTAAAGCCTTGGGCAGAGGGCTGAAGCGGCGGAACTCGATTGTCTTGCCGGAGCCCTTAGGGATAGGCTTGCTCTGTCCAAACTGAGCATGGACAAGCTTGGGGCTGGCAAATCTTATCATCTGCCTGTCATAATAGGCTTTCATTTCGGGCGTAATGTTGTTGCCCGTGTTGTTTGTTGAAGTTGTCTGCGTATTATAATTTATACTCATTTAAAATACCTCCTGTAAAATTTGAAATTTAGCCCTAAATCTAAAACGAAATCTTTTCGCCCTTGCGCACGCGTCTTACTATGTCGTCAACCTCCTCGTCTGACAGCTCCGAGGGGTTCTTTTTAAGCATTCCGCTGCCTCCGGGTCTGGCAGTTCCGTTTTCGGCAATTCTTCTTTCAGGAACCGCCGAATTAGCTTGCCTATCATTTCTGTGAACCAGATAGTATGCGTCCTCAACCGACAAGCCGTTGCCCCAAACGTAGGTGCAGAAATCCGGGTTGTTCAGCTCGCGGCGAATGTCAAAATTCGGATTCTTCCGCGAGAACTCCGCCACCTGTGCGTCAATCTCCTCGTTGCGGCGGCTGATGTACGCCTCTAAGCTCTCGGGGGAGTCGCCCTGCCCTTCCATAGGCGCCCTCTGCCCGTTCTGCTGAGGGCTTTCCTGAGGGGGCGCCTCCTCCTGCGCCTTCGCATATCCCGAATAATCGGGGTCTCTATACCTCTGCCTTTTGTTTCCTAATCCAAGCATATTTAATGCTCCTTTCAATAATATTTGCTAAGCGCTGCTTAACATATTTTTATTATATTGGATAAGGGGTGCCAATGCATGACATAAGGGATTTCACTGCCCCGTTAGCGAACGGGGCAAGCAAGCACGGCAGGTCGCCGTAGGCGACACTTGAGGCGCGCAGTCGCGGGCGGACGCTGATTATCCCAATTAATTTATATTCTCACATTGGTATGCCTGTCGCCCGCCCCGTTGCGCTTTATCGGCAACAACTTAGGAATGTTATTGCCGATAAAAATGGCGCCCGCCGAACCGGGTATTTAAAAATATCCAAGCTCGGTTATTTTGAGTCTCACACAAAATGGATAATAAACCCCTTTTTAGGCACACAAAAAATCCCTCGGAAATAAATTCCCGAGGGATTTTCGTATACATTTTAACCGGATAACATTCATTTCAACATACTGCTAATCCGATATTCCAATCTTTAGTACAATATTCTATTCAAATATTATGTACCAATAGTTTCCGAGATAACCGGTTCCGCTATCGGCAGCGTTCACTGTGATGGTAACACTGTCGCTTCCTGTAAAGCTGATATTGCTTAAATCAAGCTCAGAAACATAGAATCTTGTTCCGGCAGCTTTGAAATTGCTAATTGCGGCATCCGAAGTAATATCTGTTCTGTCTCCGCTTGCCTGATTCACAGTGAGTGTTACAGCCGGCTTTCCCGAAATTGTAGATACAACCTTTGCCGAAGAAACATCAGACGGAACTTCAGCGCTTTCCCATGTTGCTGCCGCACCATCCTTAACATAGTTCATAAGCTTGATATCTTTATCCATTTGTATTCTTTCTCCGCTGTTATTAGCTACAGTGGAATCGCCTAAGTACAATATAGCTTTTGTTGTATCTTTCTGCGCAAACTTAGGAGTCACGATATATTTTTCGGCTCCCTCAATCCCCGTAAAGGTATATACGCCGTCAGCGCCGCTTACCGTAACAGGAGTCTCGCCGCTCGCCGTAACCGCCTTACATTCAGGAGTCTGCGCCTCAAAGCCGTAATAAGCTGTTTCCGTTACGGTAATCGTTTCACCGGTGTTTACAACTGTTGAGCTCAGAGCTGCTTCTCCGCCCTCATAGGTTGTCTTTGTTTCCGGAATGCTTATTTCTACCGGAATTCCCTTTGCTTTTAATACAACGTCTGTTCCGCTGAGTTCAACATCCCACGCGTTATTTTCAGCCAGATTAATCTTGCTTATATCACTTACGTTTTTGGCTATAACCAATCCGGCTGTGTTTTTGGTTGTTGTGTAGAGCTCTACGTTAATAGGGTCGCCGGTGTAACCATCAAGGTCGATAACCGTATGACTGCCTTCTTCTTTTATATAGCCCGCGTGCACCTTAGCATTGACAGCCGCCGCACCCGTTATCTTGGTAATGTCCTCATTATTTGAATTTGTGTAGTTAAGATACGCGCTTCCGCCGTTTACGGTTGCACCGTTAATCTGAATTTCCTGTCCGCTTCCGTTCCAATCGGTTCTGACAATGCTGAATTCATCTGCGGTTTCAGCCTCGCTGTAATCAAGAGTTACGCCGGAGTTTGCGATAAACTTGCCGTTTGCACCTGTGATTGCAAACATATGCTTTCTTCCATAACCGGAAGTAGCCGAACTTGTACCCTTAAAGGTAATATTTCCGTCAAGAGTTATGGCAGCGCCCCCGGGAATCTTAATACATTTTCCCTGAGTTACCGTGACTCCGGTCGCTGCGTCAGACGTCACTTTCACAGAGCTTTTTATTTCAATCTGATCTGAACCGTCGGCAATTACCACATCCTTGTGCAGGGTAATTACTGCATTTGCTGCATTTGCAGGAATTGCAGCCAGCAACTCCTCGAAAGTTCCGTTTTGCGCTTCGCCGCCGTCATAGGACAGAGTTGCTTCATACTGGGGTTGATCCGGCGTTGCCGTTGCTGTAGGAACGGGCGTTGCCGTAGGCTCCTCAGTTGCGGGAGGGGTAGGGACAACTGCTTCTCCCGGTGTATATGTATACTCAACGCTATACAAGTTTGCTGATGTTCCCGATGCATAGAACAAATAATCATGTCCTGCTATCAAATCATACTCAAATGTTGTAACAGCCTTAACATCGGGTGTCACCGAGTGTACTTCTTTATCGTCGGTGTTATCCCATAATCTCATTGTCTTGGTCTTATCAATGCCCACCTTTGCTGTGAATGTACCACTCTGTATCGCCTTTATAACAACACTTGTATTATCTGCTTTAATATTCGCGTTATTAATGTCGTCGATATGCGCCTTAATTGTCGCATTACCTCTGAAAGGAATTCTGCTCTTATATGTTGCCGTGTCATAGTTGCTATCAACATTTTCTGCGACTGTAACTGCACCTGTTGTGTACATATCAACGCCGTCGTTCTTAATCAGAGTAGCATTAGCAGCCAGGGTTGTTCCCGATGCGGGAGCTGTGTATGAAGCCGTTACGGGTTCTGCCGGCACATTTGTTGGTGTTGCTGTTGCGGGAGCCGCAGTTGCTGTTGCCGTGGGAGCCGGTGTTGCCGGAGCAGCTGTTGCTGTCGCCGTAGGAACGGGAGTCTCACCGCCGATTGTTACCTGCATATCAGCAAAGTAAGCAACATCATCGCCTCTGGCAATCAATCTGATCTGCTTTAAGTTCTTGTCAATGCCGTCAATTGCTGCCATTGACTGATTAAGAACCTGCTCGCCTGCTGCGTTATTAACCGTTACAGTGATAAACTCATTTGTGTCCGCCTTGTCGTAATCAAGAGCAATTTTGATATCATACCAGCCTGCTGCTGTTCCTGCCAAGCTATCACCTGCAACAGTTGATGATCCCAATGCCGGACCTACGCAGAGTGTTCCGCTGCTTGTGTTGTTAATAACCTCTGCAAATACTGCGCTTTTGGTATTCTTGTTATCCTGATAATTGCTTCCGTTTTCGTTCTCAAGGTAAATTCTAAAGATACTCGTTGCAGGATCAATCCATACGCTTGTCGTAAATTCTACCTTTCCTGTTGAAACCGCTTCGTCAAGAGTCGTATAGGCATTTCTCTTTCTAACAAACAGAGACTCCTTGCCCTCATACTCAACAACTTCAATATTACCGTCAGTATTATTCTCACCTGCCTGTCCTACCTTCCAGTCTGAATACTTGCCTGCAGCCTGCGTGCTATTAACTCTCAGATAGGGGAGCCAGAAACGTGCGTTAGCGGAAGCTCCGTTTGTTGATGACTCAAATGAGATTGTAAGGGTTGTTGCTTCGCCTTCGTAGCTTACGACAACCTTGCTGCCGTTGCTTTCATAGCATCCGTAAGTGCCGTTGCCGCCGGCTGTGAGAGGCTGGCTCGATCCGACAATATCGTCCACCTCACCAACAACGTTGTTTGCTGAGTCTTTTACAACCAGCTTAAAGTCGTCATATACGCATGTTCCCACGGTTATATCAACAGGACCGGGAACCTGAACAGCTATAGGACCTGTTCCGCTCAAACCATGGGCATTGCTGAAGCCCATATTTTGGAGCTGAACATAGTTGTCAAACAGGGTATAGTTTCCGGTTGTGTTGATTACAGTACCGTCTACAGTTGTGCTGCTGTTGCCTGATGCGTTTGCGGCAAAGGGCATTACATAGTCTATAGTATCGCCCTGTTCAGGCTGAACGTACTCTTTAAATGTTACCGTAACAGTAACATTGTCTGCGGGCATTGTGAAGTCGCCGTCCTTAACCGTGATTTCAACGCCGCCTGCTGTCTTAACCTCGTAGGTATCGATTACGTAGCCCTCAGCGGGTGTGGCTGTCAACGTGATTGTTTCACCGGCAACGGCTGTTGTTTTGCTTACCTCAACAGTTCCGTTTGTGTAACCCTCCGTTATTGTTATGCTATACTCTGTGGGGTCATATTCCTCCGGGTCAACGGGGGAAACAACCTTGATGTATGACAGATATCCGCCGCTCAAAACAGTTACATCAATTGTTCCGCCTGCGCCTACATATGTAAATCTGTCATTTTTCGTGAACTCTGTTCCGTTTGCTTCAAGAATTTCGGCGGCGTATGAACCAAAGGTGATTACGCTGCCGTTTACAACAGGAACCGTGAAAACTGTGCCTGTGTTAACCTGAGCCCACTCGTCTGTTCTTGTAGCGTTATTGAACTTACCGTTTGTAGCGTCAACGCCCAGAACCTGCTCCTCGGGAGCGTTTGATGTTCCGACTATTTCGGTAGTTCCGTCAGTACCCTCCAGAGCGTATTCAGCGGCGCCGTTTGACTTACCGAACATCCACTGTGTGGTGTACTCTGTGAGCTGGATATCACCGCTGTAGTGCGGGGGAACCCATGTTCCGCCGAAGAACTCCGTGTCTGCAAGGGTTGTGTAGCCGTTAGCCGCCATTGTGCCGTTGGGGTTAAAGGTTTTGCCTGATACGTTTACATCAGCGCCGTTCTTATCCGTAACATTGTTTACGTAGAGAACAGAGTCTTTAAGCTCGCCGCCCATCTTTACCCATTCGCCGGGTGTGTCAACGCCGTCCAGCGTAACGCCGTCAAATACAACCTGGCAGGCTGCGCCGCCCCAGTTTCTGCCCCATGAACCGGCATGGAACTTGTTGTCAGGGTAGTACTTAGAGTTTGTAACTGTTGTGTTGACAAACTTATAGCCGGCTGTGTTGATTGTGTCTGCACTGGGAGCGCCCGAGGTCTTGCAGGCTGTCAGATAACCGCCTTTTGCTCCGTCGCTGTATCCGTGCCATGCGAGAGTACAATCCTCAAAGAGAATTGCGTTTCCGCCATAGACAAAGTCTGTGCCGCCCTCGATGTAACACTCCTTAACGTATGCATTCTTGTTTGTGTAGAACGTATCCTGTGAGGAGATAAAGTCACATCTGTAAAGCTCTGTAAAGCCGCCGTCAAGAGCGATAGCCGCTGCTCTCTCTGTCGCACTCTGGGAACGCGCATCGTAGCCTGCTACTGTTCTGTCGGGCTTATTGTTTGTATCTGAATACTCATTATTCTGTGCGGGAGCAACGCCGTCAGCCAGCTCTGCCTCTGTTACTTCACAGTTAAATGTGTTCTTGAAGATAATATTCTCAACGTATACGTACTGACCTGTAATTCTGCAAGCGGAACCCCATCTTGTAACAGGATTTTTGGTTGTCTTCTGAACCGCATAATCCTCACTGTAGTATCCGCCGTCCGATGAATAGTACAGGTAACCTATACCGTAGTACCACTGAACCTCAGGTCTGTTTGCCTCGTCTGCCGCCTTCAGAGTTACGTAGCTGGGTGTTACCATAACCTGCTCGGTGTATACGCCGGGGTCGATTACGATTGTAACACGTCCTGCCTCGTTTGCAGGTCTGTCGGTCATCTTTGATACGGCGGTGATAGCATCGTTAATTGTGGCATACGCCTTGTCTGCGCCAACCTCAATCGTTGCTGCGAAAGGAACCTCGGTTACGTCCTCGCAGAACAGAATGTTCTTAAAGGGGCTTGTATCTCCTGCCGCCATAACATATGACTGAGACAGAGCTGACATTGTGTAGCCGTCTATACCTGTTGCGGTAATCGCATACTCATGGTTAGGCATCATTGTAACGTTAATCTTGTTATCTGTAACGCCTGTTGTATACGTATAGGTCGGGTCGTCCGTTGCCGTAAATGTAAGCTGAACCTTACTCAGGTCAAGAGTTGTATCATCATTATTAATATCATGAACAACAACCTCGCCCGTTACCTGTGTGGGAGCGATATCAACCAAGGACAGGTCAAAGGTCAAATCCATCTTCTTGATTGCAACGCTGTTTGTGTCAAGAGTGAGCGCCAGGGTTTCGCTTACTGCGCCGTCTACCTCAACAGAAATCTTATAGTTTCTGTTCTGACGGAGGTCAACTGAGTACTCTGTTCCCATAGCCGTCTCATATCTTGTGCCGTCCTTTTCATCTGTGAACACCAGCTTTACATTTGACAGATCGGCAGAACCTGCATAGTTCACCTTACCTGAAAGGTTGCGGTATGTGATTACATTAGGATCGTAGTAGTCAACAAAGATACCGTACAACTGCTTATCGCTGCTTCCGCCGTAAATATACACGTCGCCTGCTGTGGGATCTTCAATATCCGCCTCCAAAGCTGCTGCATAACCATCTGTAGCTCCTGCTTCGCCGCTTGCCAGCAATACACCGTTCTGATAGATGTAGAGCGGTCTGCCTTTTTGCGCTGTATATGCAACCGTTACGATACACGCCTGTTCAGGTGTAAAGTAGAAGCTTCTTCTGTTCGCGCTTCCGGAACCTGCATTGAAACCTGATGTAAATGTGTATGACTTGCCGTTATGAACGAACTTAGCGCCCGAACCCTTTTCAGTCCACTGACCATAACCGCTCAAACCGTCATAGGGGCCAAAAACTCCCTTGTCTCCGGCAGCAAGTACAATGCTTCTCAAGTCAGTATCGCTGTATAACCACGCCTTATCCTCAGGGAGATTGGGGTCTCTTGTGGGGCCGGGGGTGTTTGTAGCTGTAGGCTCCGGCGTAGGCTCACCAGGTGTTGCCGTAGGCCCTTCAACGCCGCCGTCGGGTGTAAATGCAGCCGATACAACACCGACCTTTGAGCCGCCTGTTACGAATATGTAGTACTTCTCGCCAACAGCAATGTTGAGAGTTCTCTCAATCGTCTTAGGTTCATCAAAGTCAACAGTGTTTTCTATATTAGAAACTGTTCCGTCTGCTGCAACCTTAACAATATTAAAGTACAGTTCCTTATCTGCTCTGCCGTGGAAATACGCCTCGATAACAGCTACACCGCTCTCTGTTGCAGAGAACTCGAAAGCAGAACCTGTTGTGGGAACCTCGTCGATTGCATTCTTTGGATTTGAAGCACCAACAAGCGCCTTGTTATCGGGATTATAGTTGTATGTATCCGCCAAGGGCAGCATTGACATTGCGCCAATCTGGATTGCAGCAGGATTAACAACCGGTTCCGGTGAATACTCAGCCGCATGCTCTTCAGCAACCCATTTTGCAGTGTTGTCAGGTGTTGCTGTAGGCTCGCCGGGTGTAGCGGTAGGCTCATCCGAGGGAGCCGCCGTAGCCTCGCCGGGAGTCGCCGTGGGCTCGTCTGAGGGAGCCGCCGTAGCCTCGCCGGGAGTTGCCGTAGGCTCGTCTGTGGGAACGGGTTCGCTTGAAGGAACAGGCTCTTCTGTAGGAGCCGGTGTGGGGGTTGCAACTGTTGAGCCTGTTACTGTCAGCTCAAATACAGGCGCTGTGCCCTCTTCCGATTTTTCCGTAACAATCTCGATTGTGTGAACACCGTCATAGAGAGAGTTCAGGAACTCTTCCGTAAACGTGATCTTGTTATCTACGATTGTGTAATCTGTATCCTTTACAAGCTCAACGCCTGTGAGAGTATCGCGAATAACTGTAACCGCATCTTCACTGTCCTTAAAAGTGATCTCTGTTGTTATCTCGGGAGCAGCTGTTGAAGTTGCGTCGTATGTACCATCCTTGGGATAAACGTCAGCCACCGGTGTGGGAGCTGGAGTTCCTGTTACCGCAGGAGTTGCTGTTGCTCCGGGTGCTGTTGTTGCTGTGGGAGCAGCTGTAGGTCTGGGAGTTGCGGTAGGTCTTCTGTTACCGCTGCTGCCGCCGCTGCCGCCCGAACCGTTTGAGCCGGGGAATATAAGGCTGCCCGGATTTTCGGTTGCGTTGGGATTAACAACTCCGCCGGTGTTAGAGGTAACGTTAGCTGTTGTTGACAGGTTTACTATGTTACCCGATACCTGCGAACCTGTAATCGTTACATCTCCGCTTACCTGAGGCGATACAACTATTCCCTTTGCCACAACTCCGTTGATTGTTACGCCGCCTGTCTTTACCATTACGAGACCGCTTACGTACTCGGGGCCGTATGCTCCGGGAGCTGTGATATAAAGCTTAATCATGTTGTCAAGAAGCTTTACAAACTCCGCTCTTGATATGTACGCCTGGGGACGAACCGTTCCGTCCTCATAGCCGCCTACAAATCCGTTTGAGGTCATTGTTCCCACATAGCCTGTTGCATAGTCGGAAACGCTCTGATAGTCTGCGTACTGTGTGATTGCAGCGTTACTGTTTTCAACAGTGAGACCGTACGCTCTTGCAAGCATTGTCATAGCTTCCTCACGGGTCATAAAGTTGTTGGGCGTCATTGTGCCGTCGCCGTTACCGGTGAGAGCTCCTGCCGCAACCAGCTTGAGAACCGCGTCCGCAAACCAGTCTGACGCTGATACGTCAACGAACGTATTCTCCGCCGTATCAACATAGCTGATAACGTTCTGTGTAACCTGAGCAACCTCCGCACGGGTGATTGCGTCGTCAGGTCTGAAATAACCGCCGTCGCCCTGGATTACGCCGTAGTTTGACCATGTGTCGATATAGCTCTCTGCCCAGTGACCCGAAGTGTCACCGTACTGAGCGGCAGAAACTGCTGTCATGCCAAAAGTGGTCAAAACCATAGCTAAAGCCAGAACTAAAGCTAAAACTTTTTTAAAGTTTCTCATCTTGAAAAACCCCTCCTTAAAATATAAAAATAATAATTTTTTTCAAATTATTTTATCCATTTTCACCAATACATCTATGATACATTCTAATACATTTTCAATAAAATGTCAAACATTATTTTTGGCTTTTTTTGTTAAAAGGACAGAAATTTTGCCAATTTGCTTTTTAGATGGAGAATTTTTCCCAAAGGCCCGCCTAAAAAATCACCCACCCCGTCGCGCTCTGTCGGCAACAACTTAGGAATGTTATTGACATTGCATACTTTGTGCAAATCGGAATACCGTGAGCCGGCCAACTTCAAAGAAGTTGGGTCACAGCCGCCTGCGCGACATAACGAATTATCCCACATAATTTATATACTTTTGTCGGGGTACCTGTCGCCCGCCCCGTTGCGATTGCCCTCTCCTCCCCAATCGCCGGGGCGGGCAGGGCTCCCGAAAAATCGAAGATTTTTTGGGAAATAGGAGCGATTGCCAGTAAAAGTGCAGCCTTGCTGAGCAGGCAAGGCGCACGAAAAGGGCATATTGCGACGACGGCAAAGCCTTTATCAAAAAATATACGAATTTGGATATGCGTACACCAATTGGTTGTAGGGGGCGGCTTCCCAGACGCCCCGAATACAAACCAACGGCTTTTACCAATGTAAATGGTGTCGGCTTATACTTTGGTTGCCCAATCCCGGTTAATTTGACATGACACACAATTTACCGGCGGGGCGTCTGGGAAGCCGCCCCCTACGAATTAAATATTTACGAAAATATCAATCCATTTATACGGATAACAATTATTAGTTTTCCCTCCTTGCAATCAAAAAGGCGGACGATATTGTCCGCCTTTTTAGTTTACTGTACTGCTTCAAAGCTTATGTCCGCAAAATACGGGTCTGTGTTTCTCGCAACCAATCTAATCTGATTAAGAGTTGTGTCCACTCCCGAAATTGCTGCCATCGACTTATTAACAACCTCTGTTCCCGCAGGATTTTTAACGGTCACCGTTATAAAGTCGCCTGCGTCTTTCTTATCATAATCAAGAGTGATTGTGATTGTGAACCAGCCTGCCGTCTCGCCTGAGTAGCTGTATGCGGAGGTGGTTGTTCCCAAGTCGGGACCCGTGCAGAACGCGCCGCTGTTTGAGTTGATAACCTCTGCAATTACGCCGCCTAAGTCGTTCTTGCTATCCTGGTAGAAGCTTGCCTTTTCGTTCTCAAGATAAATTCTAAATCCGCTTGCCACCGTCGGGTCAAGCCACATATCCGCTTTAAACACAGCCTTGCCCGACGAAACCGGAGCGTCCAAGGTCTTATAAACGTTTCTGTTAATTATATGCAGAGCGTCCTTGCCTTGGTACTCCACATTTTCCATCTCTCCGGTGTTGTCTGTGGCAGATGTCTGACCCTGCTTCCAATCTGCGTATATTCCCATGGTCTTTGCCCTGAACGTAACCGTTACGGTTACCTCCTCGGCGGGCATTATAAAGGAACTATTCTCATCAAGAGCTATTGTCTCACCGCTTGCTGTCTTCACAACGTTTATTGCGTCAGTCTCATAGTTGCTGTCGGGATTTGTTACTACCTCAACAACGTCCCCCTCCAGAGCTCTTGAAGCGCTTGCGCCGTTCACCTTAAAGGAGAAAGAGCCGTTTTCCGCAGGAGTCTTATTAATAGCTATCTTCTGGCTCGTCTCGCCTGTATAGTATACGGGCTCCCAGCCTCCGAAGAAGTCCTCCGGCTCGGGCAGGGTGTAGCCGTTTGCCGTGTAAGTTCCCTTGGGATTATCTACCGACGCCGTCAGGTCTTTATCAGGGTCGTCCTCCTTATAAAGTCCGTTTATAACGTACGCCGCAGCTGCGTTTGTCATGGGGTTACCGCTCATTGAGCCCCACTTTGAAGGTACTGCCGCTCCGCTAGCAACGGTGGTATGGTCGAAGATAACCTTACAATTTGTGTTGCCCCAGGGACGGCCCCAGTTACCAACCGTCTTGCCCGACGGGAACCTCATTCCTGACTCGCCTGTGTTGCCGATAGTACAATCCTTAAAGTAATAGCCGTGATAATCGTCTATTGTGTTGGGCGACTTAACGTTTATCTTGCAGGCAGTAATCTCGCCGCCTCTTACCATATCGCTGTATCCCGTCCAAAGGAGGGAGCAGTTCTCAAAGTAAGCATTATCGCCGCCGCAGATATAGTCTGTGTTACCGGAAATTTCACATTCCTTTGCGTACAGAGAAGCCGTGCTTGTACCGAATGTATCCTGGCTCGATGAGAAGGAGCAGCGATAGAGCTCAATCTCACTTCCGCCTGCGTAAATTGCCGCAGCTCTCTCTTTTGCCGTAGAGCTTCTGACCTCGGTCTTTGGGTTGCTTCTGTCAAAGTACTTTGCATCTTTTCCGCCGGGAACTACGCCGTCGTCAAGCTCCGCTTGGGTTATATACTTATTAAAGGTATTAATAAAGTTAATATTCTCCGCACGGAAGCCTCTCATTGTGGTGCGTATTGTTGCGCCCCAGTTGCTAACAGTCCTCTGAGTTGTTCTTGCCGCTGCGCAGTCCGCATTATAGAGACCGCTCGCGTCTGCCGAATAGTAAACATAGCCTATACCGTAGTACCACTGAATTGTGGGCTTATCAGTCGGGTCAGCTGCCTTTAAAACAATATCCTCAACGTCAATTACGAGCTGCTCCTCATAAACACCCGGGTCTATTACGATCGTAACGGTCTGACCTGCGGTTCTGTTCATCTTGCGAACTACAGACAGAGCCTTGTTCACCGTGTTATATTCCTTATCTGCGCCAACCTCCAAGGTGGGCTTATACTCTACCTCGCCCAGGTTGTTCACGAACAGAATGTTCTTCTCGGCGGCGTCGTCCTTTTTGGAAATTGTTAAATCCTCTTTTGACAACTCCGACAAGGTATACTTATCGGAAGCTCCTTCAACCGAAACCTCATAGACCTCGCCCGACATAAGACTTGCGGAATAAGTTCCGTCCGCCGAGATTTCGCATACAGCCGCAGGTACCATCTCACCCTTTTTGGTAAACGAGACTGAAGCATTGATTGAGCTGTCATATGCCTCGAGCTTATTCCTCATATCATCCGAATATGTGATGTATGCCGTACCCGTAACCGGAACTTCCTTTGCCTTATAAACAGAGCTTTCCACGCCGATATTGTCAACACCGATTACTACAGAGCCGCCGCCGGGAGTGAACATTGCCACCTTATCGGGAGCAAGAATCGGCGCCTCATCAACCTTTGTATCGGAACCCACCTTGCCCAGAGCGTAGGTTCCGCAGAGCTTGCAGGTATCTGCCGTCTCGCCTGCGTATACATAGACAACGTTTTCGTTTCTCTCATATTCAACTCTGACGCTGAACCATTTATTTGCGCTGTAGGTATAGGGAACAGCGACCTGAGCCGCCTTATCTGACTCAGCCGAATAGTAATCCACAAAAGCAAGAGAACCGCTGTCCCCTGTTTTCAGCTCAAAGGATCTGCCGTCGCTTCCGTAGGAATTATCCCCTGTTGTGTTTGTTGTGTCATACACTCTGAAAAGAATTGTGTCCTTTGTTGTGTTATTCTTGTTAACGTCCATGGAGAAGGAAACCACGTCGCCCTCAAAGGGTGTCTCCGCCGTGTATGTCCATGAGTCCTGCTTTGCGCTGCCGTCCTCGGTACTGTCGTTAAACTCCAGGTAATTATCGCCGGTTGTTCTCTCCTTGATTGTGGGATTAACCGTATCCTTTTCGGCAACGCCGACCGTCAGCGCATCGCCGTTTGCGTTAGCGGCAGTTTCGCCGTTTGCGTATGCGGTTCCTACGGCGATATCGTCAAAGCTCCAGCTTGCGCTGTACTCTACGGGCTCAGGCTCGGATCCGCCCAAAACATATTCCTCTGCCAGAGGAATCATAGTCAGGCTTCCGTCAACGTCACATGACCAGATAAAAGCCGCAACCTTTTGACCGTCCGTATACGCCACCGCAGGGCTAATCGCAAACTCAACCGTTTCCGCCTGCTCGTAGGACTGAGGCTCGCTCATACCAAAGCTAACCAACAAATCCCCCTCGTACACACTGACCAGAGCGCGAGCCAAACCGCTGCTCTGCCTGTTTACTTTTGCGTTCACAGCCGTAACCGCATTGTCGGAGGTTACGATCTCACTGATTTCCATGGGGTACTCTCCTTCTGCGAACACCTGGGCGCCGCCCACGGTCAAGACCATTGCGGCAGCCAGAATTGCCGCCAATACCCTTCTAAGACTTTTCATATCAACACTCCTTTTTTGTAAACCGCAAACAAATGCGATATTTGATGTAAAACAAAACCTTGGTTTTTTTGCCAAACCACATTCCTATTTTACACCAATTTCTCCAATTTGTCAATAGATACACATTGCAATTGTACTAATCAAATGTTAATATTCGGTGTTTTTTTGTAAAACATAGCCTTGCGCGGCAAAATCACCACTGCATTTTTTTATAATCGGGGTAACTAAAATTTAATCGGTTTGGGTATTGCTAAAACATCTCAGATTTGGTATAATAAAGGTTGAACTTTTAAACGGGAGGGCGGACTAAGCTTGTTTTATTATATAGAAGGAACTCTGGTTATGAAGTCGGACAGCTTTGCCGTAATAGACTGCGGCGGCGTGGCGTACCAAATATATTCCACCCGCACGTCTGTTGAGTCGCTGGGAGAGATAGGCTCAAAGGCACGACTTTATACCTATTTAAATATAAAGACCTCATCGGACATTATGACCCTGTACGGATTTTCCACCACTGAGGAGAAAAACATGTTTGAGCTCATACTGGGCGTCAGCGGTATCGGTGCAAAGACGGCGGCAAATCTGCTGTCAAACGTTTCCCCCTCCAAGTTTGCTCTCTGCGTTGTAACAGACGACTCGGGCTATCTGGCAAAGCACACCCCGGGCTTGGGTCCCAAGGGGGCGAAGCGGATTATTCTTGAGCTTAAGGACAAGTTTAAAGACGCGGACATAAGCGGAATGCCCCGAGACGAAATCGAAGATATATTCTCCCCCGCAGCCGATGAGGATAACGAGGCGGTTTCCGCCTTGATTGTTCTGGGCTATTCCCGAGATGAAGCCCAAAGAGCCCTTAAAGGCGCCACGGGCACTGCGGAAGAAATGATAAAATACGGACTTAAAAACCTGCTTTAAACCAATACAGAAATGAGTGAAGCACATGGCTATAATCGACAGCGGAGACGAGAGAATTGTCTCCACCAACGAGCAAAACAGCGATGTACAAATTGAATACAGCCTGCGCCCGAAAGTTTTTTCGGAATACATTGGGCAGACCAAGGCAAAAGAGAACCTAAAGGTATTTATCGAGGCTGCAAAAATGAGAGGCGAGCCCCTTGACCATGTTTTGCTGTACGGCCCTCCCGGGCTGGGCAAGACCACCCTTGCGGGGATTATTGCCAACGAGATGGGCGTGAATATTCGCATAACCTCGGGGCCTGCTATAGAAAAGCCCGGAGACCTGGCGGCTCTGCTCACCAATCTCTCACAGGACGACATTTTGTTCGTGGATGAGATACACCGAATGAGCAGGAGCGTTGAGGAAATTCTCTACCCTGCTATGGAGGATTACGCCCTTGACATTATTATAGGCAAGGGACCCTCGGCGCGGTCTATCAGGCTGGACTTGCCCAAGTTCACCCTAATCGGCGCCACCACAAAGGCGGGAGCCCTCACCGCTCCCCTTAGGGACAGGTTCGGCGTTATAAGCCGCCTTGAGATGTACACCACGAAGGAACTGAGAACCATAGTTGAGCGCAGCGCGGCTATTTTGGGAATTTCAATCGACAGCGGCGGCGCAGAGGAAATCGCACGGCGCTCAAGGGGAACCCCGAGAATTGCCAACAGGCTTCTGCGGCGGGTTCGGGACTTTGCCCAGCTCAGCGAGGAGGGAGTTATATCCAAAAGCCTTGCCGACCACGCTCTGAACCGAATGGAAATTGACGCGCTTGGTCTTGACGCCATAGATAAACGAATGCTTATGACGGTTATCGACCACTACAAGGGAGGCCCCGTGGGAGTTGAAACCCTTGCCGCCACCATCGGAGAGGAGTCCGACACCATAGAGGACGTTTACGAGCCCTACCTTATGCAAATCGGGTTTATAAACAGAACCCCGAGAGGACGTGTCGTCACCCCGGCGGCGTATAAGCACTTCGGTATTCCCTACGGCGAGTAGCGGACGGTTGCCGTCTTTTCCAAGCAAATATCATTTAAAGGAGATTTTTAACACATGTGTAAAAAGGATAAATATTATATTACCACCGCCATTGCCTATACCTCAAAAAAGCCACATATAGGCAATACCTACGAGATTATTTTGACAGACGCAATCGCCAGATTTAAGCGGTACATGGGCTATGACGTGTGCTTCTGCACCGGTACCGACGAGCACGGCGAAAAAATTCAGGAGCTTGCGCAGCAGGAGGGCATTACTCCCAAGGAGCACGTTGACAAAATAGCCGGCGAAATCAGGGAGATTGCCGATATGCTCAACATAAGCTACGACAAGTTTATACGCACAACCGACGACTATCACGAAAAGGCAGTGCAGAAAATATTCACCAAGCTCTATGAGCAGGGAGACATATACAAGTCTGAATACGAGGGCTGGTACTGCACGCCCTGCGAATCCTTCTGGACGGAGACCCAGCTTAAAGACGGCAAGTGCCCCGACTGCGGCAGGGAGGTTCACAAGACCAGAGAGGAGGCATACTTCTTAAAGCTCAGCAAATATCAGGACAGATTGATGAAGCATATTGAGGAGCACCCGGAGTTTATTCAGCCCGAGTCCCGCAAAAAGGAGATGATAAATAACTTCCTAAAGCCGGGGCTTCAGGACCTGTGCGTTTCCAGAACCAGCTTTGACTGGGGTATCCCCGTTGAGTTTGACCCGGGGCACGTAATCTACGTGTGGATTGACGCCCTCTCCAACTACATCACCGCTCTGGGATATTCCCCCGACAGCAAGAGCGAGCTCTATGAAAAGTACTGGCCTGCGGACGTGCACGTTATCGGAAAGGATATTTTACGCTTCCACACCATTTACTGGCCGATTATGCTCATGGCTCTGGGCGAGCCCCTGCCAAAGCAGGTGTTCGGGCACCCGTGGCTCCTCTTCGGCGAGGAGAAGATGTCCAAGTCAAGGGGCAACGTGATTTACGCAGACGACCTTGTTAAGCATTTCGGAGTGGACGCCGTTCGCTATTACTCTCTCCACGAAATGCCCTTTGCCCAGGACGGAAACATTACCTACGACGTGTTCATCAGCAGGTATAATTCCGACCTTGCCAACACCCTGGGAAATTTGGTAAACAGAACCGTTTCCATGGTGAATAAGTATTTTGACGGGGTAATCCAATCGGGAGATGTCCACGGGGATTTTGACGATGACCTGAAAGGGGTTGCAAGCTGCGCTCTTGAAAAAGTGGAAAACAAGATGGAGACCCTCCACGTGGCAGACAGCCTTGACGAAATCTGGAGGATTGTCAACAGAGCCAATAAGTACATTGACGAGACCACTCCCTGGATTTTGGCGAAGAACGAGAGCGACCTGCCCCGTCTGGGAACCGTTCTTTATAACCTGATTGAAGCAATCAGGATTATTGCGTCGCTGCTGACCCCGTTCATGCCTGAAACGGCGGAAAAGATAAAGGCGCAGATTAACGCCTCGGATTTGAGCAGCGAAAGCGCCAAAACCTTCGGCGTTACAGCTGCGGGCACAAGAGTGGGCGCTCCCGAGCCTCTGTTCTCCAGAATTGATACGGAGAAAAAGCTGGCGGAGCTTGCCGAGGAGTTCAGCGCGGCTTCGGAAGCGGAGCCCGCAGTTGAGATTGAGCCCTTTAAGCCAAACGTTACCTTTGACGACTTTGAAAAGCTGGACGTCAGAGTGGGCAAGGTTAAGGTCTGCGAAAAGGTTCCCAAGTCCTCAAAGCTTTTGCGCTTTGAGCTTGAATGCGGCGGCGAAACACGGCAGATACTGTCGGGCATTGCCAAGTTCTATAAGCCCGAGGACTTAGTGGGCAAAAACGTGCTGTTTATTGCCAACTTCCCCCCAAGGAAGATGATGGGGCTTGAATCAAACGGCATGATTTTATCGGCAGAGTATAAGGACAGCCTGACTCTGCTCACCACCGCCGACGACATACAGAGCGGAGCCGTTATGGTGTAAGAAAAAATATAATAAATTGTTTACACTTTGATAATAAAAATCTTTCTTTAGGGTGTATAATTAGTTTAAAGCGCAAGCTTATGCTAGATAAAGAATGGAGTGAATGTTATGTTTTGCGCAAACTGCGGAAAAGAGCTTAAAGACGGAGATAAATTCTGCAATGCCTGCGGAAGAATGGTGACAGGCGGCGAGAGCAACAATAATAGCGCCCCTTATGTGGACGCCGTTCCCGTTGACGGCCCCGGAGTTAAAAAGCTGTGGAGCAAAAAGCTAATCACCGCTATTTCGATTGCCGCGGCGGGAGTTGTGGTTTTCTGCCTGATTGTCGGCGCAGTTACGGCCGGAATCGGCAGGCTGACCCAAAATCATAAATACGAGTATCGCCGATTCGGAGACGGCAATAACTACGGAAACTATGACATATACGGGGGCTACGGGGGAAATTACGGCTATCCGAGCGGCGGCTCCGACGGCGGCTCCGATAAATACGGCAGGTTCGGCAACAACTACGGCAGTTCGGAAAGCTTACCCTTTGCCGACGACCCTCTGCCAACGGACGGCAACGGCAATTCCGCTTCAAGCCCCAACTATCAGTGGCCGTCGGGAGATGGGAAATATGAGTTTTACGCCAAGTCTACCATTCCCAAATTCGAAAGCGTAACCGGCAACGCCTGCATCGGCACAGAGACAGACAGCAGCGACAACACCTATTATAAGTATTCTATGGACATGGACGCGTATAATAAGTATATTGACGCTATTGAAGACGCAGGTTACAGCCAGAGTGATTTTGACGTTCAGGGCCGCGACTCATATGTGAGATACGAAAACGGAAATCAGTACCTGGACATATATCTTATGAACAGCGACAACCAAATAGTAATTATGGCGTAATTTGTCTTAAAATCTCTTGACAAAATGCGGAAACAGTGGTAGAGTAGGATTAAAGTATATTTATCTTTTTGCGGAGCGCCCCGTCATAAGGGCGGAGGCCTCCGCCCTATATACTTAAATTACTGTTCCGGAGGGGTTAGTTTGAACACTCAGCTAAAGACAAGGGATTTGGTGGTTTCCGCATTGCTTATCGCAATCGGTATTCTTATACCTATGATTTTCACCGGGCTTCCGTTCCGCATTGTTGTGGGTCCCTATTCCGCAACGCTTATGGCGCACGTTCCGATTATTATCGCAATGTTTATCTCCCCGTGGACGGCTGTTTTTACCGCCGTGGGAACCACAATCGGATTTTTCTTTACGGCGCCCTTTGTGGTCGCTGTCAGAGCCGCGTCGCACATTGTGTTTGCCATAGTTGGCGCATATATGCTGAAAAGAGGCTCAAATCTGATTGTGACAGGTATTTCAACAGGTATTATTCATGCCGTTTTTGAGGGCATCGTTGTTCTCATCTTCTTTGCCACAGGCGCATCAACAAGCGATACATATTCAAGCGTAGCTATGATGTGGATAACAATGGGCGGCACTCTTGCCCACCATGTTGTGGACTTTGCAATTGCAGTGGCTGTGGGCTCAGCTCTTGCAAGAGCCCATATGATACCCAAACTTCCGCCCATGTGGGGAAGCAAGAAAATCGTATAACAAAAAGTTGCAGGGAGAAAATCCCTGCAATTTTTAAATTACCAGTATTTTGATACGGGGTTTGGGGCGCAGCCCCAATCGGTTTCCCCGAAGGGGAAAACCGACCCCGCCCGGGTCTGGCGGGCGGAACGGGGCTAGGCGCCGAATATACCAATGTGCAAATACAAATTATACGGGATAAAAATCAAAATAAAATCTAATATGTGCCGCTAAAGCGGCTTGTACGGCAATCATACAAAGTATACAAATATAGAGAAAAATTTCCTGCAAAAATGTTATTGTTTACTGCAACTTTTTTTGCATAGCTGCGTCTAACGTAGTGTAAAGCAAATAAATTAATACAATAAATAAAGGAGAAGTTTTATGAAGACAAACATTAACATGAAAAAGGTAATTGCGGCGCTGACTGCGTCGGGAATTTTAATGAGCGGAGCAGGCGTGTTCGCCGCAGAGGAGGTTACGCCCATTTCCGCTCCCACCACAAACGAGGTTGTTGCAACTCCGAATCCAGAGTTTCCCTTAGAGATTACATACAACGGAGCAACTATAGTAGCGCCTGTTGTAACGGTTGACGGCGTTAAAACCGTTCCCTTAAGACAGGTTATGGAGGGACTGAACTTCACTGTTACATGGGACGAGGCAACTCAGCAAATCCGCTGCAACAGAGGTCCGCTTGAAATCGGAATGACTGTGGGACAGGACGGATATACCGTTGCCAAGACAGCACCGATACCCATGGGCGCCGCTCCCTATCTCTACAACGGTGAGACAACCTACGTTCCCGTAGAGGTGTTTACAGACCTTCTGGGACTGCGCAGCTTTGAAGAGACTGACGGATACGTTACGATTGTTGACCCCGCACAGGTTACATTTAAGTCCTACGAAACCACTGAATTCGGCACACGCATCGTTGTTTCCGACCCCCTCCGCGGCGAGGTTGTTGTCAACATATCCGACAGCACAGCTTTAGGCAGCGAGGATATCAACTTTGAGACCATGTCCGAGGGTCAGGAGCTGCTGGTAGGCTACGGTCTTGCCATGACAATGAGCATACCCCCTCAGACAACAGCAGTTTGTATTGACGAAGTTCTTGAATTTGTAACAGACGCAGAGTAATACATTACTGCAATAATAAGACGAGCCTGCCCGCCCTGCGCGGCGGGCTTTCGTTTTTCCCCTTCGGGGAAACATATCGAGGCTGCGCCCCAAACCCCTGAGGGGTTTTTCGGGAGTCCTGTATCTGTGCAGCAGGCGTGGGTGTGTTGCCAATTATCCCACATAATTCATATAATCACATTGGCATATCTATCGCCCGCCCTGTTGCGCTCGCCGCCTCCGCCCCGAGCGCAGTTCGTTCTCCCTCCGGGAGAAACGAGTTAGGGGACGTTGTCCCCTAAGACCCCTGCAAAAAATTATCAAAACTGTTCGAACTTTCTATTACTTTCTTAAAACAAGCAACAATTTATAGCCCGCCCTGTGCGTTTGGGGAGGAGGGCGGCAAGCGCAACAGGGCGGGCGACAGGTTCACCGATGTGAGAATATAAAATTACCGGGATTATGATTAAAGAAACCCAAAATCACTGAACATAAATCTATTAACTTAATTCTCCCACTATTATTATAAATATTATATATATTATTATATAATTATATTATTATGTCAACTAATTTCAGGAGTAAACTGAACTTTTTTCAGTACTGTACTAAACTTTTTTCAGAATGTACTCAAATATTTACAGGTTTACTACTCAACTGTTTACAGGTTTACTACTCAAATTCTTACAGGTTTACTACTCAACTGTTTACAGGTTTACTACTCAAATATTTACAGTGACAATTACTGTCCGTTTGCTTTTAAAATTTCCGATACGACACTATATGTATTGGTTTTCCCTGTGGATTTATCCTTTTTGATATAGCCCTTATCTATCAGGGCTTTAACGGCGTTAATAACTCCCTGATGTGATGAATTTGTCCACTGTTGGAAATACTTAAAGCTTGGGGAACATTCCTTGCCCTGAGCCTCGGAGAAGCCATAGATAATGGCATAAATCAGCAATTGTATTCCTTTCAATTTCAGGTCGTACACCATAAAGCGATGAACTTTTACATAGCTGTTTGGTTTTATTTGGTTATTCATAGCAATTTCCCTTTCTGTGTATATTTAGCTTTGCCTATATTATACCACAGAAAAGGGTGCATAAAGTGCCAATGTTTATTTTAGTTGTATATATCTCCTGTTTTCTCAAAAATCCGTTCTATGCTCCGGACAAGGAGCTTATGCTCGGGAGCCGTTAAATACGGGTCCTTTGCCAGCAGCTCTCCCGCTGCCCCCTGGGTTTCCTTTAAGATATCCATATCGGTGAAAAAGTTGCCTATCTTCATTTCGGGCAGGCCGTGCTGTCTGGTGCCGAAAAACTCTCCCGGGCCCCTGATTTCCAAATCCTTTTCAGCAATCTTAAAGCCGTCGTTTGTCTCGCACATAACCTTCATGCGCTCCTCGGCAACGCCGCTGCCCGTGTTTCCGAATATAATACAATAGGACTGCTCCCCGCCTCTGCCAACTCTGCCCCGAAGCTGGTGGAGCTGAGACAGCCCGAACCTCTCGGCGTTCTCGATTACCATAACGGTGGCATTGGGCACGTCAACCCCCACCTCGATAACGGTGGTGGCAACAAGAACGTCAACCTCCCCCTTGGCAAAGGCGCGCATTATCTCCTCTTTCTCAAAGGACTTCATCTTGCCGTGGAGCAAGCCCACGGAATAGTCCCTAAGGGCTCCCTCTCTCAGCTTTTTTACGTACTCGGTTGCCGCCTTGGCGTTTACCATGTCAGAGTCGTCCACAAGGGCGCACACAAAGTATACCTGCCGCCCCTTGTTAAGCTCACGTCTGACAAATTCGTACATACGCTGCCTTTGCGCCTCTTTCAGCATAACAGTCTTTATGGGCTTTCGTCCCGGAGGGAGCTTATCGATTATTGAAATATCCAAGTCCCCGTAAATCACCAGGGACAGGGTTCTGGGTATAGGGGTTGCGGTCATAACAAGAGTATGGGTGTTCTCCCCCTTATCCGCAAGCCTGCTCCGCTGCCCTACGCCGAATCTGTGCTGCTCATCGGTTATGGACAGAACCAATTTGTCAAACTTGACCTTTTCGGTTATAACGGCGTGGGTTCCCACAACCACCTTTGCCTCTCCGCTCTCTATAAGCTCTAAGTTCTCTTTTCTCTCCTTTGCCTTTTGTCCGCCGCTTAAAAACGCCACCTTAATCCCCCAGGGGTCAAAGTATTTCCGCATGGAGCCATAGTGCTGCTCCGCCAGAATTTCTGTAGGCGCCATCATTACCGACTGGTAGCCCGACTGCGCCACGGCGTACATAGCTGCCGCCGCCACAATAGTCTTTCCCGAGCCCACGTCTCCCTGGACAAGTCGGTTCATGGGCGTCTCCGACCTTAGGTCTGCCGAGATTTCATTGATAACCCGCTTCTGGGCGTCGGTCAGGCTAAAGCTCAGGGTTGCCGCAAAGTCCGCAATGCACCTGACGTTTTTCACCGCAGTGGCTTTCAGCCTCTTCTTCCTGTTCTTCACCGAGGAGACGCCCAGCTGCAGCTTTAGAAATTCCTCAAAGACCAGTCTGCGGCGAGCCACAGAAAACTCCTCAAAATCCTTGGGCATATGCACCCTCCGAATTGCCTGTTCAATCCCGATTAAGCCATACTTTTCCCTGACCTCCCGGGGCAGGGTTTCGGGCAGGGCCTCTCCCAGTCTTTCCACCGCCTGCACGATTGCATCTCTTATGCTCCTCTGCTGCAAGCCTGCCGTGGCGGGATAAACAGGCACGATTTTGCCCATTTTTTCAGACTTGCCGTCCAGCTTCTCAATTATGGGGTTGACCATTTCGGCAGCCATGCCCCTATAGGACACCTTTCCGAAAAACATATACTCTGCCGACGGGTCGGCAAGAGCCTTTTCCACGTACACCGCATTAAACCAGGTCAGCTGCATCATTCCCGTTCCGTCAGACAGCCTTGTCTGCACCACCCAGGTTCCCCGTCCCGCTCTGAACTTGCGCACGCCCATAGCAAGCACGCCCTTGACGCACACGGTCTCTCCCTCAACCAAGTCTGAAATATCCCTAATTTGGGTTCTGTCCTCAAAGCCTCTGGGCAGGTGGTACAGTAAGTCCTCCACGGTGAAAATGCCGAGTCTGTGAAACAGCTCGGCTCTTTTCTCACCTATTCCCTTTAAATATTGAACGCTATCCGATAATCTCATTTTTCTACTCTGCCGATATTATATAATAATATACGCTCTGCCCGCCGTAGTTCAGGTTTATATCCAAGTCGGGGTACATGCTCTCCAAAATGCCGCTGAGCTCCTCTGCCCGGCTCTCGTCCGCATCCATTCCGTAGTAAACGGACAGAACTCCGCAGTCATCGTCAACCAGCTTTGCGGCAAGCTCTGTGAAAACCTGCTCCATATCCTTTCCGCAAGCACAGACGTCGCTGCCTATAACCCCCATTATATCCCCCTCGGCAATGTCAATGCCGTCAATACGAGCGGCTCTCGCCGCATAGGCTATCTGGCCGCAGCGCACCGCCTCCATGCACTCTGTCATCATCTCGATGTTCTCCTGCACCTCTGCCTCATCGCTGAAGGAGGCTATGGCGGTTATGCCCTGGGGCATATTCTCCGTAGGGATAACAAACACGTTTTTCTCTGTAAGAGGGTCGACCTGCTCCGCCGCAAGGATAATGTTACTGTTGTTGGGCAGAATAAACACGTTTTCCGCCTCCACCTGCTCAACCGCGTCAAGAAGGTCTTGTGTGCTGGGGTTCATGGTTTGTCCGCCCTCCACAACTCGGTCGCACTCAAGGCTGCCGAAAAGCTCTTTAAGCCCGCTTCCCGACACCACCGCCACAAAGCCGTACTTTTTAAGAGGACGCTTGTTCTCCGCCAAAATCTCGTTATGCTGGAACTTCATGTTGTCTATTTTAAGGTTTGTCAGCTCTCCCAGCTTTATTCCCTGCTCAATTACAAATCCGGGGTGATTTGTATGTATGTGCACCTTGACGATTTCCTCATCGTCTATAACAAGCATACAGTCGCCCTTGGGCTTTATGGCAGCCATAAACTGGGCTGCGCTGCGGCCGGGCTCCTTGTTTATCAAAAACTCCGTGCAGTACTTAAACTTAATATCCGCCGTATCTACAGCGTCGGTCTTTGCCGCGCTCAAGCCCTTGGCGGCAACGCTGTTTTGTAGGGCTGTGGCACAGCCCGTCTCCAAAGCCGAGACCGCACCTCTCAGCAGCATAATCACGCCGCAGCCTCCTGCGTCAACAACCCCCGCCTGCTTTAAGACAGGCAGAATATCCGGAGTGCGTTTCAGGCTTTCCTCACCTGCGGCGAGAGCCCCCTTCATGAACTCCGTCACGTCGTCATACTCCACAAAGTGCTCCTCGGCGAACTCGCCTATCTCCCGTATCACCGTCAAAATAGTACCCTCGGTGGGCTTCATAACGGCTCTGTAGGCAGTATCTCTGGCGGCGCAAAGGGCGCGCTTTAGAGTGCTGACCTCTATCTCATCCGTATCGCCTGTTCCCTGCCACAGACCCCTGATAATCTGGGACAATATAACCCCCGAATTACCTCTGGCATTCCTCAAAGACGACTTTGCAAGGCTCTCCATCACCTCAGGCACGGTCTTGCCCTCGTCAAGAGCCTCCACGCTCCTTGCCGCCGCGCCGAAGGTCAGGCTCATATTGGTTCCCGTATCGCCGTCGGGCACAGGGAACACGTTCATATCGTTAACCTTATCCACATTGTTTAAAAGTTCATTGGCTGCCGACCTTATCATAAGTCTCAGCACCTTGCTGTCAGCTTTTTTCATAGCTTTCTCCTTTCGGGGGTAAAACAACCGCCTTACCCCACCGTACCGCAAATCAATTTAATCAGAACCCGTTCCGTGCTATTCAACACGGATACCCTCAACGTTTACGTCAACGCTGCTGACGCTGAGCCCCGTCATTTCCTCAACGTTATACTTAACGCTGTTTCTTATAACCTCGCCGACAGCCGTTATATTCGTGCCGTATTCAACAATTATATAAAGAGAGATGTCGATTCCGTTTTCTCCCAGCTTAATCTTAACGCCCTTATCCATAAGCTCACGCTTTAAGAGCTTGGCAATTCCGTCCTTGCTGCCGCTCAAAGCCATTCCCACCACGCCGTAACAGCTTGTGGCTGCGTATCCTGCAATTTTCGCGATTACGCTGTTTGCAATCTTAACATTTCCCTTGGAATTATCAAATTTCCCGCTCATACTGTTACCTCCATAAAATTGATTTCATCAAAATTTTTTGATATATTTTTATCGCGGCTGTGACAGGTGAAAAGCAAAGCCTGCCGTCCGTCGCCGCACATATCCTTCAGCAGCTCTATTGTGTTTTCGGCTCTTTGGTCGTCAAAGCTCATGAGAGCGTCGTCCAAAAACAAAACCGTGTTCTCCTTATTAAGCGTGAGCTCCGCCACCGCCAGTCTTATGGCAAGATAAATCTGGTTGTAGGTTCCAACGCTGAAAAACTCGACGGGCTTAACGTCCGTCAAATCCCCTGCATTTTTCAGGCTCGCCGTAAAGTCCTCGCCAATCCTGATACCGCTGTGGCTGCCTCCTGTTATCCCATTTAGGATTTCCTCTGTCTTTTTGTTGAGCAAGGGCGTGTAGTCCGACTTAATTTTGGCGTAGGCAGCGCTTAGGCACTCTCTTGCCATTTGGTAGGCTTCAAGCTCCTCGCCCTTTTTCAAAAGCTCCTCGTCTATGGCTTTTATGCTGTCTGAAATATCCGCCTCGGAAACACTGTCTCTCTCCTCGCTGAGGCTTGCCTTTAGCGCCGCCGCTTCCCCAAAGGCTCTGTCTCTCTCCTCTGAGGTGCGGTTTATCTCACGTCTCAGGTCAACTCCCGAGGGAGCGGGCTCCTTTAAAACACTGCTGCGTTTTTCCTCCGCCTCACGCTTTAGCTCCTCGTAGCTGTCCTCCCCCAGCAGCTTTTCATATAAATCCCTGACCACCTTTATTTTGGCCTTATCCTCGGAATATAATCCATATTTTTCCTCAAATTCCTTAACTGTTCGGCACTCGAGGCTGTCCAGAGCGGATTTAAGCCGCCCCTCCGCCTCTTCAAGCTCTCTGCGCAGCAGGTCTGCGTCCTTAATCAACAACTCCCTGCCGCTCTTTAATTCTACTATATTTCCGCCGACTTTGCAATAACAAATTATTCCGCCTGCAATAAATGCTCCCAGAATAGCCCAGACCCCTATAAACAAGGGCATTACGGGGAAGAGCAGCAGCGCTCCCGCCACAACCGAAGCAATCGCCAGCAACACCAAAACACCCGCAAGAATACCCATGTTGCGCTTCCTCTTGTCCTTTTCCCCGAGCAACCTGTTGTTCTCGTTAAGCTCCTGCTGCTTTTGGTAGGCTTTAAGCTCCAGGGTATCTATAGCTTCTGCGCTGTTTCTGATTTGGCTTACCGTCTCCTCGGTTGCCTTGTGCCTGAAAAGCTGAAACTGTCTTGTGTTGCCTATCTGCATTTCCTTTGCCAAGCAGCTGTCCAGCCGCTCCACACGGGATATTTTCTCCTTTGCGATTTCGGACTCCTCCAAAGCCGCCAGATGCGCCTTTTTCCTGTCCAGCTCCTCAATTCTGCTCTCAAGAGCCTTAGCTCTGCGGCGGTTCTGCTCCTCTCGGGCAGCCCTTGCCCGCGCCTTAGCCAGGGTCTCCCTCAACCGCTCCTTCTCGCCTCTGAGACGGTCAATAGCCCCCGGAGTATTCCGCCCGGTCTTTGCCTTTAGGGCTGCCGCCTCCTTATCCAAATACTTCAAGGAGTTGTTGACCGAAACATCAGAGCTTCCTCCGCTCTCTATGAGATTAATCAGCTTTGCTGTTATCTCGTCGTCCTGCCCCGTTGCGCCTATATCGTTTTGGGCAATCCACACCGTGCGCTCAAACATACTGCGGCTCATTCCCAGCAGCCGCACACCAAGCTCCTCGCCGCTGACCTCCTTGTCAAAGTAGTCCTCCCCCGTTGCGCTCAGCGTCACGCGGGTCACGTCTCCCGACGGACGCTTGCGAAACTCACGGTATACCTCAAGCTCCGTGCCGTCCTTAACCAGCTTCAGCCTGCCTATGGCTCGGGTTTCACCCCAGGGGATAACCCTGTCCCTGTCCTTAAGTCCTCGGCTCTTTCCCCCTCTTGAGGGTATGCCGTACAGCATTGACTTAATAAAAAGCTGAATGGTGGATTTTCCCGTCTCATTCACGCCGTATATCAGGTTCAGCCCGTCCCTCAGGTCAATTTTATACTCTGAAAACCTCCCGAATTGTATAAGGTCAAGCTCCGTCAGTTTTACCATCGGTTCACCCCTTGCTCTCCATTGCGTCAAGCCCGAACCTTAACGCCATCTCAGTTATATTATATTCACGGCTGCCCGCCTTGCATTCCCGCAGCCTTTCACTCATCATACGAATGTACACCGCCCGCAGACTGTTGTCGTTTTCCGCCGCATTAAGGTCGTACTCCGCCTTTGTCTCGTCCTTTATCTCTGTATAAAACGCCTTATCTCTAACTCTGTCATGTATGAGCTGCACATCCGGTCTGAACCCATTTTGGGTTCTGCCCTTGAGTATTATTCTCAAAATATCTCTGCCGCTCTTTTCTATTTCCGCACCAATCCGCTCAACAACAGTTTCGTTGTCCCCGACGTTTTCGGGCAGCTCCGCCTCAATAATTCCGTATCTCCGCTTGGCAACAGACAGCAGCTTTAGCTCTGCCTCGCCGCGGCCTACCTGCCCCACGATAACTCCGCTTTCGCTTATCTCATCAAAGCCTCTGGGCTCGGGTATTCCGGGGTACGCCCAGAGGGTTTCCCCTGCCCGCTCAATCCCGCCGAAGCTGTGGATATGCCCCAGAGCCACATAGTCAAAGCCGCTGCTTTCAAGGTCGTCCTTCCTAATCCCGTTGTATCTGCCCCCGACCTCTCCCGAGAGGGCGTCGCCGTGGATTACCAAAATGTTGGCATACTCCCCATGCTTGGGAAAGTCGGCAGGTCTTTTAAGGCCGCTGCCGTCCTCTGAGGCAAAGCTCGCCCCTGCCACGCGTACGCCTAAATCATCAAGGTCAAAGAACTCCCCGCCGCAGCTGAAAACATGCACGTTATCCCCCAGGCTCTCCCGGTTATAGACAGAGCTGTCCGAAAAGGGGTCGTGGTTGCCCGCGCTGATAAACACCGGGACAGAGCTTATCTCCCCAAACTTTCTCTTTAGAAAATTCAGGGTCTCCGCACTGACGTTGCGGCTGTCAAACAAGTCTCCGGAAATCACCATTATATCCGCCCGAGACTTAGCCATATCTATTATTTGGGAGAACACCTCTCTCTGCTCGCTGCGCCTGAGCTTTGCCACGTCAAGGGGCATTCTTGAAGTAAAGGGCGCGTCAAGGTGCATATCCGCCATATGTAAAATCCTTACCATTTTACGCCTCCCGAAATATATTTTGCCTAAGAAAATAATGCCGCATGAAAACAGACGCAAGACCGCCTGTCCCCTATGCAGCATAAAACCTCTT
Organism: uncultured Eubacteriales bacterium; assembly: GCA_958352815.1. Classification (GTDB taxonomy): domain Bacteria; phylum Bacillota; class Clostridia; order Monoglobales; family Monoglobaceae; genus Monoglobus. The sequence goes on from CATWQA010000008.1 coordinate 42,126, forward strand.
TGTTAGCCCTCGTCAGGCATCTCCCATGTGTGATACACGTTCTGAACATCGTCATTCTCTTCAAGCATATCAATGAGCTTTTCCATCTTTGCGATGTCCTCGGGATTTTCCAGAACCGTTGTTGTCTGAGGAATGTAGTTCACCTCTGCCTGAGCAAAGGAATATCCCATTTCCTCCAGCTTGTCTCTGACGCTTCCCAGATTTTCTGGAGCCGTGAGAATTTCAAAGCACTCCTCCTCAACGTTAAAGTCGTCCGCCCCGGCTTCCAGAGCCGCCATCATCAGGTCGTCCTCCTCAACGCCGTCAGCCTTTTCGATTACGATAAGACCCTTTCTGTCAAACATAAAGCCCACGCAGCCCGTCTGACCCAGGTTACCGCCGTTTTTGTCAAAGTAATGGCGCAGGTCTGCCGCAGTTCTGTTTTTGTTATCGCTGAGGGTTTCAACCATTACGGCAATGCCGCTGGGGCCGTAGCCCTCATAAACCATTTCCATATAGTTTCCTGCGTCGCCCTCGCCGGACGCCTTTTTGATGCTTCTCTGAATTGTGTCGTTGGGCATGTTGTTCGCCTTCGCCTTTGCAACAACGTCGCGGAGCTTGGAGTTTGTGCCCGGGTCGGGGCCGCCCTCCTTAACCGCCACCATTATCTCTCTGCCTATCTTGGTGAAGATTTTACCTCTCTTGGCGTCTATTGCGCCCTTCTTTCTCTTTATGGTTGCCCATTTGGAATGTCCCGACATGTTAATATCCTCCTAATCTGTATTTTAAGTATATCATAGCGTTTGCACAGATGCATATTACATCACCTGTGCAAACGAATAAATGTGCTGTTTTCAGTCTTTAATAACCTCTTTGATTGTTGTGGCAAGACCTGCTATTCCCTGAATTTCAGAGGGAAGAATAATCTTGGTCGCCTTGCCGTCCGCTGCTTTCTGGAAGGCTTCAAGGCTCTTTAAGGTGAGCACCTGCTCGGTGGGCATTGCCTCGTTGAGCATCTTAATGCCGTCTGCGGTTGCCTGCTGCACGCTTCTGATGGCCTCCGCTTCACCCTCTGCAATTCTGATTGCCGCCTCCTTATCGGCCTCTGCCTTCAAAATCTGGGAAGCCTTTTCCGCTTCCGCCTCCAGTATTCTGGATTCCTTCTCGCCCTCGGCAACAAGGATGGCGGACTTCTTCTCGCCCTCGGCTCTGAGGATTGCTTCACGTCTTTCACGCTCCGCCTTCATCTGCTTCTCCATTGCTTCTCTGATTCCCGTGGGCGGGATTATATTTTTCAGCTCAACGCGGTTGACCTTTATTCCCCAGGGGTCTGTCGCCTCGTCCAAAATCGAACGCATGTTGGTGTTGATTACGTCCCTTGAGGTCAAGCTCTCGTCAAGCTCCATATCTCCGATTATGTTACGCAGGGTTGTCGCCGTCAGATTTTCAATTGCCGACATGGGCATCTCCACGCCGTAGGTATACAGCTTGGGGTCTGTTATCTGATAGTACACAACCGTGTCAATCTGCATGGTAACGTTATCCTTTGTGATAACAGGCTGGGGCGGGAAGTCCACAACCTGCTCCTTTAAGGTCACCCTCTTTGCCACCCTCTCAATAAAGGGCAGCTTTATATGGAGCCCTACGCCCCATGTTGCGCTGTACGCCCCGAGCCGCTCAACAACATAAGCGTTCGCTTGAGGAACTATCTTAATGTTTGCCACTACCAGCACTATAATAATTGCCAGCAAAACTATGATAAACAACATATTAATCACCTTTCTGTTTTGTTAACGGGCTGACCCGAAGCTTTACGCCCGCAATTCCCAGCACCTTTACCGTTTCACCCTCTGCAACGGGCTCGCCGCTCTCGGAAACCGCCGACCAGACCTGCCCGCCGATTTTCACCTGTCCCGTACCCTCTATGCTGTCAATAGGGCTTATGACTAACGCTTCACAGCCAATCAGCCTGTCCGCATTGGTCTTTTCCGTCTTCTTTACGAAAAACTTGTTCGTCATCGGGCGCGTAACAATCAGCAGGACCCCTGAAACAAGCACAAAGGTCAAAACCTGACTGAGAACCGACCCGCCGAGCTGTGCCGCCACAGCTGCCGCAACAGCTCCCACGGCAAACCAAACGGTTATCAAAGCCACGGTGGCAGCCTCAATTATGCCGAACACCACCGCGGCAACAATCCAAAATATACCGGCGCTTGCCATAACATCACCCCAACCATTATTCTTAATATGTTCTCTTGTAGCCGCCGCTCCTCTTGCTGTCGTTGCTCCGCTTTAAGGCCTGAAACTTCTCGTCGCTGTCCTGCTTAAACTTCTTAAGCATATCGTCAAAACTGAGCCCGTCGCTCTTGTTCCGTTTCAGGGAGAAGTCAAACTCCTCCGGCGGGCGGTTGCTCCTTGGCGCGGCAGCTTTCTTCTTTTTCTCCCGCTTTTCCGCCTTGCTCTTTTTCTCCTCGTTCAGGAGCTGCTTTATGGAAAGACTTATCTTTCCGTTTTTCACGTCAATAACCTTGACCCTGACAACCTGTCCCTTTTTCAGGTGCTGATTAACGTCCTCAACATACTCGGCGGCTATTTCCGAAATATGAACAAGCCCCGATTTTCCCTCCGGCAGCTCTACAAACGCGCCGAAAGATGTAATTCCGGTAACCTTTGCATTAAATACCATTCCAACTTCAATTTGCATTATTAAAATTCCCTTCTGAGAGTCCTCTCTCAATATCTTCACCCGCATACGGGTTAATTAAATACAATCAGTTACCGCTGTTTTCGTCAATATAGACGCGCTCGTTGGGGGACACAAGCCCCAGCTTTTCTCTTGCCATACGCTCCAGATATTCAGGGTCGTTCACGCTTTCAAGCTCTTCCTTAAGCCTGTCGGTCTCGCGATTGGCGTCGCTTATCTGCTCGCTTAAAGTCTCAATTTCATTATTTTTCCGCCTGATAGTTCTCTGCTGACTTATAATGGTGCAGCTGAAATATATGATAAACAAAAACGCCAAAATACAAGCTATCAGCCTTTTAAAATTTATCTTGACCTTCCCGGTCTTTTTTATGGTTTTAACAGCCCTTCCCCTTACATCTGTGCCAACAGATGATTTTCTTCTGCTCTCGGCCATTTTCTTTAGTTCCTTCCTTCGTCGTCGGGACGGACTCCGCTATGTTCTGATTTTTGTGTAAACAAAAATCAGTCACCCGCTTCGTCGTCCCTCCTCTTTCCCAAAAAATCTTCGATTTTTCGGGAGCCCTATTCTCATATTTTAAAGACAGGCATCCATACTTCATTATATAGTATCCGCAGTGTTTTGTCAATGAAAATCATCTTAAATATATTATTTTTTTGATAAAGCGTCGCACTATGCCTTTTCCGCTCGCCATGCCTGTTCGGCAAGGCTTCGCTTTTACAGGCATGTGCTCCTTCTTCCCAAAAAGTCTTTCGACTTTTCGGGAACCCTGCCCGCCCCGGCGCTTGGGGAGGTCGGGCTTTATAAATTTAAATGGAATAAGTATAACAGCAAACCGTTGCACCGTAGGGGGCGGCTTCCCAGACGCCCCGCTCATAATACTTACGGTTAATATCATATTGTGTGGATTTGGACGTTTCTTTAATTATTACCCCATATAACTTCATATCCTCACGTTGGTTTGTATACGGGGCGTCTGGGAAGCCGCCCTCTACAACTTAACGGGTTACATATATTTTTATCCTGTTATGCGGATAAAAACGCTTCGGGGTTTGGGGCGCAGCATCGTCGCACTATGTCTTTTCCGCTCGCCATGCCTGTTCGGCAAGGCTCCGCTTTTACAGGCATGTGCTCCTTCTTCCCAAAAAGTCTTTCGACTTTTCGGGAAAAGGAGAAACGATGTAGCGTTGTTATTGATTTTTATGCAATAAAAATCAATACGTAGCGAAGTCTGTTTCGACGCCGGGGCGGGCGACCGACACACCAATGTAAGGCAATAAATTATGCGGGATTACGATTATAACAAACCCATCAATCCAATCTCATTTTGATAAAGGCTTTTATAAAAGCCTCAAAACCTCAGTCGATTTTTCAGCCGTCTCGCCGTAATCCTAACTATCTTCCGAAACTCCCCGGCTCCCTCCCTGGAATGCCACACAACAACCCCCACAGGGCGTTTTACAAGGCGGCTCACAAGGCGCAGGGGCAAAAGCAGAATTTTCACCGCAAAGCAAAACCCCCGAACGAAAAGAGCGTAGGCTCCCCGAAACAGGTTCATCAGCTTATCCCCCAGAGCCAGCTTGTATACAAACGCCCCCAGGGCTATGCCCAAAAAGCTGTACCACCGTATCTGCCCTGCGTTTTCCCTAAAAGCGAGTATATACACCAAAGCCCCCAGCACGCCCAGCCACAAAATATCCTCAATATAGACAAAAATCCCTATAAGTTTTTTCTCTCTGCGCCTTGCCCTTAAAAAATCATACACAACAGCCATTGCCGCACCGCACGCCATTGACCATAAGAAATATGTAAGCTCGTTGGCTTTCGTAATCGTCTCCATTATTTTTCCTCCGTATATTAATAAATTTTATCTGAAAAGTCTGCCGAAAAATCCCGTGCTCTCGCCGCCTCCTCCCGGCGCCTCAATATATTCAACCTTGTCTATCTCCCCGTCAATAATCAGCTTTCCGTCGTCCACGTTCAGGCAGTGAACCTTAAAGTTATAGCCGCTGACAATCATCACTCCCATACCGGTGTAAACCACCACCTTTTCCTCGTTAAAGCTCTCCACGTCGTCCACGCAGTTTATCACTATCCGCTCCCTGTTTTCTATGGTAACGGTATGCTTCATCTCTCCGTTTTCCATGGGCGATCTCCTCCTCTCGGTATCAATACTTAATCATATTCGGCAGTCGCGAAAAATATGCAGCGCGCATAAAAAAAGCCCCCTGCCTATAAGGCAGAGGACAAATTTTTATGTCATACAAAATATTCCATTAAAACGCTGACCGCATTCTCCTTAATCATTATCTCGCCCAACTCGTTTAAACGACCGTGAGAAATAAGGGTTTTGGTCTGTTTATCGGAAAACTCAAGCATTATCTTTTCAACGCCGACCATAATGCGGCTTTCCTCGGGGACAAGCAGCATATAGTACGAGCTTCCGTATTTATAAAGGGTGCTCTCCCCTCTGAAATCCTTATGTATTGCATCGGCGGCGCGACAGACATTTTCAAAATCATCGAACTTGAAAATCCTTTTTCCCATAATCCTCTTAACAGACGGGCTCGCATCGGTGTTTAACCTGCGGGTCTTAATCCGCCCCTTATACGAGCAATTGTTTATGGCATTGTCAAGATCACTGTCGCTGAACACCTTTGTTATCAACATTCCGAAGCCTTCCGCCTGCCCCGGGATTGCCTCTACAAACAGCCTTGCCCCGTCAATAGAGAACTCCGCGTCCCTTTCCGCAAGCCTGAGCGCCGTCCGAAACATCTCCTGCACCTCAGGAGCCCCGGACGCCATGCTCTTTATATTAATATTCCATTCCTTTGCTTCATCAATGTCGATTAAAACCTTAATCTTGTTTTCATTGATTTTTTCTATCCTCATATAAACTCTCCCTGATTTATTCCACAACCTATGCCGTCAAAGCCGTCTCAAGCAAGGCTTCTACACTATCTTATGCTTGTCTAACCTTTATTATAACTTAAAATTAAGATATTGCAACGGTAAATATCAGGAAATAACAAATTGTTAATTGGTTGTAAAGCTAACGAAAAAACTTGTAATATTCTCGAAAAATATTGAAACAGTGCAATTAATACACAAAAAATATGCAGTCCGCCGCGTTTAAGTCCCCCGCTTCCGAAAAAAGTAAATATTGCTACAAAAAATCACAAAAAAAACGTTGTATTTTTTTTATAATATGATATAATAGTATTAAATTAAATATCTCCCTGCGTTGTACGTATTTATGGCAATAATGTAAAACCAACAATTATTATAAGGGATTCAGTCTTCAAGGAGTGGCGCACATGCCTCACACCCTGCGGTGTCCAGTGGACTTGTAAAGCTTCTGAGACCAACCCACCTGGTTTCCAGGTTTTTACCTTATCCATATTACGGCTATCGTGGGGTATTTGTTTTTTACTGAGGTTTTCGGGAATATTGACAAATTTATTCAAAACCCTTGACAAATCTACAATTTTGATATATAAATATATAAGGTGTATTTGTGTTAAAATGTATCTTTGCGTTTGCCGCGGAGAGACGTTTTGATTTTTACCGCGAAACGGTATTCCGCACCGCTGAGGAGGAGGTTGCTTTGCGTATTATATCAGGCAAGAAACGCGGGTACAAGCTCACCCCTCCCGACGGCGTAGGCACCCGACCCACAACGGATAGGGTTAAGGAATCTGTTTTCAATATTATTCAAATGCGGTTTCCGTGCACTGCTGTTCTTGACTTGTTCGGCGGCAGCGGAGCTTTGGGGATTGAGGCCTTGAGCAGAGGTGCGGAGGTTGCCGTCTTTGTTGAAAAGGACAAGGACGCCTTGAGAGTAATCCGCAAGAACCTTGAGGGCTCCGGTCTTGACAGCGGAGCTATGGTTTTCCCGGGGGACGCGTTTGAATTTCTGAACGGTCTGGAGCAGGGCTCGGTTTTAGACGGCAAGTATAAGGCGGCTTTTGAAAAGGCCGGCGGTTTTGACGTTATATTTCTTGACCCGCCGTACAGCAAGGGAATTTTGACGAGAGCCCTTGACAAAATTTTTGACCTTGACATTCTTTCCGAAAACGGAATTATTGTTGCGGAGACCGAGGTCGGCGGCGAAGATGTTTCAGACTGCGGCTTTGACATAAAAAAAACTGCCAAGTACGGCAAGACCATAATTACGGTTATGCAGAGGTGATAATATGGGAATAGCTGTGTATCCGGGAAGCTTTGACCCTTGTACGAACGGACATCTTGATGTTATAAAAAGGGCTTCCAAGCTGTTTGATAAGGTGATTGTTGCGGTACTTACGAACAATTCTAAAAACCCATTGTTCTCCGTTGAGGAGCGGGCTAATATGCTGAGGCTTGTCACCAAAGACATGGATAATGTTAAGATTGACACCTTTTCAGGATTGTTGGTTGATTATATGAAAAAAATTGATTCACGTGTTATCATTAAGGGAATTAGGGCGGTGTCTGACTTTGAGTATGAATTTCAGATGGCGCTTACGAACCGTACTTTATACGGAGATCTTGAAACCCTGTTCCTCCATACAAGCCAGGAATATATGTTTTTGAGCTCCAGTATAGTTAAAGAAATTGCAAAGTATGGAGGGAGCCTTGACGGTCTTGTCCCGGGCGATTTAATCCCTATTATAAAAGATCGGTTTGAAACAGGAAAAAACCAATTAGTCCCGAGCCGATCCTAATATTTCAAGGAGGTATATATCAATGGATGCATTAGAACTGTTGGACGAACTGGAGGATATTATTGACAAAGGGGCTTCCGTACCGTTTTCCGGACGTTGTATTCTTGAAAAGGACGAGTTGCTTGATGTTCTTCAAGAGATTAAGCTGAAGCTGCCTGATGATTTGAAGCAGGCAAAATGGATTAAAGAGGAGAGACAGAGAATTCTGCAAGAAGCTCAGACAGAGGCTGACAGCCTTATTAAGAGCGCAGAGGACAAGATTATTGCCATGGTAAACGAAAATGAGATTACCAAAAAGGCGATAGTTCAGGGTAACCACATTATTGAGGAGGCGCGTAACAATGCGCAGCAGATTTCAGACTCCTCATACAGCTACGCCGACAATCTGCTTGAGACAGTGGAGAAGGTAGTTATGTCCTCAATGAAGGATTTGGAGCAGTGCATAAACATTGTCAGAAACAACAGAGCCGAGATGAGAAGCAACGGCAGCGTTCCGCCCCAGACTCTTCCCCAGGAGGGCTCACAGCCTATTGAATAACTAAGGCATAATTTTCAGCGTCAAGGTTTGCTGCCTTGACGCTTTTGTTTTATTTAAAATATACTGTCGCCCGCCCTATTGCGCTCGCCGCCCGCCGCCCCGAGCGCAGTCGGATTTCCCCTTCGGGGAAACCGATTGGGGCTACGCCCCAAACCCCGAGATTTGTAATTTCGTCAGCTTATAATTTTGATAAAGGCTTTACCTTTGAAACCATTGCCGAGCCCTGGCGCGGTTTTAAATGTAACAGATTTGGATATATGTAACCGTATGATTTGTAGGGGGCGGCTTCCCTCGTCGGAGCAAAGTTCGCTTTGCTCCGTTTTTCTTTATCAAGAAAAACATCCGCCCGCTGCCCTGCTCCTCCTCATTCCCAAAAAGTCTTGCGACTTTTCGGGAGCCCTCCCCGCCCCGTTGCGCTTGGGGAGGTTGGGCAAGCGCAACGGGGCGGGCGATAGACACACCAATGCGAGAATATAAATTTACAGGAATTAGTGTTATTTAAAACGCCAATCCGCTTTATTTTGATTTTAACCGTTGGGATAGTCAACGGGCGCAATTGTGACCCAACATCTTTGATGTTGGACTGCTCGGAAGTATTCCGATTGGTACAAAGTAAGCAATGTCAATAACAGTCCTAAGTTGTTGCCGATATAAATGGCGCCCCTGCGAAATTTTGATTTATTATGGCAATTATAAATACAGCCCGCCATGTGCGTTTGGGGAGGCGAGGGCAAACGCAACAGGGCGGGCGATAAGCTTTATTATCAAATTTAAATAAAATATCACGGATATAGCATAAAAGCCACTGTTTGCGTTAATCTTCTACATAAATGTGCCGCCTAAAGCGGCGGTGACTGCGCGCCTTACGTGTCGCCTACGGCGACCTACCGTGCTTGCAATCCGCCTTTTGCCAAAGGCGGAACAAGGCAGGTTCCAAAGGCAAAGCCCCTTATTGAAAAATTCCGCAGGATTAGCAATAATCCTGCGGAATGTACTTTTAAGGTAAATCAGAACAAGCCGGGAATATTAAGTCCGCCGGTAAGGCTGCCCATTTGCGCCTCGCTGTCCTTTTCTGCCTTTCTCATCGCCTCGTTGACTGCGGCAACAATCAAGTCCTGAAGCATTTCAATATCGTCCGGGTCAACGGCTTCCTCTTTAAGAATAATCTCCTGCAGCTCCTTCTTGCCGTTCACGGTTGCGGAAACCGCACCTCCGCCAACCTCGGCGGTAAAGGTTTTGGTCTCCATTTCCTCCTGCATCTTTACCATCTGCTCCTGCATTTTCTGAGCCTGCTTAATCATCTGGTTCATGTTGCCCATATTACCCATTCCTCTGGGAAATCCCTTTGCCATTTTGCTACTCTCCTTTAATCTTTATTATATCTCCATACATTTGTTTCTTATTCACTATATCCATTATGGACGGGCCGGTGTTCTCTGCGGAGCTCGTTCCGTCATCCATGGTTATCTTGGCATGCAGACTCTCGCCGGACATTTTTGAAAACAGCTCCGACAGATACTCAAGCCCTTTAACCGTGGCTGTCTTTTCATAGGCAATCTTGTTCTTTACCCGAACGTTGACGTTATCGCCCTCTCTCGTGACCTCCGCCTTGTATAAATACATGAACAGGGTCTTGCTGCTCTGCTTTATAGCGTCAAGCACCTCCGGCCACAAGCTCCAGCTTCCGCTCTCAGCTGCCGCCGCTTTCGGCTTTGGGGAGCTTTCTGCCGGCTCCGGGGGCTCATCCCAGGGGGGCGTTTCCTCAACCCTTTCCGCCTTGGGCTTTTCCTTTGCCGCCTTGGGCGGGGAAACCGCCACGCCTGTCTTAATCTGCTGCTCCAGCTTTTCTATTCTGGCAACAAGCGCCTCTTTCTCGGAGCTGTACTCCGGCTTGCAGAGCTTTATCAGACCGATTTCTGCGGCAATCTTGGGAGAGGACATTGCCTTTGCCCTGCTGTGGTACTCGCTTAAAATATTTATTCCGTATATAAGCCGCGAGGCAGTAATAGGTTCCGCCGTCTCTTTCAGCTTTTCAACGGCTTCCGGGGACTTTTCCAAAATATCCCCCGGGTTTTCACACTCCTTGCACAGAAGTAACGCTCTTAAAAAATCTATAAAGTCCTCAAAAAACGTCAGTGGATCCTTGCCCGCATTGAGCAGACTGTCAAGAGCCGCCACCGCCCGAGAGGTCTCTCCGCCGAAGGCGGCAGAGCCAATCTCAAACAGCGCTCTCTCGTCCACAATTCCCACAATCTCGGAAACATCGGCACGGCGCAGCTCTCCGCCGAAGGCGGAGCACCTGTCCAAAATACTGAGGGCGTCTCTCATGGAGCCGTCTGCCAGCTCGGCAATAAGCTCGATAGCGTCCTCTGTTGCCTCTATTCCCTCCTCCCTTGCCACCTTTTTAAGACGGCGGGCGATTTGGTCGCTGCCTATCCGCTTAAAGTCATATCTCTGGCAGCGGGACAGAATTGTTTGCGGGATTTTTTGAGGCTCGGTTGTAGCGAGAATAAAAAGGGCGTGTTCGGGAGGTTCTTCCAGGGTTTTAAGCAGGGCGTTAAACGCCTGTATGGTGAGCATATGTACCTCGTCAATGATGTACACCTTGTACTTGCAGCCTGCGGGAGTGTAAATTACCTCCTCGCGCAGACTCCTGACGGCGTCAACACCGTTGTTGCTGGCGGCGTCCATTTCATAAACGTCCATAATCCTGCCGTCAATAATCCCCCGACAGGTTTCGCAGACGTTGCACGGCTCTCCGCCCTGCGGATTTTCACAGTTCACCGCACGGGAGAAAATCTTTGCCGTTGAGGTCTTTCCCGTGCCTCTGGTGCCGCAGAACAAATAGGCGTGCCCCAGCCTGCCCGAAGCCAGCTCGTTCTTCAAGGTTTTCGTAATATGCTCCTGACCCACCACATCGTCAAATGTCATAGGCCGCCATTTTCTGTATAAAGCCTGGTATTTTTCGGGCATAAGCCCTTCACCTCTTCACTCAAACGCAAAAATAAAAAAAGTCATGTGCTTGCCTTCGAAACAGCTCTACAAGCGTTACTCACACAGTTAGCTCAGATTTAGCGCCCTCACGGCACATCAGAATGACTGCTTATCGCTGCTGCGTTCCCGCCCTGACGAGGTTCACAGGTTCCGATTGCGTAAGACCAAACCGTCAACACCACTTTTGCGAGGCAGACCAAACAAAGATATCCCTCATGGCAAGTTTTCATCCCCTCTATAGCGGATTGAGGGTTACAAGGCACCGCTAAAGCCCCGATTTAACATGACTTAGATATTCTAACACAAAATAAATAATAGGTCAATAGTTTTTCATAAATTTTTCGGCAGCTTCAATTGAAGCCGACCTGTCAAATTTGGATTTTCACCCATTTGCCCGCCTTAAAGCGCACTGCGGCGAAAAGGTATCTTGAAATCTGGTCGCCCACAACTCCCATCCAAATGCCGGCAATACCCATGCCGAAGGTGTAACCGAACAGGTATGAAACTGCCGTTCTGATAATCGTGACGCTTATTGTGGAAGCCACTGCGGTGTACAGCGTGTCTCCCGCTCCCCGCAGGCAGCCCATATATATAACCTGCCTGATCTGGAACAGAACCACGACTATTATAATCCGCATTATGCTCACGCCGATATCCACGATTTCGGGCTCTGTGAAGAACAGACCCATCAGCAGCCGTGCCCCCAGGAAGTATATAACCGCAAGGGCTATGGAAATAAATCCGCCAATCATCTGGCAGGTTGCTCCGAAGTCCTTGGCTCGGGTCTGCTTGTTCTCGCCAAGGCTGCGGCCGATTAAGGCGACCGCCGCCGCCTGCAAGCCGTCTCCGAAGGAGAAGGACAGACCCATAATATTCATTCCCACCTGGTGAGCCGCCATTGCCGCATTGCCCTGGTCGGCCGCCATAATCGCGGTCATCATAAAGCCTACGCGCATCAGCAGCTGCTCAAAAAATACGCTGTAGCCCACCCTTACTATGCTCCTAAGAGCCGTAAATGACGGGTAGATACGCTTTTTTATTATGTACAAAAGGTTGATAAAGCTGCCCGGCTTCAGAATTGAAATAATGCTCATTATGCAAGCAACCACCGTGCCCAAAACCGTGGCAAGAGCGGCGCCTGCTATTCCCAGAGCGGGGAAGCCGAAATGCCCGTCAATCAACAGATAATTTAAAATGATGTTTATGGTGTTTGATGTAATATTGGTGCGCATGGTGATTTTAGTGTTGCCCGCTCCACGCTGAGCCGAATTAATTCCCATCTGGATACAGTTGAAAATCATGCCGCCCATGATAATCCTGTAGTAGAGCACAGCGCCGTCGTGGGTCTCGGGAGTTGAGCCGCACAAATCCATTATTTGGGGCGCAAAAATCGCCAGAGACACGCCCAAAACAGCTGCCAAAATAACAATCATCGCAAGCGCAGTTGACAGTATGGCGTTTGCGTCATTCCTCTTGTTGGCTCCAAACCTTCTGGCGACCAGCGCCGACAGGGAAACATTCATCGCCATAAACACAGACAGCCCCAAAAACTTGGGTTGGGTGGTAAGACCCACCGCCGCAACCGCATTTGACCCCAGTGAGCTTACCATAAAGGAGTCCACCAGTCCTGCAAAGGCAACAAAAAATGACTCAACTATAGCCGGTACGGCAATTCTAAGCGCCGCCGCTGCCATATATTTATCAAAACGTCTTCTCTTCATAAAAGTTATTATCATCTCTTTCCTTTTGTCGTAAATTAAAATGTCACGCAGAATTACCGTATATATTTCTTATTTTTGAAAATCGCCAAGTATGCCGCGAAATACAGTAATACATAACGCTTCTTCTTCATCAGCGAATACAGAGTGGAATCGGTATTGTAGTTCTTATCCGGCATTTCCTCAACGCATCGCTGAGCTATATCTTTAATTTTAGAATATCTCTCCTTAAAGCTCAGCCCCCATTTGGGGTTAAACAGCAGCATCATGCTCTTGTTGGTGCCGTTAAGAAAATCGCTGCATATAATCTCCAAGACCCTTTTGTTTTCCTCATTCCAGCCGTACATGTACTTGTATCTGTACTCGTTAACCCTGCTGACAATATCAAAAAAATCGAGGGGGAACTTTTTAAACGCGCCGTGTATGTCGTTCGGATAGTGGTTATACAGCACATCGTCTATCAATAAAATCCGATCCGCAATGTCAACATACATCATTATGAAAACCTCGTCCTGGTTTCTTCTGAGAGCGGGGTATTTTATACCGTGCTCCTTAATTTTTTCAAGGCTGAACATTTTGTTCCAGGGCGCTCCCTGAATATACATCTTTGCGCGGTTCAGAAAAATATCATAATGGCTGCGCACGTACTCACCGCCAAACACCTTCCCGGGATAAGCATTGTAAACCTCTTCCCGTCCGTCGGGGTGCAGCATCCTATAACCGAAAACCACCATATCGCATTTCTCAGTCTCAAGGTTTTTCACAAGTATTTCAATGGCATTTTTCTCCATGGCATCATCCGCATCAAAAAAGTATACATACTTCCCCGATGCATTTTCAATGCCCAAATTCCTCGCAGGTCCCGAACCCTTATTTTCCTGATGAAAAACCTTAACTCGGCTGTCCCTTTGAGCTATCCTCTCGCACACCTTAAGACTGTCGTCCTTCGACCCGTCATCAATAAGCAGAATTTCAACATTGTCATAGGTCTGCGCTGCTGCGCTCTTTACCGAATTTTCAAGCATATCTCCCATATTGTACACGGGAATAATTATGCTGACCAGCGGTTTTTCCAAATTTATCTCTCCCATATATTATTTTAATCTCCTATCTGAAAACCACAGTTCAATTTCCTTTAGGTATTCACAGAGGAACAACTTCACGGGGCTGTTCTCCAGCATATATCTGTATTTGCGAAAGTCCGGGGTAACCTCTCTCGACGGAAGTTCCCTTGCAAAGACCTCCATCGCCGCCTTAACCGCCTCATATCTCTCCCTGAAATTGAACCAACGGCTTCCCCTGTAACGCATTTGTATATACACGTCAATATTAATCGCCAGAACACGGCATATGTACTCCATTACCCCTCTGTTTTCCCTGTTCCAGTTATATGCAATATCAAGCTGACTGTTTTTCAGGAAAACAATTTTATCAAAAAAGCTGTCCAGATATTTTTTGCTTTTTACGGCGGTAGGCCATATGTAATAGTAATACAGCACGTCGGGAATAAAGCTGACGGTGTCTATGCAATTCAGATACATCATGTTGAATATTTCATCCTGACTTTTACGCACCGTGGGCACTCTTAGCCCGTTTTTCTTGATTATTTCAGCTCTGTACAGCTTGTTCCACAGGGCGCCGTGCATGGCATAGGGTTTGCCCCGAACAATAAAATCATCATAATGCTTTCGTATGTACTCGGCCTTGCAGAGCTTTCGTTCATAGGATTTTGTAAACAGGTTTTCTCTGCGCCTGTTTACAAATGAATATCCGCACACGACTAAATCCGCCCTGCCGGTTTCAATCTCAGCGACCAGCTTAGCCACCGCGCCCCTTTCGACCTCGTCGTCCGCGTCGGCAAAATAATAGTAACTGCCCAATGCATTTTCTATGCCTAAGTTTCTCGCAGCTCCCGAGCCCAAATCCTCCTGATGAAACACCCTGATTCGTTCGTCACCGTCCGCAAGCTTCATGCAGGCTTTAAGGCTTCCGTCCGCCGAGCCGTCGTCAATAAGGAGTATTTCAATATTGCCGTAGGTTTGTTCCGTAACGCTCCTTACCGACCTTTCAAGAAACTGCTCCGCATTATACACGGGCATAATTATGCTGACCAATGGTTTATCCAAATATATCAACTCTCTTTATCTTAGTTCCCTGTCGGCAAATCCAAGCTGAATTTCTTTGAGATATTCTATGAGGAACAGCCTGATACTGTTTCCGCCCAGCAAATATTTATACTTGAGAAAATCAGGCGATATGTCCTTTGAGGGAGTTTCTCTCTGAAACACCTCTATTGTCTCTTTAACCGCTCCGTACCTCTCCTTAAAGCTGTACCACCGACTTCCGTTGTAGCGCATCTGTATGTACACGTCTGCGTATACCGCAAAGGTGCGGCATATATGCTCTAAAACCCTTGTATTTTTCCTGTTCCAGTTATATGCGATTTCCAGCTGCTTATTTTTCAGCTCGATTATTTTTTCAAAATATCCCTCAAAATATTTTTGGCTGTTAATCTCGGTGGGCTGTATATAATATTTATACAGAACCTCCGGAACAAAGGACACGCTGTCTATACAGCTTAAATACATCATGTTGAATATCTCATCCTCTCCCTTGCGCACCAAGGGTATGCCGAGATTATTTTTCTTGATTATTTCCGCCTTATAGAGCTTGTTCCACAGGGCGCCGAACATTGCATATGGATTTGTCTTAACTATAAATTCATCATAGTGGCTTCGAACATATTCCCCATCGAATATTTTGTGCTCATATGTTTTGGTCATAAGGCTTTCGCCGGATTTGTTCACCCACGAATGACCGCACACTGCCAAGTCCACTCCGTCCCTCTCAATGGCGAAGCTTAGGGTGAGCACCGTGTCCTCGCTGATCTCATCGTCCGAATCCACAAAGTAGTAATACTCTCCGCGGGCGTTTTCCATCCCTGTATTGCGGGCGGCAGCCGGACCCATGTTCTCCTGATGAATTACTCTGACCCGCCTGTCCGTCTCTGCGATTTTCTTTGCCCTCTTAAGACTGTCGTCCGTTGAACCGTCGTCAACCAATAAAATCTCAATATTTGCATAGGTCTGCCTCAAAAGCATTGAGACAGACCTGTTAAGCAGTTCACCGGCATTATAGACAGGCATAATTACACTTACCAGCTTGTTCATAAACACCCTCCGGAATATTCTGTTAATACCAGCACAAATCAACAACGCACAGCTCCGGCGGGTTGTTGATCCTGGGCATGAAGTGGGAATTCCCCAAACCCCTGCTGATTATAACATTGCTGTTGCCGATTGTATGGAAGCCCTCGGCGAGCTTCGGGAAAAGACCTTGGTCGGCGGAATACAAGCCGCCGACAAATGGCAGCCTAACCTGACCGCCGTGGGCGTGACCGCAGAGCGCCAAATCAATTTCGCTGTCCTCAATATGCCCCTGAAAAACCTCGGGGTAGTGGACAAGCAGCAGCTTAAAATAGTCCTCGCTTGCGTACTTGTCAAAAAAGTCGTGACCGTAACGCTCAAACTGTTCGGAGCCCTGGGACAGTCCGCCGATATTCAGCTTTGTATCCTTTATGGTCAAAACCTCGGATTCATCATCAAGAACATGAACGCCCAGGCTCTCAACATCCTCCGAGAGCTTCGAATCGTTAAACAACTTTGCCTCATATTCGTTGTTGCCCAAAGAGTAATACACCGGCGCAATATCCACCAGCTGCTGGCACAGGGTCAAAACCACGCTGTAGTCCGGGTCGTCCGTCATGTTCATATCCCCCACGCAGGCAATAATATCCGGACTGAGATTTCTGATTTTCTCCACAAGTCTGACGTTATCCTTGCCGAACTCCTTTAAGTGCAAATCAGCCAGCACGACTATACGAATATTATCAGAGATTTTATCCGAATGTACCTGATAAAAGGTAACGTCAATTTTTGACTGGTTAAACAAATTGAAGCCGCCCACCAAAACAACAACTGCCAAAATCACAGCTATTATCGGTTTTTTGTAATTCCAAAATAATTTCAAGTATTTCTTCATCACACATGCTCTCCCAACTGTTCAGACAGACTACTTATCATTTCTGTTCTTCGGTGCGTACGGTCCCAAATCGGCAGCGTCGCCTCTGGTTCTGTAAGACTTTTTAACCCTCGGCTTGGGCGCGTAGGGATTAAAGTCAACCTGAGGCTCGGAACTGTTCTTCTTTGCCGCTGTCTTTCCCTTTTTGCCCGTGTCCTTAACCGAAACCTCTACCTCCTCAAGGGGCAGCTCTTGTTCCTCCGCCTTTTTCGGCTTTTCCGCCGAAGTTTTTGTCACTGCGGTGTAACGCCGTTTCGGAACGCTGCTCTCCGAGCTCCATGAAATCGGTTCATAGGGCGGCTTGCCTTGGGGCGGAGGAGTTTCCTCCTGCGGCTCCGCTTCGGGCTGAGCCTTGGGCGGCTCGGCTTTTTCACTGCCCAGCCGCATCCCGGCAGCCACTGCCTCGGTAACCATTTTTATTATATCGTGGCTGTTCATGGCTCCGTTGTCCACACCCGCCAAAGCAACAGGTGCGGACTTTGCCGTCTCTTGCTTGCTCTCTTCTTTATAAACAGGCTTTCCTCCGGGAGCGCCGTTATCGTCGTCGCCACCGTCATTATCGGGCTTTGAAGCCTCGGCGGACTTGGCGTTTATATCGCGGAATGACGCGCTTATAAGGCCTCTTGCGTCATATATACCCGTTTCCTTTGTCTCCTCAATTGCGTAGGAGAAGGTAATATTGTGCTCGGGACCCTGAGCGTTATAGTGCTCCACATAGCTGCTCAAAGACTCAATAAACATCTCGGCCTTCTTGTAGCTGCAATTTTCAAAGAAGCACATAAACTGATCGCTGCCGTTGTAGCAGGCGGAGCCGTAGTCCCTTGCGATTTCGCCTAAGATACGGCCGAACTCTCCCAAGAGAACATCGCCGGCGTTCCTGCCCACCTGGCTGTTTACCATTTTCAGAACGTCAAGTCTGATTAAAATAAAGGCGAAGTTATCAGACAAGGGCTTCTCTGCATAGCGGTTAATAAGCATATCGCACTTCGCGCGGTTGTCGAGACCTGTCTTTCTGTCCTTATAGAGCAGGTATTCCACAAAGTCCTGAGTACGTCCCAGCACGATAGCTCCCAGGCATCCGCAAACCAAGAACACAAACAGAGCCAATATCAAATACAGGTTTATGTTAATCTTTTCGGAAACGTTGATACTGGTCAGGGTAGTAATGTTTGAAGCTCCCAGATACTGGTTGAACTCGTCTACCGTTGCTTCCACTATTTTATAATTTTCGTCCAAACGCTTTATAAGCGCCGCCATATCCTCCTCAATTTCGGCAATCGCCGCGTCCTGATCGGCGGGAGGAACCGCGTCACGGAAAATCGAAAGCAAGTTCTGCTTATGCTCCATATCAACCTGAGTGTACTGACGCTTTACCTCAAGGCTCACATAGTTGTTTATGAGGGCGTCATAGGTTGTTTCCGTATTAATTCTTTTTATTTCCTCTCCCTCTGTATGCTCGTCATATACATCCTTTAAGATATAGTCGTTGGTATTGTCCGACTCGGTACCCTTGCCGTAGTGATACTGTATGCCCTCCTTACTCTTTAAGCTGTACCCGGTAATAAGGTCATAGAGAGGTTCAATCTTTTCCTTCATGTTTACCAAATCAATGTTGTACTGACTGATTTTGTTGCTGTAATCCTTAATCAGCACGGACTGATCCTTAGACACCTTTTGATTTAAAATCTTTGAATACAGCTCCGGTATATTGTAATTTAAGTCCTCTTTATACATATTATAGAGGTCTGTAAACGTATATCCGGTGGTGGCGGATCTGTAATCGGGATAGTGAAACTTTTTATCATAGAGATAATTATATATCTCTGTCGCCGAGGAGTCCAGAATTTCCGCGCACTCGATGTAATCATATTCTCCGCTCTCGATATTTGAAGCGTTGTTGGGCAAAACGGTCTGGTTAATATATTTTTCACCGTAGTTGATAAAGTAGTTCTCAAGAATTGAGTCGAGAACCGTTGCCGCGTATTCCTGGCTGTAATCGCTGTCAACACCGAAGGTTATAAGGTAATCGGTGGGGTAGTATACGTATTCCTCACCCTCTTTTAGGATAGCTTCCTTTCTTGCCTCCTCGTCCTCGGAGATTATAGGCTCAACGCTGCACCTTGAACGAATTGAGTCCGCCCCCGTGGTTAGGGACAAATCCTCAAGAACACCTGTTATAACCTTTGATGAATATATTTCGTTTACGTCAAGAACATCCCCGCTGGGGGTCATACCCGATTTTGCCTCATTGTTGGAATAGCTGAGAACCGTCTGGGCAGTGTATACCTGCTTTGACATGGCGTATTGGTATACCAGAACGGCTCCGGCAATACAAATAAGAACAATCAGGTATCTCCACTTTTTTATGTATCTGAATATCTCGAAGTTCTTCATGGACGCATCCCCCTATTTGCCAGCTTGCGCTTTTCGACGTAGTAAAAAATCACACAAATTACAATGAGAAACAGCACGCCGCACGCAGCAACCTTATCGAGAGAAATTATCTGAGCAAAGTTCTTCTCTCTCTCCTTAAAGGTCAGATAATCCTTTGTCTTGTATCTGATGTACTCCCTGTCCGTAAGCATTGCAAGGCTTGAGATTTCTTCAAAGGACTTATTTATCTCCTCAATCATCTCATCGGCTTTCTCAAAGTCCTCAACGGTGGGATTGCCCGCGCTTATTTTTGCAATAATGTCATTATTAATCTCAATTTCCTTAAGAGTATCCTTGGCAGCGGACAAATTCACTTCCGCATCCTTTGCCAGGTAGTCAATACCTATGTTGGTTCTTGACATATAGTACTCATCCTTGTCGTTTATGGCAGGGATCATAACGGTACCTATCATAGCCTCGTCGTACTTTGAAATTCCGTCCTGCCGCACGGCATATTCCGCCATTGACTTTTGGTACTCCATATCAAGCACAGAATTTTTGTAATACAGGGTGTCTATAAACTGCTCCTTGTTCTTGGCAAGACCTGTCTCAAGAACGAATGAGTTGTACTTGGAAATGTCATAGTTAATCAGGTTTTCTATCATTCTTCTCAGGGTCTGGAATGTTTCCCCGGTCTCCTCCGACTTAAAGGTTCCGTTCTCCTTAACTCTTTTGCTCAGGTACAGCTCAATCTGACTCGCTTGGTTATTCATATCGTCGCTGATTTCAACATATTCCATATTCGCCTTATCGGCCTGCCTGTAAACCAGCGCCGTTCTCTTTTCACCGTAGTTCTCGTGGAATATGTCGTTATACGCCTTACATATAAAATCCATCATTTGACGGGTGGTAAGAGAATTATCAACGCCCCGGTTTCTCTTGTATGAAACATTAAAGCTGGTGGAAATAAAATACTCGCTGTCCTGTGTATTTATAGCCTTGGAGTTGGTATCGCTGACAGAAATATTTTCCGACAGCTCCTCGGCAGTCAACTCGTCCGGTATACCCATATAGGATATGGCTCTTTCCATAACGTCATGAGCCTTAACCTCATACATATTAAATCTGGTTCCGTTGGGGTTCAGCCCCTTTGAGGCTTCTTCGTAGTTAAGCGTTAATGTGGCAGTCAGCGTATTGCGGTTGCTTATTCCGAATATAGCCGCCAAGATCACCATAAAGCCCAAGGTTAAAAATATAATCTGCAGCTTTTTTCTCCAAAGCAGAAGCATAACCGCCTTCGCCGGGGACAGCCCCATCTTTCCCGAGTTTTTTTCAATCGTCCTGCTGTCACTGTCGCTGCGTTTCCGCGCCGACCTTAAGCGGGTCTTAAACCCGCCCATATTGACTTTGCCGAGATCCTCCTTGATGTATTTTTTTAATGTTTGAAAAATCATTGAAAACACCGCCTTTTCAATAGATTAGATTATCCATAAATCATAGCCCTGCATACGGCTTAAATTCAAATGGAATTTCAGTACAGCGCCTGCGCCCGCACAGGCGTATCTCATATTTCCGGATTTCATCTGTTCCTGTCCTTGGTCTTTTTCTTGTATAAAGTTACGCTTTCCTGCCCCCGCTCGGACAGTATTTCAAATCTTCGCTGCTCCCGGTCATTCAATAATACCAGCTTTCCCCCATATTCCCGTTTATCCCTGTCGATATGCAGGGCGTGGCACAGAGGCATCATTCTCAGCACCATTCCGGTGAAAAAGTAAAACAGAGTATTATCCGTCATATATGTCATAAAAATATATATTTCACAGAGCAGGAACAGCCGCAGGGTGTCCGAACTGAATTTTGACTTAATCCAGTTAAACTGGAAAATCAGCGTGTAGTAAAGCCACGCCAAAAATCCCCAAAAGCCCATTTCTATATACACCCGCATAAAATCATTGTGTATATCAATCATGCCGTTAAACTGCCGTCCTCCGGCTTCGGCAATCTCCAGCATCATAATGTGGACGTACTCAAATCCAAACCCCCAAAACGCGGGCGAAATTCGATAGTATTTGTCAATGTACCCGTAGAGAACATCTCTGCCCTTTATGTCAACGCCCAAATCGTTCATTATCTGCACGAACAGCCCATACTTTATAAATACCAAATATACGCAGGCAAACAAAATTCCGCAGACGGCTATAAGCCTCATAATCTTTAGCTGAGCCTTGGGCGTCAGCTTTCCCAAAAAGAAGCCGACCGCAAGCACCAGAAAGAAACTTGCAATGGCTATTCTCTTAAAACCTATATAAAAGAACACCGCCGCCACGATTATATTGAATACCTTAACCCTTTTTGAGCTTATCTTGTCAAAAAGGAGAAAGTATATCAGGAAAAAGCCATAGGTAAAAGTTATATCGTGGATTTCAAGCCGCCGCATATAACCGGTGGCGTCCCCCATAGTGAGCACAAAGTCAATAAACGAGGAAACCACTCCCGAAATCCCAAAGGACGGTATGTACAGCAGGGCAATTACGGCATTTCCCAGAGCCAGCCCGTAAAACGTATAGTGAATGGCCTTTTCGCCGAACATATACGCCGCGGCGGCAATAACCGCAATCAATATAAGCTGATATGACACCTTTGAGCAGCCTCTCATAATAAACCTAACGCTCTCAAAGTTCAAAATCCAGATAATCATCGAGTACACCATTATAACGAAAATCCAGATTGCGTATACAATGACAAACCCGCCTATAAGCCTTATATTATTAAAATCTCCGTGTACAAGCAGAATAACAAACGCCATGCACACCGCAAGCAATGTTGCAACCTTCATTGTGCTCGGTAAAAAAACAGAGTCTCCCAAGGCCGCTGCCGTAAAGCAGAATATATACGCAACGGCCAAAAGCTTTGAGCTTTGTCTTTCTTTTAAACTTCTCATCTCTATGCCCCCGCTTGACGCTATAGGCTTTTCACCGCCTCAAAATTCCGCTCACAGTTCTTTCCGTCCCCCATTTCAAAGAAACGGCTTACTCTCTCTCCATAAATCTTCTCGGTTGTAAAACCGTTATTCCCGAGTTTAATTATATAGTCCGCAACCTCGTCGGCTGTGGAAAGAACAGGGCCAAACCCGTCCCGTCTGTAATCAAAATATCCCCTCGCATAATTCTGCCGTCTGAAAACCTCCTCGTCAAACTGAAAATAGGCGCAGGGCTTTTTCATGTAGGCAAAGTCAAAAACCACGCTGGAGAAGTCGGTTATCAGCATCATTGATTTCATCAAAAGCTGCTGCACGTCATACTCCTCAAAGGACGCCAAAATAACTCTGTTGCTTGAGCTCTTAAAGGTATTAAGAAACTTCTGCGCCTCATAGTGGGGATAAAACACCAGCTTTAAATCCTCTTTTTCAAGGAATGCTGTCAATCGGGGATTGTTTATCAGCTCCGAAAATTTCTTATAGTAATCGGTTTTCATAAATTGAGCCCTTGAGCTCATATTGGCAAAGCTGCCTCGCCAGCTCGGCATAAGCAGGATCTGCCTTTCGGGCTGCTGTGGATTATTAAGAGCGTCATAACGGCACAGACCCAAGTATCTGACCACGCCCTCGGGAAACCCATACCTCGCCTTGACCTGTTCAAACTCGGGTTTTGCCCCGCACACAAACAGTTCAAGCTTGGTTCTCGGATAGAACATCCACTCGATATCATTCATAATAATGCCGTGCTGTAAAAACACACGGTTTCCCTTAACAAGCCCCAGCTTTTGAAACCTGTTATAGCACAGTATATCAGGGGAATATCCGAAAATATGGGTGCTTATCTTATGGGTGGAAACGGCAAAAAGCAGGTGGTGCTTAATGCTTCTGTAGTTCACAACGTTTCCGTATTTTTGCACCCTGCCGCAGTCGGGCGAGTTTTTGTCAATTATATAATAGCAATTAATTTCAGGATGGTTGCATCGCACGTATTTATAAAAATGGTAACCGTTATCTCTGGCGTCAACTCCTCTTTCCGCAACAATCCACACGTTTCTGTACTTCTTGCTGCACCGCTTCGCCACGGCTCCCAAAACATAAAACACAATCAAACATATAAAATAAAAAATATATTTCGGCCCTCTGAATATAAGCTTTTTTATTTTATCCATTACCAAACATCCTCTTAACTCTGACAAGTCCCGCTCGGATTATTCTACCATATTTTCATTAAAATTACAAGTATTTTGTCAGATTAAACTGAATTAGTCCAAAATTTTAAACTAAAAAAACGTTATGCTGCTTATTATTTATAACTAAAAGCAAGATATCCCCCGCCGCTGCGTCGTTTCTCCTCTATCCCCAAGGCGGGTTCCGCTTACTTTTTTCAGCGAAAGCTGCACTCTCCCGCTGAAACGTTGAATGACGGGGCAAAGCCCCTTATTGAACTTCACTGTATATTTCTTCAATTCTCGCCCCGTATTTATCAAGGGTAATCATTCTGTTTCGCTTCTTCAGGCAGTTTTTGCTCATTTCCCTTGCCAAATCCGGATTGTCCCAAAGGGTCTTTATGCTGTCTGTCAGCGCCTCCGCGGTGACCTCTTTCAATATTATGCCCGTCTCTCCGTCCTCCACCAGCTCCGGCAGACCGCCGAGCCCCGATGAAATAACCGGGGTTCCCAAGGCCTCGGACTCCAGCACGGACAAGGGGCAGTTTTCATACCATACGGAGGGATATACCGAAGCGTACGCCCGAGCAATAAGCCTGCGCAGTTCCTCTCCCGTCTTAAAGCCCACAAGCTCCGCGTTGGGTATATCTCTAAAAATGTTCTCCATAGGGCCCGAACCCGCAATCTTAAACGGAATTTGAGGAAGGGCTCTTATAGCCTCCGCCAGTATATCTACGCCCTTTTCTACAGAAAACCGACCGAAGTATAATATGTAATCCTCTTTGCTGTAAGAGGTATTCTCCTCGGAGAGCTCGATATAGTTGTGTATAACCTCGGTCTTACCTCTGTAAATATACTTTCCCAACCTCTTTTTCTGTAGGAGCTTTTCCTCAATAAAGCGGCTGGGGCATATGTATTTGTCAACCAGCCTGTAGGTTCCCTTTATGCCGTACAGCCACGCTTCAAGGGTTCCGACAGCGCTCTTTGCCAAAGAGCCGTGAATACACCTGCCCTTTACGCAGTTGAGCTTTGAACCGCTTAAGCATTTCTCGCAAATTTGCTTTTTGTTTAAATCAAACATCAGGTGGCTGGGGCACAGCATCTGCACGTCATGAACCGTCTGCACAACAGGTATTCCATGCCCTTTAATCTCGTCAATTATCGACGGAGTAATTTGATAATTTATGTTATTCAAGTGGATAATGTGGGGCTTAAAAGCATTAATAATTCTCCTCAGCTTTTTGCGGGCGGAGAGGGAGTATATTATCCTAAAGGGGTAGAGAAATCTCCCCGCGCCTCCGCCGTGAAAGTCCATATTTTGGGTGTACTCCCCTGCGGTGTTGCCCACGATATTTTTATCGTCCTGCATTCCGAAGTATTCCACCTCATGCCCCGCTGCCTTTAGATACTCTCCCAGCTTAAAGATATATGTCTCCGCACCCCCTTTGGGGTAGAGAAACTTGTTTACCATTAAAACTCTCATTATACCACTCCGACAAATACTATCTACTTTCTCTTTCTTAACCTATAGCTCTTGTAAAGGTCAATGGTGTGCTCAACAATCTCGTCCCACTTATACCGCTTGAGCATGTCGGCATAAAGACTTCTGTCGCGGATAACCGGGCGGTTTCCGTCAAGTATGCTTCTAAGCTCCCTTTCCAGGCTTTTAACATTTCCGTGCTCAAAGGTCGGCATGAGCTCTCCCACAACCTCTATGTTTTCGGGGATATCGCTGACAAGGCAGGGCGAGGAGTAACTCAGACACTCCAAAAGGCTGATTGCCATGCCCTCAATATCGCTGGGGAGAACGTAGATAAAACAGTTGTCAAACAACTCGTCAAGAACCGTTCCTCTGACAAAATCGGTGAAAATTATTCTGTCGTCACCCTCCGCAAGAGACATAATAAGTTTAGTGTAATTCTTAACATAATCAAGACCGCCGGCGATAACCAGCTTCTTATCCGTATCTATATTCTTGTACGCTTCAATCAGGTAATGCAGTCCCTTTTCCGGAACAATTCTTGCAAGGAACAATATGTACCCGTCTTTTTCGAGGCCGAATTGGGTTTTAATCGCTCTTGGCGGATAGCTTTCGGTTTTCATCTCGACGCTGTTCGGTATGTAATGGGTATTCCGTCCGTAAGTTTCACGAAAATACCTCTGCACATTTTTGCTCAGAACAATAATTTCATCCGCAAATTTCGCGGCGATCCTCTCCCCCAGCCGCAAGTACCATGCCGAAAATCCGCCCCACTTGGAACGCTGCCAGTCAAGACCGTGTATGGTGCAGACAACCTTTTTGCCGAAGAGCTTCGGTATCCACAGCATGGCAGAGGGTCCCTCCGCGTGATAATGAATACAGTCGTACTTCCCGAACAGCACCCTAATGCTTGCCAAAACAGAGTATACAAAGGCGTTCAGCGCGTCCGGGCGAAAGGTGGGTATTTGAATAATTCTCACGTTTTTAAACGACTTAGGCTGCTTATATTTTTTCCCGAACCTGTCTTTTCTGTTGTAAACGTCAACACTCAGCCCCTTTTCAACCATCCTGACGGACAACTCCTCCACAACAATCTCCACTCCGCCTTCACGGGTGGGAATGCGCTTATGCCCGATCATGGCAACCCTGAGACCTTGTTGTTTTGTTTCGCCTGATAATTCGGCTTGTAAATAAGCGTTTCCCATAAACTACCACCTCTCGTTTAAATGTCTGCGCACCGACCTTCTGTACTTTTTGAGATATACCTCAAAGACCGAGTAAAACTTACCCAAAAACCTCCACATAATCTCTTTCAAGTAATCAAATTCCTTTGTCCTGCCAAACACAATATAATTCATACACAACGGAACCGTGATTGATACCAGAGCCTTGAGCAGCAGGTCAAGATACAGGTTTCCCAAGACTATTTCGCTGCTGATAAACTTTGCCATCATCATAATAGTCACGCCCGCCGCGCCGTATACCGTAAACAGTAAATAATACCTAAGCGGGCTCATTTTGAATTTACCTGTATACAGCAGTCTGATTTTCAGAACAATCTGTATCGCCAGCGTTGCAAAGGTGCCCAGCAGAATGCCCAGGGTTCCCAGCTTCAACCCGAGAACAACGGATATAATCAAGTTAGCGGTGCTGCCCGCAATCGAGATATTTTTATCCTTGCTGAAGAGACCCGAAACCGACACAAACCTCCAAAGGGGATTTTTAAGAGCCGTCACAAAAAAATTCAGGCTGATGACAAAAATAACCGCAATGCCGTAAATGGTATCGGTATTGTATGTGTATTTCTCGCCGTACATTATTCTGACCAAGGTCGAGGAAAGGCAAAAAAGGCAGCAGGCGAACAGAGACCCGAAAAAGTAGTTTATAAACGTCATCCGCTTAATAACGTCGTTGCACCGCTTGCCGTCCGCCTCCGCCATCAGGTTACCCACGCTTCCGGCGGTTGCCGAGTCTATCTGGTCTATTATATGCCTTAAACCGCCCGCCAATGTGGAATAACTTGTGTAAATTCCGACCTCGTAAATGCTGACCAGCATCGAAATCAAAATATTATCAGTCGAGTTGGTTATTCTCCCCGACAGGCTTCCGATAAAAATATTCTTAACGTTCTTAAACACGAGCTTCTTTTCAACATTCAGAAGCTCATCCTTTCGGTTTAAGAACGGATACATCTTGTCAACCTGACCGGAGATTACAATATTGGCCGCCACCACCGCCAAAACTTCCATAACAAGATAGAGCAAGTAGTTTTGAAACATAAACAGCAAGCCGATGTTCACGATCTCCGCCGCTATTTTCACAATTGTTGTAATCTTTGAAACAAGATAAACATTCTGATCCGCGTTGAGAAGCGCACTCTTATAGGAAAATAAATAGGACGACGCTGTTTGAATTAAAAACAGCACAAAAACAAGACGAATATAATTGTCGGGGACGTCCACCTTTGACACTATATTCTGAATAAAGGGCACAAGACAAAGCCCCGCGGCCAGAACAGCAAAAGCGATGTTCCTGTACGCAGTTTTGTACAGGTTCATCAGCTTAACAATTCTCTTTTCGTCTCGGGCGGCCAAGGGCTTATACAAGCTGTATGTAATAGCTGAGCCAACCCCCATTTCCGCCAAAGACAGCATGGCTATAACCTCTGTGAACAAGCCGTTAAGGCTGACAGAAAGAATACCGACTTGACGGACAAGAACAATTCTGATAACAAAATTGAGCAAAATGCTTGCCGACTGGGCTCCCACGCCGTAAATCAAATTTTTCGCGCTTTTTTCGCTTCGCGTATTCCCTGCCATTTCCTATCACTCAACCCTGTAAAGCTTTTCGTTCATATCTGGGTATTTCAGGCTTGTTCCGAGAGCTGTTATTAATCTCGTCCAAAGCCTTCCGCACGTCGTTATTTACTATCTTAAAACATTCTATAATCTCCGGATTAAACTCGCCGCACTCGCCGTCTAAAATCATGCGAACGGCCTCCTCATGGCTGTACGCAGCCTTGTACACGCGAACGCTTGTAAGCGCGTCATACACGTCCGCTAAAGACACAACCTGGGCTGAAAAAGGAATTTCATCTCCCTTGAGCCCGTCGGGATAACCCTTGCCGTTCCACCGCTCATGGTGGCTCCTGCAAATATCGTAGTAGTATTTATACATGGGGCTGTCCTTGATAAAATCAATGCTCTCAAGGATTTTGCAGCCGTTAATCGAGTGCTCCTTCATAATGGCGAACTCCTCGTCCGTCAAGCGGCCGGGCTTGTTCAAAATATAATCCGGAACCGCAATCTTCCCGATATCGTGCATAACGGAAGCGTCGGCAATTTTTTCAATTTCATCATGCTCAAACCACTTGTTTCCGTTGAGCTTTTCAAACTGTTCCAGAATTATTTTTGTGGTCTGCCTGATACGGCGAACATGCTCTCCGGACTCACAGTCGCGGAACTCAATAACGTTGGACAGCGCCTCAATAAGAGAGCTGCTTGCACGCTCAATCTTTTTCGACTTCTGTTCAATTTCTTCGGTCTGCTCCATAACCTTTTTTTCCAAGTTAACCCGGTAATCATAAAGCTCAATGGAGTTCTTAACTCTCTGCCTGATAGCATAAGGGTTGTACGGCTTTATTATTCTGTCCACGATTCCCATCTCAAACCCCTTAATCAGCACATCGTCGCAAGAGTCCGCGGTTACAAAGAAAATCGGCACAGCAGGAATAAGCCCCTCCTTTTTGATTTCACCCAAGGTTGCTATGCCGTCCATAACCGGCATGGCAACGTCCAGAAGGACAGCGGACAAGTCGGGGTTTTCGCGGATTATGTCAAGAGCCACCTTGCCGTTTTCCGCCTGAAGGACAGTGTATATATCGCAAAACAGCTCGTTTAAAATAATCCTGTTCATCTCAACATCATCAACAACCAAAACTTTTAATCTCTCACTCATGACACATCTTCCCACATCTATATTTATTAATCCAATTGATGGATCAGCTCGCAAATTTTCTCATGCTCAGCCTTCAGCTGTGCAAAATCAGCCTCAACAGAGTCATACACATCCGCTCTGATATCGCTGACTATTTTCTGCCCCAAAGCCTGAATATTGTCAAAGCCGAGATTTCCTGCAAGACCCTTCAAAGTATGAGCCGCCATCTCGATTTTATGGTAGTCCTTTTCTTCTATTGCCATTTCAAACTCACCAAATGTCTTGTCATCCAAATACTTCTTGGTGCATCTCTCGGCAAGAGGAGCGTTGCCCACAAACCTCGCCAAAATCTGATCTTTATCCGCGCCGATATTATCCCAAAATTCCGTAATTGTCATTAAATTTACCTCCCCGGTCTTTTAATACATGCGCTCTTGGCGGTTCGCCAACCTATTTTAAACTGACTCCGCCGCCCTTAGGGCAACGAAAGTCCCATTACTTAGTATGATAACACATTCTATGAAATATTACAAGATTTTTATCGCAAAATATAAAATTTTTCAAACATATAACCTATGCAAAAATGTCCTCTGCCTCGCTTCTCCTCTGTCCCCAAAAACCGACGATTTTTTGGGAACCCTAAGGCGGGTTCTATTTAATCTTTTTTACAACCAGGCCGTAAACCGAGGCTTCGGAAACAGGGCCGAACTCTCTGCTGTCACGGCTGTTATTCCTGTTGTCGCCCATAACGAAAACATGTCCCTCCTCAACCCTAATAGGTTCTGCCATGCTGTACTTTCCCTGCCCCAAAAGCCCGGCAATGTACCTGCCGTTTGAAAAGGTCTTTTCCTTTATGTACGGTTCATCGAGAACTTCACCGTTGACGTAAACATTACCCGTAATAAAGTCAATATAAACCGAGTCGCCCGCAACGGCAATAACGCGTGAAACGGCGGAATTTCTACCGTCTTCGCCCGTATAGTAGGTAACTATTGAGCCGCGGCCGAAGTCCTCCGCCCGCTTGTCAATAAGCCAGGTTTCACCCTGCTGAATAGTCGGCTCCATGCCCGAGCCGGAAATCTTTACCACCGACATAAAGTGGCTCTTTATCAAAAGCGTTATTGTAAGCACGGCAATCGCCGCCAGTAACACAATAATTATTACCTTCGGTATAAAGGCAATGTTTTTGCCGTTTTTAACCTTGTTTTTCATAAAATCTCCTCAAAAATATTTTATTATCCCTGCCCGCCCTGTGCGTTTGGGGAGGAGGGGGCAAACGCAACAGGGCGGGCGAAATGCCAAATTATTCCATTTAATCAAACTTAATGGTTTGGGATAAAACATAAACATTTACGTTAATTACTGTCCCATATAATTATTATTCTCACATTGGCACACCTGTCGCCCGCCCTGTTGCGCTCGCCTCCTCCTCCCCGAGCGCAGGGCGGGCGCAATAAATCCAATACGATAATTATAGTATATTTAATTATATTTGTCAATCGGAATAAGATGATACAAAAAAGAGACCGCCTACACCCCAGCCGTTTCCGCCAAACAAACGTGATTG
>CATWQA010000009.1 GCA_958352815.1 uncultured Eubacteriales bacterium
TTATTCCGATTTGCACAAAGTATGTAATGTCAATAATAAACCTAAGTTGTTGCCGGCTGTGACCCAACTTCTATGAAGTTGGGTCACAGTATTCCGATTAAACAATTATTATAATTTTGGAGCCTGATTTTTAGGTTTATACAAAATCAGATATATTTTACTTACTATCTAAAGGGACTATAGCGAGCGTTTTCCCCAGCGGAACTAACAACTTTAGAATGGTATCAAGCTGAGGGTTTGTATTTCCTTTCTCCATTCTGGCTATAACAGGCTGTTTTACTCCGCTAAGCTCCTCAAGTTTCTTTTGGCTTATGCCTTTTTCCTGTCTGGCTTTTATCAACTCACCAATAAGCGCAACTCTAAGGTCACTCTCTGCTATTTCTTCCGGAGTTAAAAGAGTGTCAATAAACTCTAAAGCATCATTCCCAATCGCATCATTCATATTTTACGCTCCTTTCTATTAGGTCTGCAAGTTCTCTTTTTGCTTTTTCAATTTCTCTTAAAGGCGTTTTCTGCGTTTTCTTCATAAAGTGATGCAGCAAAACGTAACTGCCATTTATCCAACCCACAAAAAATATTCTGTCTCTTAGCGGTCTTAACTCCCATATTTCGCCGTCTAAATGCTTTATATAAGGTTCTCCTGCCTGTGTTCCGTATTCGCTCAAAACTTTAATATAATCTCTTATTTTGTTGAGCTTTATACGGCTGTCCTTATCCTTTTTCCGGGCTAATTTCGCTATGTATTCGCCTACAGGTTCATTCCCGTTTTTATCTTTGTAAAAATGTATTTTATGCAAGGTTAGCTTTCCCCCTCTCCTACTATATTATACTTATAAGTTATTATTTTGTCAAGTACTTTTAAGTTATTATTTTTTAAATATTTTATTTACATACTTAAAGCCTGTTGAGGAGAGAGGCGCCATAAGCGTAAACTCGTGAAAAATCGTTAGATTTTTCGC
Source organism: uncultured Eubacteriales bacterium (assembly GCA_958352815.1). Classification (GTDB taxonomy): domain Bacteria; phylum Bacillota; class Clostridia; order Monoglobales; family Monoglobaceae; genus Monoglobus. Next base: position 960 of record CATWQA010000009.1, read on the forward strand.
GAAGAGGAGGAGCAAGGCAGCGGGCGAATGTTTTTATTGTCAAAGAAAAACGTAGCTTAGCGAACTTTGCTCCGACGACCTGCCGTGTTTGCAAGCCACCCTTTTGCAAAGGCGGCAAAACTGTCTACAATGGGGTTTGGGGCGTAAGCCCCAATCGGTTTATCCGAAGGCAACAGGGTTCACAAAAAGTTAAACACTTTTTCACAGAATATTCACCCATAAAATTTGAAAGGTGGTATAATGCTAAATGTAACAAGGAATTGTTACAAAGTTTAAACATAACTCCCTCCCTTTTAATTTTTTGGAACCGTCTCCCCCAAGGCGGTTCTTTTTTTTGCCCAAAATCAGGTGGACGAGAAAAAGAACAGTGTTCACAAACTGTTAAATACTTTTTTACAAAATCTTAATCTATAAAATATATAAAGTGTTATAATGGTGCTTGTAGCCAAGTTGGCTGCGGAGTTTAAACATAACTCCCTCTCTTTTTATTTTTTTTTGTGACCGCCGCATGGCGGTCATTTTTTTGCCAAAACCACACTTGTCGGAATTTTATTTGTATCGGTATCATTACAATATTTATCTTTTCCTTGATTTATTTTATATTATATGTTACTATAGAGATAGAAAAAATATTAAATTTAATATTTTGAGGTATAGACAGTATGAGGAAGATTTTAAGCCGTGTCCGCCGTGCCGTGGATGACTATTCCATGATCGAGGAGGGGGACAGAATAGCCGTGGGAGTGTCGGGGGGAAAGGACAGCCTGACCCTGCTGTGCGCTCTGGCGGAGCTGAGGCGGTTTTATCCCAAGCGTTTTGAGTTGATAGGCGTCTCTCTCGATATGGGCTTCGAGGGCACTGATTTTTCGGGAGTGCAGGCACTCTGTAATGAGCTGGGCGTTGAGTATGTTTTGGAAAAGACCGATATTGCAGAGGTGGTTTTTGACATAAGGCAGGAGTCCAATCCTTGCTCCCTGTGCGCCAAGATGCGTCGGGGCGGGGTCAATGACGCGGCTGTTAAGAACGGCTGCAACAAGGTTGCTCTGGGGCATCATAATGAGGACGTGCTTGAGACCTTTTTCCTTTCCCTGTTTTATGAGGGCAGAATAAGGTGCTTCTCTCCGGTGACATATCTTTCCCGGCGGGACATTCATGTTATCAGACCTTTAATCTACGTTGCGGAGGGGGACATAAAGGGCTACGCCCGCAGAGCGGAGCTGCCGATTGTGTTTAACCCATGCCCTATGGACGGTAAGTCCAAGCGTCAGGATATGAAAGAGTTTATCAACGAGAAGCAGAAGCAGGACAAGTTCTTCAAGAAGAAGATAATGAACGCCATTCAAACGGATTTGCCCTCGTGGATAAGGCGGAAATCGGAATGACATAATAATCGAAAAATAAAGAGTATAGGAGATGTGAAGATGAGCAGTTTTAAGAAAGTGAGAAAAGCGGTAATCCCTGCGGCGGGCTGGGGAACAAGGTTTTTGCCCGCAACAAAAGCGATGCCGAAGGAAATGCTCCCGATTGTTGACACGCCCACAATTCAGTACATAATCGAGGAGGCGGTAAACTCGGGAATAGAGCAGATTTGCCTTATAACAAGCCACACCAAAAAGGCAATCGAGGATCACTTTGACCGTAATGCGGAGCTGGAAGCCCTCCTTGAAAAGGGCGGAAAGACCGAGTACTTAAAACAGATTAAGGATATTGCGGACATGGTTGAGGTTGTGGCGGTTCGCCAGAAGGAGGCAAAGGGTCTGGGACATGCCGTGCTCTGCGCCAAGGCCTTTGTAGGGGACGAGCCCTTTGCGGTTCTCTTGGGTGACGACGTGGTGTATAACGCGGAAAAGCCCTGCCTGAAGCAGCTTATTGACGTTTATAACGAAAAGGGCGGTTCTGTCCTGGGAGTTCAGACCGTGGAGCACGAGAACATATGCAAGTACGGCTGTGTTGACGGCGAGAAAATCGGGGACAGACTGTACACCGTGAATGACATGATTGAAAAGCCCAAGCCGGAGGAGGCGCCCACAGACGTTGGCGTTTTGGGAAGATATGTTATAACTCCGGAAATATTTGACAAGCTGGAAAACACTGCTCCCGGAGCGGGCGGTGAGATACAGCTGACCGATGCCCTAAAGGCTCTTGCCAAGGAGCAGCCTATGTTTGCCTATGACTTTGAGGGCCGCAGATATGATGTGGGCGACAGACTGGGCTTTTTGGAGGCGACAGTTGAGTACGCTCTGCGCCGCGACGATTTAAAGGAGCAGTTTAAGGCATATTTAAAAGGAATTATTGATTAATCATGTTCAAATTTGAGAACACCTTTGAGCTTGCAAAAAATGATTTTAAGTCCAGGTACGCCGGGAATTTTCTCGGCGTATTTTGGGCTTTTCTCTATCCGTGTATAACAGTTGGGCTTTATTGGTTCGTGTTTCGGATAATCTTAAAAAGCGGCGGCGAGGGGGACTCTCCGTATATACTGTGGCTGGTGTCGGCTCTGGTGCCATATCTGTTTTTTGCCGACTGCCTGGCGGGCTCCGCCTCGGCAATAACGGATTATTCCTACATGATTAAAAAGGTTAGGCTTGATGTTGCTGCCCTCCCCGCCGCCCGAATAATTTCATACCTGTTTATCCATGGGATTTTTCTGGCGTTGCTTTTGGCGGTGGAGGTTGCTCTGGGGTACGGCTTTAAGGTGAGAGACCTGTGGCTTATTTATTATGTTGCTGCCGAGCTGGTGTTTATCGGGGCGGTAGGGTATTTGCTGGCGGCGCTGACGGTGTTTTTCAGGGATGTCAGAAATATAGCGGGGGTCTTTATCCAAATCGGGTACTGGCTGACGCCGTTATTCTGGGATATAAATTCGGCGGGCACAGCGGTTGGGCGGCTGATAACAGTCATAAACCCGTTTTCTTATATAACCGAGGGCTTCCGCAGCGTTATATTGGGGACGCCTATAGCCGATTCGGCGTTTAGCTCAATATACTTCTGGGGACTGACGGCGGTTTTGATTATAGTTACCGCCGCTATGTATTCAAGGCTTAAAAATAGATTTGCGGATTTTATTTAAATTTGTATTGACAAACCTTGGGAAATAGTATAAAATATAGGTAGGTAAAGGGGAGTAGCGGTTCTGCTTTGCGGAATGCACGGCGTCGTCAGTACGATTGGCTTGCCAATCCGTGCCGTGCTTGGATTAGACCAACAGCGAGACTTTTATTGCAGCACTGTTATGCAATAAAGGTCTTTTTTATTTGCATAATACAGGCTGATTTTTTCAATAATTTATTTATGGAGGTATCCTTATGAAGTATTTTGAACGGTCTGTCAAACAAGTATTTGAAGAACTGAAATCGTCTTCGGCAGGACTGAGCCCCGGTGAATCCGCCGCTCGTCTTGAGAAGAACGGACCCAACGAGATTGTCGAGGGGAAAAAGAAAAATCTGTTTCAGGTGTTTCTGTCCCAGTTTGCCGACGTACTGGTGATAATTCTGATCATATGCGCGGGACTGTCGGCGATAACGGGGAACGGCGAGAGCACCATAGTAATTCTGGCGGTTATAGTCATGAACAGCATAATCGGCACGGTTGAGCATTTTAAGGCGGAAAAGTCACTGGCGGCTCTTAAGGCGATGTCTGCGCCCCACGCCCGTGTAATAAGAGACGGGGTTCCATGTGAAATCCCGGCGCGTGAGGTTGTGGTCGGCGATGTTTTGGTGCTGGAGGCAGGCTCGGTTGCTCCGACGGACGGTCGTGTTATCGAGGCGGCAGGGCTTCTTGCCAATGAAAGCTCTCTCACAGGCGAGAGCGACAGCGTGCTGAAAACTGTTGAGCCGATAGCATCCGGGGATAAGGAGCTTCCCCTGGGCGACAGAACCAACATGATATACTCAGGTTCCCTAATAACAGGTGGCAGAGGAATGATAGTCGTAACCGCTACGGGAATGGATACCGAGATAGGTAACATTGCCTCGATGATCAACACGGCGGAAAAGAAAAAGACGCCTTTGCAGAGAAGCCTTGACAGCTTCTCAAAAAAGCTGTCTGTTGTAATAATGATAATATGCGCGCTGGTAATGGCACTTTATATTATCAGGGGCGAAAAGATTTTGGACGCAATGATGTTTGCCGTGGCTCTTGCGGTTGCGGCAATACCCGAGGCGCTCAGCTCTATTGTTACCATTTCTCTTGCAATCGGAACTCAGAAAATGGCAAAGAACAATGCGGTCATACGTGATTTGAAAGCGGTTGAGGGTCTGGGCTGCGTCAGCGTTATCTGTTCCGACAAGACGGGAACTCTTACCCAAAACAAAATGACGGTTCGGGAACTGTACACAGACGGCGCAAGTGTTTCGGTGAAGCGCGGAGAGCAGGAGGAGAGCGTTTTGGCGCTGCCCATGCTGCTGTGTAACGACGCGGTGTTCGGCGACGACGGCGCTCTGCTGGGCGACCCTACGGAAACGGCCTTGATAGAACACTTCGGCGAGGAAATGTGCTCACGCGTGCGCGGTGAGTATCCCCGTATTGACGAAATTCCCTTTGACAGCGACAGAAAGCTGATGAGCACTGTCCACCGCATAAACGGCCAAGTTACTATGCTGACAAAGGGCGCGGTTGACGTTATGCTTGACAGGATTACTCAGATTGAGGAAAACGGCGTTGTTCGCCCCATAACCGAGGCGGACAGAAAAAAGATTATCACAATGAACGTGGAATATTCCGAGCGGGGAATGAGAGTTCTGTGCTTCGGAAAGAAGGCGGCGGAGGATAAGATTGACGTTGAGGACGAGAGAGATTACATCTTCATGGGTCTCTGCGCAATGACCGACCCGCCTCGCGAGGAGAGCAAGGGAGCCGTTGAGGACTGTAAAAGAGCGGGCATAAAGCCCATAATGATAACAGGCGATCATAAGATGACCGCCATAGCAATCGCCCGTGAAGTTGGGATTTTCAATGACGGAGACCTGGCTTTGGACGGAGCGGAGCTGGAGATGGTAAGCGACGAGGAGCTGACAAAAATGTTGCCCAAAATCAGCGTGTATGCCAGGGTGAACCCTGCCCACAAAATTAGAATAGTAACTCTGTGGCAGAAGCTGGGGCATATTGTGGCAATGACAGGCGACGGGGTCAACGATGCGCCTGCTTTGAAAAAGGCTGATGTAGGCGTTGCCATGGGTATAACGGGAACCGAGGTCAGCAAGGATGCGGCGTCAATGATTTTGACAGACGATAACTTTGCCACGATTATTAAGTCGGTTGCCCGAGGCAGAAGTATTTATACAAATATAAAGAACAGTATAAAATTCCTTTTAACAGGAAACCTTGCGGGAATAATCGCAGTGCTGTATAACGTGATTATGGGATTGGCGGCTCCCTTTACGGCGGTTCAGCTGCTGTTTATAAATCTGCTGACCGACTCTCTGCCGGCTATTGCTATAAGCATGGAGAACGAGGATAAAAACCTGCTTAACGAAAAGCCCAGAGGTATAAACGACAGTATACTGGATAAGGACATGATGATAAGCACGGGCGTTATCGGCGGACTTATATCCGTGGCTGTTATAGTGGCGTACATGACGGGACTTAAGTACGGTGCAACGGCGGCAAGCACAATGGCTTTCGGAACTCTCTGCCTTGCAAGGCTGTTTAACTGCTTCAGCTGCCGCGGCAAAAAGTCAATCGTGAAGCTGGGGCTTTTGAGCAACCCGTTCAGTATATTCGCCTTTGCGGCGGGAGTGTGCTTCTTGAGCGGTGCGCTGTTTATAAAGCCCTTAAACGGATTGTTCGGTGTAACCTCCTTAAGCGGAGCTCTCCTGGGAACCATGGTTCTTCTTGCGGCGGCGCCCACGGTTATAGTGCAGATTTATAAAGTGTTGAGAGATAAATAAGATACTGATTTTGGAGAAAACCCTATGGAAGTGAAGTTTTACCGGAATTTACCTAACGAGGCGGCTGAAATTCGCAGGAGTGTTTTTATGGAGGAGCAGGGCTTTCAAGATGAGTTTGACGGCGCTGATGATCGCGCTTTCCATGCGGTTGCCTTTGACGGGGATAAGCCTGTGGGAACCTGCCGCTATTTTCGAAATTACGGCTCCGAAAACTTCACAATCGGACGTATTGCGGTGTTGAAGGAATACAGAGGACAGAATATAGGCGCCCTGATGCTGAAAACGGTCGAGGAGGAGATCAAGAGAGCGGGCGGAACCAAATGCGTTCTTCACGCCCAAACCCGCGTTGAGGAGTTTTATAAAAAGCAGGGTTATAAGAGAAACGGAGAAGAGGATGAGGAGGAGGGCTGCCCCCATATTTGGATGGGTAAGACCTTGGTTTAATAAAAACAATGCCCCTCGTCGCAATACGCCCTTTGTGCTTGCGTTGTCTGTACGACAACGCTGCGCTTTTACGGGCGTTTGCTCCTCCATCCCGAAAAGTCTAACGACTTTTCGGGAGCCCTGCCCGCCCCGTTCCGCCGGGGCGGTTTTTATTTTTATAATGGTATTGGATATATGTAAATACCCTATTCGTAGGGGCGCAGCTGCGCCCGCTGACTGAATTAACAGTTCATATATTTTAGCAAGATTGACATAGACGTAGACGTACAAACAGTAGGGGGCGGCTTCCCAGACGCCCCGCAGACTATACAACAGTCAACGCTATAGTGTACGGATTTTTAGTTTTATTTAAATACAAATTCCAATTAATTTGTATAATTACATTGGTTTGTAAACGGGGCGTTTGTGACCCCACTTCTTTGAAGTTGGATGGCTCGAAGTATCCCAATTTGTACAAAGTATGTAATGTCAATAACACCCCTAAGTTGTTGCCGATTGGGAAGCCGCCCCCTACGAATTGGTGGGTTACATATATCCAAACCTGATTATTTTGATAAAGGCTTTGGCAACATTGCCGCCGCTTTCATCGTCGCACTATGCCCTCATAGCGTAGGCTTGCCTGTTCGCCAAGCCTACGCCTTTATGGGCATGTGCTCCGACGAGGCGGCAAAACGCCCGCAAAACCACTCAACTTTTTAAATTTTTGTTAATATCTTCAAAATTCGGTTGTATTTTCGCTTTATTTGTGATACAATCTTTGATTGTACTATTAGCTTATTGTGAATTTAGTTTGTTCCCTGCGGAATAATATTAATAGGAGGTACAGAGTGAAGAAATATCTAAAAGGTATCGGCTTTTATCTGCTGTTATTCTTGGTTATTGTTATGGTGTTTTACATGACAAGGGTCACGCCTCAAACCGAGACGGGCGTGTATTCCGACCTGGTGCGCAGCATCCAGAACCATGAGGTCAGCGAGATTAGCATAGTCGATAGCATTGCAACCGTAAAGTATAAAAACAGTGATTCCGAGGCGACTGTTGAGGTTCCGGGTTACGGAACTCTGCGCGCCGACGTGGGCGAGGAGATGGAGGCTCAGATTAAGGACGGTTCTCTTAAGGTGGAGACCCCTCTGCCCTACAGTCCGCCTTGGTGGCTGACCCTGCTGCCCACCTTAGGCTTGGTTATTCTGTTTGCGGTGTTCTGGTTCATGTTCATGCAGCAGTCGGGAGGCGGCGGCAGAGGAATGATGAACTTCGGCAAGAGCAAGGCGCGCATGACCAACGACAGTCAGTCAAAGAAAACCTTTGCCGACGTTGCCGGCGAGGAGGAGGAAAAGGCGGAGCTTGAGGAGATTGTTGAGTTCCTGAAAAATCCCGACAGGTTCAGGAGGCTGGGCGCAAGAATACCCAAGGGCGTCCTTTTGGTAGGCCCTCCGGGAACAGGTAAAACCTTGCTGGCAAAGGCTGTGGCAGGAGAAGCGGGTGTTCCCTTCTTCTCTATTTCGGGCTCAGACTTTGTTGAGATGTTTGTGGGCGTGGGCGCTTCCCGCGTCAGAGACCTTTTTGACAATGCTAAAAAGAACTCCCCCTGTATTATATTCATAGACGAGATTGACGCTGTGGGCAGGCACAGAGGTGCAGGTCTGGGCGGCGGTCATGACGAGAGAGAGCAGACCCTTAACCAGCTGCTGGTTGAGATGGACGGCTTTGGCGAAAACGAGGGCGTTATAATAATCGCCGCAACCAACCGCCCGGATATTCTGGATCCTGCTCTGCTCAGACCGGGCAGGTTTGACAGACAGGTGCTGGTTGACGCGCCGGACGTTGTGGGCAGAGAAGCTATATTAAAGGTTCACACCAGAAATAAGCCTCTGGGCAGCGACGTTAAGCTGGACGTTCTGGCAAAGACCACAATCGGCTTCACGGGAGCCGACCTTGAAAATCTGGTAAACGAGGCGGCACTTTCCGCAGCGAGAGCCAACAAAAAGGTTATAAATATGAACGACCTTGAGGAGTCCATAATGAAGGTTGTGGCAGGCCCCGAGAAAAAGAGCAAGAAGGTTACCGAAAAGGAGAAGAAGCTGACGGCGTTCCACGAGGCGGGTCATGCTGTGGTATCAAAAATGCTTCCCACTCAGGACAGAGTTCATCAGGTTTCCATTATTCCCAGAGGCAGAGCCGGCGGATATACCCTGTCCCTGCCCAAGGAGGACGTTAGCTACAACAGCAGAACCGAGATGCTTGAGGAAATTGTTGTGTTGCTGGGCGGTCGCGTTGCCGAGAGTTTAACTCTTGACGACATAAGCACCGGAGCCTCCAACGACCTTGAACGGGCGACCAAGATAGCAAAGGCGATGGTGACCAAGTACGGCATGAGTGAGAGACTGGGCGCCAGAACCTTCGGCGAGCAGCAGGATGAGGTGTTCCTGGGTCTTGAGGCGGGACATTCGGCGGATTACAGCCAGGAGACCGCTGCTGTTATAGACGAGGAAATCCACAGGATTATCAGCGAGTGCTATGACAGATGTAAGACAATCCTGACGGAGAATATGGAGAACCTGACAAGGGTTGCGGAATTGCTCCTTGAGAAAGAAAAAATCGAGGGCGAGGAGTTTGACGCTCTGTTTGAGACAGAATCGGAGCCTGAGAATGTTGAGGCAGAAGCTTGTGAGACAGGGGCTGAATTTAAAAATGCTCCCGCCTCCAAAGACAGTCAAGATGCTGAACAATAATAGATAAAGGGCGTGAGAAAATCACGCCCTTTTTGGGTTGTCAATAAAGGGTTTAGGACTCCGCCCGACTCGTCGCATTACGCCTTTGTTGCTCGCCTTGCCTGTTCGGCAAGGCTTCACTTTTACGGGCGTATGCGCCTCTATCCCAAAAAGTCCGGCGACTTTTCGGGAGCCCTGCGCCCGCAGACAATCCAACAATTTTCACCATAACAAACGGGATTGCCACATACGTAACTCGTTTCTTTCGTAGTACCGTGCAACAACTAAAACTTTATATTTAAATTATAATCCCTGTTATTTTATATACTCACATTGGTGTGTCTGTCGCCCGCCCTGTTGCGTTTGCCCTCTCCTCCCCAAACGCACAGGGCGGGCAAACAAAAGGCAAAGCCTTTATCAAAATAAGTCTTTCTTTTTTTCAAAAGAAAGCTCAAAAAACATATTGAGCAATTTTTATTTCCATGCTATAATCTGATTATACAAGAAAGGAGAAAGTGAGATGAAAAACAAAATATCTTTAACAGCATTTATAATGATTTTTATAATAAACACGACAACTGTTTTCGGCTTTGCGTACGGCGACAAAGGCGATTTTATAGGCTTGGAGCAGTTTGCAGGTCAAAATTATGTGATATACAAAAATGCGGATAATGATTGTACTGAGCTTGCGGTTATTTATGTCGATGATATTCAGGACAGAAGCATTATGATAGAAAGAAAAGAACAGACAGATATAATAAACGAATATTTGATGCACTATGGCGGGGAAACTTCGCTTGATGTTGCTGCAATTGAAAGACCCAAGCTGAGTTTAATCGGCACAGATACAGCGCCGTACATATCAAAATGGCGTTTAAACGGAAATGATTGGATGCATGTTCAAGATACAACCGAGGAAGCGATTTGTGACAATACGGAGGACTTGATTTTTAGCAATGTACCCGTAATAGAGATAATAAACAAGAAAATGAAAAATCCTCCATATCCGAGAAATTATAACGGAGTGAGCTTTTCGGAATTTGATACAGACAGCAACGGAAAGTACCTATTGTTTTCCCAAGACGGATTGAACTATAATATCAGAGTGAAAACCCCTGATGAGGACAATAACAAATACTGTACAGCAAGAAAGAGCTACTACGGAAACGGAATAATTCTTGTTATGGGAGTAAATGAGTTTGAAAATCTACCCGAATTTAAAAGAACGAAAGGATATAGCAATGACATTATATATATTTTAAACAGTGATTATGAGATTATAAATAAAGTGTACTTAAATACTCTCAGAGAATGCGCCGGATTTTATAATGGATATTTCTATTTCTATGACAAGGATTACTATGAGAATTACAAATATAATGAATATTACTACAAGAGCGATGACGGTATTAATCTTATTCCAATTACCAAAGAGGAATATGATATATCTGAAAAAATGATTAATGAAAGAAAAAATACAACTGAACTTGGATATATAGCAACCGTCGAATATGATAAAGAAATTGATAAGTCATCATATTATCTTAGTGATTACAAAAATGCTGACAGCAGATATTTAGTTGAATTTGAAAAAAACAGAGGAGGGTTTAGCACATATACTTGGTCAGACAGTAAAATCTGGGCTAATGAGTATTTTTATAGAAAGTCGGATAATTTAGAAAACTTAATAGCATTTGTAACGATTGATGGAATTTACGGAAGTGTACGTCTCCCTGCTGATATGCCCGCCCAAATTTCATACGTAATGTGGGCAACGGAAGATTATGTTTTTATCGATGTTGACAGAGAAACGTATTATCGCATACCGATTGAAGATAGTTTTAAGAAAAATACAATAGTCCGCCTAAATGATAAAATCTTAGGATTCTCACAGCCGCCGGTTATGGAGAGTGACCGCACATTAGTACCGATGCGATTCCTGTTTGAGCAAATGGGTGCAGAGGTAGCCTGGGACGAAGCAACACAGTCAGCGACTGCTTTCGTCCTGACCGGCGAGGGAACGCCCCGCAGCGTGACCTTTGCGATAGACAAAACCACCGCCACAGTCAACGGAATCACTGCCGTAATGGACGTTCCCGTCCGCCTGATAAATAATCAAACCTTTGTACCTCTCCGTTTCCTCTCGGAAAACTTGGGCTATACCGTAGACTGGGACGAGGCTGCCAATACGGCGATTGTTTTAACAAAATAGGATTTTTGGAAAGCAAAGGAGAGTTTTTATGATCGGAATAACTATAATATGCGTGGGCAAGCTAAAGGACAGGTTTTGCCGCGAGGGCGCAGAGGAATACATAAAGCGTTTGCAAAGATTTTGCAGTCTTGACATAATCGAGCTTAAGGACGAGCCCACAAAGGAGGGTGAAAAGGAGCAGCAGGCAGCCCTCAAAAAGGAGGGGGAGCGGATTTTAAGCCGTATTCCCAAAAGCTCTTATGTAATCTCTCTCTGTGTTGAGGGCAGGGAGCTGAGCTCCGAGGATCTGTCCCGAAAAATAGAGAGCTTGACCTCGGCGGGAGAAAGCCGCCTGACCTTTATCATCGGCGGCTCTGCAGGACTGTGGGAGGAGGTTAAGAAAATCTCGGACTTTAAGCTCAGCTTTTCCAAGATGACTTTCCCCCACGGGCTTATGCGGGTGATACTTCTGGAACAGGTGTACAGAGCCTTTACCATAAGCTCTAATATAACATATCATAAATGATTGGCGCACATTGCTGCGATATGTTGAAAAGATTGTAGAGATATTGTGGTATAATGGGCATATTAGATAATTGACAATTTGGCGGTATCATGGTATAATTTAGGCAGTATGCGTTTAAGATGGACAAGCGCTGAGGGGAGAACAGGAGCGGTATGGTTTTTTCAAGTTTACTATTTTTGTGTATATTTCTGCCCGTTGTGTTGCTGCTGTATTTTTGGAACAGTAACATAACCTACAGGAACACCGTTATGGTCATAGCTTCGCTGATTTTTTATGCCTGGGGAGAGCCTGTTTGGGTTATTGCCTTGCTGTTCAGCGCGGCTATCGATTATGTCAACGGACTTATTATCCACAAGTATTTCGGCAAGTGGCAGGCAAAGCTGGCGCTTATTGCCTCTCTGGTGCTTAACCTTGGAATACTTGCCACCTTTAAGTATTCAAGCTGGATAGTGAGCAGCATAAACGGCGCCTTCGGGATTAACATTCCCTATTACGACTTTGCGCTGCCTTTGGGAATTTCTTTCTATACGTTCCAGACCCTGTCCTACACAATAGATATGTACAGGGGCGAGATTGAGGTGCAGAAGAACCCACTCAGCTTCCTGTGTTACGTTTCCATGTTTCCCCAGTTGGTTGCGGGTCCTATTGTCCGCTACATAGATATTGAAAAACAGATTAACAACAGACATATAACCCTGAGGGGCTTTGAGTACGGTATACTCAGGTTTGCCCAGGGTATGGTGAAGAAGGTCGTGTTTGCCAACGGCGTGGGCGCAATTGCCACGGCTCTTCTTGAAAGCAACCCTGCCTCGTCGGTTCTGTCCGCCTGGGTGGGAATAATAGCCTATACTTTCCAGATTTATTTTGACTTTTCGGGTTATTCGGACATGGCGATCGGTATGGGAAGAATGTTCGGATTTAACTTTTTGGAGAACTTTAACTATCCCTACATTTCCAAAAATGTTACCGATTTTTGGAGACGGTGGCATATCTCTCTGAGCACCTTTTTCAGAGATTATGTGTACATACCCTTAGGGGGCAACAGGAAGCACCAGGTGTTCAACATCTTCTTTGTGTGGATGCTGACAGGTTTGTGGCACGGCGCAAGCTGGAACTTTGTGCTTTGGGGCGTGTATTACGGAGTGCTCCTGATTATCGAGAAGAAGATGTTCAAGGGTGCGCTTATGAGGCTGCCTGCCTTTTTCGCCCATCTGTATACCATGATAATCGTGGTGCTGGGCTGGGCGCTGTTCTACTTCACGGATATGAATGACCTTAAAAACTGGTTTATATGCGCCTTTGGCGGAACGGGCAAGCTGTATGATTACACAGGCTTTACCACGCTCATGTCCAATATATGGCTGCTGATTGCCGCAGGGATTGCGTCAACACCTGTTTTGCGAAAGGGATACAGATGGTTTGCCGACAAGTGCGCCGCGCTTAACATTTTGGTAACTCCGGTTCTGGTTGTTGCTCTGCTGGCGTTCTGCTTTATACTTCTTGTGGGCGAGTCTTACAATCCGTTCTTGTATTTCAGGTTTTAAATTTGGTTTAAGGGGACAGAACAATGAAAACAGCGAGAAGAATTATAACGGTTGTGCTTTTTATAGCCTTTTTGGTTGCCGGGTTTGTAACGGTGGTTATACTGCCCAAGGATGAGGCCGCCGCAAAGCAGGAGAACAGAAACCTTGCGCAGATGCCCTCGGTGTCCTTTGAAAGAATAAAGTCCGGCGAGTTTGCAAGCGAGTTTGAAACTTATCTTTCGGATAACGTGGGATACAGAAGCGTTTTCACCAACATTTCTTCCACGTATAAGAACAGCAAGGGCGTGAATAAGTACGGCAAGGTGGTTGAGACCAAGGGCGACCTGGGCACGGGCAGCACAACAAAAAGCCGCCTGCTGGTTATTGACGACAGGGTTATGGAGGTTTACAGCGCAGATAAGGAGGCGCAGCAGGAGTATATCGATATGGTTGACTTCTATGCCCAAAAGCTCCCTGCAAGCATAAATATGTACTCCATGATAATCCCTACTCAGATTGACTTTATGCCCTTTTACAACACTGTGGGAGACAGCGAAAAGGAAGCTATAGATTATTTTTACTCAAACTTTAATCCGAGGGTGAAGAACATAAACGTGTATGACACTCTAAAGGAGAAGTTTGACAATAACGAATACGTTTATTTCAGAACCGACCACCACTGGACGGCTCTGGGCGCTTACTACGCTTATCGGAAGATGGGCGAGGATATGGGCTTTACGCCCATGGAGCTCTCTGAGTTCCAAAAGGGAGAGGTGCCCGATTTCCTGGGATATTTGTACAGCCAGGCGGAGGCAACCGGATTGTCTCAGCATAAGGACACAATCGAATATTATAAAAATGCCGTTAACGACATTGAGTTTAAGTGCGTGACCTACAGCTACATTCCCGGGGAGGAATTTTTGTATCACGGCAAGATGTTCGACCCGGGTCAGGGAACTTCCTATACAATGTTCTTAGGGGGCGACCAGCCTTATATAGAAATTGACTCTCAAAGCCCCAACGACAGGACGCTGCTCATGATTAAGGACTCTTATTCCAACGCCCTGCTGCCCTGGCTCACTTGCGCCTATAACAAAATAATAGTTATTGACGCCAGAACCTTTGACCAGTCAATCACGAAAGTTTTGAATACAACGCCTATAGATGATTTTCTGATTACCAACTATATAATGGGCACAAATTTCAGGGATTACATCAAAATGTGCATGGATATTTATTAAACCGCAGGAATTGATATGTTGGGTTTTTAAATGTAATTTGTAACTTTTTTGTTAGATTTTTGTAATTTCTCTTTACAAATTTGTAATAATGTGTTATAATACAAAAAATGTATGTGAAGAGGGGTTGGATAATTGTACGGTCAGAACGATTTATCAAGGATCAAGTCCAATCTTACCGAGAACGTTGGCCAAAAGGTCAGATTGACGGCTAAGAAGGGCAGAAAACAAATTGTTACACGCGAGGGTATTATAGAGAGCACCTATCCCAGTATTTTTACTGTGAAGCTGGATAACCAGAGTGAGTTCTTTACAACCGAGCGCAGAGTTTCTTACAGTTATACCGATGTCCTCACTAAGTCGGTTGAATTGGTGATTTACGCCCCCGAGGGGGAGGATGAAGTCAACGAGCAATCCGTTTCCGAAGTGGAGGATATTGTTTAGACGTACAGACCTTGTTGTAACAGCATTTACCCCGAGGCGATACGCACTTTGGCCTTGGGGTCATAAAGATGGCAGAGCTTGACATAGTTTCAGGCTCTGTCATTTTTGCGTTTTATGGTGTTTGTCATCTAAAAGTAACATATAATTTAAGCAAGGGCTATTAATTTCTCTTGACTTTTTGTCTAAATTTGTGTATAATGTTAATTGTGATTTTTATGCGTGCACGAACTCTGTTTGTGACATTGAGCTTGTATCATCTTCTTTAATATATTTTTTAAAATAATTATAGAAGGGGGTGCTTTAAGATAAATACTTTGATATGGATATTGATATTGATAGCGGTATTAGCCATAGGCGTGGTTGGCGCATTTATGGCGTTTAGGTATGGCTATTCGTACAGGAAGAATTTTGCCGAGCTGAAAATCGGCAGCGCCGAAGAAGAGGCCGAGAGGATTTTGTCCGAGGCGGCGGAGACGGCGGAAAAGGATGCAGAAAACATAAAGAAGGAAAGATTACTTGAAGCAAAAGAAGAGATACATAAGCTTAGAAACGAGCTTGACCGTGAGATAAAAGACAGGCGCAACGACTTGCAGAGACAGGAAAGACGCGTGCAGCAAAAAGAAGATACTATAGACAAAAAGAGCCAGATGATCGAAAAGAAAGAGGATCAGATACAGCGTAAGTTTAACGAGGTTGAAGAACTCAGAGCAGAGGTGGAGCGAGTTAAGAAGCTCCAGATTGCTCAGCTGGAAAAGGTTGCCACTATGACTGCCTCCCAGGCAAAGGATCTGCTGCTCAAAGAGGTTGAGGACGATGTTAAGCACGCTTCCGCCCTGCTTATTAAAAGCATTGAGGAACAGGCAAAGGAGGAAGCGGACGAAAAGGCAAGAAAGATTATTACGGGCGCAATTCAGCGCTGCGCCGCAGACCATGTTACAGAGACAACGGTTTCTGTTGTGGCTCTGCCCAATGACGAAATGAAGGGCAGGATTATTGGCAGAGAGGGAAGAAATATCAGGACAATCGAGACCTTGACGGGTATCGACTTGATAATAGACGACACTCCCGAGGCGGTAATTCTTTCGGGATTTGACCCGGTTAGACGTGAGGTTGCAAAGCGTTCTCTTGAAAAGCTTATTACCGACGGACGTATTCACCCGGGCAGAATTGAGGAGATGGTTGAAAAATCCCGTAAGGAAGTTGACAATGTTATTAAGCGCGAGGGTGAAAGGGCTGTGTTTGACACCAACGTTCACGGCTTGAACCCGGAGCTTGTTAAGCTTATAGGTCGGCTGAAGTACAGAACCAGCTACGGTCAAAACGTGCTCCAGCACTCTATTGAGGTGTCTCACCTGGCAGGGCTTATGGCTGCCGAACTTAATGCGGACGTTGCCCTGGCGAAGCGTGCAGGTCTGCTCCACGATATAGGAAAGGCTATCGACCACGAGGTTGAGGGATCTCACGTTACTATCGGTGCGGACATTGCCAAGAAGTATAAGGAAAACGATAAGGTTGTTCACTGTATACTGGCGCACCACGGGGATATTGAGCCTAACTCAATTGAGGCTTGTCTTGTTCAGGCGGCAGACAGTATTTCCGCCGCAAGACCCGGTGCGAGACGCGAAAACCTTGAGAATTATATTAAGCGTCTTGAGCAGCTTGAGGAGATTTCCAACTCCTATGACGGCGTTGAGCGGTCTTACGCCATCCAGGCAGGACGCGAGGTTAGAATTATGGTCAAGGCCGATAAGGTCAGCGATGACGATACGGTTTTGATGGCGAAGAACATTGTGAAGCAGATTGAGGAGACCATGGAGTATCCGGGTCAGATTAAGGTTAATGTAATCCGTGAGCTTCGCGCAATCGAATATGCTAAATAATAACGGAGGGCTGTTTTGCAGCCCTTTGTTTTGTTATGCCAAAATCCAATCTTGGTTATTTTGACGAGAGGTTTGGATGTATGCAAATTATTACGCTGTGTGGGAGCCGGTTCCCGAATGCCCCACACGCATACTGTCGGTTTACACTAAAGCAAATGGAATTATGTACCTGCATATATCAAGATTAACTGCATTGGATATGAGTAACTTTACAAATTCAGCTGATTGCCAAAACAGAAAAAATCCGGTTAAACGGACTTAAAAGTATAAGCGGAGCTCAGGGAGCAAAGGATGGGGATTTATAAATATGAAAAATACAAATAAACGCTTCTTGGCTCTTGACGGTTTGCGGGGGCTGACTGTGATAAGCATGATTATTTATCACGCCCTGTGGGATTTGGTGTACCTCTTTGACATAAATATACCGTGGTTCCGCACAAACGCTGCCTATATCTGGCAGCAGAGCATTTGCTATACCTTTATTTTGCTGTCGGGATTTTGCTTTTCTTTGGGAAGAAAAAGGATAAGGCGGGGGCTCACGGTCTTTTTGGCGGGCTTTCTGATTGCCCTGGTAACGGGGCTTATAATGCCCAATGAGGCAATATATTTCGGGGTTCTCACGCTTTTGGGCTCCTGTATGCTTATAACGGCGGCCTTAGAGAGGCCTCTGAAGCGGTGCAATCCGTTTTTGGGGTTGGTTTTGTGCGCAGGGCTTTTTGTCATAACCCGAAATATTAATTCGGGCGGCCTGGGCTTTGAAAATTGGGAGATATGCTCGCTGCCGAGAGCTCTATACCGGAATTTGGCTACGGCATATTTGGGCTTCCCTCCTATTGGCTTTCGCTCGGCGGACTATTTTTCCCTTGTCCCCTGGATATTCCTGTTCGGGGCGGGTTATTTTCTGTATGGGGTTGTAGGCAAAAAGGGCTTGCCCGACTTTTTGCGCAAAGAAAGAGCGCCCTTCCTTGAAAAGATAGGTCGGCGCTCTCTTTTGGTCTATATTGTTCACCAGCCCGTAATCTATGGGGTGCTGTATTTGGTTTTCATGATAAAACGGGTTTAAGGTTTGTGTAACCGCCTACTACCATGTAAATATTTAAACTCATCTATTTTGATAAAGGCTTTGCCTTTAAAACCAATGCCGAGCCCATATTCCGCCATGCCAAGCCGCGGCGGCAATGTAGTCAAAGCCTTTATCAAAATTATAGGATGGCGTAATTGCATATACAGGGGTTTGGGGCAACGCCCCAATCGGTTTCCCCGAAGGGGAAAACCGATTCCGCCCGGGTCTGGCGGGCGGAACAGGGTTCGGCGATAGATTATATTATCAAATATAAATAAAATTACATGGGTTTAGTTTAAAAGTAGAGTTTTGGTTATCATACAGTACTACGAATTTGATAATTTAAATATATATGTCAATCCGATTATGTTATCGGAAACCGTCGGCATTTATTTCTACACTCTACACTCTACACTCTACATTCTACACTATTTCCGGTATTGTTTCAGTCGCTCATCATATTCTGCGCGGAGAGCGTCGTCTCCGTTGATATATGCGCGGCGCAGGCTTAGAAGAGTGCCGTCGGTTCGGAACTGTGCCAAAATACTGTTGATCTCCCGAACCAGCTCGGAATTTCCGTCTGCCACGGCAACCGAAAACCTCCTGCGGTCAATATCTGTTTCTCTTATGACAAACTCAGGATATTCGGCGATAAATGCCTCCGCGTCTCCCGTGTCCGCAAACATAACCTCTGCGTCTCCACGCAGCAGAGCTCCCACGCACTGGTTAAAATTTCGGTATTCGCCGATGTTGTCAAGCCCTATAGCCCGTAAATATTCATAGGAATAGCTGCCGTACACGGCGGCTATTTTTTCGGCTTCCCGCAGACTGTCTGTTCCCGTAACCTTTGTGTATTCCCTGTTGGTTACAATAGCCGAGGCGATTGTAATATAGCTGTCGGAAAAATCCGCTGTCCGCCGCCCGACGTCTGTGGCCTCTAAGCGGCATAGGGCAATATCCGCCAGGCCGCAGTTAAGAGCGCTCAGCAGTGAATCACTGTCCATAGGGCAGAACACAGGTCTCCTGTCCATCGCCTCGCTTATAAGCATGGCAAGAGCCATGTCAAAGCCCAGCAGTTCTCCCTCGTCTCCCAAGTACTCAAAGGGCTGATAGGACAGGGCGGTGCAAATGCTCAAAACAGATTGATCCCTTTCAGCCAGGGACTTGCCATCGCTGTTACCGGTGCTTGCAGACCTTGAACAGGAGCACAGCAGGAATATTAAGATTAATACAGGCACAAAAAATTTCTTGCCGAACATAATACATTCTCCATCTAAGCCGCCTGTTAACAGAAGCGGTTCATAATAAACATTGCAACGTTAAAGAATATAAATACGGAGCAGGTGTCCATAATGGTGGTGATAAGGGGCTGCGCCATAATCGCCGGGTCCAGGCGGCATAGCTTTGCCAGCACGGGCAGCAGCGCGCCCAAAAACTGGGCTATTATAGCGGTTCCTATAAGGCTGAGCCCCGAGACGACCGATAAAAACAAAGGGTCGTTCCCGCTGTACATAATAAATATCCTCAGGGAGTTTACTATGGCGAGAACAACACCCACAATCAGAGCAATACGCAGCTCTTTTAACAGAACTATAATTGTGTCCTTGGGCTTTATGTCGTTCAGCGCAAGACTGCGGATAATCATTGTGGAGCTCTGGGCGCCGCAGTTACCTCCCGTGCCCATCATCATAGGGATAAACGAAACAAGAATGGGCAGAGCGTTAAGGGCGTCCTCATAGCTCTGGAGCAGGCTTCCCGTAATGGTGGCGGAAAGCATAAGCAGCAGCAGCCATGTTATTCTGTTCTTGGCGTGCTTCCATACGGGGGTTTTAAGATAGGTTTCCTCCATAGGCTGCACGGCGCCCATTTTCTGAATGTCCTCTGTGTGCTCCTCCTGAATAACGTCAATAGCGTCGTCAAAGGTGACGATACCCACAAGCCTGTTTTCCGTGTCAACCACAGGCAGAGAAATAAAGTCGTACTTGTCAAACTTGTTGGCAACGTCCTCTTTGTCCTCTGTGGTCTCAACGGTGATAATATTCTTCTCCATTATGGAGTCCACAGGGGTGTTGTAGGGGGAGAGAAGCAGCTCTCGCACCGAGACCAGACCCAGCAGCTTGCGGTCGGGATTGGTAACGTAGCAGGTGTAGATTGTCTCCTTATCAACGCCTGTTCTGCGGATTTTGTCAAAGGCGTCCGAAACGGTCATGCTGGGGCGCAGGCTGACGTACTCCGTTGTCATAATGCTGCCTGCGCTGTCCTTGGGGTACTTTAATATTTCGTTAATGGTGTTTCTGGTTTCCGGGTCGGTGTGCTTTAAAATGCGCTTCACCACGTTGGCGGGCATTTCCTCGATAATGTCAACAGCGTCGTCCACGAACAGCTCATCCAGCACGTCTTTAAGCTCTCTTTCGCTGAAAGCGTTGATAAGGTGCTCCTGCTCGTCGCTGTCCATCTCAACAAAGGTTTCCGCCGCCAGCTCCTTGGGCAGTATCCTAAACAGAATACGTCTGGTGCGCGGGTCGGTGCCGCTTAGGAGAATGGCAATATCCGCCGGCTCCATCGAGGTGAACAAGTCCCGTATCTCGCCGAATTTTCGGTTGTGCAGGTTTTCCTCCACAGTTTCAACCAGCTCTTCCGGATTAAGATCCTCGTTCATAAGCGCACCTCCTCTGTTTTGTTGCTGCTTTTAGTATATCACAGCAAAAGAATTTTTTCAATCCTTAATGTTGTCATATAATTTCTTAATAAGCTTATTATATTTTCTCCTGAAAAAGCCCGCTTTATGAGGCTTGGGGGAGTAAACCGCAAGAGCCTCCGCCTTTGCCCTTTCTTCCTCGGCATGAACCTTGGCGGCCTGTACGGCTTCCTCCATAAGAACCTCCTGAGCGTTTACCCGGCTGAGAGTGTGGGGCTTTTTGGAGTAGGTGCCGTCGCTGTTTAAAACTCTTGCCTTAACCGTGTCGCTTAAGCAGATTTTTATGTAATGGTTGATAGCGTCCTTTACCCGCCTTGAGTATATGGGGCAGCCCACTTCAACCCGCTTGTCCATATTTCGGGTCATAATATCAGCAGAGGCGATAAACAGCTTTTGCTCCTCGCCCTTGCCGAAGCTGTAAATTCTGGAGTGCTCAAGATACCTGCCCACAATGCTGTAAACCTTAATGTTTTCGGTAACCCCGGGTATTTGCGGCAGCAGGCAGCATATGCCCCGAACCAGCATTGTCACCTTGACCCCTGCCATGCTTGCGTCCCTAAGCTTGTCAATAATCTCACGGTCGGTAACGGAGTTTACCTTCATGAAAATTTCTCCGTCGCCGCCCTTTTCAATTTCCTCGTCGATGTAGCTTAAAATATGGTTCTTCATGGAGTGGGGAGCCACCCACAGGTGCTTATACTCACCGTCTAAGTTTGAGATGGATATGTTGCTGAAAAAGTTGGTGGCGTCCTCGCCTATTTCATGGTTCTTGGTGATAAATGAAAAGTCGGTGTACTGCTTGGCGGTCTTTTCGTTGTAGTTGCCCGTTCCGATTTGGGTTATGTAGCTCACCTCTCCGCCCACGTTCTTGGTTATAAGGCATACCTTGGAGTGCACCTTATAGTTTTCAAGACCGTAGACAATCTTGCAGCCCGCCTGCTCCAGCCTTTCCGACCAGTCAATGTTGTTCTGCTCGTCAAACCTTGCCCTGAGCTCAATCAGAACCAGAACCTCCTTGCCGTTTTCGGCGGCGGTGCACAGGTGCTCGATGAGTTTTGCGTTTTTCGCAAGGCGGTATATGGTTATCTTTATGGAAACCACGTCAGGGTCGGAAGCCGACCGCTTTATCATGTTCACAAAGGGGTCCATGCTCTCGTAGGGGTACGAGAGGATAATATCCTCGTCGTTCTCCCCGTCCATAATCTGGGTATGGGTGAGCTGTGGCTTAAAGTCGGGATAGCACAGCTTTTTAACCTGTTCCTCGCTGAGCTTGGGCTGCATTCCGAAAGCATAGCCCAGGTTCATGGGGGACTTGGTAATGAATATCTGGTTTTCGTTTACGCTGAGCTTGCCAAGCAGCAGCTCCTTGATGTACTCGTCAAACTCACGGGCTGCCTCCAGGCGGACAACAGCAAGACGGCGGCGCTTTTTAATCAGCTTCTTCATCTTTGTTCTGAAGTCCTCGTTTATTTCATACGCCTCGTCGTTGGGGTTTATGTCCGCATTTCTGGTGGCGCAGAATATGTTTTTGCAGCTGATTTCGTACCCTGCGAACAGGGAGTCAAAGTACATATAGATTATGTCCTCCATATGTATATATCTGATTTTCTTACCCGGCATAAACAGCACGGGCGGCAGGGAGGGCGGAACCGTCACAATTCCCATGGCCGAGGTCTTTTTCTTTTTCGCCTTGCCCACAACGCAGAGCTGCTTTGAGGCTATAAACGGAAAGGGATGGTGCTCATCCACAAGCTGGGGCGAGAGAATAGGCTCTATATAGTCCGTGTAGTGCTCCTTAACGTATTTAACCTCGTCCGCCGTGAGCTTGTCCGGGGTTAGGTGGACGATGTCGTTCTTTTTCAGCTTATGCCGAACTTCCTCGTATATCTCGTCCTTTTTTTCGTAGAGAGGGCGAACCGCGGCGTATATTTTGGAGAGCTGCTCCCTGGGGGTCATGCCCGTCTTGTTGTCAATCGCCTTTTTGTCCGCCATAGCCAGGTCAAAAAGGCTGCCCACCCTGACCATAAAAAACTCGTCCAGATTGCTCACGAATATGGATATAAATTTGAGCTTTTCATAGAGGGGGACCTCGGGGCTTACCGCCTCCTGAAGAACCCGCTCGTTAAAGCGAAGCCAGGACAGCTCTCGGTTTTGCATGTAGTTGTATTGTTCGTCTATTCGGTCTTTCATAAAAATCATCCTTGCTGATATATAGTTTGGGCTGAAGAACAATAAGCAGCCCATGTGTTTATTATACTTCGCTTTGGGCTCAAAAGTAAAGTAAAAAGTGTGTAAAATTTAAGAAATTTTTCTGAATTAGAAAAGAGTGCCTGTAAATCGCCGCTTTTCGGCAAGTGCTCCGCAAAACGATTGTATATACGTACCCCGCCAATTTCGCAGGGGCGCCGCTTGCTGCGCCCGCTGACCACACTAACGGTTTATACCAAAACAAACGGGACTGATGTATATGTAACTCTTCAAATCTGTAGGGGGCGGATTCCTATACGCCCCGCATACAAACCAATGCGATTATATGAATTTACAGGAATTATGATTAAAGAAAATCTCAAATCCACATAATATGATATTTACTGTTAATATGGCAAGCGGGGCGTCCGGGAGGCCGCCCCCTACAACGTAATGATTTACATATATGCAAACCCGATTATTTTGATAAAGGCTTTGGCGACATTGCCGTCGCATAACAAAGGGCTCCCACAAAACGGGAGCCCTTTGTTAAAACATTAATTAGCAGCAGCCGCAGCCGTTGTCGCCGCTGCGACCGTTGTCGTTGTTACCGCAGCAGCAGAACAGGATTATGAGGATAATTATCCAGAGACAGCTGTTGCCTCCGCATCCGTTACCGAAGCATCCCATAGAGCGCACCTCCTTTGCTCTGATTTAAAAATCACTTAACCAATCATTTAGGTATCAATCAAATTAGCAGCCGCAACCGCAGCCGTTGTTTCCGTTGTTGCCGCAGCAGCAGCTGATGAGGATTATAAGAATTATAATCCAGAGGCATCCGCAGTCTCCGAAGCATCCGTTCATGTGTTTGCACCTCCTAAAGTGTTTTCACTGTATACTATGTTAAAATTACGTTTTGGTGAAAAGTTTTTAAAAATTATTTACAACAGCCCAAATCTGTGGTATTATTTCCTTAGTCAGATTAGCTGCGAAAACAAAATACAAAGCGAGGAGGAAAGCGGATGAAAACGGATATTGAAATTGCTCAGAGCGCCGAAATGCTGCCCATTACTCAAATAGCCGAGGGGCTTGGAATAACGGCGGACGAAATTGAGCTTTACGGCAAGTACAAGGCGAAAATCAGCGAGGAGTGCATAAAGAGGTGTGAGGATAAGGCGGACGGAAAGCTTATCCTCGTAACCGCCATAAACCCCACTCCCGCAGGAGAGGGCAAGACCACGGTTACTGTGGGGCTGGGCGAGGCTATGCCGAAAATCGGCAAGAAGGCTATTATTGCTCTCCGTGAGCCGTCTCTGGGTCCGGTTATGGGCATAAAGGGCGGCGCGGCAGGCGGCGGTTATGCCCAGGTTGTGCCTATGGAGGATATAAACCTGCACTTTACGGGGGATATGCACGCCATTACCTCCGCCAACAACCTGCTGTCTGCGGCTATTGATAACCACGTGCACCAGGGCAACGACCTGGAGATTGACGTGCGCACCGTTACCTGGAAGCGCTGTCTTGACATGAACGACAGGGCTTTAAGGCAGGTTGTTGTAGGTCTCGGCGGAAAGCTGAACGGCTTCCCCAGGCAGGACGGGTTTAACATAACCGTTGCCAGCGAGATTATGGCGATACTTTGTTTGGCGAAGGATATTGAGGACTTGCGCAGCCGTATCAGCCGCATAGTTATAGGCTATAACCTGTCGGGAGAACCGGTTACCGCAGGGCAGCTCAAGGTTGACGGGGCTATGACATTGCTGCTCCATGACGCCATAAAGCCCAATTTGGTGCAGACCTTAGAGAACACCCCTTGCCTTATGCACGGCGGTCCCTTTGCCAACATTGCCCACGGCTGCAACTCTATCAGAGCTACAAAAATGGGTCTTAAACTGGCGGACTACTGCATAACCGAGGCGGGCTTCGGCAGCGACCTGGGTGCGGAGAAGTTCTTTGATATTAAGTGCCGCGCGGCAAACCTAAAGCCGGACTGCGTTGTGCTTGTGGCAACGGTTAAGGCTCTTAAATATAACAGCGGAAACGTCAGCAAGGATATGCTGAGGCATGAGGACTTGGAAGCCCTTGAATCGGGTATTAAGAATTTGGGCAAGCATATTGAGAACATGAAGAAGTACGGCGTGCCCGTGGTTGTGGCAATCAATAAGTTTGAGACAGACACCGGGGCGGAGCTTGAATATGTGGAGAAATACTGCGCAGACATGGGGGTTAAGGTTTCCATGTGCGAGGTGTTTGCCAGGGGCGGCAACGGAGGTATTGACCTGGCTGAAAAGGTTGTGGAGACCATTGAGAACGAGCCGTCGGCATTCGCACCCATATACAATAAGAGCCTGCCCATAAAGGAGAAGATTGAGACCATCGCCCGCGAAATATACGGAGCGGAGGGAACGAACTACACCTCCGCCGCCAACAAGCAAATTCTTAACCTGACCAGGCTGGGCTTTGACAAGCTGCCTGTCTGCATGGCAAAAACCCAGTATTCCCTGTCTGACGACCCAAGTCTTTTGGGACGCCCCACAGGCTTTAACATAACAATCAGAGAGGTTAACGTTTCAAGCGGAGCGGGATTTTTGGTTGCCCTGACGGGAACTGTTATGACAATGCCGGGACTTCCCAAGAACCCGGCGGCAAACAACATGAGCATTGATAAGGACGGAACTATTACAGGCCTGTTTTAGGCGCAAAACGGGAGTTGAAGTATTTGTTTACAGCAAAGGATAAGTATGACGTTATAGTAGTGGGAGGCGGCCATGCGGGAATAGAGGCCGCCTTTGCCTGCGCGCGGCTGGGCATGAAAACCTGTATTTTTTCAATCAGCCTGGACGCAGTGGCAAACCTGCCCTGCAACCCCAGTATCGGCGGAACGGCAAAGGGGCATTTAGTGCGGGAGATTGACGCCCTGGGCGGAGAGATGGGAAAGGCGGCGGACGCCACCTTTATTCAGTCCAGAATGCTGAACCGAGGCAAGGGTCCTGCCGTGCACTCTTTGAGAGCCCAGATAGACAGGCGGGATTACCAGGCGGAGATGAAGCACCGTCTGGAGCTTGAACCGGGGCTGGACGTGCGTCAGGGGGAGATTGTGGACGTGCGCCTTGACGGCAGCGGCTGCGTCAGGTCGGTTATCACGAGGACGGGGGCGGAGTTTTTGTGCCGCGCCGCCATAATCGCAACAGGAACCTACTTAAAGTCCAGAATTATTATAGGCGAGTTCTCTCAGGAGAGCGGCCCCGACGGGGTGTTCCCTGCCACGGAGCTGTCCCGAAACCTGAGAAATATAGGCGTGGAGCTGAGGCGGTTTAAGACGGGAACCCCGCCCAGAATAAACAGGAGAAGCATTGACTTTTCAAAATTAGAGGAGCAGCCGGGAGACGAGAGCATAACTCCGTTCTCCTTTGAGACCGACCCTGAGGGGCTCCAAAACCAAATCTGCTGCCATATTACCTACACCAACGCCAATACCCATAAGATAATAAACGATAATCTGCACCGTTCCCCGCTTTTCGGCGGGGACATTACGGGAATAGGCCCTCGGTACTGCCCGTCTATTGAGGACAAGGTGGTGCGGTTTGCTGACAAGGACAGGCACCAGCTTTTTGTGGAGCCTATGGGTCTTAAAACCGAGGAGATTTATCTTCAGGGCTTTTCCAGCAGTATGCCGGAGGACGTGCAGATTGACATGATTCATTCCCTGCCGGGCTTTGAGAATGCGCAGGTTATGAGAAACGCCTACGCTATCGAGTACGACTGTGCCGACCCCTTGCAGCTCTATCCAACTTTGGAGTTTAAGAAAATCGGAGGACTGTACGGAGCAGGGCAGTTTAACGGCACCTCGGGCTATGAGGAAGCGGCGGCTCAGGGACTGATCGCGGGAATAAACGCCGCTCTTAAGCTGAAAGGCAGAGAGCCCTTTATTCTTGACAGGTCGGAGGCGTATATAGGCACTCTTATAGATGATTTGGTTACAAAGGGCACCAACGAGCCCTACAGAATGATGACCTCAAGAAGCGAATACAGATTGTTGCTGCGTCAGGATAATGCGGACTTGAGACTGACGGAGTACGGCTACGATATAGGGCTTATATCCTCAGAGAGGTACTCTAAATTCTTGACCAAAAAGCGGCTGATTGCGGCGGAAAAGGCAAGGCTTGAAAAGCTGGTGTTCCCGCCCTCAAAGGAGGTCTGCGCATTTCTGGAAAGCTGCGGCAGCACGCCCATTACCACAGGCGTCAGAGCGAGCGAGCTTTTAAAGCGCCCCAACGTGACCTATGAGGCTATGGCAGCCATAGACAAGGAGAGGGAAAGCCTGCCCGAGGACGTTAAGGAGCAGGTGGAGATTACCGTAAAGTACGAGGGGTACATCAACCGCCAGATTAAGCAGGCGGAGCAGTTCAAAAGGCTGGAAAGCAAAAAAATCCCCGAGGATATAGACTATGAGAGCATAGACGGCCTGCGCCTTGAAGCAAGACAGAAGCTGTCCAAAATCAGACCTGCCTCAATCGGACAGGCGTCCAGAATTTCGGGGGTCAGCCCGGCGGACGTTTCGGTATTGATGGTGTACTTGAAAAAGTGATATTTTGTTCAAAAATTGTTTATAATAAGGTCATAATATGAAAATAAATTTATTGTAAAATAAAGTCGAGCCGCAGAGTGAGTTTTCGAAGCGGCATAGCAGATGAGAAAAATATACGTCTTGCCCCGCCCGCGGCAAGAGACGTGTTTAAATTTAAGGAATGCGGGCAGAAAGGTTAGTGAAGTATCATGAAAAAGGTTTTATGTGCGGTTTTGAGTTTGACCCTTGCGGCAGGAGTGCTTTCCGCCTGCGGAAAGAAAGCCACTCAGGGAGGAGACGTGCAGGACAACACTGTTCAGAGCGGAACGGTGACAAAGGCTCCCGACGCTACCCCAAACACAGCAGAGTCAATCCCCAGCCAATTTAAGGCGACAGGCAGCAACATTACAGAGAGCGCCGACGGCGGCGTTGAGGTTGCCGTTGAGGAGAGAGAGGGCGAGGAACGCTATACATTTGACACAGAGGATCTGGGCTTTGTGGACACGACCACAGGGGCTATTATTAAAATCGGCATGACGGTTGACGAGGTGGAAAGCCTTATCGGCGCACCTATCAGAGTTGACAGTTCAAGCGCGAGAATATACAGCGGTATTGTCGTGCTCTATGATGATAACGGGACTGTTGAGCAGCTTATTGTAGGCGCGGGCAACATGAACGAGGGAGACGACCCGGGAAGATTTGTGACACCCAGAGGCGTCCAGCTGTACACAACCTTGGATCAGTTCAAGGCGGTATACGGCGATGAATACAACGCTCCCGCAGAGCCTGCGGAGGGGGACACATCAATCAAGTCCACCGCCACAATGGCAGTGAGATACTACGCTAAGGACGGAGATAACTTTACCTACCTGGGCGAGAGCTACACAAACGAAAATAAGCCCGAAAATGATAAGGATTTGATTATGCAGACATTCCTGTTCTCGACAGAGTCAAACCAGGTGTCGGTTATGTCAATCAAGAGCGGAACTCAGGTAAACTAAGGCTCATTGACAGGCTTTGACAAAATAATCGAATTCATTCACAATTAATTAATTTTTTCTTTACAGTTTATTCACCCACAAAAATAAAAAGGTGGTATAATAATAAGCGTAACAAGAAATTGTTGCAGAGTTTAAACATAACTCCCTCCCTTTTAATTTGTAAGACCGTTCCCCAAACGGTCTTATTTTTTTGCTTATTACTATATAAACATTAAAATTGTATATTTTTGAACTCGGTTATTTTGATAAAGGCTTTGCCTTTGAAACCAATGCCGAGCCCATATTCCGCCATGCCAAGCCGCGGCGGCAATGTCGCCAAAGCCTTTATCAAAATCTTGTTGGGGTTTGGGGCAACGCCCCAATCGGTTTCCTCGAAGGGGAAAGCCGACCCCGCCCGGGTCTGGCGGGCGGAACAGGGCCAGGCGGTGGTTAATTGTCAAACTTAAATAGAATCACATGGGTATTATATATAAAGTAAAGTTTTAATCTTTACACAGTATTATTCTCTGTTGAAGCTATTAATAATTTCTATAATGTCAAGCAGGCTGCCGCACTTGTAGTCGGCGGCATCAAGCATCTCCTCGTCGGGGGGTATAATGTCGGGGATGAGCACGGCTGTGCCTCCGCAGGCAGCTGCGGACAGAATGCCGTTTTTGGAGTCCTCGGCTATGAGGCAGTCAAAGGGGGTCAGCCCCAGCATTCCCGCCGCCAGGACGTAGCAATCGGGAGCGGGCTTTCCGTTTTTCACCATGTCCCCGCTGACAACCGCGTCAAAGTAATGCAAAATATTTCCCGCCTCAAGATTGAATTTTGCCCTTGAGGTGGTGGTGGAGGTGGCAAGGGCGCACTTCATATTATGGGCTTTTATGTAGTCTAAAACCTCGTGAACCCCCTCCTTAAAAGCGGGTCCGTCATGCTCGATTATGTCCGCCATGACCTTCAGCTTGTAGGCGCGGAATGCGTCATAGTCCAGGGCGCTGCCGAAACGGTCGTAAAACTTTTTGGCAATATCCATGGTGGGCAGCCCGATACAGCTCAGCATAAAGTCCTTGGGAATGTCCAGGCCGAACTTGCGGCCTGCCACCGCCCAGGCAAATATAGAGGTGGTCTCGGTGTCGAACAATGTTCCGTCCATGTCGAACAGAACGGCTTTAATTTTATTGCTCATAATGATGGTTCCTTTCAAATATAATAGTTTTTGCCGCATCGGCGGCGTATAAGCACGCGCCTTGCGTGCGTTGGATAAGCGGTTATCCCGTATAATTTATATTCTCTCATTGGTATGCTGTCGCCTAGCCCTGTTCCGCCCGCCGGACCCGGGCGGGGTCGGTTTTCCCCTTCGGGGAAACCGATTTGGGGCGTTGCCCCAAACCCCATTTAAATGATTTATTGTTATAAACATATCGCGTATGTTTCTGTGCCCGCCCCGGCGCTTGGGGAGGTCGGGCAAGCGCAACGGGGCGGGCGTTGCAACCCGGCTGTTTATGCCGAAATGAAATGGTTTCGGCGAGACAAGCTATCTAAATTATACATAATAAATCCCCGGTTTGCAAGGGTATAACGGCAGCGGGGCGGGGAAAAACATTAAATAACGGCCGGTCTTGATGAAAAATGTTAAAATTGCCGAATATGTGCAAACATTTCGGGTTTTAAAAAGCAAATTTGTGTAGAATTTACCGAAAAAATTCTTGACATTTTTGGGCACGGATAGTATAATATTTAGGCGTGACAGAGACATACGATGAACCCGGAGGTGGCAAACAGCGTGAAAGCGTTGGTTTGGAAATTTCGGGGGAGATTGTCCGGTTTTAAAAACAGGGCGGAAGGTCACACTAAAATATAATACAGAATTATCACACAGGGCTCGCTCCGATTTGGCTCGTGCTATGGGTAGAGCTGTGTGTTATGCTGTGTCTATTCCTCCCGAGTGCGTATTCGTTTGACGGATATGTTATTCGGGTTTAATTATGAGGCTGCGTGAAACGCCCGGCGCAGTGTAAAACAAACTTGTTAATCTAATAAGGAGGGTAAAATCAATGGCAACAGAAAGAATCAGAATCAGATTAAAGGCATATGATTCCAATCTTATCGACCAGAGCGCGGCTAAGATTGTTGAGACTGCCAAGAGAACAGGCGCAAAGGTATCGGGTCCTATCCCGCTTCCCACAAGAAAGGAAGTTGTTACAATCCTGAGAGCTGTTCACAAGTATAAGGATTCTCGTGAGCAGTTCGAGCTGAGAACTCATAAGAGACTGATCGATGTGCTCAATCCCAACGGAAAGACAATCGATGCGCTGAAGCACCTTGACCTGCCGGCAGGTGTTGATATCGAGCTCAAGATTTAGTTTTAATCGGCAGAATAAAATCGTTTACCAAAAAATTTCGGTTAAGTTGGGAAACCAACCGCTGACCCGCAGGTATGTTTAGCTTAAACCGATGCCTGTGTATATAGGAGGAAAGAAAATGAAGAAAGCAATCTTAGGTAAAAAGATTGGCATGACACAGATCTTCACAGAGGACGGCAGGTTAATCCCCGTTTCCGTCATCGAGGCAGGTCCGTGCCGAGTAGTACAAAAGAAAACCGAAGAGGTTGACGGCTATAAGGCTGTTCAGGTCGGTTTTGAAAACAAGAAGGAGAGAAAGGCTAACAAGCCCGAGCAGGGTCACTTCAAGAAGGCAGGGGTTCCTGTTATGAAGTACCTGAAGGAGTTCAAGCTGGAGAATGCAGCAGAGCTGAATGTAGGCGATGAACTCACCGTTGCTCAGTTTGAAGCAGGGGAGCTTGTGGACGTTACAGGCACAAGCAAGGGTCACGGTTATGCCGGAACAATCAAGAGATGGGGAACCCACAGAGGTCCTATGACCCACGGTTCTCACTATCACAGAGGCCCCGGTTCTCTGGGCGCTTGTTCAGACCCGTCAAGAGTGTTCAAGGGCAAGAAGATGCCCGGTCACTACGGTGTTGACAAGGTTACAATTCAAAATCTTGATTTAGTTAAAATAGATTCAGAGCGCAATCTTCTGTTGGTTAAGGGTTCTATTCCGGGACCTAAGGGCGGCTTGGTTGTTGTTCGTAACGCAGTTAAGGCAGAAGCCTAAGACCACAGAGAGAGGAGGATTTAGATAATGCCTACAGTAGACGTTTATAATGCTGACGGTAAGGTAGTCGGCACAATGGATTTGAATGAGAGCGTGTTTGGCGCTGAGGTAAACAAAAGCGTTATGCACGAAGTGGTTGTAAATTACCTGGCAAATCAGAGACAGGGCACACAGTCAACTCTCACACGTACCGAGGTTCGCGGCGGCGGAATTAAGCCCTGGAGACAGAAGGGTACGGGCAGAGCAAGACAGGGTAGTATCCGTGCTCCCCAGTGGGTTGGCGGCGGAGTTGCCATCGGCCCCAAGCCCAGAGATTACAGCTACAGAGTTAATAAGAAGGTAAGACAGCTTGCTCTTAAATCTGCTTTATCTTCAAAGGTTGAGGAAAGCGAGCTTATCGTTCTTGACGCTCTTGAGTGCAAGGAGTTCAAGACAAAGCAGATCGTTGATTTGCTTGCAAAGCTGAATGTTACGGAGAAGGCTCTCATAGTTCTTCCGGAGAACGACAAGAAGGTTGTTAATTCCGCAAGAAACATCAGGGGCGTTGATACGACATTTGTGGGAGCTATTAACACCTATGAGGTGCTTAATCACACAAAGTGCATCATCTTAAAGGATGCGGTTACAAAGCTTGAGGAGGTGTACGCATAATGGTAGCACACGATATTATTATAAAGCCTATCATAACCGAAAAGAGTATGGATCAGGTTGCGGACAAGAAGTACACATTTCAGGTTGCTAAGAATGCAAACAAAATTGAAATAAAGAAGGCCGTTGAGGAAATCTTCAAGGTTGAGGTTGCCAAGGTTACAACAATTAACTACAGCGGCAAGCCCAAGAGACAGGGCGTTTTTGTCGGTAAGAGAGCAGACTGGAAGAAGGCTGTTGTTAAGCTTACCGATTCCAGCAAAACAATCGAGCTGTTTGAGGCGTAAGCCCGAACCTTTAAATTTTGCAGATAAGGAGATATAGAAAATGGGTATAAAAAAATATAATCCTACTACACCTTCGCTGCGCCAGATGACATGTTCCACTTTTGAGGAGATTGACAAGGTGGCTCCCGAGAAGTCACTGCTCCGTCCCCTCCACAGCAAGGCAGGACGTAATTCTTACGGTAGAATTACTGTCAGACATCGCGGCGGCGGTACAAAGAGAAAGTACAGAGTTATAGACTTTAAGAGAAACAAGGACGGAATGCCGGCAACTGTTCAGTCAATCGAGTACGATCCTAACAGATCGGCAAACATTGCTCTGCTTCAGTATGAGGACGGCGTTAAGACTTACATCATCGCTCCCGTCGGTCTTAAGAAGGGCGACGTGGTTGTATCAGGCGAGGGCGCTGACATTAAGCCCGGTAACGCAATGGAGCTTAAGGACATTCCCGTCGGTACAATGATTTACAACATCGAGCTTAACCCCGGAAAGGGCGGCCAGATGGTAAGAAGCGCAGGTAACACAGCGCAGCTCATGGCAAAGGAAAACGGTTATGCGCAGGTTAGACTGCCAAGCGGCGAGGTTAGAATGGTTAGACTTAACTGCCGTGCAACAATCGGTCAGGTTGGTAACGCTGATTACGAGAACATCAACCTGGGTAAGGCAGGCAGAAAGCGTCACATGGGTTGGAGACCTACCGTTCGAGGCGTAGTTATGAATCCTAACGACCATCCCCACGGCGGTGGTGAAGGTAAGTCGCCTATCGGTATGCCGAGCCCTGTAACTCCCTGGGGTAAGCCTACTCTGGGTTATAAGACAAGAAACAAGAAGAAGGCCTCTAACAAGTTTATTGTTAAGAGACGTAACGCTAAATAAGGAGGGAATATAAAATGGGCAGAAGTGTTAAAAAGGGACCTTTCGTTGATCAGAAGCTCCTTGCAAGAATTGTTGCAATGAACGAGAAGAACGAAAAGAACGTACTCAAGACTTGGTCAAGAGCTTCCACAATATTCCCTGAAATGGTTGGACACACCATAGCAGTGTATGATGGAAGAAAGCATGTTCCCGTATACGTAAGCGAGGACATGGTTGGTCATAAGCTGGGCGAGTTTGCTCCCACAAGAACCTACAGAGGTCATGCCGGAGCAAAGACAACAGGCTAAGCAATAGCCGTAAATCGAAATTAAGTCCGGATTTATCCGGTGAATAGTATTGAAAGGAGCCATACAGAATGGAAGCAGTAGCAAAGGTTACTCATGTACGTATTGCACCTCGCAAGGTTCGCATAGTTATTGATTTGATCAGAAACAAGTCAGTCGGCGAAGCAATCGGTATTTTAAAGAATACCCCGAAGGCTGCAAGCCCTGTTGTTGAGAAGCTTTTAAACTCCGCGATTGCCAATGCTGAGAACAACCATCAGATGGATGTTGAGAAGCTGTACGTTTCGGAAGTTTATGCCGATCAGGGACCGACGCTCAAGAGAATTCAAGCAAGAGCGCAGGGCCGTGCATTCAGAATTAATAAGAAAACAAGTCATATAACAATAAAACTTCGGGAGAAGGAATAAGATAGGAGGACAAAAGCATGGGTCAGAAAGTT
The DNA here is from genome assembly GCA_958352815.1 of uncultured Eubacteriales bacterium. Lineage (GTDB taxonomy): Bacteria > Bacillota > Clostridia > Monoglobales > Monoglobaceae > Monoglobus. The sequence continues at coordinate 34,952 of CATWQA010000009.1, forward strand.
AATCCGCATGGTCTCAGAGTTGGTATCATTAAGGACTGGGATTCACGTTGGTTTGCGGGAAAAAAGGACTTCGGCGACAGCCTCGTTGAGGACTATAACCTCAGAGTCTTCTTGAAAAAGAAGTTATTCCAGGCCGGAGTTTCAAAGATAGAAATTGAGAAGTTTGCAAACAAGGTTCGTATTTCAATTCATGCAGGCAAGCCCGGTATTGTTATCGGTAAGGGCGGCAGCGAGATTGAAAAGCTGAAGAAAGAACTGGAAAAGATGACGGGCAAGACAATCATCTTAAACGTTATCGAGGTTAAGAGCCCTGATTTGGACGCTCAGCTTGTTGCTGAGAACATCGCTTCACAGCTTGAGAGACGTATCTCTTTCAGAAAGGCAATGAAGCAGTGCATGGGCAGAGCTATGAAGCTCGGCGCAAAGGGTATTAAGACACAGGTTGCCGGCCGTGTGGGCGGCGCCGAAATCGCTCGTACAGAGCACTACCACGAGGGTACAATTCCTCTCCAGACATTAAGAGCGGACATTGACTACGGTTTTGCCGAGGCTAACACAACATACGGCAAGATCGGCGTTAAGGTTTGGATATACAAGGGCGAGGTTCTGGCTGACAAGGGCGCTCGCACTCAGGAAAGATCTAACAGACCGAGAAGATCGGATGCTCCTAAGAGACAGCAGAGAGGTGCAGGTCAGAGAGGAGGCAAAAGATAATGTTATCCCCAAAGAGAGTTAAGTACAGAAGAGTTCACCGCGGACGTATGAAGGGTACAGCTCACCGCGGAAATAAGGTCGTATACGGAGAGTTCGGACTCCAGGCCCTCAGCCCCGCTTGGGTAACAAGCAACCAGATTGAGGCTGCCCGTGTCGCTATGACGCGTTACACAAAGAGAGGCGGTAAGGTTTGGATAAAGATTTTCCCGGACAAGAGCGTAACAAAGAAGCCCGCCGAAACTCGTATGGGTAAAGGTAAGGGCGCACCGGAGTACTGGGTAGCAGTAGTTAAGCCGGGCAGAGTTATGTTCGAAATCGGCGGTGTATCGGAGGAGGTTGCACGCGAGGCGCTCCGTCTTGCTATGCACAAGCTTCCCATGAAGTGTAAGTTTGTCAGAAAAGCTGACCAAGAAACGGAAGGTGATAGTTAATGAAAATAAATGAGATAAGAGACCTTTCAACGCAAGAGCTTGAAGATAAGGTTCAAGACTTAAAAGAAGAGCTTTTTAACCTTCGTTTTCAAAACGCTACCAGCCAGCTCGACAATCCTAAGAGAATGGTTAGCGTAAAGAGAGAAATCGCAAGGTGCAAGACTGTTTTAAAAGAAAAAGAACTCGGCTTGAATTCAAACATTAATGCGTAGGAGGTGCAGATAGATGGAAGAGCGTAATTACCGTAAGACTCGTATCGGCGAAGTTGTAAGCGATAAGATGGATAAGACGATTGTAGTTGCAATCAAGGAAAACGAGAAGCACCCGCTTTACGGCAAGGTAATGAAGAGAACCTATAAGCTCAAGGCTCATGATGAGAACAACACATGCGGCATCGGCGACAAGGTTAAGGTTATGGAGACAAGACCTCTTTCAAAGGATAAGAGATGGAGACTTGTTGAAATAGTTGAGAAGGCTAAATAAGATTTGGTAATAGAATAGGAGGAATTCCGTTATGGTACAACAGCAAACTATATTAAAGGTTGCTGATAACAGCGGAGCTAAGGAAATCCTTTGTATCCGTGTTATGGGCGGTTCTTTCAGACGTTACGGAAATATCGGCGACGTTATCATCGGTTCTGTTAAAAAAGCAACGCCCGGCGGCGGTGTTAAGAAGGGTGACGTTGTTAAGGCCGTAATCGTCCGCACAAAGAACGGTATTAAGAGAAATGACGGTTCAAAAATCAGATTTGATGAAAACGCAGCTGTTTTAATCAGAGATGACAAGACCCCGAGAGGTACTCGTATATTCGGCCCTGTTGCAAGAGAGCTGAGAGAGAAAGAATATATGAAGATTTTGTCATTGGCACCTGAGGTGCTCTAAGCTGCGGCTTAAATTAAAAGGGATTTAGGGCTTAAATTTATATAAAACCGGGGCGGCGGCTCCGGCGCAGAGAATGAGAAAATCAAAATAGGAGGAATACGATGTCTATTAAGATGCATGTCAAGACCGGCGACGAAGTAATCGTCAGAAGCGGTAAAGACAAGGGCAAAAAGGGCAAGGTTTTATCTGTAAACAAAGATAAGGGCACCGTCGTTGTCGAAGGCGTTTCAATGGCTACAAAGCACAAGAAGCCCCGCAGAATGGGCGAGACCGGCGGTATTATCAAGCAGGAAACTCCGATTTATGCCTGCAAGGTTATGCATGTTTGCGACAAGTGCGGAGCTCCCACAAGAATAGGACGTAAAATTCTTGAAGACGGCACACACGTTCGTTACTGCAAGAAGTGCGGAGAAACATTTTAACCTTATATTAAGGAAGGAGGTAAGAGTATAGATGAAACTCGAAGAGAGATATAATAAAGAGATTAAAGACGCTATGATGGCAAAGTTTAACTACAAGAGCGTGATGGAAATCCCCAAGCTGGTTAAGGTTGTTATCAACATGGGCGTCAGCGACGCAAGAGAGAACTCAAAGGCTTGCGAAAGCGCAGCTGCCGACCTTGCAATCATCACAGGTCAGAAGCCTATTATCACAAAGGCAAGAAAGTCCGTTGCTACCTTTAAGGTTAGAGAGGGCATGAACCTGGGCTGTAAGGTTACGCTGAGAAGATCACGTATGTACGAGTTTGTTGACAGACTGTTTAACGCAGCTCTCCCCCGCGTACGTGACTTCAGAGGTATTAACCCCAACTCGTTTGACGGCAGAGGCAATTACAACTTTGGTATCAAAGAGCAGCTTATCTTCCCTGAGATTGAGTATGATAAGATTGATAAGCTCAGAGGAATGGATATAACGTTTGTTACAACAGCGGCGACCGATGAGGAAGCAAAAGAGCTTCTCACCCTTATGGGAGCACCGTTCACAAAATAATACCGAACAAGCGGATAAGGAGGATAAAAGCTTATGGCTAGAAAGTCAATGGTTATTAAGCAACAGAAAAAGCAGAAGTATTCTACTCGCGAATACAACAGATGTAAGATTTGCGGCAGACCCCATGCATATCTGCGCAAATTCGGTATTTGCAGAATTTGCTTCCGTGAGCTTGCTTATAAGGGCCAGATTCCGGGCGTAAAGAAAGCTTCATGGTAAGCCGGTAAAACTAACAGAGAATACAATCATGATGTGAGATAAGGTGGTCTTTGATATAGAGACGGAAAACCAAACCAATCTCAAAATCCGATAAAAAGGAGGTAAGTCTAAATGCATATTACAGATCCTATAGCAGATATGCTCACCAGAATCAGAAATGCTAACAATGCAAGACATGAATCAGTTGATATTCCCGCTTCCAAGATGAAGAAGTCAATCGCGGATATATTGGTTCGTGAGGGATATGTTAAGAGTGCCGAGGTTATTGACGACGGCATTCAGGGTATCATCCGTATCACTCTCAAGTATGCGGAGAACAAACAGAAGGTTTTAACAGGATTAAAGAGGGTTTCAAAGCCCGGTCTGAGATCCTATGCGTCAAAGGATGAGCTGCCCAGAGTTTTAAAGGGCTTGGGTATCGCCATTATTTCAACATCCAAGGGCGTTATGACAGACAAGGAAGCACGTCAGCAGAACGTTGGCGGCGAAGTACTGGCATTCATTTGGTAGAAAGGAGGAGAATTCATTGTCACGTATTGGAAATATGCCGATTACGGTTCCCGCAGGTGTTACTGTAACAATCGGCGCAAACAATGAAGTTACCGTTAAGGGTCCCAAGGGAGAACTGGTACAGTCTCTTCCCCAGGACATTATTATTGAGCAAAACGGTGACACGATTGACGTAAAGCGTCCGTCGGAAAACAAAAAGCATAAGTCGCTTCACGGACTGACACGTTCTCTTCTGAACAACATGATTGTCGGCACAAGTGAGGGATTTAAGAAAGAACTGGAAATCAACGGTGTTGGTTACAGAGCGGCAAAGCAGGGTAAAAAGCTTGTTATGAACCTGGGCTATTCACACCAGGTTGAGATGGAAGAAATTGACGGCATCACAATCGACGTACCCCAGCCCAACCAGATCGTTATTTCGGGCCCCGATAAGCAGAAGGTCGGTCAGTTTGCGGCCGAGGTCAGAGAGAAGAGACCTCCCGAGCCGTATAAGGGCAAGGGAATTAAGTACGTTGATGAGCGCATCATACGTAAGGAAGGTAAGACCGGTTCTAAGAAGTAATTAGACGCTTGGAGGTGCAATTTTAATGATTAAGAAGGAAAGCAGTAATGTGGCAAGACTTGCAAGACATGCAAGGGTTCGCAAAAAGATTTCAGGTACTCCTGAGCGTCCCAGACTGTGCGTGTTCAGAAGTCTTAAGAATATCTACGCTCAGGTTATAGACGATACAACCGGAACAACTCTGGCGGCTGCATCTTCACTGGACGCAGACCTTAAAGAGAACTACGGCGGAAACAAGGAAGCCGCAAAGGCTGTAGGCGAGGCTGTTGCCAAAAAGGCAATCGCCGCAGGTATTACAGAGGTTGTATTTGACAGAGGCGGATATGTATATCACGGCAGAGTTGCAGAACTCGCCGCAGGCGCTCGTGAAGGCGGCCTGAAGTTTTAACAGAGACAAGAAAGAGGTGAAACGATAAATGGCAGAAAAGGGCGAAAGAACCAAGAAGCAGGAGCGTATTGACGCTGACGTGCTTGAGTTGGAAGAAAAAGTTGTTTTCTTAAACCGTGTTGCTAAGGTTGTAAAGGGTGGTAGAAACTTCAGATTTAGCGCTTTGGTAGTAGTCGGCGACCGTAACGGTCATGTTGGCTGCGGAATGGGTAAGGCTGCTGAAATTCCCGACGCTATCCGTAAGGGAATTGACGACGCGAAGAAGAATATGGTTACCGTTCCCTTGGTAGAAACTACAATACCCCATGAGATTATCGGTGAGTTCGGAGCAGGAAGAGTTCTTCTCAAGCCGGCTTCACAGGGTACCGGAGTTATTGCCGGCGGTCCTGCCCGTGCAGTCCTTGAGCTTGCGGGTATTAAAGATATCAGAACAAAGTGCTTGCGCAGTAACAACCCCAAGAATGTTGTTGCCGCAACAATCGAAGGTCTGGCTTCACTGAAGAGTCTCGAAGAGGTTGCAAGACTGAGAGGCAAGAAGCCTGAGGAAATCTGGGGCTAATTAAAGCTTAAAAGACAGGAGGAAATATCCTTGGCTAATACAATTAAAGTAACTTTAACCAAGAGCACCATCGGTGCTAAACCCGACCAGGTTGCCACAGTTAAGGCGCTTGGTCTCAGAAAGCTGCATCAGACAGTTGAACAGCCTGATAATCCTCAGATCAGAGGAATGATTTTCAAGGTAAAGCATCTTGTTACTGTAGCTGAATAATAAACTTATTTTTGATAAAAAAGGAGGAGGTGGACTCAATGAAACTTCATGAATTATCTCCGAGCGAAGGCGCGAAGAAGAAGGCTTTCAGAGTCGGCAGAGGTCACGGAAGCGGCAACGGTAAGACATCAGGCAGAGGTCAGAAGGGCCAGAAAGCTCGTAGCGGCGGCGGCGTTCGTCCCGGCTTCGAGGGCGGACAGATGCCTATTTACAGAAGACTGCCCAAGCGTGGTTTTACAAATATTTTTGCAAAGAAGTACACTTCGATTAACGTTGAGGATCTTAACAAGTTTGATAACGGAACAGAGGTTACGGCTGAGCTCTTGAAGGAGAGCGGAGTTATCAAGAAGATTAACGACGGTATTGTAATTTTGGGTCGTGGAGACCTTGAGAAGAAGCTCACGATTAAGGCTAAGAGATTTAGCAAGAGCGCAGAAGAAAAGATTAACGCGGCAGGCGGAAAGGCTGAGGTGATCTAACCATGATAGAGACCATTCGCAACGCATGGAAGATTGTTGACCTTAGGAAAAAGATTATTTACACAATCATAATGATAATAATTTTCCGTTTGGGTTCATGTATTCCGGTTCCCCTGCTGGATCCGGCGGCAATGAGAGAGATATTTACATCTGAGAATTCAATTTTCGGATTTATCGATATTATCTCCGGTGGTGCTTTCCAGAACGCGACAATTTTCGCAATGAGTATCACACCGTACATTAACTCATCGATTATCATGCAGCTTTTGACCGTTGCAATCCCTGCTCTTGAGAGACTTTCAAAGCAGGGAGAGGACGGAAGAAAGAAGATTGCCCAGATTACAAGATACGGCACGGTTGTTCTTGCGCTTATCCAGGCTATCGGTCTGTACTTTATGCTCAAGAGCTATAACGCTGTAACAAATCCCGGTTTTCTTACTGCAATCGTTGTAATCTTCACATTCACGGCAGGAACGGCGTTCCTCATGTGGCTGGGTGAGCAGATTACCGAGAAGGGAGTCGGCAATGGTATTTCTCTTATCATTTTTGCGGGTATCGTATCGCGTCTCCCATCGATGGCAACTGCTCTGTATGCTTACGCAAAGGGCGGCAGCCTGAGCTTTATCGGCGTTATCGTTCTGCTTGTTCTTATCGTGGCGGTTGTCGGCCTGGTTGTTATGATGAACGAGGCTGAAAGACGCATTCCGGTGCAGTACGCAAAGCGCGTTGTGGGCAGAAAGATGTACGGCGGTCAGAGCACCCATATTCCCATCAAGGTTGCTTCTGCCGGAGTTATCCCGATTATCTTTGCTATGTCAATTATGTCGTTCCCCGGCACAATTGCGGGATTTTTCGGAGTGACAGCTGAGTCGGGCGGTTTCTGGGGAGGATTTCTTAAGATATTCTCCACAAACTCTGTGATTTATGCAGTTCTGTACTTCCTGCTTATTATCTTCTTCACATATTTTTATTCGGCAATTCAGTTCAATCCCATTGAGATGTCGAATAACATGAAGAAGAACGGCGGATTTATTCCCGGTATCAGACCCGGACGTCCCACATCGGAGTATATTTCGAAGGTTCTTTCAAGAATTACTCTGGTTGGCGCTATATTCTTAGGCTTGATAGCTATCTTGCCTATTATTATCAACCTGGGACTTGGCATAAACAATTTTGCAATAGGTGGTACATCGCTGCTTATCGTAGTTGGAGTTGCTCTTGAAACCGTTAAGGACATGGAGTCACAGATGCTGATGAGACATTACAAGGGTTTCTTAGAATAATCTAAACTTACAATATAATTATTGTTACGGTATGAGTAGGTGCGGCCTCACAAGGATGGTGAGTCTTATCCTGCTCTATTCCGTTTTTTGGCAGAATTTATCGCAATTGGAAGTTGTTCATGAAAAATAGGAGGTATTATTTATGAATTTAATATTATTGGCAGCACCGGGTGCAGGTAAAGGCACACAGGCAGAAAAACTCAGTGAGCATTTTAATATACCCACTATTTCTACCGGAGCAATTTTAAGAAAGAATATAAAAGAGGAGACCGAGCTGGGAAAGATTGCCGCTGAATACATAAACGACGGAAAGCTCATTCCCGACAACGTAATGATTGATGTTGTGCAGGACAGAATAAGCCAAGACGACTGCAAAAACGGTTTTATTCTGGACGGTTTTCCAAGAACAATCGCCCAGGCAGAGGCTCTCGACGCCTCAACCGTTAAGATTGACAGAGTTTTGTCCATTGAGGTTCCCGACGAGACTATAGTAAGCAGGCTTTCCGGACGCTTGGAATGCCAGGGCTGCGGCACAACCTATCACAGAGACTTCAGACCTCCCGCAAAGGAGGGTGTATGCGATAAGTGCGGCGGAGCTCTGGGCGTGAGAGAGGACGATAAGCCCGAAACAGTCAGAGCAAGGCTTGAAACATACCACGACCAAACCGAACCCCTTATCGCTCACTACAGCGACAAAGGCATTTTGAGAGTGGCTGTGGGTCAGGAAGAAATAGCAGATACAACCAAAGAGGTTCTTAAGGCACTGGAGGCATAATAATTGGTTATTATTAAGTCAAAATCAGAAATCGAAAAGATGAAGGTTGCCGGCAGGATTACCTACGAAACCCTTAAAAAGGTTTCGCAGGCCGTCCGCCCCGGGGTGACCACGGCAGAGCTGGATAAGATTGCCGAGGACTATATACGTTCTCAGGGCTGCACGGGCTCCTTTAAGGGCTACGGCGGATTTCCGGGAACGGTTTGCGCCAGCGTGAACGACACGGTTATTCACGGCTTTCCAAACGATGTTCCCCTCAAGGAAGGGGATGTTGTCAGCATCGACTGCGGCGCATGCTATCACGGCTACCACGGCGACGCCTGCCGTACTTTTAAGGTGGGTAAGGTGGATCCGGAGGCAGAAAGGCTTATTGCGGTAACCCGGCAGAGCTTTTTTGAGGCTTTAAAGTACGCCCGAGACGGATACCGTATCTCGGACATTTCAAGAGCAGTTCAGGAATATGTTGAGGGAAACGGTTTTTCGGTGCTTCGGGGCTACTGCGGTCACGGCGTGGGCGCCGACCTTCATGAGGATCCGGAGGTTCCCAACTACGTTACAAGAAGCAGGGGCATAAGGCTGAAGCCGGGCATGGTTATTGCCATAGAGCCCATGGTCTGCGGCGGAGCCAAGGACGTGTACGTGGGTGAGGACGAATGGGCTGTTATAACCAAGGACGGGGCAAAGTCCGCTCACTATGAGAACACCGTTCTGATAACCACAGGTGATCCGGTTCTGCTAACATTCCCCCCAGGCTGCGACGAGGTGGAATAATTGCTCTGTATTCTGCATAGTAAAATAACTACACCGGATTGGATAAAATAAGCCTATGAAAACAAAATATAAAGACAGACCCGAATTATCGGTAGGGGACATTGTTATGGCGACGGCGGGACGGGACGGCGGAAAGTATTTCTTAGTGGTTGAAGCCATGGGTGAATACGTACGTATTGCCGACGGCAGGTTAAGAAAAATGTCAAAGCCGAAGCTGAAGAAAAATATGCATCTGGCAAAGCTGGGCAGAGCCCAAAGCATTGAGTTTTTGGATAGCCCCGGCGGCACGGCGGATGCTGAAATAAGAAAAATTTTAAAGGAGGTATAGCGTATGTCTAAGGAAGATATGCTGGAGGTTGAGGGCAAGGTTCTGGAAGCGCTGCCCAACGCAATGTTTAAAGTGGAGCTTGAAAACGGACACCAGATTTTGGCGCATATTTCGGGAAAGCTCAGAATGCACTTTATTAAGATACTGCCCGGCGATAAGGTAACGGTTGAAATTTCACCCTACGACCTGACAAAGGGCAGAATTACATGGAGAGCAAAATAAGATCCAAGTTTTGGGGAGGGCTTGTTCTTATGAAAAATGTTTGTTTTAAGAGGAGTTTGAGTTTGCTTGCGGCGGTAACAGCCGCAGCATGCCTTTTATGTTCCTGCGGCAGCGATAATAAGGATGAAGCGGCTCAGTCGGCTCAAAGGGCCGCAGAGACCGTAACCATAAGCTGTGCGGGGGACTGCACCTTGGCGTCCGATGAGAGCTTTTCGGGAAACACCTTTGAAAACGTCCTAAAGCAGAACAACGGCAGCTATTCCTACTTCTTTGAGAACGTAAGGGATATTTTTGAGAATGACGATATAACCATTGTCAATTTAGAGGGAACCCTGTCCAAAAACGGGCAGAGGCAGGACAAGACCTATGCCTTCAGAGGGGATCCGGACTATGTAAATATTCTCAAGGACGGAAGCGTTGAGGCCGTAACCCTTGCCAATAACCACAGTGCGGACTACGGCTCGGCGAGCCTGTCGGACACTAAGGATATTCTCAAGGAGAACGGAATTGAGTACGCCATGGATATGGAAACCGTGCACATGAACGTTCGCGGTATCAAGGTGGGTATAGTGGGTCTGTATCAGCTGGACGAGTCTGCGGATAAGATTATTGACGCCGCCATGGCTCGTATGACGGAGGACGACCTGGTAATAGTTCAGATACACTGGGGCGTTGAAAAAGCGGACAGCCCCGAGGAGGAGCAGGTGGCTCTTGCCCACAGGGCTATAGACCTGGGAGCCGATTTGGTTATAGGCCATCATCCCCATGTCCTGCAGGGTGTTGAGAAGTATAAGGGCAAGTACATATGCTACAGTCTGGGAAACTTCTGCTTCGGCGGAAACCCCAATCCAAGCGACACAGACACAATGATTTTCCGCCAGACCTTTTCATTTAAGGAGGGCATGGCGGCAAGGGATGATAACTACAGCATAATCCCTTGCTCAATTACCTCAAGCAAGAGCTCCAATAACTATCAGCCCACGCCTCTTGAGGGAGAGGAAAGGGAAAGAGTGGAGCAAAAAATCATTGAACGCTCTAAAAAGGTCGGAGATGGAAATCTTGACTTAAAATTTGAGTAAGCATGTTTAAACTTTGTTAAAGTTATACAAGGGATAATTTTTTTAATTTCTTGACTTATACCGCAAATTGTGGTAAAATAATACGGTTCGAAAGTATGGAGATCCGTGCTTTTGGGCATAATACAAATTTAGGAGGTGAAGGAAATGAAAGTCAGACCTTCAGTTAAACCTATTTGTGAAAAGTGCAAAATAATTAAGAGAAAAGGCAAGGTTATGGTTATTTGCGAAAACCCCCGCCATAAGCAGAAGCAGGGTTAAGCAGTTAATCGGTGTGAGCAGGGTTAGGCAAAAGAGCCACAAATTTAGTTTTGCCGACGCCATATTGTATGGGTGAAATTCTGCTCCGTCTTTTCATTTGAAAATTTTATGGAGGTGAATTATTTATGGCACGTATCGCAGGCGTAGACTTACCTAACGAAAAGAGAGTTGAGATCGGTCTCACGTATATTTTCGGAATCGGTTTATCTACATCAAAGAAGATTTTGGCAGCAACAGGAGTTAATCCGGACACAAGAGTTCGCGACCTTACTGAGGATGAAATTCAGCTTCTCAGAAACGAGATTGACAACTACAACGTTGAAGGTGACCTGAGACGTGATATCGCTCTTGATATTAAGCGTCTGATGGAAATCAACTGCTACAGAGGCATGCGTCACAGAAAGGGCTTGCCCGTTCGCGGTCAGCGCAGCAAGACAAATGCCAGAACCCGTAAGGGTCCTAAGAGAACCATCGCAAACAAGAAGAAGTAGTATTCTTTGATGGTTCGGTAACTTTGAATTTTCTTCAATATTTTATATTGTAAGATTTCCTAATTCTTATTGGAGGTGAAATAACAAATGGCAAAGGCAGTTAAGAGATCAAGACGCCGCAAGGAAAAGAAGCACATTGAGCGCGGCGCTGCACATATTAAATCTACGTTTAATAATACCATTGTTACTATTACAGACGTTGCCGGAAACGCAATTTCTTGGGCAAGCGCAGGCGGACTGGGATTCAGAGGCTCTAAAAAGAGCACTCCCTTTGCAGCTCAGATGGCTGCGGAGACCGCTGCAAGAGCTGCAATGGAGCATGGTCTTAAAACAGTTGAAGTATACGTAAAGGGCCCCGGTTCGGGCCGTGAGGCGGCAATCAGAGCTTTGCAGGTAGCCGGCCTCGAAGTAAATATGATTAAGGATGTTACACCTATTCCTCACAACGGTTGCAGACCGCCTAAGAGAAGACGTGTGTAATCAGGACTTTAGATAGAATTGTAAGGAGGATAAAAGAATGGCTAAAAATATGCAGCCTGTGCTTAAAAGATGCCGCACACTCGGTATTGAGCCGTCTGTTATGGGTTACGACAAGAGTTCTAACAGAGTCGTTGGCCAGAGACGCAGAAAGCAGAGCGAATATGGTATGCAGCTTAACGAAAAGCAGAAAGTCAGATTTATATACGGCGTTCTTGAAAAACAGTTCGCTAAGTATTACGTAATGGCCACAAAGATGAACGGCGTTACCGGTGAGTGCTTGCTCAGTATCCTGGAGTCAAGACTGGACAACGTTATTTATCGTATGGGTCTTGCAAACACAAGACGTGAGGCAAGACAGATTGTCAACCACGGTCACGTTACCGTTAACGGTAAGAGAGTTAATATCCCCTCTTATCTGGTAAAGCCCGGCGAGGTTATCAGCTTGAAGGAGAGCAGCAGAAACGCTGACAGAATGAAGGACATCGTTGAGAGAAATTCCAACAGATTGGTTCCGAAGTGGATTGACATGAACAGAGACACATTGGAAGGCAAAATCATTGCGCTTGCTGACAGAGAGGATATCGACTTCCCTGTTGAGGAGCATTTGATAGTCGAGTATTACAGCAAATAATAGCGTTTAGCTATATCCTAATTTTATAGGAGGTTTAACAATGATTGAAATTGAAAAGCCGAGAATAGAATGTGTTGAGTCATCAGATGACGAGAGATACGCAAAGTTCGTTGTTGAGCCTCTGGAAAGAGGCTATGGTACAACCCTTGGTAACTCGCTGAGAAGAATGCTGCTTTCATCTCTTCCCGGCGCCGCTTCAACATCGGTGAAGATTGACGGTGTGCTCCATGAGTTCTCCACAATCCCCGGCGTTAAGGAGGATGTTACCGAGATTATACTGAACATAAAGAATTTGGTAATCAAGCTCCACTCCGAGGGTCCCAAAACCGTTTACATCAATCAGGAGGGCGCAGGAGAGGTTTGCGCCCGTGACATTAAGCATGACGCAGATGTTGAAATCTTAAACGGCGACCTGCACATTGCCACGCTGGACGATGACGCAAAGCTGTTTATGGAAATCACAATCGACAGCGGACGCGGTTATATCTCCTCTGATCAGAACAAGGAGCTTATCCAAGGTCAGATTGGTGTTATAGCAACAGACTCTATATTTACACCGGTTGAAAAGGTAAATTACTATACGGACAGCGTCCGCGTGGGAAACGTTACCGATTATGACAGACTTACGCTGGAGCTGTGGACGGACGGCACTATTACGCCGGCGGAAGCTGTGTCCTTGGCGGCAAAGATTATCAGCGAGCACCTGACGTTGTTTGTTGACCTGTCTGATGACGCTAAGAATGTTGAAATTATGATAGAAAAGGAAGAGGGACAGAAGGAAAAGGTTCTTGAAACAACGATTGAGGAGCTTGACCTGTCCGTTCGTTCTTACAACTGTCTGAAGCGTGCCGGTATCAATACTGTTCAGGATTTGACCACACGCAGCGAAAGCGATATGATGAAGGTTAGAAACCTGGGTCGTAAATCGCTTGAGGAAGTTATTGCAAAGCTGGAGGGTATGGACCTGGGCCTTGCAAGCGACGATTAATAGATTAAGGAATATAGGAAGAGGTGATTTAAATGGCACACCAGAGAAAGCTGGGTAGACCAACCGACCAAAGACGTGCTATGCTCAGAAACCTCACAACTTCGCTTCTGGAGAACGGCAAAATCGAGACCACGACCACAAGAGCGAAAGAGGTAAAGAGAATGGCTGAGAAGATGATTACTCTCGGCAAGACAAACACACTTCACACAAAGAGACAGGCGCTTTCTTATATCACAAAGAGAGAGGTTGTTTCAAAGTTGTTTGATGAAATCGCTCCTAAGTATGCTGACAGAAACGGCGGCTATACCAGAATTATAAAGGTTGGACCGAGACGCGGCGACGCAGCAGAGATTTCAGTTTTAGAGCTTGTATAATTAATTTGGTTTTAAGGGCTGCTGAGGCAGCCCTTTTTTTCGTAGTGATTAGCGATTAGCAAATAGCGAATAGGAACAACACTGGGGTTAGATATTCAATTATGATTGTTCCGTTTACATACTTAAAGCCCGCCTCGGCGCTTGGGGAGGTCGGGCAAGCGCAACGGGGCGGGCGACAGGCGTGCGAATGTGAGTATACAAAATAACGGGTGCTTTGAATTAAAGAAAATCTCAAATCCGCATAATATGATATTTACTGTGTAATATGACAAGCGGGGCGTCTGGGAAGCCGCCCCCTACGAAATATTTAATGTTTACAAAATAATAAAATCATGTTACAATCTAAATATAGATTTAGATATGACTGCATGGAAGGGACTTAATTACAGGATTTAGGTTACGGGAGGAAAATCATATGAAAAAAGTGTTGTTAAGTATGCTTGCGGCTATGTTAGTAACTGCCTTTGTATATCCCTGTGTATTTGCAGAGGGGACGAGTATAAACGGTGCGGTTTTTAATACGGGCTCGGATAAGGCGGAATTAACCGTGTCCTGTGAAAACATGCCCGAGAACGCAGAACTGTACGGAGCTGTTTATAACGGCGAGGACGTTATGTTGGCTGCCTCTAAGATTAATGATTATACCGCCGAGTTTGATACGTCTGATATTGAGCTCGCCCAAAGCGTAAAGATTTTCGCCTGGGACGGAGCCGATACAATGCGTCCCCTGTGCGCGGCATATGAGGGGGACATTGTCCTGCGGGATAATAAGGTTTATTATTCCAAAAGAGCCGTTATAGACCAGGCGGGCAATGTGTATGCCGCCATCGGCGACGTTATGTATATCTATGACGGAACCACCGTCACGGAAGTGGCAGGCGGCGGAACAATCGGAAACATGTGCATGTACGGCGACGATATCTATTATATAAATCAGACCTTTAGGGGGATTTGCGCCCTAAACCTTTCCACCCTTGAAAGCAAGGCGATTGGCGCTTTTGATGTGGCTGTGGAAGATTTTGTGATTTACGGGGGCAGGATTTACGCTTCTGACGAAGATTATACAATGCTCCAATCCATATCCCTGCAAGGCGGAGAAGTACAGACGATTTTCGCCGAGGGAGAAAAGAAATATCTGGAAGGATGGGGTATTTCAGAGGGCAGATTAGTCGTGCTCACAAGCATACAAAACAATGTTGATGATACGGATTCGGCTGATATTTCCGTTATAGATTTGTATACGGGTCAGGTGAGAGATATAAATATTGTTAACAATGTTGAAATAGTTCACGTCAATAGTCCCATCGATGTGGGCACGGATTATGCATATTGCTATATAAACATCAATATGAAAGGGAAGTCCTTTATCATAAACTTAAAAACCGGGGAAGTTTCTGAGCAGGACGGCTTCTATACTGTTGCAGACCCTCTGCCCTCTGAATATATATACGACGGCTGGGAGTACCTTGACGCCAATTATTCGATTTGGCGCAAAAAGGATGGCGTGACTGAAAAGATAATAGCGGGCACGAACAGCAAGACAATGTACCTTTCGGACATGAATTCTTCAAAGATACTGTATTATAAATATGAATATATAAACGGCAAGTATTCCCGATCCCACTGGATTGCCGACCACGACGGCAGTAATCCTGTCGGAATAGTCAGCCGTTATGACGGGGTTGTCACAAAGTACCCGAACGTTTCCGGAAGCCAGGGGGGCAGCAGCGGCGGAGATACAACGCCCCAAACCTGCTCAAAGTGCGGAGGCGGCGGCATGATACAATGCACCGTTTGCGGCGGCGCAGGAGGGCATTATATAACCATGCTCGGCCAGCAGGTTTGGCAGGGCTGCGCCACCTGCGGCCAGAGCGGACAAATGCTATGCACGGAATGCGGCGGCTCGGGACAGGTGTAGCCGCTGTGCTATAGACAGCGCAGAATGCGTTAATAATGTAGAATGTAGAGTGTAGAGTGTAGAAATTTGTGCGTCAGAATTTATGAAAAATATTTAAAAATCGTAAATAAATAGGTTGTAGTACGTCGTAAATATTAAAACTTTACTTTTATACTATACCCATGTAATTTTATTTATACTTGATAGTATAACTGTTCGCCTAGCCCAGTTCCGCCCTGTCGGCGCCAACTTAGGTTTATTATTGACATTGCACACTTTGTGCAAATTGGAATACTTCAATCCGTCCAACTTCAAAGAAGTTGGGTCACAGCCAGACCCGGGCGGTATCGGTTTTTCCCCTTCGGGAAAACCGATTGGGGCGTTGCCCCAAACCCCAACAAAATTTTTATAAAGGCTTTGGCGACATTGCCGCCGCGGCTTGGCATGGCGGAATATGGGTTCGGCAATGGTTTCAAAGGCAAAGCCTTTATCAAAATTATAAGACAGCATAATTGCACATACAGGGGTTTGGGGAGTGAACCCCAAGCCTAACTATTGCCCTGCTGCCGCTTCTGCATTTTTGACCAGCTGATAAACCCGTAAATATCGTTTATTAAAAATATTATAAAGCAAACAACCACCGATAGATAGCTTATGCTTGAAATGGTTGCCATGACCCATAAAATTATTAAAACTATATCATTGGCAGCATAGCCCAAAGCATAAAACGGACTTCTCCTAAAGGTCAAATATACGGCAAGAAAGCTTGTGGTGACGGATATTGTGCTTGGTATTAAATTTGCTGTGTTAAAAGCCGCCAATATATAGTAAAAAATCCAGGTGATTACGGCGGTGAGCAAAACCATAAATATAAGTTCTTTTTTGCTTAAGCGGTTTACCTTTACCTCAGCCCTGTTTCCGTTATACGGGTTTCTTATCCAGGAAATAAGCGCGAAAACAGCCATGGGCGCAGTCATTCCCAAATAGGTTATCATTTCCCCGTAATAGGCAAAGGTTAAAGAAATAATTCCGTACAGCAGGCTGAACACGACCATAAGCAACTGTCCGAAGGGATTGCCCTTGGCGTTAAAGATCAGAGATGTAACTCCTATTAATGAGGCGGACAGGGTTAAGAAACTCTCTCTGTCAAAAATAATAAAAGAGACCAATATGAGAGTAACCGACGTGCACCACAGAAAAATTTCCGCTTTTGTGAAATAATTGATTAACGACTTTACCTTTGCTTCCAACATATAAAATACCTCCGTTTAAATAAAATAAGCACCATTATACACATCTTCTAAGACCTAACGATGTGCAAATGAATGCTTTCGCTTTCTCTACCCGGTGGCAGATTTATTTTGTTTTCTAGGATTATATCACACTTAAAGCTTAAAGTCAATACCTTAGATTATGTTTTTAATTTGTAGTATCGTGTAATAACTAAATCTTTACATTTCTACTGCACCCATGTAATTTTATATATATTTGATAATATAGCCTGTCGCCCGCCCTGTGGCGTTTGCCCTCTCCTCCCCAAACGCCACAGGGCGGGGTTAAGCATGTAAACAGAATGTTCAGGAGAACAAATCATATAAAGTAGATTTTTGGTAAATCCTACGCCTGTATAGCAGGCGCTTATCCGCCTTTGCAAAAGGCGGATTGCAAGCACGGTAGGCGGTCGTAAGACCGCACGTGAGGCGCGCAGGCATCGCCGCTTTAGCGGCATAGCATACCAACATTGATTAAAACCCACATGTGTTAGCATAAAAAGATGATAAATCCGCCCCCTACTACTGTGTAAACACTAAAACTTTACTTTATACTATATCCATATGATTTCATTTATATTTTATAATATAGCCTATAGCCGAGCCCGGTTCCGCCCTGTCGGCAACAACTTAGGGCTTTTATTGACATTGGTTACGATATTTTGAAAGGAATATCGTGAGCCGTCCAACTTCAAAGAAGTTGGGTCACAGCCAGACCCGGGCGGTGTCGGTTTTTCCCCTTCGGGAAAACCGATTGGGGCGTTGCCCCAAACCCCTGTATATACAATTCCGCCACCTTATAATTTTGATAAAGGCTTTGCCTTTTGTTTGCCCGCCCTGTGCGCTCGGGGAGGTCGGGCGAGCGCAATAGGGCGGGCGACAGACATACCAATGTAAGTATATAAATCATGCGGAATAAGATGCTCATAAAAACCGATAGGTTTTTATGAATTTAAGACTTTTTTACCTCCAGGCTATCAATAAGCCTTTTAATTTTAACCGTATTTATCAGTCCCATAAGCAGAGCTATCATAATTCCCAGCAGGGAGGCGAGGGCGTTAAAGGCAAAGATTGCGAAAATACTGCTGCCGCTGCCGTTTTCCGCCGCAACGCCGTACAGCAGTCTTGAAATGCTGCCCGCCGCGTCAAAGCGGTTGGCGGTCAAAATCACCCCTACACCTATCAGGATAAATATCAAAGCCGACACAGCTGCTTTTGAAAATCTCTCCTTTTCCAAAAATACCGCCCCTATTACGGCGCAGCCCGCAGGGAGAATAAACTGGGCTATGGGCGCCCACAGCTCCGAGTTAAACAGATATGTTGAAATTATTATTATATATGTATAAAGCGCCGCCAGCAGTCCGCCCAGTGCGCCGCGCAAAATTGCCTTTACCATTTATGTTTTCCTTTACTTAATATTTTGAATTATGTTTTTGCTGCCGTACTTAATTTCCCACAGGTTTCCGTCAATATCCAAGGCGTATGCCGTCCTGTCATATCCGCTGAAAACCGCTGTTATGTTGTCTATGGCGGTGTATTCCATGGCTAAGTACCTTAGGAATTGAGACCTTAAACGGGGGCTTATATTTGGGCTGTCGCCCCACATATACAGCCGCCCGCCGCAAAGAGCCGCCCCCTGATATTCTCCGCAGGAGACTGAGCTCGCATTAAGGAGCACGCCGCCGTCATACTTTTTCTCGTTAAGGTCGTAGAAGCAGTAGCTTATTCTGCGGGGCTTGTCATATCTAA
Organism: uncultured Eubacteriales bacterium; assembly: GCA_958352815.1. Lineage (GTDB taxonomy): Bacteria > Bacillota > Clostridia > Monoglobales > Monoglobaceae > Monoglobus. The sequence goes on from CATWQA010000009.1 coordinate 53,494, forward strand.
AATACCCTGCTTCATCGACAGAGACAGGTTCTTCGGAGCCGCTCGGAGTTATGGGCTGCTCGTCATCTCCCGGGTCGCCCAAATATGTGGTTCCCCAATAGAAAATGCTATTGTCCTGCCGAACGGCGGCTGAGGATCCGGGACCCGCAGACACGGAGGTTATTCCCATAAGTTTTGCCACTTTTCCCGGTGAGTCTATGGACTTTCTGTTCTCAGAGCCTCTGCCCAGCTGCCCCTCGCTGTTTTCGCCCCAGGTGTACACATAGCCCTTGGAGTCAAGAGCCACCATGTGGGCTGTGCCTGCTGCAGCGTCTGTGAACTTGTCGTATTCAAGGGCTATGGGGAGAGCCGAGTCTGTTGTGGTTCCGTTTCCCAGCTGACCTTTGTCGTTCCTGCCCCAGAGGTACAGGGTTCCGTCCTCGGCAAGAGCCATGGCGAAGTACATTCCCGCCCCTATTTTTACTATGTTTTGGGGCAAATCTATTTCTGTGGGCGTCATATCCGTTTTCGCGTCGGGGCTGCCCAACTGCCCAAAGCTGTTTGAGGTTCCGAAGGAATACACCTTGCCCTCTGTCGTCAGGGCATAGCCTGCGGTTCTGCCCATAGCCACCGCAATTGCCCCCTCTATTCCGTAAATCTCTGTGATTGTGCCGTCGGCTTCACGCAGGTTTACCTTTACGCTGTCGGTTGTGTAGGCAAGGGCGGAGCCGTACACCGCAACCCGATTTTCTGTCTGTATAAGCGTTGGGTCGAAATCAGTTGCGGGCGTGGGAGACGCAGCAGTGGTAATCTTGACCGTATATGTGGCTTCCTCCCACTCAACCGAGGAGTCAAAGGCTTCGGAAACCGCCCTCAAAGGCACCATGGTCGTGTCCGCATAGCTGTCATAGGGCATAAGCTCGGGAGGCACGTTTAGGGTAACGGTTTTGTCATAGACCCGGTTTTTATAGACCTCCATATTGTTGTCGCCCACGGTCAGCACAATAGACTTATCGCCGAGTACTGCCCTTATCTGTTGGTTTTCTTCGTCCCAAAAAACTTCCGCATCCATGGCTTCAAAAATCACCCGCATGGGCACCAGGGTTATGTCGTTTTTTATAACAGGCTCATGAACTCCGCTGAAATCCAGGGCTTCCCCGTTAAGGAAAACAGAAACCCCTGTTTCGTATACGGGTTCCGCTCCTGCGATTAGGGGCAGAGCCATACTTAAAGCCAAAATCAGGCATATTATTTTTTGTTTCATAAAAATCTCTCCTCCGCCGCGGACATATCGGCGTTTTATAATAACGTAAATCTCTTTTTAAATACGTAACTGTCTATGGTGTAGGGGGCGGCTTCCCAGACGCCCCGAGATGTACCAATGTGATTATATAAATTAACAGGTACCTTGAATTAAAGAAAATCACAAATCCGCATAATATGATATTTACTGTTAATATAACGAGCGGGGCGTCTGGGAAGCCGCCCCCTACAATTTAAAGATTTACATATATCAAAATCTGTAAAGTTTTTGTAAAGGCAAGGTCTTTCTACATTATTAGACTTAAAAATTATGGGTTTTGTTCCCGTACCAAAAGAGGATGGGAGACACCCATCCTCACGGTTGATTATTCAGGTTCACTGCTGCTTGAGGGGGAGGGCGAGGAGGAGCTTTCGCTTTCCTCTGCCTCCTGCTCCGCAAGATATGCCTCCCATTCCTCACGGCTCTTGGGTATAAACACATCGTTTATGAGCTGTGCAGTCTTTTTCTGATCGTAAACATAGTACCACAGATTGTCAACATATTCATACTCACCGGGCAGCTGATATGAGGTTATGTCGTCCAGATTTATGCCGGAGATAGCCTTAAAGTTTCTGATAATCTCGGTCAGCGACAGGTTGGTTCTCACGTTGTTCTGGAAAACCGCATATACATCGTCTATCTTTGACAGGTAGTACGGGCTGACCTTTTGCCTTACCAGCTCTTTTATAAACTGCTGCTGCCAATAAACTCTGCCCTCATCGCCCATTACGTACTCGCCGGGGGCGGAGCCGTCGTTGTTATGGCGGAAGCGGACAAAGTCGTGAGCCAGCTGTCCCGTCAGGTGCTGCTGTCCCGCTTTCAGGTGGATATGCAGTCCCTGAACCGGGTCGTCATAGTCCATGTCGTAGGGGACGTTAAACTCTACGCCGTCAACCGCTTCGATAACGTCCATAAATCCGTCAAAATCTATGGTTATAAAATAGTGGACGGGCATTCCCGTCAGCTCCTTAACCTCGTTTATCAGCAAGTCCTCGTTGCCGTCTGTGGTGCTTAGGATTGACGGCAGAGCGTCAAGCTCCGCCTGGGTCATTTCGGACTTGGGTTTTGGGGTCGGCTCCCCGGGTGCGGTTGTGGGAGCGGGCGTGGGGGTGGACATATCCCCAAATGCCATCGTGGCGTTTATTTTTTGGGTTGTCCCCTTTATTTTAACCATGGTATCACGGGGGATGGACAGAATACTAACCCTGTTTGAATACCCGTCTATAGACGCCAGCATAATGGTGTCGCTTCGGTAACCGCCCTCGTCAACACCGATAAGCAGAATGTTTACCATTCCCACGTTGCCGTCAATAGCGTCCAGAGAAGCATAGTTCCTAAGGGCGCCTATTGAAAGACCGTCCAGCTTGTTGGCGGCAAGAACACCGCCGTAGGTTGAGATAAACAGAGTAATAATCGCCACCGCAACCGAAATAATCTTAAATCTTCTTGTCATCTTAATTTCCCTTCGAGAGTTTTAGTTAAATCTTTATGATACTGTAAACAGAATTATTCTGAATAAAAACTTTTCGACAAATTCCAACCTAAATTATATCATATAAGATTTCCTTGTCAACACAATTAAAAATAATTAACCAAATATTAATATTTAATAGGGGCAAATGACAATTCTGAACATATCTCCCGAGTACCCCGCCATAACCGACAGGAAGTCTCTTGTGTAAATCATATACCCGTTCCCCTCAAAGGCCTGAAACCCCTTTGAGGTCAGAATTTTTTGGTACTCGGCTTGGGCGTTTTCCGGCAGGTCGGCGGCGTTATAGACATATATGGTTCCGTCCCCCGAGACCCATGCGGGAGATACGCCGAATGCCGCGCCGAAGTCGGGAATATCCGTGTACCCTTCAAAGGACTTAATATTATTTTCCTCGGTGGTAATATAGACGCTGCGGCTTGCCTCGTCCCAGTCCACGGCGCAGCCGAATGCCTCCGAAACAGCCCGCAGAGGCACATAAGTGGTATCGTTTACCAGGGCGGGACGAACGTCAAGAGTAACAGCCTTGCCGTTTACGTACATTGTGTTCATGCCTATGGCGAGTATAACAACGGTGTCGTCGGTTTCGGAGGTTACGCTTTGGTTGTTGTTGTCCCACTGAACCTCCGCCCCTAAGCTCTCGAAAATCCTGCGCATGGGAACCATTGTTCTGTAGTTCTCTGTATAGGGGCTTGCGGGGAACTCTGTAAGAACGCCGTTGATATATACCGAAATATCCTCACCCTCGCCGAAGCAGGCGGCGGGGAGGAGAGCAATTATAAGGGATAGAATTATTACCTTAACTTTTGTCATAGTCTCTCTCCGTTCAGATAATTATTGTGCTGTCGCTGGGCATACGCCAGTCCCCTCTGGGGGACAGGGTGACGGAGCCTACCTTCGGCCCGTCGGGAATGCAGGAACGTTTAAACTGGTTTTGGTAGAAGCGTCTGTAGAACGTGTCAAGCCACTTGGAGATTTCCGCCTCATCGTATTCCCCTTTAAAAGCTTCCTTTGCCAGCCTGAATATTTTCGACTTTGAAAATCCGAACCTGAGGAAGTTATACAAAAAGAAGTCGTGAAGGGCGTAGGGACCGACCAAGCTCTCGGTCTCCTGGGAAATTTCCCCGTCCTCGGGCGGGAGCAGCTCCGGGCTCACCGGCGTGTCAAGAATATCCAGCAGAGTTGCCCGCAGCTCCTCGCCGCTTATGTCTGCAACATAGCTCACAAGGTAACGCACAAGGGTTTTGGGTATGGAGCAGTTCACGCCGTACATGGACATGTGGTCTCCGTTATAGGTTGCCCAGCCCAGAGCCAGCTCGCTTAAATCACCCGTGCCCACAACTATGCCGCCCGTTTCCCCGGAGTAGTCCATGAGAACCTGGGTTCTCTCTCTTGCCTGGGCGTTTTCGTAGGTGGTGTTGTGGTTGTTGATGTCCGCCCCTATATCCTCCATGTGCATGGTTACGGATTTGCTTATGGGAATTTCCTTAAAGGTTGCCCCAACGCAGCCGATCAGCCTTTTGGCATTGTTATAGGTTCTGTCCGTAGTCCCGAAGCAGGGCATGGTTACGGCGTTAATGCCCCTCGGGGGCAGGTTTAGCCTCTCAAAGGCGCGCACCGCCACCAGCAGGGCAAGAGTGCTGTCCAGACCTCCTGAAATTCCGATCGTCACAGTCTTGCAGCCTATATGCTCCAGCCTTTTTCTGAGCCCCTCCGCCTGCATGGTGAATATAAGCTCGCACCGCTCCTTTAGCTTGTCCTTGTCCTTGGGAACAAAGGGCTGAGGGTCGAAGGCTCTGGTGAGAGGGGTCTCGGTGACAGTGGTTGAAAAGTATATTTTGCTGTAGCCTGAATTAAATTGATTGTCAAAGGTGGTCATTCGCCGCCTGTCCAGAGCTATGCGGTTCACATCAATATCTGAGTAAATAATTCCGTTTCGGAATAATTTTGACTGGTTGAGCAGGGTTCCGTTTTCACATATAATATTGTGCCCTGCAAACACCATGTCTGTTGTGGACTCGCCGCTGCCTGCGTCAGCGTATACATACCCGCACACAGCCCTTGCCGACTGGGAGGAGACCAGACCTCGGCGGTATTCGGACTTGGTGATAACCTCGTCGCTGGCCGACAGGTTCAGTATAATTGTGGCTCCGTTTTCCGCCAAATACCCTGACGGAGGGTTTGTGACCCACAAATCCTCGCAAATCTCAACTCCCACTTTAAGCTCCGAGAGCTCCTCGGCGCAGAATATCAGCTTAGGCCCCAGAGGGTAATCCCTGCCCCTAAGGCGCACCGAGGTGTTGTCCTTAAGAGAGGCAAAATGCCTTGCCTCGTAAAATTCCGAATAGTTGGGGATATGGGTCTTGGTAACAAAGCCCAAAATCTCGCCGCCCTTGATTACTGCGGCGGTGTTGTAAAGACGGTTGTTTGCCCCGATGGGCGTGCCTACGGCGATTAGAATATCCAAATCTTTTGTCTCCTCTGCAATGGTGAAAACTGCGTCTGCGGCGTTGTCAATCAGGGCGGACTGCAAAAACAGGTCGCCGCAGGTGTATGCGGTAACGCACAGCTCGGGTAGCACGATAATCTTCGCCTTGTTCTCGGCAGCCTCTTTAATTTGAGCTATAATCTGCCGTGAGTTATATTTTGTGTCCCCTACCTTGATTTTCGGAGTTGCCGCCGCAACCTTTATAAATCCGTCTTTCATAGTTATTGTTCCTTTCGCTTAATTTTCCTTGGCGTGCAGAAATCCGTCTCTGTACTCCCCGCCCGCAAGGGTAATGGTTTTGCCCGAGAAGCTCGGGTCGGATTTAACCAGAACGTCCATGTAGTTGGGGGTGGTTCCGTGAAACAGCCCCGGCTCCTTTTCCTGCTCAATAAGTACGTGTACGGGCTTGCCTATATATTTTTGGTAGAAATCCCGCTTCATGCTCTCCGCAAGCTTTAGCATTTTATGGCTTCTTTCGTCCTTTACGGTCTCCGCCACCATGCCGGGCAGCCTTTCCGCCCTTGTGCCCTTGCGGATTGAATATTTAAAAATGTGCATCTGCATAAAGCCAATGGATTTACAAAATTCGTAAGACTCCTTAAACTCGTCGTCAGTCTCCCCCGCAAAGCCAACCATAAGGTCGGTGGTGATTGAGGTGTCGGGAATGTTCTCCCGAAGGAGCTCCACCGCTCTAAGGTATTCCTCCGGAGTGTACCGTCTGTTCATTCGCTTTAAGGTTGCGCCGCAGCCGCTTTGGAGGGATAAGTGAAACTGGGGGCACAGCTTTTTAAGAGGCTTGCCTCGGCTGACGAACTCCTCGGTTATGACTACGGGCTCGATTGAGCCCAGGCGTATCCTCTCAATGCCGCTGATTTCGTTAAGAGCCTCAGCAACATCTATAAGGGTGTGTTTATTGTCTATATCTTTGCCATAGGAACCGATGTGTATACCGGTGAGCACGACTTCCTTGTAGCCGCTCTCCGCCAAAAGAGACGCCTCCTCAATGATTTTGTTAATATCACGGGAACGCACAGGCCCTCTGGCATAGGGAATAATGCAATAGGAGCAGAAGTTGTTGCACCCGTCCTCGATTTTTATGTTCGCCCTTATGCGGCTCTGGGAGCGGGTCATGGGCAGCTCCTCGTATTCGTGAACACGAAGAATGTCCCCAACCGTATTGGTTTTCTTGCCCTTTAAGGCGGCTTCAACCAGGTCGGCAATTTTGCCGCGCCCGCTGTTGCCGATAATAACGTCCGCTCCGATTTCTCTGACCGCCTCGGGCTCGGTCTGGGCAAAGCACCCCGTGACCGCAATGACGGCATTTGGATTGAGCTTTTTCGCCCGCCGTATTTGCTGCCGCGACTTCTTCGCTCCCACCCCGGTAACGGTGCAGGTGTTAATAACGCAGACGTCTGCGGGGACGCTGTCGTCGGTGATAACCTCGTAGCCCCGCTCCCTGAACATCTCCGCCATGGCTTCGCTTTCATATATATTTGTCTTGCAGCCCAAAGTAATAAATTTTACAGTAATTTTTGCCACTTCCTTATACTATCATAATCATGTATTATTCTTCAAATATTTTCAACCGTTTTACAATTTCCTCCGGTTCCGGCAACATCTCCTTCATATCTTCCGGTAATGTGTTCCGCAATTGATATGTTGCAACACCAATCGGAGCACTTGTTTGCTTCAATGCATATTCTACATAAGTCTTATCTTTGCTCTTACAAATAATAATTCCGATAGACGGATTCTCATCCGGTAATTTTACCTGCTCATCCAATGCCGTCAAATACAGCTGCATTTTACCGGCATATTCTGCCTCAAACTCACCTATTTTTAGTTCTATGGCAACCAAACTTTTAAGTCTTCTGTGAAAAAGCAATAAATCAATATATAAATCCTTGCTCCCGATAACCATATGATACTGATTACCTATGAATGTAAAGTCACCACCCATCTCAATTAAAAATGCCCTAACATTTTTAACCAACTGCATTTCTAACTCATGCTCTGAGTATTCCGGTGATAATCCTGCAAAATCGAAAGTGTACTCATCTTTAACTGCCAGCTTTGCTTGTACTCTTCGCTCTGCCGGTAGTGTTAAATCAAAATTAGTCTGATTCAGCAAATATTTTTCATATGTTTGTGCCTCAATAAAAGTGGTCAGTACACGCTTTGTCCAACCATAACGCTTTGTCATTTGAATATAAAATTCCCGCTGCAAATCATCTTTGCATTTCTCCATAATAACAACATTATTGCTCCAGCTAATTTCTCGCACCATTGATGCGAGTTTTTCAGATTCACGATAAGTTAAATAAAAATTACGCATTCTCCACAAATTTGCTGCTGAATATCCCCTTGCTCCCGGAAATTCCTTTTGCAACTCTTTTGATAACACCTGAACTATAGATTTTCCCCAACCTTTTTCCTGCTGTTGTCTATATATTTCTTCACCAATCTCCAAATACAAATTAATTGTTTCAGAATTAATCATTCGTAACACATGATATTGCCTGTTCTGAATTAATTGCTTTAGGTCATTCACTAAAGGCTCATATCCCACAATTTCATTCTTTTCCATACACATCTCCATTTCTCTCACCATTGGTGCGAGATTTACTAAACTTATTGCCATTATGCTGTACTTATGCAAACCGGAATAATACGAGCCGCCCTACTTCAAAAAAGTGGGGTCACAGCTGCGTCCGCTTGCCATATTAACAGTAAATATCATATTATGCGGATTTGAGATTTTCTTGAATTCATAATCCCTGTTAATTTATATTCTCACGTTGGTATGCCTGTCGCCCACCCTGTTGCGCTCTGTCGGCAACAACTTAGGATTTTTATTGACATTGCATACTTTGTGCAAACCGGAATAATATGAGCCGTCCCACTTCAAAGAAGTGGGGTCACAGCCGCCTCCGCCCCGAGGCCTTCGGTTTTCCCCTTCGGGGAAACCGATTGGGGCTTCGCCCCAAACCCCAATAAAATTTTGATAAAGGCTTTGGCAACATTGCCGCCGCGGCTTGGCATGGCGGAATATGGGTTCGGCATTGGTTTCAAAGGCAAAGCCTTTATCAAAATACCGAATTTATATTGCTACACCAGATTATATCATTTACCGTCGATTATTGCAAGGCGAAAAAATCGTTGGAAATCATTTCAGCAAACAGACAAATTTTCAGTGGTTTTGTGCATTTATCCCACAAAAGTGCGAATTATACAGAAATTTTGCAGACGTGTTTACATATACTGGGAAAGTTGCATAAAAATCATTTGTAAAAATTATACAATAATTATAAAAATTTTGATTGACTAATGGAGAATAAAATTATATAATTTAATTGATAAAAAATAAATTATTTTTTAATTTTTTGGAGGTAGAAAGAAATGAAAAAGGTAACTGTATCATTAGCTTCGATTAATGATGTAAAGAGCTTTGTAAACATCGTTACAAAGTATGATTTTGATGTGGATTTGATTTCGGGCAGATATGTTGTTGACGCAAAGTCTATTATGGGTATTTTCAGCCTTGATTTGTCTCAGCCTATCGAGGTTCAGGTTCAGAACGATGATTGCGCGGCATTTATGGATGAAATAAAGCCGTTCATTATCGGTTAATTTAAAAGCTAATAGGCGAACGCATGGTTGGTGGTTTTCATCAGCCGTGCGTTTCGTGCGGTTTTTTGCAGTGTTACCGCTTCGGAGGTTTAATTGGAAAACAAGTTTATGCGCCTTGCTCTTACCGAGGCGAAAACAGCTGCGGAGAACGGAGACGTTCCCGTGGGCGCCGTCATAGTAAAGGACGGGCAGGTTGTGGCAAGGGCTCACAACACTCGGGAGAAGGACTTAAACGCCTTGGGGCATGCGGAGCTTTCCGCTATTTATAAGGCGTGCGAGGTTCTCGGCAGATGGCGCCTTGACGACTGCGACCTTTATGTGACCTTGGAGCCCTGCCTTATGTGCACGGGGGCCTGTATTCAGGCCAGGCTCAGGCGGGTGTATTTCGGCGCTTACGACCCTCAAAGGGGATACGGGGCGTCCAACCAAGTTGAGGGGCGCAGCTTTGAGTGCTACTGCGGCATTATGGAGCAGGAATGTACGGAACTTTTGAATAAGTTCTTCAATAATTTGAGAAAATAAATCGAACAATTATATACAAATATATACAAAGGAGTAAACACATGGGAAAGAAATACGTATACCTCTTTAAAGAGGGCGACGCATCAATGAGAGAGCTTCTCGGCGGAAAGGGCGCGAACCTTGCCGAGATGACAAAGCTGGGTCTGCCCGTTCCTCAGGGCTTCACAATTTCAACAGAGGCTTGTACCCAGTATTATGAGGACGGCAGAAAGATTAACGACGATATTCAGGCTGAAATCCTTGAGAACATCACAAAGATGGAGGAGATCACAGGCAAGAAGTTCGGCGACCTTGAGAACCCCCTGCTGGTGTCCGTTCGTTCGGGAGCAAGAGCGTCTATGCCCGGTATGATGGACACAATTCTGAACCTTGGTCTCAACGAGGAAGTTGTTGAAGTTATGGCTGAGAAGTCCGGAAATCCCCGTTGGGCTTGGGACTGCTACAGAAGATTTATCCAGATGTATTCAGACGTTGTTATGGAGGTCGGCAAGAAGTACTTTGAGGTTCTTATCGACGAGATGAAAGAGGAAAAGGGTATCACTCAGGATGTAGACCTGACGGCTGAGGACTTGAAGAAGCTGGCTGACCAGTTTAAGGCTGAGTATAAGGAAAAGGTTGGCTCCGACTTCCCCACAGACCCCAAGGAGCAGCTTTTCGGAGCTGTCAGAGCGGTGTTCCGTTCATGGGATAACCCCAGAGCTAACGTATACCGCCGCGATAACGACATTCCCTATTCATGGGGTACGGCTGTAAACGTGCAGATGATGGCGTTCGGTAACATGGGCGAGACATCGGGTACAGGCGTTGCCTTCACAAGAGACCCTGCAACAGGCGAGAAGCACCTTATGGGTGAGTTCCTTATGAACGCTCAGGGTGAGGACGTTGTTGCCGGCGTTCGCACGCCTCAGAAGATTGATAAGCTGAAGGAGGTTATGCCTGAGGTTTATGACCAGTTTGTGGGAATTTGCAGCAAGCTGGAAAAACACTACAGAGATATGCAGGATATGGAGTTCACAATCGAGGACAAGAAGCTCTATATGCTCCAGACCAGAAACGGTAAGAGAACGGCTCAGGCTGCTCTTAAGATTGCCTGCGACCTGGTTGACGAGGGCATGATTACAGAGGAAGAAGCAGTTCTTATGATTGACCCCAGAAACCTTGACACCCTGCTCCATCCCCAGTTTGACCAGGCTGCTCTTAAGGCGGCAACTCCCGCCGCAAGGGCTTTGGCTGCGTCTCCCGGCGCTGCCTGCGGTAAGGTTGTGTTCACGGCTGAGGACGCAAAGGACTGGAACGCAAGAGGCGAAAAGGTTATTCTGGTTAGACTTGAGACCTCTCCCGAGGATATCGAGGGCATGAAGGCCGCTCAGGGTATTCTGACGGTTCGCGGAGGTATGACCTCTCACGCTGCCGTTGTTGCCCGCGGTATGGGTATCTGCTGCGTATCAGGCTGCTCCGAAATCAATATGGACGAGGAAAACAAGAAGTTCACTCTGGCGGGCAAGACCTATGTTGAGGGTGATTATATTTCACTTGACGGCTCCACCGGTAATATTTATGACGGCGTTATCCCCACTGTTGACGCTTCCATCAGCGGAACCTTCGGCAGAATTATGGGCTGGGCTGATAAGTACAGAACAATGAAGGTAAGAACAAATGCGGACACACCTGACGACGCTAAGAGAGCAAGAGAGCTGGGCGCAGAGGGTATCGGTCTTTGCCGTACAGAGCACATGTTCTTCGGCGGTAACAGAATTGACGCATTCAGAGAGATGATTTGCTCAGACACTCTGGAGGAGAGAGAGGCCGCACTGGCTAAAATTCTCCCCATGCAGCAGGGCGACTTTGAGGCTCTGTATGAGGCTCTGGAGGGTAACCCGGTTACAATCCGTTTCCTTGACCCGCCCCTTCACGAGTTCGTTCCCACAGAGGAGGCGGACATTGAGGCTCTGGCAAAGACTCAGGGCAAGAGCGTTGAGGACATCAAGGCTATTATCGCATCCCTCCACGAGTTCAACCCCATGATGGGTCACAGAGGCTGCCGTCTTGCGGTTACCTATCCCGAAATCGCAAAGATGCAGACAAGCGCAATTATCCGCGCCGCTATTAACGTTAAGAGCAAGCACCCCGACTGGAACATAGTTCCCGAGATTATGATTCCTCTGGTTGGCGACGTTAAGGAGCTCAAGTACGTTAAGGACGTTGTTGTTGAGACTGCCGACGCCGAGATTAAGGCGGCAGGCGCAGACCTTAAGTATGAGGTGGGAACAATGATAGAAATCCCGAGAGCTGCGCTCCTGGCTGATGAAATTGCTGAGGAGGCTGAGTTCTTCTGCTTCGGTACCAATGACCTGACCCAGATGACCTACGGCTTCTCAAGAGACGATGCGGGCAAGTTCCTGGACGCTTACTACGACACCAAGATTTTTGAGAACGATCCCTTTGCAAAGCTGGATCAGAGCGGCGTAGGCAAGCTCATGGAAATGGCAATCAAGCTGGGCAAGTCAAAGAGAGACTCTCTCCATGTGGGTATCTGCGGCGAGCACGGCGGCGACCCCACATCGGTAGAGTTCTGCAATAAGATCGGTCTTGACTATGTATCGTGTTCACCCTTCCGTGTTCCGATTGCAAGATTGGCAGCGGCTCAGGCAGCTATCAAGGCGAGCAAGTAATAAATCTCTTTTCATAGGCTGTAAAATTGATACTAATCGGCGGTATGGGGCTCCCATACCGCCTTGTTTTGCCTAAAAGCCTTTATCAAAATAGACGGGTTCAAATATGTGTAACCGTATGATTTGTAGGGGGCGGATTCCTATACGCCCCGAATACATACCAACAGCTTTTATCAAAGAGAAAGGGTTGGTATATACATATCCCTCCAATTCGTAGGGGCGCCGCTTGCCGCGCCCGTTGAAACACTAACTGTTAACGCCATATGATGCGGATTTGGGTGTTTGTTTAAATCATAATTCCTGTTAATTTTATTCTCACATCGGTTTGCGTGCGGGGCGTCTGGGAAGCCGCCCCCTACATCATAGACGGTCACGTATAGGAAATTGTAGAAAGATAAATAGATTTTGTTATTGGCCTTATGCCGTATAAGTAAAAATTAAGATTTTTGGAGGTAAAACAGTATGAACACACCCACACTGGAGACAAAACGGCTAATCCTGAGAAGGTTTACGGAAAAGGATATTGATGCTCTCTTTTTGATACTTAAAGATGAGGAGGTTAATAAATTTCTGCCCTGGTATCCCGTGAAAAATCTTGAAGAAGCCAAAAGGTTTTATGAGGAAAGATATGCCGAAAAATATAATCGGCCTCAAGGCTATGATTACGCCATATGCCTTAAATGCGATAACTTCCCCATTGGTTACATAAAGGTTAATATGGAAGAGCCCCACGATTTCGGTTATGCGCTCCGCAAGGAGTTTTGGCATAAGGGCATTGTTACCGAGGCAGGGATGGCTGTCGCAGAGCAGGTAAAAAGGGACGGGCTTCCCTATATCACGGCGACACACGACAGGAATAACCCGAGAAGCGGAAATGTTATGCGCAAGGTCGGAATGAAGTATTGCTATTCCTACGAGGAGCAATGGCAGCCCAAGAACTTTCCCGTAGTATTCAGAATGTACCAGCTCAATTTTGGCGGCAACAATGATTTCGTTTATAAAGAGTATTGGAATAAGTATCAAAACCATTTTGTTGAAAATTTGGATTAGCTTTACGTGCTCCGTTATCTTTATATTTATAACTAAAAGCAAGATGTCCCCCGCCTCTGAGTCGAAACTGACTTCGCTACGTTCTGATTTTATTTACATAAAATCAATCACACCGCTGCGTCGTTTCTCCTCTATCCCCAAAAATCGACGATTTTTGGGGAACCCTAAGGCGGGTTCTACTTACTTTTTTCAGTGGGAGCTACAATCTCCCACCGAAACGTTGAATGACGGGGCAAAGCACCTTATTGAATAACAACATATTTACAATGCCGATGAGTGCCGAAGCAGGCATTAATTGCGGTATACCGCCGGTATACCGTTTGGCAACCCAGGTAAGGTTAGGATAGGTAAGGTTAGTATAGTACAGAATAGGGTAGGTGAGTTAAATACAGTAAAATGTCTCCAAAATGTCTCCAAAGTGGAGACACAGGTAAGGTTAGGTAAGTATAGTATAGTATAGGTAAGATAAGTATAGGGGAGGAGAGGGAATTGTGCTGCCAAGGCAGCCTCCCCCCTCATCACTGATAATACTAATTAATTAAAAATATTCTTATGATATATATCAGAAAATAGAATTTATCTGATTTATTGTGTTGACATCTTTAAAATCCCTTTTATATCAGCCTTTCCATTTACAAGATTTTAAATCGGCGTGACTGTCGTCTTTCATAACAACGCCTTCCTGTTTGAGCAGGTCGTATTGCTCCGCCCAGCCGGGCGCAAGTCTGCCTGCATGATTTACGACTCTGTGGCAGGGGTATTCTCCGTAAAGATGTGCCATACTGAGAACCTTCCCCACAAGCCTTGCGTTTCTGTCTCTGCCGATAAGTTTTGCGATCTGACCGTATGTGGCGACTTTTCCCTCGGGTATTTCCTCTACGACAGATAAAACCTTATAAATTAACTCTTCATCTAAAATTCTATTTATTTTCATAATGCTGTTCCTTGTGGAAGTCAATAGCTAATTTACGATTTACTAAATCGTAAATGACTAATTTGAGTAGTTTTGGCGGACGCTGTCCAGCAGAGCTTTTATTTGGTCTACAACCTCATTGGGTGAAATGATTTCCGCCCTATTTCCGAAGCTGATTATCCAGGAGAGGAAGTGGGGACTGACGGCGACCTTAATTCTGCACACAAAATGTTCGTCGTCCGACTGTATAATGGGAATATTGGTGCCGAACCTGTCAAAGACTGCCCCTGCCAGGTTATTTTTAAATTTAACGGTTACCTCGGTTTCTTCCCCTCCGAACATGGAGAACACCGTTTTGGTATACGCCGCCAGGTCAAATTCGTTGGGCGGGTAGATAATATCCTCGTCGCATATTTGTATTTTATCCATTTTGTCAACTCTGAAATGGGTAAAGCTCTTGTATCTCTCCTTATATGTTATCATATAATAATTTTCGTCGTCCCAGGTAAGAGACACGGGAGACTCTCTGTAAAGCCCGCCGTCCTTGCGGTATACCTTTTGCTTTTTGGGGTTTATGTCAAAGTACAGGAAGCTGATCTGCTTTCCCGAAATAATAGCCTCCTGGATCTTGTCCACGTTATAGTATATCTGTTCGTTTAAGGTCTTTACCCTGTTGGTCACAAAAACCTGGCGGTGGAGCTTCCGTGCGTTGCCGCGGCTGGTGAGCTTTTCGATTTTGGAGATAAGAGACATGCTCTTTTTGTGGGTAATAAACTTTGAGGACTGAACAGAGTCCACCAGCAGCTTTAGCTCGGGCAGCTCAAAGTCTCTGGACGCCACAAAGTAACCGTGGGTTTTGCCCCGCTGAGAAACTATGTCAAGTCCGAAAAGGGACAGCGCCTCCAGGTCGCTGTATACGCTTTTTCTCTCTGCGGATATGTCGTATTTGGCAAGCTCCTCGATTATCTGCGGAACGGTGATAGGGTGCTCCTCATCGGTTTGCTCCAGCATTATTTTCATCAGGTAGGGCAGCTTCAGCTTTTGGTTTGAGGATTTTGGCATGGCTATAACATCCTTTCAACTTGATTTTCGTTAATCAAAACGCCTCGGATTTGTCATTGGTGTAAGAATACCTTGTGATAGCCGAGACCTCTATCACGTCGTCAGGGTCAATAACCCGACCGATAATGCTTGAATGGGTAATGAACATAACCTCTGCAAAGGCAAAGTCGCCGATTTTGTCGTACAGACGTCCTGCGCTCATGGTTCCGCCCAGCACGGTGTATGTGCTGTTTGCCACATAGCCGATAGTGTTAATTTGGGGCAGAGTGACCTTTATTGCCTCGGCGTCATAGTCGTTGTCAGGCTCCTTTGAAATTTTTACGATTGTGCCTATTTTAAAGGGCGTCTTTCCGTAATAGTGGTTCAGACCGGTCACGGTGATATACATATTGTTCATGTTTATACCTCCTTTATGGGGATATAATATCACAGTTAAAGAGACATAAACAGGACAGTAAATGTTTTTTCAGGGGGATTTCGTCGCACAATGCCTTTGGACGTAAGACAAGTATGAGATTACAGACTCTTGCACCTCTATCCCGCATGATTTGTATAATTACATTGGTGTGCATATCGCCCGCCCCGTTGCGCTCGCCGCCTCCGCCCCGAGCGCAGATCGTTCTCCCTTCGGGAGAAACGAGTTAGGGGACGTTGTCCCCTAAGACCTCTGCAAAATACGCCGTACTATGTGAGGCGGGGAACATATTTGTTTTATTATACCCTAAATTTTTATTGATGTCCACTCTTTGGGGTATAGTTTATTTCAATATTTCTACACTCTACACTCTACATTCTACATTAGAGAAATGCCTTATCTGAAAATTGCGGATAGGTCAAATTGATTACAAAAATCATTTTATAAAAATTTTAATTAGATATGATGTACAAATTATAAAAAATGCTTGACAAACTGCGGTTTTGTGGTATAATGAAATGGTTCGTGTATTGGGTGAAGTGCGCCTGAATATCAATGCAAAAGAGGTTGTTATGGAGAGTATTAAACATGCAAACAAGGTCGTGGGTCTCAAGCAGGTTCGCGGCGCGTTGATTGACGGGAAAGCCGAAAGGGTGTACATTGCCGAGGACGCGGAGGCGGGTTATATCCGTCCTGTTGTTGAGCTTTGCGGCGCAAGCGGGATTGAACCTGTCTTTGTCAGAACACGAAAGGAATTGGGCAGAGCTTGCGGAGTGGATGTTCCCGCCGCGGTGGCTGCCGTGTTAAAAGGTTAAATTCGCCTTTGGCTAATTTAAATAATTCTACATGTATGGAGGTGAACATATTGCCAACATTTAACCAATTAGTAAGAAAGGGCAGAGCAACAGTTGAGAAGAAATCAACAGCTCCTGCGCTTCTGAAGGGTATGAACACCATTAAGAAGCGTCCCACAGACCAGGCTTCTCCCCAGAAGAGAGGAGTTTGTACCTCTGTTAGAACCATGACGCCCAAAAAGCCTAACTCGGCTTTGCGTAAGGTTGCCAGAGTACGTCTTACAAACGGTATTGAGGTTTCTGCTTACATCCCCGGTATCGGTCACAACCTGCAAGAGCACAGTGTTGTTATGATCAGAGGCGGACGTATTAAGGATCTCCCCGGTGTGCGTTACCACATTATCAGAGGTACGCTGGATACATCGGGCGTTGATGCGCGCAGACAGTCAAGATCGAAGTACGGCGCAAAGAGACCTAAGTAGTCTCTTAAAACTAATTGAAATGTGTGCATATGTTTATATATAATTATAATCAGGGCTTGCCCTTGGTTGTTAGCTATATATGACCTATGTGCGCGACAGTGTTTAAAACTAACATTGAGTACCTTAATGGTGAATAAACCACGAAGAAGGAGGGGAAGAAAGTGCCAAGAAGAGGTCATATTGCACGTCGTGATGTATTGCCTGATCCGGTATATAACAGCAAGACCGTATCAAGACTTATCAACAATATCATGCTCGACGGAAAGAAGGGTGTTGCCCAGAGAATAGTTTATGATGCTTTCGACATCATAAAGGAGAAGACAGGAAAGGATCCTGTTGAGGTATTTGAGGAAGCAATGAACAGTGTTATGCCGGTTTTGGAGGTTAAGGCTCGCCGCGTAGGTGGTGCCAACTATCAGGTTCCGATTGAGGTTAGACCTGAGAGACGTCAGACACTGGGTCTCAGATGGATAACACAGTTCTCAAGACAGCGCAGCGAAAGAACAATGGCTGAAAGACTTGCAAACGAGCTTATGGATGCAACAAACAGCACAGGCGGCGCATACAAGAAGAAGGAAGACACGCACAGAATGGCAGAGGCGAACAAGGCGTTCGCAAACTTCCGCTGGTAGTTTTTCTTTGAAAATTCACTCGTCTTCACTGTTTCGCTATGTTTGTGTATCCTCGATACACGGCACATAGCTGCAACAGCAAATCCGAGCAAATTTTCTTCGAAAATTCACTCGCTTAATTGCTTCGTCGCACTCGAGTATCACGATACACTACGTGCACCTGCAGCGACAAATCCGAGCAAATTTTCTGTGAAAAACGAGGATTTTTTGAAAATTCACTCGCTTAATTGCTTCGTCGCACTCGAGTATCACGATACACTACGT
>CATWQA010000010.1 GCA_958352815.1 uncultured Eubacteriales bacterium
TCAAAATAAAAAATATTAAAATAAATATATAGAAAAAGAAAGAATAGCTTTAGGGTATTTTAGGTCAGAATAGGGGAGGTTAGGGAAAGGTCAGGAGGGGCTTACGAAAAAGCTTAAACGCTTTTTCTCCCCCTCTCATTATTATTGAAGAATTTATTTCTACATTCTACACTAATTTAAGTTTCATTTTATTTAAATTTTTCATGCAGGGGTTTAAAAACGGGGAAAGTTGTGGTATAATCTAGGTACGTGCTGCGTCTGCTCAAGGGCGCAGAATATTTAGACCATACGCAACTGTTTAATTTTAAGCCCGGAGGTTTTTTATGGGAGTATATTCCGAGAAATACAGGCGCAGCTATGAGAGCTGCCTTAAAAAGGTGCAGAAGCCTGCGCGATATATAGGAAACGAGTTTGGCAGCGTTCACAAGGAATGGACAGATGATATTATGTCCTTCGCTTTTTGCTTTCCCGATGTTTACGAGGTGGGAATGTCCCATTTGGGAATGAAAATTCTGTATCATATGCTCAATGACCGAGAGGACACTGTGTGCGAGAGGGTATTTGCGCCCTGGGACGATATGGAAGCTGAAATGAGGGAGAACAATATACCTCTGCTTTCCATGGAGAGCTATGTACCGGTTCGTAACTTTGATATTGTGGGATTCACTCTCCAATATGAAATGAGCTATTCAAACATAGTAAACATGCTGGATTTGGCGGGAATACCATTGCTTACGGCAGACAGAACGGTCTCCGATCCCTTTATATGCTGTGGCGGTCCCTGCGCCTATCATGCGGAACCCTTAGCGGAGCTGGTGGACTTCTTCATCTTGGGCGAGGGAGAGGACGTCAACAATGAGATTATGGAGGTATATAAAGAGTGGCGCGCAGGCGGCAGCGGCGACCGCGACCTATTCCTCATGTCCCTTGTTGAGTTGGGGGGAATATACGTACCTAAATTCTACGATGTTGAATATAATGAGGACAACACCATAAAGAGGTTTGAGCCCAACCGCAGCGGCGTGCCTAAGCAGGTTAAGAAGCGGATTATTATGGACCTTGACAATACCTACGTTCCAAAGCAGCTGATTGTGCCATTTATGGAGACGGTGCACGACAGGATTATGCTTGAAATTTTCAGGGGCTGTATCAGGGGCTGCCGCTTTTGTCAGGCGGGGTACATATACCGCCCGGTCAGGGAGAGAAGCGTGGACAACCTGGTTGAAACCGCCGATGAATGCATTAGGGCAACGGGGTATGAGGAGATGTCTATGTCCTCTCTGAGCACCAGCGACTACACCAAATTGCAGGAGTTGACCGACAGGCTTCTTGATATAACCGTGGATAAAAAAATAAACCTCTCCCTGCCCTCTCTGAGAGTGGACAACTTTTCTATGGAGCTGATGGAAAAGGTGCAGAAGGTAAAAAAAAGCGGTCTCACCTTTGCCCCTGAGGCGGGAACCCAGCGGCTTCGGGATGTTATAAATAAGAACGTTTTGGAAAAGGATTTAATACGCACGGCAAATATAGCCTTTAAGGGCGGATATAACCGTATAAAGCTGTACTTCATGCTGGGGCTGCCCACAGAGACTTACGAGGACGTTTTGGGCATTGCGGAGCTGGGAAAAAAGGTTATTGACGAGAGCTTTTTCTCCATACCGCCCGAGGAGCGCAAGGGCAGAAGCGTCAGCCTGACAATAAGCACGTCGTTCTTCGTGCCAAAGCCCTTTACTCCCTTTCAGTGGGAGCCTCAGAACAGGATTTCCGAAATGGAGGCAAAGGCAAAATATCTTAAAGAAAATATTAAGTCAAGAAAAATAGTATATAACTGGCATAACAGCGATATAAGCTTGCTGGAGGCGGTGTTTGCCAAGGGTGACAGGCGGCTGTCAAGGGTGTTGATAACGGCGCAGAAGCTGGGCTGCAAGTTTGACGGCTGGAGCGACTTTTTTGACTTTGACCGCTGGATGGAAGCCTTCCGTATTAACGGGATTGACCCGGAGTTCTATGCCCTACGCAGAATAGGCTATGATGAAATACTGCCCTGGGACTACGCGGATATCGGTGTCACAAAGGATTTTCTGATTAAGGAGCATAAGCGCGCCTACGAGGAAAAGACAACTCCCGACTGTCGGCAAAAATGCAGCGGCTGCGGCTGCACACGGTTTGGAGGAGGTGTTTGCTTTGAGTAAAAGACGGCTTATGTTTTCAAAGCTGAATATGGCAAAGTTTATCTCCCATCTGGATTTGCTGCGGTGCTTTACCCGCTCAATTATGCGCTCAGGGCTGCCTGTTAAGTACAGTCAGGGCTTTAATCCACACCAGAAAATAACCTTTTCTCTGCCCTTGTCTATCGGCGTAACAGGGGAGAGAGAATGCGTTGACATAGATTTTGAGGACGGAGCTTCAAATGAGGAAACTATGGAGAGGATTAACCAAAACCTGCCTCCGGATATAAGGATTATTTCGGTGGGAACTCCCGTAAAGAGCGCAAACGACATTGTGTCCGCCGAATATGAAATAAATCTTATTTCCGATGAACCCATAAATTCCGCAGATGTGGAGGAGTTTTTCGGACGGGATGAGGTTATTATACTTAAAAAGACCAAAAAGAAAGGGGAGCAGCCCGCGAACCTTATGGACTTCGTAAAGGGCTGCACGATAGAAAAATCCGAGGAAACAGAGGACGGATTTTTGATTAAACTGAGACTTATACTGTCTGCCGGAGGGCAGAGCAACCTGAAGCCTGAAATCGCGGTAAAGGCTCTGGCGGACAATATTAAGCCGAAAATTACGGCGTACGATATTAACAGAAGCCGTATATTTTGTATGGCTGACGGTATTTTACAGGAATTTGATTAAAAATTAAAATCACAGGAGGTTACGGTTATGATTAAAGTAGGTATCTTAACAAGCGGAGGAGACTGCCAGGGTCTTAATTCGGCAATCAGGGGCGTTGCCAAGGCGCTGTATCAGGAGTTTGGTAAGGACGTGGAGATTTACGGTATTCAGGACGGGTATTACGGCTTGATAGAGGGTGAGTACAGAAAAATGGAGCCCAAGGACTTTTCGGGCATACTCACTATCGGCGGTACAATTCTGGGAACCTCCCGCCAGCCCTTTAAGAGAATGCGGGACGTTGACGAAAACAATGTTGACAAGGTTGAGAAGATGAAGAAAACCTATAAGAAAATGGGTCTTGAATGTCTGGTGGTGCTTGGCGGAAACGGAACTCATAAGACGGCTAACCTTTTAAGTCAGGAGGGGCTTAACGTTATAGGCCTGCCAAAGACTATCGATAACGACATTTGGGGTACGGATATGACCTTTGGTTTTTACAGCGCATTGAACGTGGCAACAGACGTTATTGACAGAATTCATACCACAGCCACATCTCACGGACGTGTGTTCATAGTGGAGGTCATGGGTCACAAGGTGGGCTGGCTGACTCTATATGCAGGAATTGCCGGGGGAGCGGACGTTATACTGCTGCCTGAAATTCCCTATGACATTAACAGCGTTATAAAGGAACTTGACAGACGTGAGAAAAGCGGCAAGAAGTTCTCGATTATTGCCGTTGCCGAGGGTGCTCTGTCCAAGGAGGAGTCAAAGCTCAAGAAAAAGGAGTTTAAGGCAAGACGGGCTCAAATGGCTCAGTCCTCTATTGCCTACAGGCTGGCTGACGAGATTATGGAGAAGTGCGACCATGAAATAAGAGTGTGCGTGCCCGGGCACTTCCAGAGAGGCGGAAGCCCCTGCCCTTACGACAGAGTTTTTACTACCCGCATAGGCACAAGCGCGGCAAAGCTGATTTCAGAGAAGAAGTACGGATATATGGTTGCCCTGCAGAAGAACGAGATTGTGCCTGTTCCCTTAGAGGAGGTTGCGGGCAAGCTGAAGTGCGTAACTCCCGATTGCAACGAGGTTGTTTCCGCAAGGGAAATGGGCATTTGCTTCGGAGACTGATAAAAAGTTTTTTCCTAAAAGGAGCGCGGACAGGTATTTTTCGGTGTCGTTTTTTGTCCTACGGTTTAGCTCTAAATTTATTGACAACTATAGGCTTTTAGGATAAAATATTCAATGTGTTAAAAAAATTTAACACATTTGTAATAGAACAAAGCTCCGCTCTTTGCAAGCAAATCGGAGCATTGCTCCGATTTAAATAGATTGGAAGGAGACTTCTTGTTATGTTAGGGCAGGATATAGGAATAGATTTGGGAACCTCCACCGTTCTCGTTTATGTGCACGGCAGAGGTATTGTGGACAGAGAGCCGTCTGTTGTGGCGGTGGACTCAAACAGCGACAAGATTATTGCCGTGGGCGCCGAGGCGCAGAAAATGCTGGGGCGTACCCCGGGGAACATCACCGCTGTAAAGCCTCTTAAGGAGGGGGTCATTTCGGATTACTCCACTGCCGAGCGAATGCTTCGGCACTATGTTCAAAAAGCCACGGGAAACAGCCTTGTGGGAGCGTTTATAAAGCCCAGAATTATAATCAGCGTTCCCAGCAGCATTACCGAGGTTGAGGAGCGGGCGGTTATTGACGCGGGAATACAGGCGGGAGCCGGACGAGTGTATTTAGTGGAGGAACCTCTGGCGGCGGCGCTGGGGGTCGGCATAAACATAAACGAAGCCAAGGGTAACGTGGTGGTTGACATAGGCGGCGGAACCTGCGACATAGCCGTTATCTCCCTGGGCGGAATAGTTATCAGTACATCAATAAAAATAGCCGGCGACAGCTTTGACGACGCAATTATCAGATACATCAGAAAGAAATATAACGTACTTATCGGGGAGCGCACGGCGGAGCAGCTGAAAATCAAAATCGGCTGCGTGTTCAGACGGGACAAGCTCCTCGCCATGGAGGCAAGGGGCAGAAGCCTTGTAACGGGGCTCCCCAAAACCATTCAGGTTTCAAGCGATGAGATTTTGGAGGCTTTAAAGGAGCCTGCCGGTTCCATAGTAGACGCAATCAGGAACCTTCTTGAAAAAACGCCTCCCGAACTTATCGGCGACATATGCAAGAACGGAATTATTTTAACCGGAGGCTGCAGCCGAATTTACGGGCTGACAAGCCTGATTTGGCGGGAGCTTAATATGAAGGCGCAGGTTGCGGACAACCCCGAAACCTGTGTTGTAACAGGCTTGGGTAAGGCGATAAACTACCCGAAGCTGCTGAAAAAAAGATAAGTGATGGAACTCCCAAGACACATTCTTGGGAGTTTGGATTTATTTTGATTTCCTGCCCGCCCGCGCGCTCGGGGAGGTCGGGCGAGCGCAACAGGGCGGGCGACAGATATGCAAATGTGAGAATAACAATTATACGGAAAAATAATCAACGTAAACAGTTGCTTTTTATTCTAAACCCATATATTTTGTTAAAATGGAATAATTTAGCAAAACGCCCGCCCCGTTGCGTTTGCCCGACCTCCCCAAACGCCGTGGCGGGCGTTTTTATATTGAGGCAAACGAAACAACTTGTTCCGCCGAACAAGTCGAGGAACAAGTTGAGGAACAAGTTATAAAAAGAATACTTGACTATTGCAGCGTTCCCCGAACAAGAACCGAATTGCAGGAGCTTTCCAAAATCAGCGGGAGAAAGGCGTTTGTTGAAAAGTATCTAAAACCTCTGCTTGCAAGCGGCAAGCTGGTGATGACTGTTCCCGATAAACCCAACAGCCGAAATCAAAAATACGTAAAGCCACGAACCTAATAGTATAAATTATTAATATGGTCAGCGGGGCGTATAGGAATCCGCCCCCTACAATATAGACAGTTGCAATTTAATTAATTCCATTGTCGTTGATTAAAATCGTTGGTTTATCGGCAATGATTGCAAAGGCAAAGCCTTTATCAAAATACAGAATATAAGCAAACAAAAAGTGCTGTCTCGGTGGGACAGCACTTTTTTTTAATTATCCGAATATACTCATCAGCTGGGCGACTATTAGTCCGCCGCCGGTACCGATAACATATCCAAGAAGCGCCATTATTATTCCCACGGGAACCAGAGCGCTGCTGTAGGTTCCGGCAAGAACCGGAGCTGTTGCCGTTCCGCCGATGTTAGCCAGAGAAGCAACCGCACAGGTGAATATGTCCAGCTTCAGCACCTTTGCCAGAATTACCATAATGCCTACATGGATAACCAGAATAATAAATCCTGTCAGCAGCCACATGGGCGCGTTACCCATGCTGCCCAAATCCGCTCTTGAAGCAATCAGGGCTATAACCGTGTACAGCAGAACGTTTGAGATCTCCTCGGTGCCCTTTATCTTTCCGAAAGGCGTCATTGCCAGAACAACACCCAGCACCGTTACTATAAGAACCGTCCAGGTTGCCTTATCGAAAAACGGGAGATAACCGTTAATAATAGTTCCCAGCTGCTGTGTCAGAGCCGAAACCAACAGACCGGAGCCCAGCAAAAGTATAATATTCTGCCAGGTGAGGGGCTTTGTGTTTGCCCTTGCCTCCTCCTCCAGAGTTTGTCCGACCTCGTCAATAATCCTTGTGTCCGCCTTTGTCCACTTATTAAATACATGGGAAAAACCGATAGCCCACAGCAGGAACATTACGTACAAGGTGGCGCATATTGAGTCCATAACCAGAGCGTAAGCCATTGACCCCTCGTCTACGTTGAGAGCCGCCTGGATTGCCAGCATGTTTCCGCCGCCCCCCATCCAGCTTCCGCAGAGAGCGCCCAAGGGCTTCCAAGCTCCCTCACCGAGAACTGCGTGCATTATGGCATACGCCACGAAAAAGCCCAGAGCGATTGAGAACGTTGCCGAAAAGAAGCCTATGAGCATTTTGGGACCCAGCTTGATTATCTTTCTCAGGTCGCAGCGCAGCAGCATGATAAACAGCATTGCGTACAAAATCGGGTTCTTGAGGGCGTTGTAGGCAGGCGCAGTCGTCTCCAAATCCCACAGCTTAAACGTGCACAGCAGCATAAGCCCTAAGTAGATAAGCACAATGGGCGGTGCGAACTTAAAGATGTTCTGCGCAACCTTCCCTTTAAAAATCTTAGGCAAGTTAATCAGTATTGCGGCGATAAAAACAAGAGCCGCAAAGTAAATAAAACCGTCTTTGATCATAAAAAGACCTCCCTTTCATCGTTTTTAACGACAATATATTTTTTATTTTAATTTTTCCAGTACTTTCAATAAATAATTCCAGCATCTTTGGGCCGACTTAACGTTCATACGTTCTCTGGGCGTGTGAACATTTTCAAGGTCGGGTCCGAATGAAATCATGTCGGCTCCGTTAAGCTTTTTGGCAAGTATACCGCACTCCAGACCGGCGTGAATACCTGTAACCTGAGGTTCATTGCCGAACAGCTCCCTGTAAACCTCAACCATGGTGTTGCGCAGGGGCGAGTTCTTTCGGTATTCCCAGGGCGGATAATCCGCCTCAAACCTGACGTCACCGCCCACATATTCAATCAGGGAGCGTAGCCTGTCGCTCAGCCTTGCCTTGCCGAAGCTGTCGTTGCTCCTTATCATAAACTCCGTTTTAAGCCTGTCCCCGTCAATTGAAACCGTGCCCATATTCAGAGAGGTTTGCACCATATCGGGCATTTCGGGGCTCATAGCTTCGACCCCGTCGGGAGCTTGCATAAGAGTGAAAATAAGCAGGGATGTGCTCTCGGCTGTTGTGAACCTTTGGGGAGGAGCAACCTCGTTTATTATTATATCCGCATTCGGCTCAGCGGCGCTCAGCTCCGCCTTAATGTTCTCCCGAAACTCAGCTGCCGCGCTGAGCAGCAGGTTCCCGTTCTCTGCGGAGGTGCACACAATTGCCTTGCCGTGCCCGGGAATAACGTTGACCTTTCCGCCGCTTTCAATTTCGGAAATCCCTATAGGGCACAGGCTGTTCAGTCTGTAGAGCAGCCGAGCCAGCAGCTTTGCCGCGTTGGTTCTGTGCTTGTCTATATCTATTCCCGAATGGCCGCCCTTTAATCCGTCAACTTCTATTTCAAATGATTTTATCTCACGGTCGCCCGTTTTCTCAAAGCTCAAATCCAGACCGCAGTAAACCCGAACGCCTCCGGCACAGCTCACCATGAGCACGCCCTCTTCCTCAGAGTCAATATTAATCAGCCGCCTGCCCGTAATCCCTGCAGGGTCAAGATTGTTGGCTCCCACCATGCCTGTTTCCTCATCGTTGGTGAGGAGAGCCTCAATGGGAGGATGGGGAACATCCTTTGAGTCCAAAACAGCAAGAATATACGCCACGGCAATACCGTCGTCTGCGCCGAGAGTGGTCTCCCGAGCCGTGACATACTCACCGTCGGTGAAAATGTCTATGCCCTCGGTTTCCATATTTTTCGGGCAGCCGGGGAGCTTTTCGCACACCATATCAAGGTGCCCCTGGAGGATAACCGACGGGCTGTCCTCATAGCCCTCGGTGCCGCCTTTAAAAATCACAACATTGCCGCCATCGTCCTTGGAGCACCTAAGCCCCCGCTCTTTGGCAAAGCTCATGCAATATTCGGCAATAGCATCTGTGTTGCCGGAACCGTGAGGAATTGCGGCAATATCTTCGAAAAATTTAAATACCGGTTTGGGTTCAAGGTCGGTAATCTTCACTTAACCCCCACATCCTTTCATATCATAGAATTATCTGCTTGCTCCGCCTCCACCGAAGCTGCCCCCGCCGCCTGAAATTCCTCCGCCGAAGCCGCCTCCGCCAAAGCCGCCTCCGCCGAAACCTCCGCCGAAGCCGCCGCCGAAGCCGCCGCCGTAGTAGTGACCGCCTCCGCCGAAGCCGCCGTTTCCGCCGCCTCTGCCGGAGGAGTTCTTAAACATCATTACCACAAAGATGAATATCAGATACGGAGTAATAAAAATTATCCAGAAAACAAAAAACGCATATATAATTTGGACAAGTATCGGGTCTTGGTTTTCGGTTACCTGCAGCTCGGGAAAGGCGCAGTCGGATTGCTTCCCCTTTTGGGCGTTCTCGTTGACCGAGACGCCCTCAAGCTCCGAGGGAGTCTCTAAGCCGTACTCCTTATACACCTCTTTTGCCACGGCGGCATAGGTGTTTACCGCGGCGCTGTTCCAGTTGCCGCGATGAATGTCATCAACGGCAAACTCGTCCAAAATCCTTCCGCACTTACCGTCGTTCAGGCAGCCCTCCAGACCGTACCCCACTTCAATACGGACGTGGGGTTCCTCTGTGGTGAACAAAATCAAAACGCCGTTGTTCTCTGCCTCGCTTCCTATGCCCCATTGCTGAGCCAGGCTGTAGCTGTATTCCTCAAGGCTCATGGTTCCCGTGTCGGGAACTGCGGCAACCGCAATCTGGGCGCCTTTGCCCTCTTTTTCAAGACGGAGGCCTTGATTATAGATAAAGCTCTCCGTCTCCGAGGAGTACACCCCGCTGCAATCGTTCAAATAAAAAATAGGGGAATGGTTGGGAACAAGTGTTTCTGTTATTTCAGTGTTTTTAAAGTACACCGCCGTTGTTCCCACAACACTGAAAATTACAAAGGAAATAATCAGCAGCCGTATAAAAAAACCGTCAAAGACCTTCTTTTTAACGCTCATTAATCAAAATTTACCTCCGGAGCCGTTCTTGCGCCCTCGTCGGCCGCAAAAAACTCAGCCTTTTCGAATCCGAAAATCCCCGCAAAAATGCTCTTGGGGAACCTGCGGATAGTTCTGTTGTACTCGGTAACCACGTTGTTGTAGTCGGTGCGAGCCACGGCTATGCGGTTCTCCGTTCCCGAAAGCTCATCCATAAGGCCGGTATAAACAGTGTTGGATTTTAGGTCGGGATATGCTTCTGCAATGGCGAGCAGACGACCCAGAGCCGAGGTCATTTCATCGTTTGCGGCAGCCTTTTCCTCCATGGTGCCTGCGCTGAGAAGATTTTCGCGAGCCTGTGTTACGGCTGTAAATACCTCTGTTTCGTGGTTGGTGTAGCCCTTAACCGTCTCTACAAGGTTGGGAACAAGATCCGCTCTGCGCTGGAGCTGGGCGTCTATATTCGCCGCGCTGTTTTCAACATTTATCTGGGATGAAACCAGCGAGTTGTAGGACGACACGGTAAAGATTACCAAAACCGCTGCTATCGCGATTACAATAATCCATATAGTCTTTTTGTTCATAAGATGCTCCTTTCTTAAATTGTATTTATTACTCGAATTATACCATAAAATTCCTATAAAGTAAAGAAAATTTTTATATATCACTCTTTATTATGTCATAAAAATGTGGTATTATTGTATTAATTAGTATAATATTTTGCGGAGGAAGATTGTTATGTGGGATGGGGAAAGGTATAAAAAGACCCTTATATCAGCATTAAAGATTTCGGTGGGAAGCTGCCTTGCGATTTATATTGCCGCGTCTCTGAATTTGGAGTTCGCCACCTCTGCCGGCTCAATAACTCTGCTGACTATACTTACAACAAAGTGGGACACTCTCAAGCTGTCCCTGGCAAGAGCGCTCACGTTTTTTGTATCCGTGTTTCTGTCTTATATTTTCTTTGAGCATATCAGCAGCGACTGGGCAGCGTACGGTATTTTTGTGTTTGTCATGACCGTGCTCTTGGAGAGCTTTGGCTGGAAAGCCGCTCTCTCGGTAAACGCCGTTATCGGAACTCACTTTCTGACAACGGATGACTTTTCTGTTCATTTCATTCTAAACGAGTTCTATCTGGTAATTCTGGGAATTTCCATTGCTGTGGTTCTCAATCTGTTTAACGACAACAAGGGTCAAAAGCGGCTGATTGAGCAAAGAGTTAATAACACCGAAATCGCCATGACGACCATACTCAGCAAGCTGGGACGGTATATGGCGAGCATGCCCATAGAGGGAAACGTGTGGGACGACATAAAAAGTCTTGAGCGAAACATTGAGGAATCTATCGGTCTTGCTTATGAATACCAGAACAATACATTCAGCACAAGCCCGGGATATTACATTGATTATTTTGAGATGAGGGCGAAGCAGTGCAACACTCTGCACAACCTGCACTATGAGCTGAAGAAAATAAGAAACATGCCCAAGCAGGCGGAGATTGTGTCGGAATATGTGTTATATTTGAAAAATTTTGTTACCGAGATGAACGACCCTGCCGAGCAGATCGGGCGGCTCAATCTTATATTTGAGGGCATGAAAGAGGAAGAACTGCCTAAAACCCGCGAGGAGTTTGAGAACAGGGCAAAGCTCTATCACGTACTTATGGATCTTGAGGAGTTTTTAATTTATAAAAGGCGTTTTATAACTCTTGCCAAAAAGGGGAAGCTGAAAAACACCTCGGGATACCTTAGGAAATGGGTAAGAGCCTTTAAATCCAAAAATAAAAGGGAGGTTAAGTAGCGCAGTGCTCCTTGCGTCGCACTATGCCTTTATCAAAATTATAAGGTGGCATAGTCGCATATACAGGGGTTTGGGGCGAAGCCACAATCGGTTTCCCAGAAGGGGAAAGACCGACACCGCCCGGGTCTGGCGGGCGGAACTGGGCTAGGCGCCAGTTCTGCGATTTAAGAATAAAATTTAACCGGGATAATTGGCAACACACCCACGCCTGCGCGCCTCACGTGCGGTCTGCGACCGCCTACCGAGCTTGCTCGCCGCATTTACCGAATGCGGCGTAAGCTCCCAAAAAGTCGAAAGACTTTTTGAGAAAGAGGGCATATTACGACGATGGCATGGGGTAAAAAATAAAGGGCGTCTCCTGACGCCCCAAAAAACATTAACTATTAGTTATTAACAAGCTCCTTAAGCTAGTTATTAACAAGCTCCTTAAGCGCGCGGCCTGCCTTGAACGCGGGAACCTTTGCAGCGGGGATTTCCATTGTCTCGCCCGTGAGGGGGTTCTTACCCGTTCTTGCAGCTCTGTCTCTAACTTCAAAGCTGCCGAAGCCGATAAGCTGAACCTTATCTCCGTTCTTTAAAGCTTCCTGAATTGTCTCAATAAACGCAGCCAATGCTGCCTCTGAATCCTTCTTTGTCAAACCTGACTTCTCAGACATAATCGAAAGTAATTCTTGCTTATTCATCTTTAGTCCTCCTGAATAAATATATATATATTTTAAATTATTTTTCACAACAAACAAGGGATTTGAATTTTTGTATAGTAAATATTACAATACAGAAAAACTGTATATCAAATGTTAATACATACTATAGAAAGCACAAGCCCCTAATCTAATCTTATAACACCATTCTACTACAATTAACGACAAAATGCCACTATAATTTTTTCAAATAAAAAATTTTTGTATATTTAACCAAAAAAAATTATCCACCAATTATCAAAACAAAATATTTTTGGTAAACATATACTAAGTTTTTGTGTTAAAAAAATAACAATCGCCTTCCAATGCCGCGGCTTTTGGCTTGGCAGCTTGGGTCTATCGTCGTTTTGTCAAAAAAATAAGTAAAATTTTACCGAATGTTTATCTTCTAACTCTTTGACAACAGTAGTTTGTTGTGATATAATGTAAATCAGTATACATTGTTTTTAATTGAAGCTTTGTTTTATTCTGTGTTCAGCGGAAGATATTATACATTTTTACATAAGGAGGATATTTTAATGGCTTACTACTACAAAGAACCGTCTCATACTTTCAGCGAATATCTGCTCGTTCCGGGATATTCCGATGCAAATTGTATTCCGGCAAACGTTTCTCTGAAAACGCCTCTGGTTAAATATAAAAAGGGTCAGGAAGAACCTGCTCTTTCCATGAACACCCCTCTGGTTTCCGCAATCATGCAGTCTGTTTCCGGAGTGGATATGGCAATCGGTCTGGCTAAGGAGGGCGGCGTGTCCTTTATATACGGCTCTCAGCCTATCGAGAAGCAGGCAGAAATGGTGAGAAAGGTTAAGTCCTACAAGGCGGGCTTTGTTGAGTCCGACTCCAATATCAGTCCGGACAAGACCTTGGCTGATATTTTGGCTCTTAAAGCCGAGCGCGGGCATTCCACAATTGCCGTTACGGAGGACGGCACAAAGCACGGCAAGCTGCTGGGTATTGTAACCGGAAGGGATTACCGCGTAAGCCGTATGTCTCCCGATGAAAAGGTGTCAACCTTTATGACCCCCTTTGATAAGCTCATAAAGGCTCCCGAGGGCACCACTCTTAAGGAAGCCAACGATATTCTCTGGGAACACAAGCTGAATTCCCTGCCTATAGTGAACGATGACGGACGTTTGGTTGCCTTTGTTTTCAGAAAGGATTATGAGCAGCACAAGGAAAATCCCCATGAGCTTCTTGACGCCCATAAGAGATACATTGTGGGCGCAGGTATAAACACAAGGGATTATGAGGAGCGTGTTCCGGCTCTGGTTGAAGCGGGAGCGGACGTTTTGTGTATCGACTCCAGCGAAGGCTATACCGAGTGGCAGTCCAGAACTATTGACTTTATCAGAAAGACCTACGGTGATTCTGTCAAGGTGGGCGCAGGCAACGTTGTTGATAAGGATGGATTCAGGTTCCTGGCAGAGGCAGGCGCAGACTTTATTAAGATAGGCATCGGCGGCGGAAGCATTTGTATCACCCGTGAGACAAAGGGCATAGGCAGGGGTCAGGCAACGGCGGTTATTGAGGTTGCTGAGGCGAGAGACGAGTATTTCAGAGAGACGGGGGTTTATATTCCCATCTGCTCCGACGGCGGTATCGTTCTTGACCACCATATTACTCTTGCTCTTGCAATGGGTTGTGACTTCTGCATGCTGGGCAGATATTTTGCAAGGTTTGACGAAAGCCCCACCAATAAGGTCATGGTAAACGGCAGCTATATGAAGGAGTACTGGGGCGAGGGCAGCGCCCGTGCCAGAAATTGGCAGAGATACGATATGGGCGGTGCGAAGAAGCTCTCCTTTGTTGAGGGCGTGGACTGTTATGTTCCCTATGCGGGCTCTCTCCATGATAATATGACAACCACCTTGAGCAAGGTTCGTTCTACCATGTGTAACTGCGGCGCGCTGAGCATTCCGGAGTTTCAGAAAAAGGCAAAGCTGACCTTAGTAAGCAGCGTTTCTATTGTAGAGGGCGGAGCTCATGACGTTGTGGTAAAGGATAATGTTAATCACGAATAAGACTTTTTGATAATGTAAAAGAGCCGATTGCGGCGGTCCTTAATAAGACAGTAAAGTATACAGGCTGTCGGAACATGGTACAAAAGGGTGGTATATCTCATATTTCCGGGATATACTGCCTTTTTCCCATTAGGTTGAATAAATCTTTTATAAATCTCATATAACGCAAAAGGGAAGAAAATAAATGTTGTTAGGAGAGCGCTCGGTTCCGGGAGGAGGAATAAGCTCCGTATATCAGCCGGGGGATTCGGTACAATACGCGAGGATAGAAAGAGAAAAACAAAAACGCCCGGAGGAGTCGGCGCGGCAGATGTCCTCTACTCCGGCGGGCTTATCCTCGCTGACCGCCGGGATAGGTAATCAGACCATGCTCTCCATATAGAAATAGAGAGCAATTTCTGCAGACACGAGGAGGAGGAAAACATATGAATGAACAGGAACGTATTCGGGAATGCTTTTGTGCCTTTATCGAAGGGAGC
This sequence comes from uncultured Eubacteriales bacterium, assembly GCA_958352815.1. Classification (GTDB taxonomy): domain Bacteria; phylum Bacillota; class Clostridia; order Monoglobales; family Monoglobaceae; genus Monoglobus. Next base: position 14,531 of record CATWQA010000010.1, read on the forward strand.
TTGGTCTCTAATGATAATAACAATGTGATGAAGCTTTTTGCAGATGATGTTATGGGGATTGGAATGGGTGCGCAGGGAATCGTTCGATGCAAAGAAGATTTGTGGCCTATTTTATTGAATACGCGAGACGGTCTTGGTAATTCCAAGACTGAAATTCGGTACAGCAATATGCAGATTCGTTATTATGGAGACGATTATGCCAGTATCTGTGCGACAGTCACTATCCTGACTAATATTAAAGATGAACAGCTAAAAAGCCACATTGGACAGTGTGCCAGTATGCGGAGAATAGAAGGGAAATGGAAAATGATTATGGTTCAGGCAACTCCGCTGTCTGTTGACATAGAGGACATTGAGGCATACCCTCTCTCTTTTGCAGAGGATGAAATCGAAACTTATCGAATGCATGAGCAGTTTTCAAATATCATGCGGCGAAATATCATTGCTATCTATAAGATAGATTTTGAGATTGGAGAATTTGAAGATTATACTCCTACAGAGAAGTATTCTACGCCGGTAACTCGGGGAGACCGATACGAAACCGTGCTGTTTACGCTGGCAAATGAAAAGCTGGATGGGAAAATGCGTTTGAAGTTTATTGAAACTTTTTCAATCGACCATCTCAGCCAATGCTATCATAATGGCATAACCGATTTGTCTTTGGATTTTGAAATTCTGCAACCGGATGGGAAGAAGCTCTGGCAGCGAAACAGTCTGCATCTTTTTACAGATATAAAAGGACATTTGAAGGGTTATCTATATCTGATTGATATTGATCATGAGAAGCATCAGGAATTAAAGCTCATAAGACAGGCGGAGTTGGATCTGGCAACGGATGTCTACAATAAGGGAACGGTGCGCCAAAAAGTAGAACTGGCTCTTGCGCTGTATAGGAAATCCGGAACCTGCGCATTTTTTATGGTTGATTTGGATTATTTTAAACATATTAATGACACTTACGGACATGCAATAGGCGATTATGTGATTAGAAAAACTGCCGATGGATTAAAAAAGATATTTAGAGAAGAGGATATTATCGGTCGGTTTGGCGGAGATGAATTCTGTGTATTTTATACTGGAAAAAACAGTGATGAAATTCTTTCCCAAAAGGCACAGCAAATCTGTGAAGTCGTAAGAAGCATTCATTTTGGAAATAATGGGAAGGAAGGCTGTTCTGCCAGCATTGGAATTGCCCGCCGTACAGAGGCAGATGATTTCGAAAGTATATCTCATAAAGCTGATGTTGCCTTGTATTTGGTCAAAAATCAGAAAGGACGAGATGATTTTGCGATTTATCATGAGGACTAGTTGCTAAATTTTTTGGTGGTGTAAAGTAAAGATGAAAAGATAGGTTAGTGATAACGAAGAAATACGCTGATTTTTGCGAAATAGCTTGTAAATTCTCGACTGCAACTTGTCAAGGGTAAACTGAACATGCTAAAGCACGCCCTGTGACAAATCATAGTGCGACCATAATCATGCAGTCTGTTTCCGGAGTGATTATGGCAATTGGTCCGGCTAAGGAGGGCGGCACAAAGCTTTGTTGATGGGTGGACTGTTATGTTCCCTATGCGGGCTCTCTCCATGATAATATGACAACCACCTTGAGCAAGGTTCGTTTTACCATGTGTAACTGCGGCGCGCTGAGCATTCCGGAGTTCCGGAAAAAGGCGAAGCTGACCTTAGTAAGCAGCGTTTCTATTGTAGAGGGCGGAGCTCACGACGTTGTGGTTAAGGATAATGTTAATCACGAATAAGATTTTTTGATAATGTAAAAGAGCCGATTGCGGCTCTTTTTATTTTTGTTAAAGCTGTAATATCATACAATATTAAAACTTTATATTTAAATTATAATTCCTGTTATTTTATATACTCACATTGGTGTGTCTATCGCCCGCCCCGTTGCGCTTGCCCGACCTCCCCAAGCGCACAGGGCGGGCTTATAATTGTTGTGTCTTTGAAAAACGTAATAAAAAGTTCTTTCAAATTTGCTAACTTTTTGCAGGGGTCTTAGGGGACAACGTCCCCTAACTCGTTTCTCCCGGAGGGAGAACGATCTGCGCTCGGGGCGGAGGCGGCGAGCGCAACAGGGTGGGCGATTGGTTTCAAAGGCGAGGCCTTTATCAAAATAAACGGATTTGCCTTTAAAACTTTAAATATTACGACGTTCAAATTTTTTGGTTCTTTTTTAAAAAAGAACAGCACAGCCCGAAGGCTGTGCCGTTCTCTTAAGGAAGAATGATCTTCCTATGTATAGAAGGCAAAACAAATGACTTAGTCAAGAAACAGATGTCTCGGCAGACCGTCAACCATAAAGGGGGTAAGCTCTCCGATAATCAGCGGACGGCAGTATGCCACAAATTCATCGGAAACATAGGTTCCGTCGTTTATAATCCACTCGTCGGGGATAACCTTTTCTATGTTGGCAATCTTGTTTACATCGTATGTAGAGGTTGTAATGTTATAGGGCTCGTTGGAGGTTCTGTTAAAGATTATCATCTTTCCGGTCTCTCCGTTTAAGGCAGCCTGAACAGCTTCACTTCCAACCATAAACGCTTCTGTTATATCGCGTCTTGAAACTATGTGAGACGCGCAGCGCTGGAGGGTGCTGAAAACAATACCTCTTGACTTAATGCCCAGCTGAGCTCCAACATAGTCGGCGAGATACAGAGCGGTTCCGCCCAGGGATTTGTGACCGAATGAGTCCTCAAAAGTGGCTTCCTTGTTAGCCTCGCAGACGTATTCGCCGTTGGCAAGCTTAATACCCTCGGAAACCGCAATAACAACAGCCGTCTTTTTTGCTTTAACTTCCTTTACCTTTTCAATAAAATCGTCATAATCAAACACAACCTCGGGCAGGTATATAAGGTCGGGACCCGGGCAGTCGTCAGCCTTTGACAGCACGGACGCGGCGGTGAGCCAGCCTGCGTTTCTTCCCATAATCTCAACAATTGTAACCGACTCTGTAGGGTATGTATTAACGTCGCGGATAATTTCCTTCATTGCAGAGGCAATGTATTTAGCGGCGCTTCCGTAGCCCGGAGTGTGGTCCGTTACCGCAAGGTCGTTGTCGATTGTCTTGGGAACGCCCATAAACTTAATGTCGCTGCCTATTTCCTTTGCGTGGTTTGAGAGCTTCTTGATAGTATCCATCGAGTCATTTCCACCGATATAGAAGAAATACTTGATGTTAAACTCATCCATAATATTAAAGAGCATGTCATAGGTGGCAGGGCTTTCCTCGACAGAGGGCAGCTTGTAACGGCAGGTGCCCAAAAACGACGAGGGAGTTCTTTTAAGCAGCTCTATATCCAAGTCGTTCTTAACATAATCGGACATATCAACCAGTTTCTTGTTCAAAAATCCCTCGATACCGTTACGCATACCGTAAATCTTTTCAACCCCTGCGTCCTTGGCAGCCTTGAAAACGCCGACCAGGCTGGAGTTGATTACGGAGGTGGGACCTCCCGACTGACCTACTACAACATTTCCGTTTACCATAATAAATACGCTCCTTTCAATTCTGAGCCAAATTCGTCAAACCAAAGCGGCAGGTCGTTTTATGTAAAACCACCGCTTTTGAATATTTGGCTAAAGTAAATAAAATTTTTATCTATTATAAAATTATATGAATTAATATCCACAAAATATTATACCAGAGAATATAATTTTTTTCAATGTTCTAAAGATAAAAATTTACGCCGTAAAATTAGTAAAAAACACCAGAACTATTTTATTTTTCATCGGTTTAACACTAAAAAGCGGGGAAAAATAAAATCGGGAGGTTTTCTATTGTGAAAAAAGGAAGTAAAACGGCAAAGCCAAAAAAGCTTAAGGACATTGAAGGAAAATTCGATTTGGGCAACGCTTGCTCCGCCGGGGACTGCACCGGACTTATTCAGGTGGAACCCATCACCGATGAAGAACTTGAGTCCTATTGCGAGATTTATGACTTCGGACCCCCGAATTTGGGCAAATAGCTTAATTTAAAATTAATTCTTGCAAACCCTGTCCTGCTGTGTTAAAATTAAGACAGTAAAATTATTCGGAGGTAGCTATAATGGAAATGAACATTAAAGAAATCATGAATACTATCCCTCACAGGTACCCGTTTTTGCTTATTGACAAGATTGTGGAATTTGAAGAGGGAAAAAGGGCAGTGGGTATTAAGAACGTGACAATGAACGAGCCGTTTTTCCAGGGGCACTTCCCCGGGAACCCCATTATGCCGGGAGTTCTCATTTGCGAGGCTCTGGCGCAGGTGGGAGCGGTTGTTATTCTGAGCAAGCCGGAGTTTAAGGACAAGCTGGCTGTTTTCACAGGGATTAACAATTTTAAGTTCAAGCATCAGGTTGTGCCCGGAGAGACCCTCCGCCTTGAGGTGGAGCTGACAAAGTTCCGCGCCGTTATGGGCAAGGCGGACGTTTGTGCATACGTGGGTGACGACGTTGCCGCAAAGGGCGAGATTTCATTTGCACTGATTGACAAGGGTTAATATTTAAGGGGCGGCAAACAAAGCCGCCCCTTTGTCATGCAGCCGCATTTGGCAAATGCACAAGCAAGCACGGTAGGCGGTCGTAGACCGCACGTGAGGCGCGCAGGTGTGGGTGTGTTGCCAATTATCCCGTTTAAATTTTATTCTTAAATCGGTGAACCGGTGTCTAGCCCTGTTCCGCCCTGTCGGCACCAACTTAGGGCTGTTATTGACATTGTCCACCATAACTAAATTGGAATACTGACTGCCGTCCAACTTCATAAAAGTTGGGTCACAGCCGGACCCGGGCGGAGTCGGTTTTCCCCTTCGGGGAAACCGATTGGGGCGTTGCCCCAAACCCCGACAAAACTAAATGAATTTGAGTATTTGCATCCGTACAAATTCGTGGGGCGGCTTTACGGACGCCCCGTCCCGCATTTTTATGCATAAGCAATATAGCAAATTGCATAAAATTTACAATTAAATTTTGTGCATATATATCACGGTTGTAGATATTGTGAAAATTGAAACAAAGTAACAAAAAATATATTTGACACTTTTAAATATTTGAGGTAAAATTGTGTCATAAGTAAAAGAAGATGACCGGAAGAAATTCCGAGTTTAAAACAGGAGGATTAAAATGGCAGAATTTTCAAAGTGCTACAATGAAAAGGTAAACACATGGATTGAAGAACAGATCGCTCTTTGCCGTCCTGCAAACGTTGTTTGGATTAACGGCGATGATGCGCAGCTGGAAGCGCTCCGCGCAGAGGCTGTTTCAACCGGAGAAATAATCAAGCTTAACGAGGAGAAGCTTCCCGGCTGCTACTACCACAGAACAGCTGAAAACGACGTTGCCCGCGTTGAGGACAGAACGTTTATCTGTACTCCCACCGAGGAGGAGGCAGGCCCCATAAACAACTGGATGGAGCCCTCTGAGATGTATGCAAAGCTCAACGCTCTGTATGACGGCTCTATGGAAGGCAGAACAATGTATATTATCCCTTATTCAATGGGTCCCGTAGGCTCGCCCTTCTCAAAGATTGGTATCGAGCTGACAGACAGTATCTACGTTGTTCTCAACATGGATATTATGACAAGAGTGGGCGATGAGGTTATGAACGCTCTGGGCGTAGACGGTGACTTTGTAAAGTGCCTCCACTCAAAGAAGGACGTTAACCCTGACGAGAGATATATTGTTCACTTCCCCCAGGATAACACAATCATGTCTGTAAACTCTGCATACGGCGGAAACGTTCTGCTGGGTAAGAAGTGCTTTGCTCTGAGAATTGCTTCATACTTGGGCAAGAACGAGGGCTGGATGGCAGAGCATATGCTCATTCTGGGTCTTGAAAATCCTCAGGGCGAGGTTAAGTACATCGCTGCCGCATTCCCCAGCGCTTGCGGTAAGACAAACCTGGCAATGCTCATTCCTCCCGAGTACCTCAAGGAAAAGGGCTATAAGGTTTGGACAGTGGGCGACGATATTGCATGGCTGAGAATTAACCACGAGGACGGACAGCTTTACGCTATCAACCCCGAGGCAGGCTTCTTCGGCGTTGCTCCCGGAACAAGCGAAAAGACAAACTTCAATGCTCTTGAGTCCACAAAGAAGGGCACAATCTTCACAAACGTTGCTATCAACAATGATGATATGACAGTTTGGTGGGAGGGTCTTGATAAGAACCCGCCGAAGAACTGCACAAACTGGCTTGGCGAAAAGGTTGACGGAACAACATACGAGGGCAACCTGGCTCACCCCAACTCAAGATTTACGGCTCCGGCAAAGAACTGCCCCTGCATTTCACCTGAGTTTGAGAATCCCCAGGGTGTTCCGATTTCCGCAATCGTGTTCGGCGGCCGCCGTGCTAAGACGGCTCCGCTGGTATACCAGGCTCGTGACTGGAACCACGGTGTATTCGTTGGAGCAACAATGGCTTCCGAGACAACAGCAGCAGCGGCAGGCGCAGTGGGCGTTGTAAGACGTGACCCCATGGCTATGAAGCCCTTCGTTGGCTATAACATGGCTGATTACTTCGGACACTGGCTGGAGATGGGCGAGAAGCTTGGCGACAAGGCTCCCAAAATCTTCCACGTTAACTGGTTCAGAAAGGATGACGAGGGTAACTTCATGTGGCCCGGATTCGGCGATAACATGAGAGTTCTCCTGTGGATTCTTGACAGAGTTTCAGGCAAGGCAGACGCTCATGACAGCGAAATCGGCCTCCTGCCCACAGCTTCCGATATTGACACAACAGGCCTCAGCATTTCCGATGAGGAGCTTAATGACCTGCTCAGCGTTGACAGAAAGGTTTGGAAAGAGGACGTTAAGAATATCAAGGAGTACTTCGCTCAGTTCGGCGACAGACTGCCCGCTGAGATTAAGCGCCAGCTTGACATTCTTGAAAAGAACCTTAAAGCTTAATTTTGATATTAACGCCTTAAAATATTAATAAGAGAGACCGTCGATTGAATTTCGACGGTCTCTGTTTTTACGGCAAATTTGCGATATACAGAGTGGCTGTTTCAACCAAAACAAACGGAATGGACACGTATGTGACCCCGTCTATTTTGATAAAGGCTTTGCCTTTGAACCATTGCCGAGCCCTCGTCGGAGCAAAGTTCGCTAAGCTACGTTTTTCTTCGACAAGAAAAACATTCGCCCGCTGCCTTGCCCCTCCTTCTTCCCAAAAATCAGAGATTTTTGGGAAATGAGGAGCACATGCCCGTAAAGGCGTAGGCTTGGCGAACAGACAAGCCGAGCTATGAGGGCATATTGCGACGATGCGGCGGCAATGTCGCCAAAGCCTTTATCAAAATACTGCCGCCTGCACAGCAGGCGTAAGGCTCCTGAAAAATCTTTGATTTTTCGGGAAGAGGAGCACATGCTTGTAAAAGCGAAGCCTTGCCGAACAGGCATGGCGAGCGAAAAAGGCATAGTGCGGCGAGGGGCAACGCCCCAATCGGTTTCCCCGAAGGGGAAAACCGACCCGCCCAGGTCTGGCGGGCGGAACCGGGCTAGGCGAAATATTTTTATTCTTCATTTATTAACATCTCCCTATACTCCCCAAGCTTTGCCTTCTCCTCCGGGGAGATTTGGGGGTAGCCCGGGTTCATATCCTCCAGAGTATTCAGGATAATTTGCGATACAATATACCGCGCGAACCATTTTTTGTCGGCAGGCACCACGAACCATGGGCAATCCTCGGTGGAGGTCTTGCCGATGGCCTCCTCAAAAACTTTTTGGTATTTGTCCCACAGAGCCCTGTCTTTAAGGTCTGAGGCCGCGAACTTCCAGTTCTTCGCAGGGTTGTCTATCCTCTCCAAAAACCTCTCCTTCTGCTTGTCCTTTGACACGTTGAGAAAAATCTTGATAATTCTGTACCCGTTTTCATAGAGGTACTCCTCGTAATTCCTGATTTGTCTGTACCGCCTTTCAAAAAACTCATGACTGTCCATGCTTATGCAGCGGGTTGGCATGTTGTAGGACTTTTGGTAGTTGTGCACCTTTACCACCAAAACATCCTCATAATAGGAGCGGTCCATTATTTCAATGCTGCCCCGACGGGGAATGCACTTCTCCGCCCGCCACAGATAATCGTGGGCAAGCTCCTCGGAGCAGGGCTGCTTAAAGGAGGACACATTTACTCCCTGAGGGTTTATTCCGCTCATAACGTGCTTGATTGTGCTGTTTTTGCCCGAGGCGTCAATCCCTTGAAAAACTATAATCAGTCCCTCCTTTGCCTCCGCATACAGCTTGTCCTGAAGCTCTCCGATTTTTGAGAGCAGATTTTGTGTTTTTTGGGCAGCCTCTTTTTTGTCTATGTTGTACCCTCTGTTGTCTGTAGGTTGGTTGGCAATTTCAAATTTGCCCTTTCCGTCATACATAAAATCTTTTATATCCATGGTCTCCTCCTATATAACTATTATGGTGTTTTTGTCCGCTCGGATTAACAGCTCTTTCATAACTCGCTTCGGCACCGCGACGCAGCCTCGGGTATAGTATTCGCCGCAGTGAAGAAATATACCCGACCCCTTGTCCTTAATGCATTTGGGGTTATGGTCAATCACCATGCCGTATAGATATTCCTTTTCAAATTCAATCATGTGCTCTCCGCTGCGGAAGTCTATGCTCTCGTCCTTTTCGATAATTTTATTATAATACTTTGAGCGCGGGTCGTCAACAAGATATGTGTTTTGCCCTATGTTTATGTATTTCAGTGAGGTTCCCGGGTTTGGGGCAATCCCAAATGCCGCCGAAATATTAAAAACACCTTTGGGCGTGCATAAATCCCCCTCGGTTTTGTTGTATGTAAGCCCGTTCTTCCCCACATGGCAAGGGGAGCGGAGCACCGCGTTAAAGCTGCGGCTTCCGTAGGCGTATAGGATTAATTCGTTTTGGGATATAACTATTATTTGCATAAATGAAATACTCCATTCTTTAAAAAAGTTTTTTAAAAATTTTATGAGTAAGGCAGAGTGTTGTTTTAAATAACACTGACTCCTGTTTTTTACATAATTACATTGGTATATCTGTCGCCTAGCCCGGTTCCGCCCTGTCAGCAACAACTAAGGTGTGTTATTGACATTGTATACTGTATCTAAATCGAAATACTGACTGCCGTCCCACTTCAAAGAAGTTGGGTCACAGCCGGACCCGGGCGGTGTCGGTTTTTCCCCTTCGGGGAAACCGATTGGGACTCCGCCCCAAACCCCAATGTATATCGGTACTGTGCAGGGGTCTTAGGGGACAACGTCCCCTAACTCGTTTCTCCCGGAGGGAGAACGATCTGCGCTCGGGGCGGAGGCGGCGAGCGCAACAGGGCGGGCGATCGTCTCACCGAAGTGAGAAGAAAAATTAACAGGGATTTTGATTTAAAGAAAATTACAAATCCGCATAATATGATATTTACTGTTAATATGACGAGCGGGGCGTTCGGGAGACCGCCCCCTACAACGTGTTGATTTATGCATATCCAAACCCAATATATAATATTCTATGTGCCAAAATTTGTTCACGGCAAATTTGTCACTTGAATAAATCTCGGCGGTATGTTAGAATAGGGTAATACGGAGGTGTTTTGGGTGAACACGAAGATTGTTAAAATAGGAAATACAGAAATCGGCGGGGGCAACCCTCCCGCAATTCAGTCAATGACAAACGTTCCCACGTGGGATATAGACGCCGTAACGGCGCAGATAAACAGGCTTGCCGAGGCGGGGTGCGAAATCGTCCGCTTCTCGGTTCCCGATGAGGAAAGCGCAAGGGCGGTGGAGCAAATTAAGGAGCGCACCTCCCTGCCTCTGGTTGCGGATATTCATTTTGACTACCGCTTGGCTCTTATGGCCATTGAGCGGGGGATTGACAAGGTTAGGATTAACCCGGGCAACATCGGCGGCGAGGATAAGGCGAAGGCGGTGGCTCAGGCGGCGGGGGCGAAAAACATTCCCATCCGAATCGGAGTTAACGGCGGCTCACTGGAAAAGGGGCTCCTTGAAAAGTGCGGCGGCGACCTGCCCAAAGCAATGGTGGAAAGCGCAAGGCGCCACGTGGAAATCCTGAATAAGTTCGACTTTGACAACATTGTGCTCTCCATGAAGTCCTCAAGCGTTTTGAATACCGTTAAGGCGTATCGCCTTGCGGCAGAGACCTTTAATTACCCCCTCCATTTGGGAGTAACCGAGGCGGGAACCACAAGGCAGGGCATAGTTAAGTCCGCCGTGGGTATCGGTTCCCTGCTGCTGGACGGCATAGGCGACACTATCAGAGTTTCTCTGACGGACGACCCTGTGGAGGAGGTTCGGGCGGCAAAGCTGATTTTGCGGTCTCTGGACATGGGCGGCGACTATGTTGAGGTAGTCTCCTGCCCAACCTGCGCCAGAACCAAGATAGACTTAATCCCCATCGCCAACGCTATAGATAATGCGGTTCAGCCTATTAAAAAGCGGCTTAAGGTGGCTGTTATGGGCTGCGTCGTAAACGGCCCCGGCGAGGCGAAGGACGCAGACATAGGCGTTGCAGGCGGCGACGGCTGCGGCGTGCTGTTTAAGCACGGGGAAATCCTGAAAAAGGTCAGCGAGGATGAAATTATCCCCTGCCTTATAAGCGAAATCGAAAAAATGACAGAAACAGAAAAAGGAAGTTGATATAATGTCCCCAAGCGTACTTGATATATTCGACAGGGTAACGGTTATGGAGAGCTATGCGGCTCGCCTGTCGGACTTTAAAATCTCCTCCTGTAATATTGACACCTCGAAAAACAGTATTGCCCTCTACCTTGTGGGCAGGCAAGACGAGGAGCTTTTGTCCGTCCCCGACACCAAAAGCTTTATAGATATGACCAAGCGTTCCTACGGCCTGCGGAACTTTGAAATTTTCATCAAGTACCCCGGCCGTGTGTTCTCCGATGAGTATTTTTCCTACCTGGTGGAGTCCTTTAACGGGCTGCACGATTCGGGCAGGGCATTTTTGGCAAGCGCAGCGGCGGAGCTCAGGGAAAACATTCTCAATATAAACAATATTATGGGCAACGCTGCCATGCTGAAAAACATAGGCTTTGACCGATTTATCAGGGAGCATGTTGCCTTTGGGCTGGACAGAAATGTTGAGGTGCGCCTTAACATAGCCGAGACTGACCATGAGGAGTACCTAAAGCGGCAGGAGGAAAAGGAGCTGGAGCTTACAAGGGCGGCTGCGGCGCAGCGTCCCGCTCCCAAGCAGGAGGAGCATAAGGCGGCGGCTCGGTTCGGCAAGTATATTGACGAGGAGCCCATGCCCATAATAAAGCTCGCCGAGGATACGGGGCATTGCGTTGTGGAGGGTGAAATAATAGAGTGCGAAAGCCGAGACATTACCCGAGGCAACCGCAGCAGCACCTCGATTAAATTCTCGATCGGCGATGACGAGTGGGCGACCACCTGCAGCGCCTTCGGCAGTTCCGACAAGATGAAGCCCTTAGCCTCCATGGTTAAGGAGGGCAACCGCATTAAGGTTGCGGGAAACTATGAGTTTGACGACTATCTCCGCACCCATGTGATAAAGGTCAGCTCCGCTTTGGCGGTGGAAAAGCCCCCTGTCAGAACCGATGACTACCCCAAAAAGCGGGTGGAGCTCCATATGCATACCAAGATGAGCGCCATGGACGGCGTTTCTTCAATCGGGGATTTGGTAAAGAGAGCGGCGTACTGGGGTCATCCCGCCATTGCCATAACCGACCACGGCGTGGCGCAGGGCTTCCCCGACGCCAGAAAGGCGGCTCAGGCAAACCCCGGGGTCAAAATGATTTACGGCATGGAGGGGTACTTGATTGACGACATCAGCTCCGCAAAGCTGAACATAATCAGAGAGAAGAAAAAGGGCGTCTATGTTGTGTTTGACTTAGAGACCACAGGTCTCAGCCCTCAAACCGAGGAAATAACCGAAATAGGCGCGGTGAAAATAAAGGACGGGCTTATTGTGGACAGCTTTTCTCAGCTGGTGAACCCGCTAAAGCCCATTTCCGAACAGATAACCCAAATCACAGGCATAACAAACGAAATGGTTAAGGATATGCCTGATATAAGTGAGGTTTTACCAAGGTTCAGAAAGTTCTGCGGCGATGGGATAATGGTTGCCCACAACGCCAAGTTTGACATGAGCTTTATCTATGCCGCCGCAAAACGGCTGGGAATATACTTCCCCAACAAGACGGCGGACACCCTGCTTATGTCGAGGGAAATCTTTAAGAACGAGAAAAACCATAAGCTGGACGAGCTCTGCAGGCGGCTGAACGTGACCCTTGACAATCACCACAGAGCCGTTTCCGACTCTACCGCCACAGCCTACTGCTTCATTAAGATGATGGAGATGACAGAGTGGAAAGAGGCGGCGGAGCTTGAGGCAGAAATCCCCGTTCCGCAAAGGGACGACCCGATTATTAAAAACAGGAAGTACCATATAATCCTGCTGGCAAGGAACTATGTGGGGCTTAAGAATTTATACAAGCTAATCTCAAAATCCAACTTAGACTATTTCTACAGGCGGCCGGGCATACCCAAAAGCCTGCTGTTTAAGTACCACGAGGGCATAATCATAGGCTCTGCCTGCGAGGCGGGAGAGCTGTACCGCTCTATAATTGCGAAAAAGCCCGATGAGGAGCTGCGGGAGATAGCCAAGTTCTATGACTATCTGGAAATCCAGCCTCTGGGCAACAACGCCTTTATGAAGCGCAACGGTCAGGTCAGCGGCGATGAAGAGCTGCGGGAGATTAACAAGAAGATTATCGCTCTGGGCGATAGCGTGGGGATTAAGACGGTTGCCACCTGCGATGTGCACTTCCTTGACCCTAAGGACGAGATGTACCGCCGTGTGCTCATGGGAGCTCAGGGCTTTGAGGACGCGGATAACCAAGCGCCTCTGTTCCTGCGTACCACCGGGGAGATGATGGAGGAATTCAGCTATCTGGGCGACCGCTGTGAGGAAATCGTTATTGATAACACTGTGGAAATCGCGGATATGATTGAGGAAATCCAGCCGGTTAAGGACGGCTCCTATCCTCCCACCATCGAAAACTGCGAGCAGGATTTAATTGATATGTGCCACAAAAAGGCTCATGATATATACGGCGACAGCCTGCCCCAAATCGTTGAGGAGCGCATGGAGCGGGAGCTTGACTGTATAGTGAAGTACGGCTTTTCGGTTATGTATATGATAGCCCACAAGCTGGTTAAGAAGTCCAACGAGGCAGGGTATCTGGTAGGCAGCCGAGGCAGTGTAGGTTCGTCCTTTGTGGCGTTCCTGTCGGATATAACCGAGGTAAACGCCCTCTGCCCCCACTATGTTTGCCCCGAGTGTAAGTACAGTGAGTTTTATGAGCACGGCGAGTACCCCACGGGCATGGACATGCCGGACAAAACCTGTCCCAAGTGCGGCGCAAAGCTCAAAAAGGACGGCCTTACTATACCCTTTGAGACCTTCCTGGGCTTTAACGGGGACAAGGTTCCCGATATAGACCTTAACTTCTCGGGAGAGTACCAGGCGACGGCTCATAAGTACGTAGGCGAGCTGTTCGGCGAGGAGTACGTTTTCAAGGCGGGAACCATAAGCACCGTGGCGGACAAGACCGCCATAATGTTTGCCAGAAAATATTATGAGAATAAAGAGATAAACGCTCCCGAAGCGGAGCTTAAAAGAATTTCCAAGGGCGTTGTTGACGTGCGCAGAACCACAGGTCAGCACCCGGGCGGAATTATCGTCTGCCCCAAGACCATGGATATACACGACTTCACACCGGTTCAGCACCCGGCGGATAAAAAGGACTCGGATATTATCACTACCCACTTTGACTTTCATTCCATACACGATAATCTGCTCAAGCTGGACATTCTGGGGCATGACGACCCCTCAACAATCAGAATGCTTGAGGACTTAACGGGCATAAACGCTCTTGAAATCCCTCTGGACGACCCGGAGACAATGAGCATTTTCAGCGGCACCGAGGCTCTGGGCGTAACCCCTGAGCAGATAGACAGCAAGGTGGGCACCTTCGGCGTGCCGGAGTTCGGCACAAACTTTGTTCGGGGTATGCTGGTTGACACAATGCCCCACACCTTTGTGGAGCTGCTGATTATTTCCGGTCTGTCCCACGGAACGGATGTGTGGCTGAACAACGCCCAGGATTTGGTCAGAAATAAAACCGCTACCCTCTCGGAGGTTATCGGTCTGCGTGACGATATAATGGTGTATCTCATTCAGCACGGGCTGGAGCCGGGAACCGCCTTTAAGATAATGGAGTTCGTCAGAAAGGGCAGAGCCGCAAAGGAGGGCATGCCCGAGGATTTTGAAAAGGCAATGCGGGAGAACGACGTTCCCGAGTGGTACATAGACTCCTGTAAAAAGATAAAGTATATGTTCCCCAAGGCGCACGCTGCGGCCTACGTTATGATGGCGTTCAGAATTGCATACTTTAAGGTGCACTACCCTGCGGAGTTTTATATGGCGTACTACACCGTAAGGGCAGACCTGTTTGACGCCGCCATTATGGCAAAGGGCAAGGACAGGGTAGTACAGGAGATGAAGAAGATTAAGATAAAGGGCAGCTCCGCCACAGCCAACGAGAAAAACCTGCTCACCATATTGGAGCTGTGCCATGAGATGTACGAGCGGGGCATTGAGTTCGGCTCCGTCAGCCTGTATAAGAGCCACCCCTATAAGTTCAGTAAGGAGGACGGCAAGATTATCCCGCCCCTCAACGCCTTTGCGGGAGTGGGCACAAACGCCGCCGAGGCAATCGCCAAGGCGCGGGAGGACGGGGACTTTATGTCCAAGGAGGACTTAAAGGCAAGAGCCGGAATAACCAAGACGGTTGTGGAGGTGCTGGCGGAAAACGGGGTTCTGGACGACCTGCCCGACAGCTCACAAATCTCATTTTAGAGGTGAGGTAATATGGAGTCTTCTTTAACATTAAGAACGGAGATTTTTATGAAAAGGGTAATGATTTTGGCGGCAGCGTTGATTTTTTGCCTGTCTCTTTCGGTCTGTGCCGAGGAGAGATGCATTGCTTCGGACTTGCCGCCGCTGCCCTATAATTCCCGCTCTCACTTTGCCGTGTACACCGAAAACAGCCGCGGCGGGAGGATTGAGCTCTCCATGTTTGATATAGCCCCGGGCGACTATGAGGACAGCGGGCTTATTGTGTGCAGCAACGGCACAATCGGTCTCGCCGCGGAGGAATTATACAAAAACGATATAAAATATTACCTTGACGGCAACAACTGGGTTGAGTTTGAAAGCGGATATAAAAAGATAAGCGACAACAGCGGAGAGCTGCTGTATTCTGATTTGAATTATTTGTATGTGGGCGACAGACCGGACGACAACACGGATTGCTGGAGCGTCAACCCCTCCGACGATGGCGGATACTATGTGGGTACTTACAGCTCAAATCCTTCCGAGGTCGGGGAGTTTATAAATTTTTATCACACAAAAGATTTCAGGGAATATACCCATATTACAACGGTTCCTATGACAAAACCTGTAAGCGGGTTTTATAATATGTACGGCTCTGCATTTCTTGCCCGTCTTAACGGGGAGTATGTTGTGGTTGTAAACTCAAGGTCGTATGCGCCCAATTCCTATAAGAGTGTAGGCGGTGTTTACAGAAACGGAGAGGTTTACAGCATAAGTGACTATGACAGTCCGCTTTTCTCGTTTGCAGGCAGCAACATATCTTATGACTATGATGCAGGGCAGTTCGTTCTTGAAAAAGAGACTGTTATTGAGGATGGTGTTTCCGGGGCGAGAGGAGTTCCGGCGGTGACAGAACTGACGTACAGGACGACAGCCGATTTTACGGAATTTAAGGATTTAGACGAGATTGCATACCCAAACAGCATTGAGGATTACAGCACATGTCTGCTTGAGAAAGACGGGTACAGCGTTAATGCACTTGTGCAGCCTAATATGTACATGTTGGAAAATGGAGAATATGAGAAAAATGTATACAGCCTTGACGGGGAGACCTTGATTGAAAATTATATTGTGTTTGACGACGGCACCCAATATAAATATTTGCCGAATAAAGAGCAATATGTGGACAGTGAAACTTCGGACGGCGGCATGATGTTTATGTCAAAAAGGAACGGCGGTATTCTGTATTCGGCGGACGGAGTGTATTTCAAAAGCTTTCCCATAGACGACAAGGATGTGGATTTGAGCACCGTCCGCTGCAGCGGCGGCTTTGTCAGCGCATACAGCAAAGACAGGTTTTATAAATTATCGGTAAGCGAAAACGGTAACCCGCCCCTTGTGGCTTTTGACGGGTACATATTGAGTTTTCCCGAGCGGCCTGTGGTGGAGAGCGGCAGAACTTTGGTTTCTATGAGACTTCTTTTGGAGCAAATGGGAGCGGAGGTTGTTTGGGACGAGCCGTTCAAAACCGTCACGGCAACCCTCGGCAATACAGCTGTATCAATGCGGATTGACAGTCCAAGTGCCGTTGTGTCGAAAAATGGTATGAGCTATGAGAAAATGTTAGATGTTCCCGCAAGACTTATTAATGGAACAACCATGATTCCCATAAGGTTTTTAAGCGAGACGTTTAACTTCTCGGTTTCATGGGACGAGGATAAAAATCTTGTTACGGTTACAAAAATTAATTAGGAGAGAAAGCAATGGATATTATAAAGACGCTGGCGAAGGAGCTTAAAATCCAGCCGTGGCAGGTTGAAAACGCAGTTAAGCTCATAGACGAGGGCAACACGATCCCCTTTATTTCACGCTACAGAAAGGAAGCCACCGGAGAGCTAAACGATGAGGTTCTCCGCGCTCTTGACGAGCGTTTGGCGTACCTGAGAAGCATGGAGGAGCGAAAGGCGGACGTAAAGCGGATAATCGAGGAGCAGGGCAAGCTGACCCCCGAGCTTGCCGCCGCCATCGACAGGGCGGAGAAGCTCACCGAGGTTGAGGATTTGTACCGCCCCTTCAGGCCAAAGCGCAAGACCAGAGCCACCGTTGCCAAGGCAAAGGGACTTGAGCCTTTGGCGGAGCTCATACGCTCCGGGCTGTTTGGCGACGGGGACATTGAGAAAAAGGCGGCGGAGTATGTCAGCGAGGAAAAGGGCGTGCTGACCGCCGAGGAGGCAATAGGCGGAGCCATGGACATTATAGCCGAAAGCATTTCGGACAACGCCGAGTACAGAAAAAAGCTGCGGGATATAACCTTCCGCACGGGGGTTGTGGTCTCAAAGGCGAGCAATCCCGAGGAGGAGTCGGTATATGAGATGTATTACGACTTCACCGAGGGGGCGGCAAAAATTGCGCCCCATAGGGTTCTTGCCATAGACAGGGGCGAAAAGGAGAAAATCCTGAGCGTCAGCATAGCTCCCGACACGGAGCGGATTATGAAGTATCTTTCAAGGGCGGAGGACAGCGGCGGTCATAAGTACCTGGAGGCGGCCGTGCAGGACGCTTACAAGAGACTGATTGCTCCGTCAATCGAGAGGGAAATCAGAAACGAGCTGACCGAGAACGCCCGGGAGCAGGCAATAGGCTTGTTTAAAACCAACCTGCGCAACCTGCTTATGCAGCCCCTTATTAAGGACAAGGTGGTTATAGGTCTTGACCCGGGCTACCGAACAGGCTGCAAGGTGGGAGTTGTGGACGGAACGGGAAAGGTTCTGGACACGGGGGTTATATACATAACTCACTCCGAGGCGCAGAAGAAGGCGGCGGAGAGCCTTTTAAAGGGGCTTATTCAAAAGCATAACGTTGACCTTATCTCCATAGGCAACGGAACCGCTTCCAAGGAGACCGAGATATTCGTGGCGGAGCTGCTTAAAACCATGCCCGGCACCAAGGTGAAGTACTTGATTACCAACGAGGCGGGGGCTTCGGTATACTCTGCGTCAAAGCTGGCGGCAGAGGAGTTCCCGGATTTTGACGTGACCCAAAGGAGCGCCATATCTATTGCAAGGCGTATTCAGGACCCGCTGGCGGAGCTGGTTAAGATTGAGCCCAAGGCAATCGGCGTCGGTCAGTATCAGCACGACATGAACCAAAAGCGGCTGTCCGAAGCTCTGGGCGGCGTTGTGGAGGACGCGGTAAACAGCGTGGGCATTGACCTGAACACTGCCTCTGTGCCGCTGCTGAAATATGTCTCGGGCATAAGCGGAACCATTGCCAAAAACATTGTGGCATATAGAGAGGAAAACGGCAGGTTTACCGACAGAAGCCAGCTTAAAAAAGTGAGCAAGCTGGGTCCCAAGGCCTTTGAGCAGTGCGCAGGCTTCCTGCGTATACCGGACGGCAAGAACGTTCTTGACAACACCTCCGTGCACCCCGAGAGCTACGGCGCGGCAAAAATGCTCCTTGAGGAGTGCGGCTACGGTGCGGGAGAAAAAACTGCTGACATAGAAAAGCGGGCGAAGGCTCTGGGCATAGACAAGCTGGCGGAGAAAATCGACGTGGGCGTCCCCACCCTAAAGGACATAATAAAGGAGCTGCAAAAGCCCGGCCGCGACCCGAGAGACGATATAAGCCAGCCTCTGCTCCGTCAGGATATAATGAGCATGGAGGACTTAAAGCCCGACATGGTTTTGACGGGAACGGTCAGAAACGTTATAGACTTTGGCGCATTTGTGGATATAGGCGTCCATCAGGACGGACTGGTGCACATATCTCAGCTCTCAAAGTCCTATGTGAAGCACCCCACAGACGTGGTTTCCATAGGCGACATTGTCAAGGTAAAGGTGCTGTCCGTTGACCCCAAGAAAAAGCGTATCAGCCTTACCATGAACTTTGACGATTAAAACTTGTCATACCTTATCCCCTTTGATAATACAATCTTAATATAGATGTATTTCGACTATGAAAAGGGGATAAGGTATGCAAAGGGAAAGAGAATACAGATTCAGCAGAACAAGCTACGGCCTCGGCGACCCCGATAGCGGCAAAGAATATCCCGAAAAGGGATATTTCTATCGGGGAGCGGGGCTGTTTTTAAAGCAGGCCGTGGCGGTCACCGTTATAATCGGGCTGGGGGTACTGATTAACCGTTCAAACTTCGAGTTCGGTAAAAACTGCGTTGCTGCTTTGGGCAGGGCGGTGCGCCATGAGTTTGACTGGCAGGCGTTGTGGAATGGTTTCGCAGGCCGCATTGACGGCATTTGGAGGATTTTCAGTGAGGTATTTTAAAGGGCTTGTTCCCATAGGGAAACGGGTCGCCGTCAGCCCGCTGTTTTTGGTTTTGGCTGCCGCCTCTGTCCTCGGCGGATATGCGGATATGTTTTTTATAGCCTATGCTTCCGCTCTTGTTCATGAGCTGGCGCACATAGCCGCCGCTAATAGGTTAAAGGTGGGGATAAGCCGAATAGAAATTCACCCCTTCGGCATTTGCGGGAAGTTGGGAGCGGGGTTTATCAAAAGCCCCGTAAAGGAAATTTTAATAGCCGGGGCAGGACCTCTGTGCAGCGGGGTCGCTGCCCTGATTTTATTTTGGGCTTCAAGAAAGCTCGGCGGCGGTCAGCTTGTTTCATACGGGATAAGAATAAACCTGTCTCTGATGATAATAAACCTCCTGCCCGCCCTGCCCCTTGACGGAGGGCGGATTGCCAAGGGCGCTCTGTCCCTTGCCGTGGGCGGAATTCGGGCGTATAACCTAATGATAAAATTCAGCAAAATACCGATCGCCGCCATACTGGGTTTTTCGGTGTACCTGCTGCTGACCTCGGACTTTAATCTGTCTCTTATTCTGATCGGGGTGTTTTTGCTGGGGAACCTGACCTTGGAGCAAAGGAATATAAGCATAATCTCCCTGCGGGAGATACTGTATTATAAGGATAGGCTTGAACGCACCGAGTTCTGCCCGGTTGTCAGGCTCGCCGCCCACAGCTCCCTGAGAGCAAATTTGTTTGTGCGAAAGCTGGGCTGCCATAAGTATCATATTGTGGACGTAATAGATGACCACGGCAGGATAATAAAAACCGTGACCGAAAGCCAGATTATCTCCGCCCTGATAAATCGGAGTATACGCCTTACCATGGGAGAAATTTAATCTAATGTAGATTGCAGAGTGTAGAAACGTCGGAGCAAAGTTCGCTTTGCTCCTTCTCTTTTCCAAAAAATCTTCGTTTTTTCGGGAGCCCTGCCCGCCCTGTGCGTTTGGGGAGGAGAGGGCAAACGCAACAGGGCGGGCGACAGGCACACCAATGTGAGTATATAAAATAACAGGGATTATTGTTTTAAATGTAATTTCAAATCCGCAAAATATGGCGTTGACTGTTAATATGTCGGCGGGCGCAATTGTGACCCAACTTCTTTGAAGTTGGGTCACAGCCTCCTCCGCCCCGAGCGCCATCGTTTTTTCCCTTCGGGGAAACCGATTGGGGCGTTGCCCCAAACCCCGATGTGTACAATTACGCTACCGTATAATTTTGATAAAGGCTTTGGTGACATTGCCGCTGCGGCTTGGCATGGCGGAATATGGGTTCGGCAATGGTTTCAAAGGCAAAGCCTTTATCAAAACATGGTGTAATTGCATATATAGGGGTTTGGTGCTTACTGTCCGCCTTTTGAAAAAGGCGGACAAAATGTTTTACATAGATTTTACATTATTATGATTTTGGATTTTACAATTGGGTAATAATATATGTATTGTAAAATTAAGAGAATTTCTAAAAGGAGAGTTAAAGATGAAATCTAACAATGTAAAATTCGGCAAGAAAATATTTAAGCTTATTGCAGCCATGTCGGCGGGAGTTCTGGCATGTGCGGCACTCGCCTCATGCGGCGGAACAACTGCCTCCGGCGGCAGCATAACGGTTATATCCCGTGAGGATGGCTCGGGCACAAGAGGAGCCTTTGTGGAGCTGTTTGAAATCGAAGAGGAGCAGGGCGGCGAAAAGGTTGACATGACCACCGATATGGCGGACATTACCAACAGCACCTCTGTTATGATGACCAGCGTAAACGGCAACGTAAACGCAATCGGCTACATCTCCATGGGCTCTTTAAACGACAGCGTTAAGGCTCTTAAAATAGACGGGGCGGAAGCCACGGCGGACAACATCAAGAACGGCAGCTACAAGGCATCACGTCCCTTTAATATCGTAACAAAGGACGGGCTTTCGGAAGTTGCAACAGACTTTATCGCCTTTATAGGCAGCGAAGACGGCCAAAAGGTTGTTGAGGAAAACGGATACATCTCACAGGAAAATACCGGTGCGTATTCGGGAACAAAGCCTGCGGGCAAGATAGTTGTTTCGGGCTCATCGTCGGTTACCCCGGTAATGGAAAAGCTGAAGGAGGCGTATGCGGAGGTTAATCCCGGAGCCACAATCGAGGTTCAGCAGAGCGACTCCACAACAGGGGTAAACAATGCTATTGAGGGTGTTTGCGACATAGGTATGGCGAGCCGCGACCTCAAGGACAGCGAAATAGAAAAGGGCGCTCAGGCAACCGTTATAGCTCTTGACGGAATTGCGGTAATCGTTAACAACGACAACCCGGTAGAGGACATGTCGGCGGAGCAGGTTAAGCAGATTTATACCGGCGAGCTTACAAAGTGGAGCGAAATTCAGTAATCGCGAAAAGGGTTAAAGGCTATGACAAAGTTTAAAGAAAATTTCATGCACGGCGTGTTTCTGTTCTGCGCCTGCGTTTCAATACTGGCGGTGGCGCTTATATGCGTGTTCCTGTTTGCCAACGGCATTCCCGCCATGAAGGAGATAGGCCTGTTTGACTTTATATTGGGCAGGCAGTGGAAGCCGGGCAATAATGTATACGGTATTCTCCCCATGATTTTGGGCAGCATTTACGTAACCGGCGGAGCTATAATAATAGGCGTTCCCGTGGGAATACTTGTGGCAATATTCATGGTTCATTTCTGCCCCAAGAGACTGTACAGATTGCTTAAGCCTGCGGTGGATTTGCTGGCGGGAATCCCGTCGGTAGTATACGGATTTTTCGGGCTCATGGTAGTGGTTCCCCTGATCAGAACCCTGTTTGGGGGAAGCGGAACCAGTATGCTGGCGGCGTCAATCGTCCTGGGCATAATGATTTTGCCCACTATTATCTCGGTCAGTGAGTCATCAATCAGGGCGGTTCCCGAGAGCTATTATGAGGGTGCAAGAGCCCTGGGGGCAAGCCATGAGAGAGCAGTTTTTATGACGGTGGTTCCGGCGGCAAAGTCAGGAGTGCTGGCGGCGGTAATATTAGGCATAGGCCGCGCCGTGGGCGAGACCATGGCGGTTATAATGGTTGCGGGCAACCAGACGGCAATGCCGAGCGGACTTTTAAGAGGCCTCAGAACCATGACGGCAAACATCGTTCTTGAAATGGGCTATGCGGCAGACCTGCACAGAGAAGCTCTTATTGCCACGGCGGTAATATTGTTTGTGTTCATACTGTTAATAAACCTGTGCTTCTCGGTTTTAAAGAGGAGGTCTGAAAGCTGATGGCAAGGATGACAAATACAGGCTCGGGAGAAGCATTGGCGGCACAGTTGTACGCAGAGAGGAAAAGCAAAATGAACGGAGCAAAACTACAGTCACTATTGTTAAAGATATTGGTATATGCGGCGGCGGCGCTTACCTTCGGCGCCCTCATATGCCTTATTGCCTACATACTCATCAAGGGTATACCGAACCTGTCTCTTGATTTGTTCAGGTTTGAATATAATTCGGAAAACGTATCTCTGTTCCCGGCTCTGGTGAACACTGTTACCATGACGGGGCTCTCCCTGATTATAGCGGTGCCTCTGGGAGTGTTCTCCGCCATATATCTGGTGGAATACGCTAAGCGGGGCAACAAGCTTGTGGGACTGGTGCGGATAACCACAGAGACTCTCCAGGGTATTCCCTCGATTGTGTACGGTCTTTTCGGATTTCTGCTGTTTGTAAACACTCTGGGCTGGGGCTACTCCCTGCTGGCGGGGGCGTTCACCCTGGTGATAATGATACTGCCCGTTATTATGCGAACCACCGAGGAAGCCTTAAAGGCTGTGCCCGACTCGTTTCGTGAGGGCAGCTTCGGACTGGGAGCGGGCAAGCTCAGAACCGTGTTTAGAATAGTCCTCCCCTCTGCAGTGCCCGGTATTTTGGCGGGAGTGGTTTTGTCTGTGGGCAGAATTGTGGGCGAGACGGCGGCTCTTATTTACACCGCCGGTACAGTCGCCCAAATCCCCCCGGGACTTATGGGATCGGGCAGAACCCTGGCGGTGCATATGTACGCTCTCTGGAGCGAGGGTCTTAACACAAACCAGTCCTACGCCACGGCGGTGGTGCTGCTGATTATAGTGGTGCTGCTGAACGCCGCATCCTCGGCGCTGGCAAAGAAAATATCCAAGAGATAAATTACAAGGAGAAGCTTTATGGATAGCATATTGAGTATAAAAAATCTAAACCTGCATTACGGCGACTTCCATGCTCTTAAAAACGTGAACATGGAAATCCCGAGAAACGAAATCACAGCCTACATAGGCCCCTCGGGCTGCGGCAAGTCCACCCTGCTTAAAACTCTTAACCGCATGAATGATTTGGTTGAGGGCTGCAAGATTGAGGGGGAGGTCAAGCTGGACGGCGTTGACATATATAAGGACATTGACACAAACGAGCTACGCAAGCGGGTGGGAATGGTGTTCCAGAAGCCGAATCCTTTTCCCATGAGTATTTACGATAATATAGCCTACGGTCCCCGAACCCACGGTATTCACTCAAAGGCAAGGCTTGACGAGATTGTGGAAAAGTCTCTGACAGACGCCGCAATCTGGGACGAGGTAAAGGATAAGCTGAAAAAGAGCGCCCTTGCCATGTCGGGAGGCCAGCAGCAGAGACTGTGTATCGCAAGAGCCCTTGCGGTTGAGCCGGAGGTGCTGTTGATGGACGAACCCACCTCCGCCCTGGACCCGATTTCAACTTCCAAAATAGAAGACCTTGCGCTTGAGCTGAAAAAGAGGTATACTATAGTCATAGTAACTCACAGTATGCAGCAGGCAACAAGAATTTCTGACAAGACGGCGTTTTTCCTGTTGGGAGAGGTAATCGAGTTCGGCGACACCGAGAAGCTGTTCTCTATGCCTGAGGACAAGAGAACCGAGGACTATATAACGGGTAGATTTGGATAAAAACCTAACTGATACGGAGATTTTTGAATATGAGAAATAAATTTGAAAGACAGCTTGAAATACTGAACAGTGAGCTTATTGAAATGGGAGCCCTGTGCGAGAACGCAATCGACTGCGCCATACGCGCCCTGCTAAATCACGACTCCGAGGTGGCAAACGAGGCTTTGGCGGTCGAGGACGAGATTAACCAGTTAGAGCGGGACATTGAGTCCATGTGCCTGAAGCTGCTCTTAAAGCAGCAGCCCGTGGCAACCGACCTGCGGCTCATATCCTCCGCCCTTAAAATGATAACCGATATGGAGCGCATAGGCGACCAGGCGGCTGACATTGCGGAAATAGTTAAGCACGGCCCCATGAAGCTTGGCCGCAGCAGACAGCACATAGAGCAGATGACAAGGTGCGTCTCCAAAATGGTAACCGAGAGCGTGGACGCTTTCGTGGGCAGAAACTTGGAGCTTGCCCGTGACGTAATAGCTCGGGATAACGAGGTTGACGCTCTGTTCCGAAAAGTGAACAGTGACTTGATAAAATATATAACCGAGAACCCGGAGGACAACGCCTCCCCGGCTCTCGACCTGCTTATGACCTCTAAGTACTTAGAGCGCATTGGCGACCACGCCGAGAATATTGCGGAGTGGGTTGAGTTCTCTATAACGGGAACCCACAGATAATATAATGACGGGGCAAAGCCCCTTATTGAAAATTTTGGTGATTTAAGATGATTTATTGTGTTGAGGACGACAACGGAATACGGGAATTGGTGGTGTACAGTCTGGAGAACACGGGCTTTATCGCCAAGGGCTTTGAAAACGGCAAGCAGTTCTTCGCTGAGTTAAACGGCGGGGAACTGCCCGACCTTGTTTTGCTGGATATAATGCTGCCCGGTGAGGACGGCATGACTATCTTAAAGCGGCTGCGGAGCGACTCGAGAACGCGGCGGATCCCGGTGATTTTGCTGACGGCAAAGGATACGGAGTACGACAAGGTCAAGGGTTTGGACAGCGGAGCCGACGACTATGTTACAAAGCCTTTTGGAATAATGGAGCTGATTTCCAGAATTAAGGCGGTTCTTCGCCGCACCGACGGAGGGGACAGCAGCGGCGATGTATACCTCTGCGGCGATGTTGTTCTTGACACCAAGAAGCACGCCGTAGAGGCGGGCGGCAGGGAGGTTGCCCTGACCTTAAAGGAATTTGAGGTGCTGCGCCTGCTTATGAAAAATCGGGGAACGGTTATAACCCGTGACGTACTCTTAGAGAGAATTTGGGGCTACGACTTTGACGGGGAGACCAGAACCGTTGACGTACATATAAGAACCCTGCGCCAGAAGCTGGGCGAAAGCGGCTCTGTGATTAAAACCGTGAGGGGCGTGGGCTACAGAATAGAATAACCCGGAGGTATCAGATGAAACTCAGCAGTAAAATTTTCAGCGGAATTGTATGCACGACTTTGATTACCGTTGTGCTCACAACGGTGGTGGTTGCGGGGCTGCTGTACGGAACCCTGTCGGGAGAGACAAAGGAACAGCTTAAAAACGAGGCGGTATACATAAGCGAGCTGTGCAGCGCACCTGACGGAAGCGTGGATTTAAGCGGTCTCAGCCGTGCCGGAAGCAAGGATGAAAACAGAATTACCGTGATCGGTTCGGACGGAACCGTAAAGTATGATAATTACAGCACCTTTTCCGATATGGAAAACCACATGAACCGACCTGAGATTAAGGACGCTATGGAAAAGGGCGCAGGCGAGAGCACAAGGACCTCCGCCACCTTCGGCAGGGAGACCTATTACTACGCGGTGCGTCTGGGCAACGGCGACGTTGTCAGAGTTGCATGTGAAACATCGAGCATGTTCGGCATGATGGTAAAGGCAATGCCCGGCATATTGTTTTCGATTATAATACTTTTAACCCTGGCAATGGCTGTGGCAGGGGCGATGAGCAGGTCTATAATCAATCCCATTAACAAGCTGGATTTAGACGACCCGCTGTCAGCGGAAACCTATGACGAGCTGTCGCCTCTCCTTGTGAGGATTGACTTGCAAAATAAGGAAATGCGCGAGCAAATCAAAAGGGTTTACGGCGCTCAAAGGGAAAATGAGTATATTACCCGCAACATGAAGGACGGACTAGTGATGATAAGGGCGGACGGCCGTCTTATATCGGTGAACGCCGCCGCAGAGGAAATTTTTGATTTTAAGCTTGAGGCTTCCGGCGAGAGCGGGGCAAAGCAAACCTATCTCAATCTGTGTCGGGATAAGCAGTTCAGAACGGCGGTGGAGCAGGGCTTTTTGGGCGAGTCCCGGGATATAACAATCGAGCGGAACGGTAAGATATATCGCGCGTCGGTGTCCTCTGTTGCCAGAGACTTCTCTTCAGAGTATGACGGGGGCAGAGTGTACGCGGTGCTCATGTTTATTCACGATGTGACCGAAAAGGAACAGGCGGAGAAAATGCGCCGTGAGTTTTCCGCCAACGTGTCCCATGAGCTGAAAACTCCCCTGACCTCTATTATGGGCTGCAGCGAGATTGTGAAAGAGGGGATTGCAAAACCGGAGGACGTACCGGGCTTTTTGGAGAGGATTAACTCCGAGGCGAAACGGCTCCTTGCTCTGATAGACGATATTATCAGCCTCTCGGGGCTTGATGAGGCAGACAACGGAAACGCGCCACATATGGATCCCACCGATGTGTTTGAGGTGGCGAAAACCGTAATGAGTGAGCTTGAAATGAAAGCCGAAGAAAATGGTATAAAACTTGAGCTTTCCGGGGGCAGTCAAACAGTCAAGGGCAACAAAAGGCTGCTCCATGAGATGATATTTAACCTGTGCGATAACGCCATAAGGTATAATAATAAGGGCGGCTATGTTAAGGTGGATGTTTCCCCGAGGGACGGCGGCGCAGTGATTTCCGTCAAGGATAACGGCATAGGCGTTCCCCTTGAGGAGCAGGAGAGAGTTTTTGAAAGGTTCTATCGTGTTGATAAGAGCCACTCCAAGGAGACAGGCGGCACAGGGCTGGGACTGTCCATAGTCAAGCATGTAGTAAAGGTGCACGGCGGCGAAATCGTTATGGAAAGCGCTCTTGGCAAAGGCACGGAAATTACCGTGAAGCTGTAAAAACAATGTAGAGCGGGTTGTTAATGTAGAGTGTAGAAATAACCCCTGTCGGCGCAACAGAGCCTGGCGGAGTCGGCTTTCCCCTTCGGGGAAACCGATTGGGGGGCTACACCAAAACCCCAACAAAATTTTGATAAAGGCTTTGACGACATTGCCGCCGCGGCTTGGTATGGCGGAATATGGGCTCGGCAATGATTTTAAAGGCAAAGCCTTTATCAAAATAGATAAGTTTAAATATTAAAGTTTTGGCGTTTACATAATGCTATGAATTTAACCATCATATAACATGATTATATAAAGATGATTAATTATTAGTATCAGAATTTATTTCCGATAACCAATCAATGTATTTTAAGCTTCCGCTTTCGTCTGTTCCGACACGTTGCCTCACGCCCGAGCCCTTATCCAATCTTATTGGTTTGTAATACAAGTATCTATTCATATCAAGCATTCGGCTAAGCAGCATATTATATGTGTCGATCGTGAGATATTGCTCCGGATTTATGTTTCCGGCCTCATTTTCTGTAAGCAAACCTACATCTATAGCCATAGATACAGTATCGCCGTTCCATACATGAAAGTCCACGCCTTTTAAACAGCGCAGCATAAAGGTGATGCACTCCTTTAAAGTTGCTTTTTCTTCGGACAAAACAAGCGGGCTTGATGAATCGGTAACGCCTTTCATTATACCTGCCAAAACAGCTTCAATAATATAACCTTTGCATTTTTCATCATAAACTCTATCGCTGAATACAGGGATAAAGTAAGCCGCATTTGCACTAATATCCGCATCATTTTTATCAAGACCGATTGCCTGCATAATCCCGGTTATACAATTCGCCCTGGTCAATGTGCCGTCATCATTTACGCTGATATAGGAATTAATATCGCTAATAACTTGGGAAATTTCATTCTCTTTGTCCGCTTCGTTTGCATAGGCAAGAACGTAGGTGTTGAGTAAACTCACAATCAATACTGATAAGGCAATCATCCGCCGCATTTTCATATGCTTTTTCTCCTTCCTAAAGGGACAAACTACCCCTTGCTCTTAAAATATTTGATTACGAAACACAGAATATGTGCCATAATAGCTATCAAAAACACAGCTAAAAACAGTGTTTTTATTATAATTTTTTATATAATAGTCTCCATAAAAGCAATATAACCGCACCTTCGCTAAAGATTGCGGTTATATCATACCAATACTCTTTTAGGCTAACCGAAAATTCGGTTTACCTTTTATCTGCTTTTATTATACACTAGATTTTTAATAAAGTCAATCGTTATTTTAAAGTAATACACTAAAATTGTTTCCCGATTATAATATAAGTAAAAAATGCGCCGAAGTTGCACACTCGCAAAAAGGTGGTAGCGTAGCGAGCCTTTTTGCGAAAATGTAGGCAATGGGTTTGGTTATAAGCAACCGTATAGGTTGTAGGGGCGCCGCTTTATCGGCAACAACTTAGGTGCATTATCGACATTGCATACCCTGTATAAATCGGAATAATGTGTGCCAACCAACATCAAAGATGTTGGGTCACAGCCGCGCCCGTTAACCATATTAACATTAAACACCGTATTATACGGATTTGGGAGTTTATTTAAATCATAATCCCGGTTGATTTATGTAATCACATTGGTGTGCCTATCGCCCGCCCTGTTGCGTTTGCCCCCCTCCTCCCCAAACGCACAGGGCGGGCAGGGCTCCCGAAAAGTCGTAAGACTTTTTGGGAAAAGGAGAAGCAAGAGAGCAGGCGTAGACGTTCTTTGAAAAAAAGAACGTCGAAGCAAAGCGAACTACAAAATAAAAAACGCGCCGAAGGCGCAAACTCGTGAAAAATCTTACGATTTTTCGCGAAAGAGGAGCCGCAGCAAAATGAGCGCACGGTGACTTTTGTAAAAAAGTCGCGGCAAGCCGCACAGGGCTCCCAAAAAGTCGTAAGACTTTTTGGGAAAAGGAGAAGCAAGGGAGCAGGCGTAGACGTTCTTTGAAAAAAAGAACGTCGAAGCAAAGCGAACTTTGCAGAATAAAAACAGGGCTCCCGAAAAACCGATAGGTTTTTTGGGAAAGAGGAGCGGCAGCCTGACAAGCGCAGCCGTGTTTTCTATAGAGAAAACGCGAAATATATGCGCCGCAGGCGCACACTCGCAAAAAAGGTGGTAGCGTAGCGAGCCTTTTTGCGAATAAGGAGACGCAGCAAAATGAGCGCACGGGGACTTTTGTAAAAAAGTCGCCGCAAGCGATATGACGCTTGCGGCGACGCGGTGGTGGAGATGAGGGGAATCGAACCCCTGTCCAAGGAAGCATCCTCAAAAGGCGCTACGAGCGTAGTCAATGATTAAAATTCCCTCGGGTACAGGCTCATTGACAAACCGATACCCTCGGTAGCTTTATCAGTTCATGGCCGGGTCAAAGCTTTCACGGCTCACGTTCACCGCATGTTTGACGCCCGTTACTGAACCTGCGGTAAGCTCAGGCGGACGAGCTGCACTTAGGCAGCTAAAGCTACTCTATTATTGTTAGCGTTTAATTTTAAGTCGGGCTTTTAACGCAGTTCCCGCTGCGGCTCGCTCCTTAAGCCTCTGCAGCCCTGTCGAAACCATTACATCCCCATGTTTGTTTTGGCTTTAAGCCACTTTATCGACAGGTTCATCCAATCGGTTGCCGTGGGCTCTATATGTTTTGGCTCACAGGCGGTGGTAATATCACCCAGAGAAAGCCCATGGGCTCCCTTGGGGAAGATATGCATTTCATACTCAACCCCGTGCTCCAGCAGGGCGGCGGCAAATCTCATAGAGCTGTACACAGGCACGGACTTATCCTCAAAGGTGTGCCATATAAAGCAGGGCGGGGTCTTGTCCGTCACCCGCTTGTCCAGCCCGAAGTACGGCAGCTTTTCCGCCTTGCCCTCGGTGAAGTTGTCCTTTGTGCCTTGGTGGGTTTTGCCCTCCTCGTCTATTATAACCGGATAGCATAGGATTAAACCGTTTGGCTTGTTCTCCTTTGCTTTTATTCCTGAGCCCGCACGGATAATGTCCGAGTCCCAGTAAACCCCCAGAGAGGCAGCCAAGTGCCCTCCGGCAGAGAAACCGCATACGTAGATATTGTCCGTGTCAATCAGGTATTCCTCCCCCATGGCGCGGACTGTCTTAACAGCCTTTGAGAGCTGGCACTGGGGCGCAGGCCAGCCTGTGGGCGCAACGGAGTAGTCCAGCAGGAACCCGTGGAAGCCTGCTGCGCAGTACTTCAGCACAATCGCCTCCGCCTCCCGAACCGACCGAGAGCGGTAGCCCCCGCCGGGACACACGATTACGGCAGGTCTCTTAGGGTTGTAGGATCTGCTCAGAAGCTGCTTGTCAAGAATATATGAGGTGAGCCGAGGCTGCTCTGTGGGCATATTGCAGCCCAGAGCCTTGTAGTCCACCGTCATATCAAAGGTCTTTACTATCATCGTTTCTCTCCGTCTATCCGCACAGCTCTGCAACAATCTTGCTGATGAGCTTTCCGTCAGCCTTGCCTTTAAGCTCGCCCATTACCGACTTCATAATCATTCCCTTGTTCTTGGTTGCGATTACGTCGGCAAACTTCTCGGTGAGCACCGCCTTGATTTCCTCCTCAGAGAGCTGCTTGGGTGCAAATTCGGTAATAACCTCCGCCTTTGCCTTGTACTCCTCCAGAAGCTCTGTCCTGTCCGCAGGACAGGTTTCAATCTGCTCGTTGGCGGTTTTAAGCTCCTTAAGGATAACCGCGTCTACCATGGCTTCGGGAATATCGTCGCGGCAGCCCTCATCGATAGCCGCCTTTTTCACTGCGGCGATAAGCCCTGAAATCGTATCCTTTCTTGCCTTTTTCTTTGCCTTCATTGCGGCAATCATTGCGGTTTGCAATTCCTTAATAGTCAATTTTATCAGTCCTTTTCTAATATCTGTTGTAGTTTTTTATGGCTCTGTCAATGTTCCTTTGGGCGTCCCGCTTAGCCATGGCGTCTCGCTTGTCGTAGTTCTTCTTGCCTCGGCAAAGCCCGATTGAGACCTTGACAAGCTGCCGTTTAAAGTATACTCTGAGAGGTATTAAGGTGAAGCCCTGCTGCTGGGTCAGTCCGATAAGGCGGTTAATTTCCCGTCTGTGAAGCAGGAGCCGTCTGGGGCGTTCCGGGTCGGGGCTCCAAATGCCGCTCTGCTCATAGGGGCTTATGTGAACCCCCAGGAGAATAGCCTCGCCGCTCTTTAGGGACACGTAGCTGTCCTTAAGATTAATCCTGCCGCCGCGGACAGACTTAACCTCTGCGCCCAAAAGCTCTATGCCCGCCTCAAACTCTTCGTCCACAAAATAGTCGTGAAACGCCTTTTTGTTTTGGGCAATAATCCTGTTGTCAGGTTTTTTCTTGCTGTCCGCCATGTATTCACCTCTTTTATATATATTATGTATTCGCCTGCGGCGATCTAACCTGCCTGTTTGCCCTGTTTTACCAAACAGAGCATAATGCTGTATTCGCACCGTATTTAGCAAAAGGCGGTAAGCAAGCACGGTAGGCGGTCATAGGCCGCACGTGAGGCGTGTAGTCCCCGCCGCTTTAGCGGCAGATTTATGTATAAGTTTTATGTAAACATTTGTTTTTATACTATAGCCATGTAATTTTACTTAAATTTGATAATATGGCTTGTCGCCCGCCCCGTTGCGCTTGCCCGACCTCCCCAAGCGCCGGGGCGAGCGAACGAAAGACAAAGTCCTTATCAAAATACGCCGTTTTCGTTTATATTATAACAAATATTATAGAAAAGTCAAGGGGCGGCGGGGTGAAGCCCATTGCAAAATTCGATAATTTATGAGGAATAAAGCAAAAATGTCAATAACTTTTCGGGGAAAATCCTCTTGTGATACAGCAACCTTACAAAAATTTCCTTTAGAAATTCCCAAACTTGACTTTTAAGGGATTGCGTGATAGAATAGAGAAAAGTTAATCATGGGTGACTGTACCCAAAATTTATTTTTCGGGGGTTTCTTATGTTTTTATCCGACAAATGGGAGGATTATGAGCTGATTGACGCCTCCGGCGGAGAGAAGCTGGAGCGTTGGGGCGATGTTGTTTTACTGAGACCCGACCCTCAAATAGTGTGGAAGATTAATAGCAAGCCGAAAATCTGGAAGTCCGCCGACGCAAGGTATGTGCGGAGCAAGACCGGGGGCGGAAGGTGGCAGACCTACAAAAAGCTGCCCGAGTCCTGGGTTATAGGCTACGGCGGGCTTCGGTTCAGGATTACGCCTATGGGCTTTAAGCATACGGGCTTGTTTCCCGAACAAGCGGCAAACTGGGATTGGTTCTCGGGCCTTATCCGCAAGAGAGTTAAGGCGGGGGGAGAGGTAAACGTCTTGAACCTGTTTGCCTACACCGGCGGAGCCACGGTTGCTGCGGCTGCTGCGGGAGCGGCGGTGTGCCATGTGGACGCGGCAAAGGGAATGGTCGCCCGCGCAAAGGAGAACGCCGCCCTGTCGGGCTTGGCAGAGCGCCCTGTCAGATATATTGTGGACGATGTTAAGAAGTTCGTAGAGCGTGAGATCAGGCGGGGGCACAAGTACGATGGAATTATTATGGACCCTCCGTCCTACGGCAGAGGCCCCGGCGGCGAGGTTTGGAAAATCGAAAATGAGCTTTTTGGTCTGATAAATTTATGTCTTGAGGTTTTGTCCGATAATCCGCTGTTCTTTTTGGTAAATTCATACACCACAGGTCTTTCGGGAAGCGTTATGGATAATATATACAAGCTGACCCTGCGCCCCAAATTCGGCGGGCATACGGAGGTCAGCGAGGTGGGGCTTCCCATTACCAACGGGGGACTGGTGCTTCCCTGCGGATACTCCGCACGGTGGTGGGCGGACTGATTTTTGCATGAAAGAGCTTTAACTATGGAAAATATTATTACAGCAGAAAATCTGGTATTTGAATATGTTGACCAGGACACAGGTGAGAAAAACAGGGTTCTCAAAGGAATTGACCTGACCGTGAAAAAGGGCGAATTTTTGGCGGTCTTGGGTCACAACGGTTCGGGAAAGTCCACTCTTGCCAAGCACTTTAACGGAATACTTATGCCCACAGAGGGCAGGGTTACGGTGGACGGCATTGACACGAGAGATGAGGGACGGCTGTTTGACCTGCGCAGACGGGTTGGAATGGTGTTCCAGAACCCGGATAATCAGATGGTCGCCACTATCGTTGAGGAGGACGTGGCTTTCGCCCCTGAAAACCTGGGGGTTCCCCGAGATGAAATCCGCAGACGGGTGGACAGAGCTCTGGAGACGGTGGGCATGTCGGACTTTAAGCGTCACGCGCCCCATATGCTCAGCGGCGGTCAGAAGCAGAGGGTTGCCATTGCGGGAGTTCTGGCTATGGAGCCTGAAATCCTGGTTATGGATGAGCCCACAGCCATGCTTGATCCAATCGGCAGATTTGAGGTTTTGGAAACCGTTAAGAGGCTGAATCGGGAGCAGGGTATGACGGTGGCGCTTATTACCCACTATATGGACGAGGCGGTGCAGGCGGACAGGGTTGTGGTTGTGGACAGCGGCCGCATAGCCATGGAGGGAACTCCAAGGCAGGTGTTCCCCCGCGTGGAGGAGTTGGTGAAGCTGGGGCTTGACGTGCCTCAATCCACATATTTGGCGTATATGCTTAACCGAGAGGGAATTAATATAGACTCTTCGGTTCTTGACGACAAGGAATGCGCAGACGCTATACTTGATTGGCTGAAGCGTGACGGAGGCAATGCTGATGATAGAGCTTGAAAACCTAAGCTGCGTATACATGAAGGGCGGTCCCTTTGAGAAAACAGCCCTTGACAACGTTAGTCTTAATATAAAAAAAGGTGAGTTCGTGGGGGTCATAGGCCACACGGGCTCCGGAAAGTCTACTATGATACAAATGTTCAACGGACTGATTCGCCCCACCAGCGGCAGAGTGCTTATAGACGGGCAGGACATTTGGGACAAGAAAGTGAATATTCGGGATGTAAGGTTTAAGGTGGGGCTTGTTATGCAGTACCCCGAGTATCAGTTGTTTGAAGAAACGGTGATTAAGGACATTTGCTTCGGGCCTTTAAACATGGGCTTGTCCCATGAGGAGGCTATGGAAAGGGCAAGGTTTGCGGCGAATATGGTAGGCCTGCCTGAGGAGCTGCTGGAGAAGTCGCCCTTTGACCTGTCGGGCGGTCAGAAACGCCGTGCTGCCATTGCGGGGGTTCTGGCTATGGAGCCAAAGGTGCTCATTCTGGATGAGCCCACGGCGGGGCTTGACCCATCGGGAAGAGATGAAATTCTGTTTAAGATACGGGATATGCATAAGCGGATGAACCTGACGGTGGTTCTGGTCTCTCACAGCATGGAGGACGTGGCGAAGCTGGCGGACAGAATACTTGTTATGAACGGGGGCAAAATCGAGATGTTTGACTGCCCCGAGAAGGTTTTTGCCCAAAGCGGCCGACTGACCGAAATCGGGCTGAGCGTGCCTCAGATTACAAAGGTTACCGACAGACTGCGCAAGGCAGGGGTGCCTGTGCCCGAGGGGATTTATACCACGGGAGACGCCTATAGAGTGCTGCTGCCTTTGCTCAGCCAAAAGAATTAAGAGGAAAGGGCAATAATATGCTTAAGGATATAACTCTGGGTCAATACTTCCCCGGGAACTCGTTTATTCATCGGCTTGACCCCCGAACGAAAATTTTGATTATGGTAGCCTATGTGGTGCTGGTGTTTGTTATACAGAATTTTTACGGATACATTGCTCTGACATTGTTTTTGTGCTTGTGCGTGGGTGCGTCAAAAATATCTCCCAAGTACCTGATTAAGGGTCTGAGGCCGATTTTGGTGTTTATTGTGTTCACCGGTCTGTTCAATTTGTTTTTAACCTCGGGCACGCCGGTGTGGAGCTTTGGAATTTTGACCATAACCCGAGAGGGCATTCGGTTTGCGGCGTTTATGGTTCTGCGGCTGGTGTTTCTGATTTTGGGAACCTCCCTGCTGACCCTGACCACATCGCCCATTGCGCTGACGGACGGTCTTGAATGCCTGTTGGCGCCCTTTAAGAGGTTCCACGTGCCCTCCCACGAAATAGCCATGATGATGACTATCGCCCTGAGGTTTATACCCACTCTGCTGGACGAGACAGACAAGATAATGAAGGCTCAGTCCGCAAGGGGCGCGTCTATTGACAGCGGCAATATTTTCAGCCGTGCAAAGGCTATGGTGCCCATATTAATACCCCTGTTTATCAGCGCTTTTAGGAGGGCGGACGAGCTGGCAACTGCCATGGAGTGCCGCTGTTACCGCGGGGGCGACGGCAGAACGCGTATGTATGAGTTAAAGTTCTCGGCGGTGGACGTTGGGGGCTGGATATACATGGGGGTTCTGCTGGCGGTTATTATAGTCTTGAATTATATGTTTGGAAGTTTTTGATTATGAAAAATATCGCGATGAGAATTACCTATGTGGGAACCAACTACCACGGCTGGCAGTATCAGGAGAACGGCATAACCGTTCAGGAGGCGGTGGAGACCGCTATTAGAAAGACAACAGGAGCCCCCGTGAGAGTTACGGGATGCAGCCGCACCGACGCAGGGGTTCACGCTTTGGACTACGTGTTAAACTTTAGGTCGGACACCAAAATCCCTTTGGAGCGGCTGCCCTACGCCCTTAACTACCACCTGGGCGGAGACATTACGGCAATCGAGGCATGGGAGGCGGAGCCGGAGTTTAACGCCCGATTTTCCGCAAGGGGAAAAAGATATGTGTATAACATCTGGAACCATGTTTTTAAGAACCCCTTTATGGCGGGCTATAGCTGGCACTTTCCCTATAAGCTGGACGTTGAGCGAATGAAAAAGGCGGCGGCAGCCTTTGTGGGAACACACGATTTTAAGGGCTTTATGGCAAGCGGCGGGCAGCAGAAAACCACCGTCCGCACCATCCGCGTGTGTACGGCGGAGCGGGATGAGAACACCCCTGAGCTGATTAAAATAACCGTTGAGGCAGACTCGTTTTTATACAACATGGTTCGGATTATTGCGGGAACCCTGGCGGACGTAGGAACCGGCAGGCTGGAACCCGAGGCCATGGCTGACATAATCGGCGGCGGCGACAGGCGGCTGGGAGGCATAACCGCTCCGCCCCAAGGACTGTTTCTCAAAAAGGTGTATTTTGATTAATCATATTAAAGGAAGATTGATATGAAATTTGATATAAACAAGGAGTTCAGCTTTGAACAGATAGGAAAGTTCATTAAGGGAAAATGGAATGAATTTGCGGCGTTCATAAAGCGGCTGGACAGCAGCAGCATTAAAAATGTTAAGATCAAGGGCAAGACGGTGCGTATGAATGCCATTCGTCTGGGCTTTGTTGTGGCTGTGATTGCCATAATGCTGGCGCTTTTTGTGAACCTGGTGGTTATACCCAACACAACCTATCGCGCCTATTCGGATCTTGAGTTTGACACGGGCGGACAATATGTTCAGCACCCCTTCGGAAGTGATGTTCTGCTCCTTAACAACAGCGGTATGCGGCTTGTGGACAACAAGGGCAGAGATAAGTGGGAGGTCAAAATGACTCTGACCTGCCCCACGGTTGATATTGCGGGAAAGTACGCCCTGCTGGCGGATTTGGACGGCAACAACAGCCTGAACCTTTATGACATAAAGGGCAACAACCTGCGCACCTATCCCATATCCACCGATATATACGGGGCGAAGGTGAACAGCAGAGGAGTTGTGGCGGCGGCAATCAGCGAGGAGGGCTACAAGGGCGCCGTTGTGGTTTACGATAAAAAGGGCAATGAAATCTTCAAGTGGAACAGCGGCGAGGGATACATAACCGACGTTGACATTTCAGCCAACAGCAGAGCCGTTGCGGTTTCTCAGATGATGAGCGACGGGGAGGAGACCTACTCCAAAATTCATGTAATGAATATTTCAAGCGGAAACGAAATTGCCTGCGTGACCTGCGAGGGCGCACTGGTGGCAAAGGTGAGCTTTGACAAAAGCGATAATATAATCGCCGTGAGCCAGAGCAAGGTTTACGGCTTCGGCAAGAGGGGCAACAGTATTTTTGAGTTTGATCTTGCGGGAAAATCTCCTACTCTCTATGATGTGGAAAACAGCGATAATCTCTTGTTCCTCTGCCGCGACTCAAGAGGCAACTCGGTTCTGGAGATTTACAGCAGGCGCGGCAAGTTCCTGGGCAGCTATACCAGCAGCGATGAGATTAAGAACATCTCCGCCCATAAGGACAGCATAGTCGTCGCCACCTCTCGAAACTTGATTTCCCTGAGCCGCAAGGGCAAGCCCGGAAAGAATATAGAGATTTCCCATGACATTATGAATATGGGAATTTACGGAAACAACCGCAACGTTCTGGTTCTGGGCGGAAGCAAGGCGGACATTGTCAGGATAAAGTAGTATGAAACTCAAAAAAATGTTGGGAGGATAAAATTTGATTGATATATTAACCGCCGCCGTGTTCATAATATGTATATGGCGGGGCTATAAAAACGGACTTTTCAAGTCGGCGTACAAGGTGGCGGCGTTTATTCTCTGTATAGCCGTGGCATATTTGGCTTATCCCTACGTCAGGGATATAATATCGGGCAGCGCTTTCGGGGACGTCATATATTCCACGATTGAGAGCCGATATGTTATTCCCGGCCTTGAAAACGGCGGGCTGGGGGACGCCGCCCTGCCCCAATACATGAGAAGCATGGTGGCAAACGGCCAGCTGCTGCTGGCAGACGCCCTTAC
Source organism: uncultured Eubacteriales bacterium (assembly GCA_958352815.1). Classification (GTDB taxonomy): domain Bacteria; phylum Bacillota; class Clostridia; order Monoglobales; family Monoglobaceae; genus Monoglobus. The sequence goes on from CATWQA010000010.1 coordinate 52,499, forward strand.
AGGTTTTATATCAAACCTAATCATAAACATAATCGCGTTTTTACTTGTTTTTATTGTTTCCGGAATTATAGTTTCTGTTATAGGCAAGCTGGTGCACATATTCTCAAGGCTTCCGGTTATAAGGTTTTTCGACAGAGGTCTGGGTCTTATTCTGGGATTGCTGGAAGCGGTGCTTATTATATACATTATTTTGGCGCTTTTGTTCGCGGTGACTCCGCTGCGGGAGAGCGTTGCCGCCGATAAGTATATTTCCGAGTCCACTCTGACCAAGTATATGTACGAGAACAATCCAATCGTCACATTGGTGTCCCCTACGGACTACGACAATCTAACCCGATAACGCAACAAATCAGGAGGAAAAGATGAACATAAACGTAAATAATACTGACCCCCGCCAAATGAAGATAACGGAGCTTAAGGAGTACGCCAAGGCTCTGGGAGTTAAGGGGTTTTCCAAGCTGAAGAAGCAGGAGCTTCTGGAGGCGGTGCTCTCAGCTGCGCCAAAGGCAAAAGGGGCGTCTGATGAAAAAAATGAGAAGCCTAAGCCGCCTGCCGAGAAAAAGATAACCCGCCCACCGGCGAAAACCGACGGGGGAGAGCAGGAAGAGAACAAGATAATGTCGGGAGTGCTGGAGGTTTTGGAGGATGGCTACGGCTTTCTCCGCTCGGATAATTACCAGTCCGGCATTGATGATGTGTATGTGCCCCAGTCGCAGATACGCAGGTTCAGGCTTAAAACAGGCGACTATGTTGAGGGCAATACCAGAATGCAGCACGAGGGCGAGCGTTACCGCGCCTTGGTGTATGTTCAGACGGTAAACGGCGACAGGCCGCTGGGGCTCACACAGCGTCCGAGCTTTGAGGATCTGACCCCTGTTTACCCAAGCGAGGTTTTGAAGCTGGAAACCGAAAGAACCGACTATGCTATGCGGATGATTGACCTTATGGCTCCCGTAGGCAAGGGGCAGAGAGGAATTATTGTGGCTCCCCCAAAGGCGGGCAAGACCACATTGCTCAAAAGCATTGCCAACAGCATAACCAAAAACAATCCTGAGGTTAAGCTCATAGTGCTGCTTATAGACGAGCGTCCCGAGGAGGTTACCGATATGCAGAGGAGCATACACGGGGACGTGGTTTTCTCCACCTTTGACGAGGAGCCTCAGAACCACACCAAGGTGGCGGAGATCGTGCTGGAGCGGGCAAAACGCCTTGTGGAGCACAAAAAGGACGTGGTTATATTGCTGGACAGCATAACCCGCCTTGCAAGAGCCTATAACCTGACTATCGCCCCTACGGGCAGAACCCTGTCGGGAGGTCTTGACCCGGGAGCCCTGTTTAAGCCAAAGCGGTTTTTCGGAGCGGCGAGGAAGGTTGAGGAGGGCGGAAGCCTGACAATCCTTGCCACAGCCCTGATCGAGACGGGAAGCCGTATGGACGACATGATTTATGAGGAATTTAAGGGCACGGGCAACATGGAGGTTCATCTTGACAGAAAGCTCCAGGAACGCCGCGTGTTCCCTGCAATCGATATTTCCAAGTCGGGCACCAGAAAGGAAGAGCTGCTGCTCACCCCTCGTGAAAAGGACGCGGTGTGGCGTATACGCAAGGCTTTGGCGGGGCAGAATACCGCCGAGGTCACCGAAACTATATTGAGATATGTAATGGGCTCCAAGAATAATGACGAGCTTGTGAGCGTTATTGAAAAAGTGTTTAAGTAACTTAAAAAGAGTATTAGGAGAATTGATTATGAAAAAACTATCTTTAATTTTAGCGGCTGCAATAGCGGCCTTGTCGGTGGCGGTTCCCGCTGCCGCGGCGGGAGATAAGCTGGCGTTCGGCATAGGCTCAAGAGATGAGGCGGTACCTACCGCAGCCCCGTCGGCAAGCGGCGGCGCTCCCTCATGGGTGCAGGATATTTATGCCACCCCGTCGCCTACTCCATTGCCCACAAAGGACCCAAAGGCAACACCGGAGCCTACGGTTGACCCCAATGCCACGGCAGAGCCATCCCAAACTCCGGAGGCAACCGCAGCGCCCACCCAAAAGCCTACAGAGGTGCGGGCGGGAACACCCGAGGCAGAGACCGTTAAGGTGCCGATTTTGCTCTATCACCATATATCGGACGAGTTTGACCATTCAAATGCCATATCTATTATATCGCCCAAGGATTTCAGGCTGCATATGACGGCAATAAAGACTCAGTATACCCCTATAAGCCTTAGGGAGTACGTGGAGTTTGTGAACTGCCGCGACGGCTCAAAGACAATCCCAACCAATCCCATAATCGTCACCTTTGACGATGGGTATCTGTCCAACTATGAGATAGCCTACCCGATTTTAAAGGAGCTGGAAATCCCCGCCACAATCTTTGTGGTTACCGACACGGTAGGCGCTGTGGCAGGCGAGGGCAAGGTGAACTATACCCACTTCACCTGGGAACAGGCAAAGGAGATGCAAGACAGCGGGCTTATAGATATTCAGTCTCACACCAACGACCATGTTAAGCTGGGGGAGATAGACAGGGACACTGTGAACTATGAGCTCAGAAAATCCAAGTACCTCATTGAGAAGAACGTGGGCAACACTGTTGATATGATAGCATATCCCTACGGCTCATATTCGGATGAGGCTATCGAAGCCTCCGCCAAGGCAGGATATACCGCCCAGTGCCTTGTGGGAGATGACGCCACGGATATAGATTATGAGGTGAACATTCCCAGAGACGGAGTGAACAACATGACCAGAATAACGGTGAGCGGGCTCATGGGTAACGTCAACGTTATCGAGCTGGTACGCCGTGCTATTTCAAATAAGGTAATACAATAAAGTAAGGAGGAGTATTTTATGTCAAAGGTTGTAACAATCACAAAGGATAACTTTGAGGAGGAGGTTTTGAACTCGTCAAAGCCCGTGCTGGTGGATTTTTGGGCGTCCTGGTGCGGCCCCTGCCGCATGGTTTCCCCTATTGTCGATGAGATTGCGGAGGAAATCGATTCTATCAAAGTGGGAAAAATCAACGTGGACGAGGAGCAGGACTTAGCCGCAAGGTATCAGGTTATGTCAATCCCCACATTAATGCTGTTCAAGGGCGGCAGTGCGGTTAAGACTGCTGTGGGTGCTCAACCTAAGCCTGCCATTATTAAATTCGCCACAGAGTAGGCGGGGTGACAGAAATGTATGACGCAGTGATTATCGGCGGCGGCACGGCAGGAATGACCGCCGGAATTTACCTTGCGGGGCGGGGCAAGACCGCCGTTGTTCTTGAAAGAAGCAGCTACGGCGGCCAGATTATAAATGCCCTTAACGTGGAGAACTACCCGGGAATAAAGAGCATTTCAGGCTTCGATTTTGCCACTCAAATGTACGAACAGCTCCTTGCCGGAGGCGGAAGCCTTGAGTTTGGGGATGTAAAGGAGATACGGGTGAACAAGAATTCCAAAACAGTGGTGACGGAGGATGCCGAGTACGAATGCGAGAGGGTTATAATCGCCTCGGGGGCAAGCAACAGAAAGCTGGGCATCGAGGGCGAGGAAGCCCTGGTCGGCAGGGGTATATCCTACTGCGCTACCTGCGACGGCGGCTTTTTTAAGGGCAAGACCGTGGCGGTGGTGGGCGGAGGAAATACCGCCCTTGACGATGGAGTATACCTGGCGGATATTTGCGAAAGGGTGTATATTATCCACCGCAGAGACAGCTTCCGCGGGGAGCAAAAGACCGTGGACGAGCTCAGGGCAAAGTCCAATGTGGAGTTTGTGCTAAATGCTGTGACAGACAGTCTTATTTCCGGAGAGGATAATAAGCTTCGGGGCGTTGTCGTTAGGGACAAGGTCGGCGGCGAGCTCAGAGAGCTTAGGGTTGACGGGCTGTTTGTGGCAGTCGGGCAGGTTCCGAACACAGAGTTTGTCAAAGGTCTTGTGGATATGGATGAGTACGGCTATATCAAGGCGGGAGAGGACTGCCGCACAAGCGTTGACGGCATATATGCGGCGGGGGACTGCCGCACAAAGGAGCTGCGCCAGCTGTGCACGGCGGCAGCAGACGGCGCAGCCTCCGCAATGTATTAGTTTTTGATAAAGGCAAAGCCTTTAAAATTGTTGCCTAGCCCGGTTCCGCCCGCCAGACCCGGGCGGGGTCGGTTTTCCCCTTCGGGGAAACCGATTGGGGCGTTGCCCCAAACCCCATTTATATAATTTACTGTTATAAATATCCCGTTTATATACTTAAGCCCGCCCCGGCGCTTGGGGAGGTCGCGGCTGTGACCCCACTTCTTTGAAGTGGGACGGCTCATATTATTTCAGTTTGCACAAAGTATGCAATGTCAATAATAAACCTAAGTTGTTGCCGACAGAGCGCAACGGGGCGGGCGATTTGCCAAATTAATCAATTTAATTAAAATTATGCGGCGGTGAGAATATGTTTGAATTGATATTTTACACAAAAACGTCGTGTGATGCGGATAGTGCCCTTTACATATCATCTGTGCCGTGTCTGCCTTGTAGGCAAATAATTTAAAAGAAATTCAAAAAGGTCACCGCAAGGCGACCTTTTTGCTGTTTTTAAATTCCGTTTCCGTCCTCTAATATTACGGTAAATGGCCCGTCGTTTACCAGGCTGACCTTCATGTCAGCTCCGAAAATTCCGTGGGCAACCTTGGTGAAGTAAGGCGCGGACTTTTGTATAAAGTATTCGTATATTTTGTTTGCGTGGTCGGGGGAGCCTGCTCTGATAAAGCTGGGTCGGTTGCCCTTGCGGCAGTCGGCATACAGGGTGAATTGAGACACTACAAGGAGTTCTCCGCCCACGTCCGCGGCGGCAAGGTTGGTTTTGCCCTCCCCGTCCTGAAAAATTCGCAGCTTCGCCATTTTGGCAATGGCTTTATCCGCCTTTTCCTCTGTGTCCTCATCTGAAACGCCCAGAAGCGCCAGATAGCCCTTGCCGATTTCGCCCACAACCTCTCCGTCTACTTCTACCTTTGCTTCAAGAACTCTCTGTAAAACAATCTTCATGCTGTCTCCTCATTCCTATCGGTTTTCAATAATAATTTGGCACGCTTCCATAGCGTCAAGAGCGCGGTTGTGGCTCTCGGGCGTGACCCCGGCGCAGCATGCCGCATCAACCTTAACGGGAACCTCCGGCAGATACGCTTTAAGCAGCATGGCGTTTGAGATAACGCAGATGTCGGTGCAAAGTCCGATTAGGGTAATGCTGTCTATCTCTGATTTCTCATGGAGAGCCCGGAGCCTTTCGCAAAGCTCCACGCTGCCGAAGGAGGGCTTGTCAATAACCTCGCTGTCCGCCAGCTGCTCTGTGATTTCGGGGCGGATTTCATGGCCGCTGCTGCCCTTAATGCAGTGGGGCACAGGCAGGAGACTGCCCTCCTGGGTCTCGGCATAATTCTCAGCGTGGGTGTCTCTTGTGGCGAAAATCATGCCTTCAAAGCCCTTGATTTTCGCCGTGACACGGGGCACAACAGAGACAGCCTCCGCTGTTCCCAAGGCCCCGTCAATAAAGTCGTTCTGCATGTCTACAACAATCAGTACGTCCATTTAAATCATCCTTTAATATCTTGTTACAACTACAACCAGGTTGTACTTCTCGTTCCAAACAACCGTTCCCATGTGCCACAGCTCGTCAATAGCGATTGCGCCGCTGCCGTTTATGTCAAAGGTTCTCTCGGCGTAAACGCCCGGGTCGTCATAGCCGTTTTTCAGGAGTATTTTCGCAGGCTCCCAGTCGCTGAGCTGGAGCTTGGTCTCGTCGTCATACCATGACTGCTCGCCGTAGTTGGGTCCCGCCGTCAAGTCCTTGTCGGTGTTGTTAATAATCGTAACCGTGTCGCTGTCCAAATCATAGGAGATGTCAAAGCCGTAGTCCGCCAAGTCTCCCAGCATTACAACAGCGCAGTCCTGATATCCGTTCTCCTCTGTTCCGTAATGTATATAGGTGGGGATCTCCCAGTCGTTCACAAAGCATCTCAGGTCGGTTGCCACGATGTAGTCCTTAGGCGTCTCGTCAACATAAACGCTGTCGCCCCTTTGGGAGAGCAGATCCCAGCTGTAGTCCATCATCTTGATGGTGTCAACATACCGCATGTTGGTAGAACTTGCTCCCATAACAACCGAGATAAGCCGCTTGCCGTTTCTGGTGGCAGTACCGGTAAAGCAGCAGCCCGCCGCAGAGGTGGTACCTGTTTTAAGTCCGTCTGCGCCCTCGTATTCATAAACGCCGCCGGGGAGCATTTTGTTTGTGGGGTAGTAGGTCTGTCCTCTGAAATTCAAAAACGTCAGAGATGTGTAGTTCAAAACGTCGGGATAGTCCGTTATGAGGCGGTTAGCAACGGTTGCCATTCCTCTCGGGGAAATGCGGTTGCTGCTTGAAACGCCGGTGCAGTCAACAAAGTATCCGTTGACGCCCCAGCTTGAAATCCAGTTGTTCATCTCTGCCACAAAGGCGCTCTCGCTGCCCGAAATATAGTCTCCGATTGCCATAACCGCCGCATTTGCCGAAACAACGCAGATTGCCTTGAGCAGCTCGTCAACGCTGTAGGTCGCCCCGGCGTTCAGGTATACGTTTGAGTATCCCGGGTCTCTTGAATAGTTTGCCAGAGCACGGCTGACAGGTATCTGGGTGTCCTTTGAAAGGCTGCCGTCGGCAAGGTGGCTGTATATAACGTAGAGAGACATTATCTTTGTCATGCTCGCCGGAGGGATTGCCGTGTCCGCATTATGTACGAACAGAGCTTCTCCCGTGTCCGAATCCAGCACAAAGGCTCCTCTTGACGAAAGGCTTATGGCGTAGGACGAAACCGAACTGAATACTATGGTTAACGCCGCCATAAGCGAAACTAAAATCCTAAGCTTTTTGCTAAATTTACAATTCAATATAATATGCACTCCTCAAAATGTAATATTTGTGTAACACAATTGTAACATTTGACAGTATACAATAATTCAGCGAATTTGTCAAGGCGAGAGGGAATTTTTGGCAAAAATATTTAATTTCCAAAGGAAAAACGCCCATAATTATGGACGTGTTCTATTCAAATAAATCGCCCACCCAATTGCGCTCTGTCGGCAACAACTTAGGTTTATTATTGACATTGCATACTTTGTGCA
>CATWQA010000011.1 GCA_958352815.1 uncultured Eubacteriales bacterium
TAATCATAATCCCCGTAACTCTATATTCTCACATCGGTGTGTCTGTCGCCCGCCCTGTTGCGCTCTCATTATCAACAACTGAGGTGTGTTATTGACATTGCCTACTTTGTGCATATCGGAATAATATGTGCCGTCCCACTTCAAAGAAGTGGGGTCACAGCCCAGCCTCCCCGAGCGCAGGGCGGGCAGGGCTCCCGAAAAATCGAAGATTTTTTGGGAAGTAGGAGCATATGTCCGCAAAAGCGACAGCCTTGCCGAATAGGCAAGGCGAAGCAACGAGGACATAATGCGACGTGCGCAAGGGGGCTAGGCGACAAGCAAACCAATGCTTTATGAAAATAAAATCGGGGCGGAGCAAAATCCGTCCCGATGTGACTGCACGCCTTACGTGCTTGCGCCGCATTCCATGAATGCAGCGAAAATGTTAAAATCTCTTAATTTTCTTAGTGGTGTTCTTCTCAAATTCCACATCGCGGGTCTTGAAGGAGTTTATGCGCTTATAGAGAGGCATATCCTTATTAAACTCGTCAATTATGTTTTGAAGCTCGCCGTTTATGTCGGTGATGCCGTGCTTCTCAGCGTATTCAAAATCGGGGAATATTTCCGCCTCGATCGTGTGGTCGTTGTCGCGAACCAGAACCTCCATAACAAGGTCGTTCTTGCCCAGGGCGTTTTCCAGCTCCTCGGGGGAAATGTTCTCGCCGTTGGCAAGGATAATCAAGTTTTTCTTGCGGCCTGTGATGTACAGGTATCCGTCCTCGTCCATATATCCCAGGTCTCCCGTGTGGAGCCAGCCGTCAGCGTCAAGCGCCTCGGCGGTTTCCTCGGGCATATGGTAGTAACCCAGCATTACGCTGGAGCCCTTAACGCAAATCTCCTCGTCCACAAACTTAACGCTGCAGTTTTTAAGGGGCTTGCCTATAGAGCCGTTTCTGGAGTTAATCTGGTTGTTGTTGCTGATAACCGGTGAACACTCTGTCATGCCGTAGCCTTGGAGAATGGAAATGCCGTATTCAGCAAAGAAGTCAACCAAATCGGGGTTTAGGTACGCGCCGCCGCTGAAGATAATTTCCATGTTTTCACCGAACACTGCCTTGGCTATCATGGGCTTGGGAATGCCTGCCTTTGCGTCTCTGAGCTGGTGGTATATAGTCTCGATAACCAGCGGCACGAGAAGCATAACCTTGGGCTGGAACCTTTTCAGGTTCTTTGCAAAGTGCAGCATGGAATCGTTTATACATATACAGCTGCCCAGAGATAAGCTTTTCAGTATATCCGAAGTTAAGCAATAGGAATGGTGAATGGGGAGAACCGACATGGACACGGTTCCGGGCTCAATCTGCACAATGCAGTTTTCAACATTTGTTGCCAGATTTCGGTTGCTGAGCATAACTCCCTTGCTCTTTCCTGTTGTGCCCGAGGTGAACATCATGGTGCACATTTTGTCGGGGTCAATTTCCGTGTCGTAGGAGCAGCTTTCGCAGCCGTCCATAAGAGCGGGCAGATTGTAGTAATAATCCTCTCCCGAAAGACCCTCGCTCTGCAGGCAGATGATGTGGGTAATGCCGGGGCAGTTTGCCTTAACGCCCTCTGCCACAGCCTGCTGCGCCTTGTCGTAGAACACGGCGGAGCTTTCCGAGCGGTTAAGCAGGTCATAAAGCTCCTCCGGGGGCAGGGACGCGTCAAGAGGAACGGCAACGCTTGCCGAGTTCACAATGCCCAGGTATGTTATTATCCAGGGATATGAGCTTGTTCCTATAACGGCAAGGTGCTTGCCTTTAAGACCCAGCTTGTCAATAACGCAGCTTACGGTTTCACTGTCGCATTTAAGCTCCGAATACTTCTTCTCTCCTATATCCTTGCCTTCGATATACTTAAAGGCTGTCATGTCGGCGAACCGCTCCGCGCTGTAGGATATTATGTCTTTGATTGTGTTAAAAGCCATTATTTAACCTCCTAAAGTTTTGAAAATTGTTTGTACGTTATTCGGCGAGGCTCTCAATATAAGCAACAGCTTCGCCCACTGTCTTGATGTTAAGGATTTCGTTCTCGTCTACCTCAATGTCGTACTCGTCCTCCAGGTAGCCCAGAAGCGACATAAACTCAAAGGAGTTAAGCCCCAAATCTTCAATAAATCTGGACTCCTCGGTTATCTCCTCAATAGGTGTGTCAACATATTCGGTGAGTTTTTCTTTAAGATCGTCAATCATTTTGTTTACCTCCGTTAAATTTATATTTTTTTATTTTAAACCATGTCAATAATTTCCCCAACGGTCAGCTCAGGGTGCTCAACACCGGCAAAAATTATGCGCATCAGGTAGTAGTATACCCTTTCCACGTCCTGATAAGACAGCTCTGCCTGCTGATACTTGAAGAAGAATTCCAAGCCGCCGTCAGGACTGTGCATAACCGTCAGATACAGCTTTTGCACGGCTGTGCCGTTGCTGAGCCATTTTGATTTGTAAGGAATACCTTTCAGGTTAGGGTTCTGAAGCCGAACCGGCAGAGGCTGATAGGTCAGCAGTATACCCTCGTATGAGGTGTGCTCCGGCTGGTTGAACTTTTCCGCAAACTTTTTCGCAAGGCGGGCTTGATCGTAGTTGCTGTGGCGGTAAATCTTGTTTTGAAGCTCCTGAATAATATATATGCCGTCTAAGAACTCGGTGTCGGGCTCAACAATCGTTCGGCACGGATACCATTCGGTACGGCTGCCGCCGCTGAACCGCTCCAGCTTGGTGGAACGCCTTGAAACAAAGTTGCGTATGCTTATGTCAGTCTGTCCGTTGTTCACCTTGGACAGGTAGGTTCTAAGTCCCATAAGCAGCAGGTTGGTCATTGAAACATTGTTGTTAAGGCAATACTCAAGAAGTCTGAATGAGGGTTCGGGCTCAAGGCTGAAAGAAGCAAATCCCACCCTTGTATCCTTAATATTTCTGTACACATAACGCTGGTCGGGGTTGTTGTGCTTCTTGCGGTCGTCCTCAAGCTTCCAGGGACCCGTAACGTCGGAATACAAAGGTTCGCCAATGCTCAAAACCTCGTCCCAGAAAGCTTCGTCACGGTCAATCTTTTTCTGCTTTTTCTCCTTTTCAAGGTCCTTTTCCAGAGCCTCTGTGTAAAGGGGCAGGGGCTGAGGATAGGGGGACTTGAAAACATAGTGGCAATAAAGCTCCATTATGTCGTTAATAATAACGATCATGGCGCTGGAGTCCGCAAGACGGTGGTCGATGGAAATGTAGAGACCCTGATAACCGTCGGGCAGCTTAATCATTTTAATATCAACCATGGGGGCATGGGGCTTTGAGAACGCCTTAAAGGACCATTGCTCCAGTTTCTTGTTGACCTCGTCCTCAGACAGCCCGCTCATATCAACCAGTTCAATATCCCTGGAATCGTGAGGGGCAATATATTGCATAACGTCTCCGTTTTCGTCAGGCTCGGTCAGGCGTATGCGCAGACATTCGCTCCGTTTGAACTCTTCCTGAATACATTGTTTTAACAGTCCGAAATTAATGTTTGCTTTAAGAGTTGAGCAGACGCAGATGTTTAAAACCTGCGAGGTACCGAATTCCTTGGCAAGCTGGTGCTGGGTTGCCTGCGCGGGCGCAAGCGGGTAGTACTTAATGCCCATTTTTTTCTCCTCCTAACTTTTGTAGGCCAGGGCTTTTTGAAGCCACAGTCTTTGGTAAATTCAGTATAACACAAAATAATAGATTTGTATAGTGGTTTTGTCTATTTTCTCAAAAAATTACATAAATTTTTTTTTAGCACAACAAGAAAAACTGTATATAATAGATAGCAGTCTATTAAAAATCTTCATTTTAAAGTCCAAATAGAGAACACAATAAAAATAAAATTTTTGTGCATTTGTATTGAATATGTAAGCTTCCTGTGTTAAAATATTCCGATAGTGGAAAATTTAAGGTAAAATACGGATTATTAAATATGGAGAAGAATATGACTGAAATTTATATTACGAACACAAATTTTTTGAACAGTTTTGAGTTTTTTTACAGATATTTTGAGGGCTTGCCCAAATATAGGCAAAAAAAAATTATGAGCTTGAAAAATAATTCCGACCGTGTTTTGAGCCTGGGAGCGGGTGCGCTTATAGCTCACGGTTTGCAAAAACTTGGGATAAGTGCGAGAGAAGCGGAGTACGCCTTTGGAGAATACGGAAAGCCGTACCTTAAAAACCATCCCGAAATACATTTCAGTGTTTCCCACAGCCGCGACATGGTTATGTGCGCCTTTTCATCGGCAGAGGTGGGCTGCGACATGGAATTTGTTGGGGATTGCAATTGGGCGTTGGCAAAAAGATATTTTTCGGAAAAGGAAAGAGAATATATTTTGAAGCGGGGCAGCCGCGGTTTTTTTAAAGTCTGGACCTTGAGAGAAAGTTTGGGCAAGACAACGGGCGAGGGCGTTAAGATTATGTTTAAGGATTTGTCCGTTGACATGAAAGAAAATATCTGCGTTTTGGAAAACAAAAAATATTATTTTCGTGAGTATGATTTTGGGGAGTACGTGGGAACATGCTGCTGCGAGAGGTCAGGGTTTCCCGATGAACCCGAATTTGTAATGTTAAAATAAAAGACGCCGCTCCGATAAATGAACCGACCCCCAAAAGTTAGACCAAAAAATCTAACGAAATGGAGGTCGGTTTTTACTAATCCGAGTGGTTTATAACAAGCACGTCGTTTTCTCTGATAACAGTATCGCCTGTGGGAATAATAATCTCATCATCCCGATTAATCATAATAATCAATCTGGTAGAGGTGTTGGGCAGCTCCGAAACAGGTTTATCTATCCATTTGCTGTCTCTGCTTATGGTCTTTTCCGAAAGGTGTATTCCGGACACATCTCCCGGGGACAGGGCGCTCAGAATAATTTTATCCCCCGTCAACAGCCTTGTGTTGCCGTTGGGAACTATTTTTTCATCGCCCCTTTGAATAAGCACCAAAATCGTGTCGGGCGGGTTTACAATATCCTTTACCTCGCGGTTTGACCACGGGTGATCGTCGGTTACCGCAAATTCAATAAACTGGACGGGCACCTCGTCGGAGTAGTCGGTAAAGGTTTTCATAACGTCTTCCTTGTTGTCAATCATGTTAAGTTTTTTAGCAAGGGGGGCAAGCAATCCGCCTTGGATTAGGATTGAGAACAGTACAACGCCGAAGACAATATGAAATACGTCGTAGGAGGTGTCGCTGAGCATAACCATCAGTGCAAAAACAATTGACGCTGCGCCTCTGAGGCCTGCCCAGGAAACCAGCACAATCTGATTGAGCTTGCTCTTAAAGGGCGCAAGCAGCCCGAATGTGACTAATGGGCGGGCGATAAAGGTCAGGAACAGGGCAATGGCGATAGACGGAATGAACACTTGGGGCAGCCTTGACGGGAACGAAAGCAGACCCAGCAGAAAGAATATGCACATCTGCATTATGTTTGTCACACCGTCAAAGAAGGGTACAAGGGTGCGCTTGTTTCTTATGTTTGCATTTCCCATAATAACTCCGGCTATGTAAACTGACAGGAATCCGTTGCCGCCTATGGCTCCCGGAAGGGCGTAGGCGAATATGGCTATGGCAAAAACGAAAACGTTATCCATTCCCGACTTGCTGAAATTAATCCGCCTGAGAACATATGCTGCCAGCATACCGATGGCAACGCCCAACGCGCCGCCGTATACCAGCTGGGCAAACACGGTATATGCTATAGAGGAGCCGGTTACGCCGCCCGTCTTCAACGAGAGCAGAATGGCGGTCAGCATATATGCAAAGGGGTCGTTACTTCCGCTTTCCAACTCCAAAAGAGAGGCGGTGTTGTATTTCAGGTTAAGCCGCTTCGAACGGAGCACCGAAAACACAGATGCAGCGTCTGTGGAGCTGATAACCGCTCCGATAAGCAGGCTGTCAATTAACGGAATACTAAGAACCAGATAACAGAAAACTCCCACCAGAGCGGCGGTCAGAATAACGCCCGGGGATGATAAAAGAATTGCCCGGGCGGCTATAGGCTTTGCAGCTTCGATATTCGTTCCGAAGCCGCCGTAAAACATAATAAAGCATAGGGCGACACAGCAAATCTGCTCTGAAATCCCAAAATTATCAAACTGAATTTTAAACACGCCGTCACTGCCGAAGAGCATTCCGAGCAAGATAAAGGCAAGAAGCGCGGGAACCCCCAGTTTACCCGATACCCTGTTGAGCAGAATGCTGATAAACATAATAACCGCAGCCAAAAGTAAATAAATGTACAAATGCGTCACCTCTGCTTTAAATATTGTTACGATTAAGTTGCATTATCTAAACAATAACATATTTTGAGATAAAGGTCAAGGGGTTTGAGCTTAAAACTTTATTTATTATATATGTAGGAAGAGTAACACTATTGTAACAAAAAAATCCCCTGTCGCCCTTGACACAAACGGGGTTTTAATTTATACTAAAATAGCGTATATACAAATTTGGAGGGATAGAAGTTGGCAAAAGAAAAAAAACTTGTTGAAGAAATAACCCCTATGAGCGAGGACTTTGCTCAGTGGTACACCGATATTATTAAAAAGGCGGAGCTTTGCAGCTATTCGGGCGTCAGAGGCTGCATGGTTATCCAGCCCTACGGTTATGCCATTTGGGAAAATATACAGAAAATAATGGACGAGCGTTTTAAAGAAACGGGTGTTCAGAACGTGTCGATGCCCATGTTTATACCCGAGAGTCTGCTCCAGCGCGAAAAGGATCACGTTGAGGGCTTTGCACCTGAGGTTGCATGGGTGACCCACGGAGGAAACGAGAAGCTGCCCGAGAGGCTCTGCGTCAGACCTACCTCCGAGACCCTGTTCTGCGACCATTACGCAAACGTTATTCGTTCCTACAGGGATTTGCCCAAGCTCTATAACCAGTGGTGCAGCGTGGTAAGATGGGAAAAGACCACCAGACCCTTTTTGAGAAGCACCGAGTTTTTGTGGCAGGAGGGACACACGGCTCACGCAACACAGGAGGAGGCGGAGGAGCGCACGAGAATGATGCTGAACCTCTATGCCGACGTGTGCGAGAAGGAACTTGCAATTCCGGTTATCAAGGGTCAGAAAACCGACCGCGAGAAGTTTGCCGGAGCAACGGAGACCTTTACAATCGAGAGCATGATGCATGACGGAAAAGCGCTCCAGTCAGGTACAAGCCATAACTTCGGCGACGGTTTTGCAAAAGCGTTCGGAATTCAGTATCTTGACGAGAATAACGAGCAGCAGTATGTTCACCAGACCTCCTGGGGCGTTTCAACCAGAATACTGGGCGCCATAATCATGGTGCACGGTGATGACGCAGGATTAAAGCTGCCGCCCAAAATCGCCCCTGTCCAGGCGGTAATCATCCCTATTGCAATGCATAAGGAGGGAGTTATCGAAAAGACAAAGGAGCTGGAGGAGCGGCTTAAAAAGAGCTTCAGGGTTCAGCTTGATGACAGTGATAAGTCTCCGGGCTGGAAGTTCAGCGAGTATGAAATGCGGGGCGTGCCCGTTCGTATTGAGATGGGTCCTAAAGACATCGAGAAAAATCAGGCTGTTCTCGTGAACCGTGTAAACAGGGAAAAGACCTTTGTTTCTCTTGACAATATTGAGGAGGAGCTAAAGGGACTTCTTGACAAAATTCAGCAGCAGATGTATGACGCTGCTTTGGAAAACAGAGAGAGCAAGACCCACAAAGCTGTGAACTACGACGAATTTAAGGACATTATCGCCAACCAAAGCGGATTTGTTAAGGCTATGTGGTGCGGCGATGAGGAATGTGAGCTGAAAATCAAGGAGGACACAACGGCAACATCGCGCTGTATCCCCTTTGAGCAGGAAGAAATCAGCGACGTATGCGTGTGCTGCGGCAAGCCGGCAAAGCATATGGTATACTGGGGAAAAGCGTATTAATTAAAACCATAACGGAACGGAGGTAATTCTATGTTTGCAGGATTTTTAAGCTCGGCGATAGACCAGATTTCCTTGCTGAGAGTTACCGACGCTGTTGATATTTGTATAGTTGCCGTAATAGTATACTTTGTGCTGAGGTTTATCAGAGACAGTCACACTTCAAGACTCCTAAAGGGCGTAATTATGATAATACTCGCCGTTCAGGTAGTGTATATGTTCAATCTCCACGTAACCTCGTACATTGTGAGCAAGTGTGCTCAGATAGGCGTTATCGCTCTGGTGGTAATATTTCAGCCGGAGCTGCGCCGCGCTCTTGACCAGGTGGGAAAGACATCATTCAGCGGCTGGCTGTCAAACGATACCGAAAGCCATACCAAAACCCTTGAGACCATAAACGAAGTGGCTCACGCGGCTCAGGCAATGTCGAACACCAAAACCGGCGCTCTTATTGTGATTGAGCTGGGGGGCGACATTAACTCCCTGATAAGCTCCGGGATTAAGATAGACAGCGAGGTTTCCTCCGAGCTGCTTATCAACATATTTGTTCACAACACCCCTCTTCATGACGGGGCGGTTATCATCAGGGAAAACAGGATTGCTCTTGCAACCTGCGTCCTGCCCCTTTCCCAAAATCCTCAGATTGCCAAGGAGCTTGGAACCAGGCACCGTGCGGGAATAGGAATTTCCGAGGAGGCAAACGTGGCTGTTGTTATCGTGTCGGAGGAGACGGGTAATATTTCTATTGCCCACAGGGGCTTGCTGACGAGAAACCTCACCGAGGAGAGCGTTAAGGACTTATTGTGCGAGCTTCTGGTGGAGGAAAGGGAGAGAAAGGCTCCCGCCCAGTTCAGAAACATATTCGGCAGGAGGGAGAAATAGTCATGGATAAGATTTTGGCGAATAACACTCTCCTGAAAGTTGTCTCGGTAATAATTGCGATTGTAATGTGGGCGTATATTATAATCATAATCGACGCCCCCACGGAGAAAACCTTTAGAGAGGTTCCCATAACAACGGTGAATGAAAAGGTTTTCAGTGATAACGGATACTGTATCGAGCGGCTGTCGGTTCAGTCTGCCTCTGTGAAAATAGAGGGCAGCCGAAAGGTTATCTCGAAGTTCGATAACAGTAATATTTCCGCAAAGCTGGATTTTTCGGATGTGAATTACGCGAAGCTGTCAGAGGAAGGTGTTGTCACCGTGAACCTTACGGTGGAGTCCGAATTCGGCGAGGTGGTTGGGTTTACCCCTTCAACGGTTGATGTGCATATTGAAACCACAAAATATAAGGACATTGAGGTCAAAAGCTCGATAATCGGCGAGACTATGGAGGGCTATGTGAACGGTGATATAAACCTGTCTCAGAATACGATCAGGATTTTCGGCGCTCAGTCTCATATTGACAGCGTGGCATACGCAGGGGTAAGCATGGATCTGATTAATACGGACTACTCGGCTTATACCGACGGCGTTTTAAGTCAGGATTGCAGCGTGAAGCTTTATGACGAAACCGGCAAGGAGGTTCAGGAAAAGGACAGCAAGTGGATATGGAACAACACTGCTACAATCAAGGCGGAATGCCCATTATACAAAAAGAAAAAGGTAAGGGTTGTTCCGAGTGTTGACGATAGTATTTCTGCGTCGTCTTTAAGATGCGAGCCCTCCACCGTTGAGATTTACGGCGATAATGAGAATATCCAGAGTGTAAATCAGGTGAGAACCAAAACCATCAGCAGAGATGATTTCGGGGACGGAAATGAGATATGGTTGGAGCTTAATCTGCCCTCCTGGGCTAAGACTGTTGACAATGTGACGGAGGTCAAGGTTAGTGCAAATACTGATTAGCAATATAAAAATGCCCGTAAAACATAAAATTGAAGATGTTTTGCTTGCCGCGCAAACAATTGTGCGGCGGCATTGTATTTATGCCCGCAATTTTACGGTATACAAACAGTCGGTGGACGCAAGGCGAAAGTCGGATGTGCACTATGTTTATTCCGTTGCCGCCGAGGTTGACGGAGCTCTTAAAACCGACGGGTTTAAAGATATTTCGGTTTTAACGGCGTCAGGCAGCCTTGATATAAAAAAGAAATCAATTTCGGACAGACCGATTGTAGTCGGCATGGGTCCCTGCGGGCTGTTTGCGGCGTACGTTCTTGCTTTGAGCGGAAATCCGCCGCTTATTATTGAGCGGGGCGCAAGGGTTGAGGAAAGGGTTAAGGCGGTAAACCGATTTTGGGAAGGCGGAGCCCTAAACCCTGATACAAACGTTCAGTTCGGCGAGGGCGGAGCCGGAACTTTTTCGGACGGTAAGCTGAACACCGGGCTCAAGGATAAGAGGCAGAGATTTATACTGAAAACCTTTGTTAAGTTCGGAGCTCCGGAGGATATTCTGTACAGGGCGAAGCCCCATATAGGAACCGATGAGCTGAGAGAGGTTCTTGTGAACATGAGAGCGGAGCTTTTGCGGCTGGGCTGTGAAATTGAGTTTAACACCCGCCTTACGGGAATAAAAATCGGAAACGGAAAAATAAGCGAGATAGAGCTAAACGGCAGCCGTTCACTTATGTGCTCCCATGTGTTTCTCGGAATAGGCCACAGCAGCCGAGACACCTATGAAATGCTGAGCCGTGCGGGAGTGGTATTTGAGCCCAAGCCCTTTGCGGCGGGAGTGAGGATTGAGCACGAGCAGAGCTTTATAGGCAGGGCACAGTACGGCGAGGTGTGGCAGGAGCTGCCTGCAGCGGACTATAAGCTGGTATATAACGGCAAGGACAGAAGCTGCTATTCCTTTTGCATGTGCCCCGGAGGATATGTGGTAAACGCCTCCTCTGAGGAGGGGCAGCTTGTAGTAAACGGTATGAGCAATCACGACCGCGGCGGGGAAAACGCCAACAGTGCACTGGTGGTCAGCGTTCGCCCTGAGGATTTTAAGGGGGACAGCCCCCTTGCAGGAATTGAGTTTCAGAGGAAGTATGAGCGTTTGGCGTTCACTCTGGGCGGCGGGGATTACACCGCACCCATTCAGCTTGCGAGGGACTTTGCAGCGGGGCGGAAGTCAACAGAGCTTGGGAACGTGACCCCGAGCTACACGGGAAAGACGCGGCTTGCCGACCTGAATAATTGCCTGCCAGAGTTTATCTCAAAAGCCTTGCGAGAGGGGCTTTTAAGCTTTGAGCATAAGATAGGCGGATTTTTGACGGGAGACGGTGTTCTGACCGGAATAGAGACCAGAACCTCCGCCCCTGTGAGAATATTGAGAGACGAGAACTTTCAGGCGTTGGGAGTTGACGGTCTGTATCCAATAGGCGAGGGAGCGGGCTATGCGGGAGGCATAGTCAGCGCAGCTCTTGACGGAATAAAGGCGGCTTTGGCGGTTGTTGACAGGGCTTAATATATATTAATATTATTGTTTGACAAAATTACGCTAATAGCGTATAATGTAATTATAGTGTATTTATCAAGCTGTTGGAGAATACTTTATCGTCTGCAGACGGTGTCTGAGGGGTGAGGATATGCCCCAAACTCTCATATGTGCAATTGTGCGCCTTATAATTTTGATAAAGGCTTTGGCTACATTGCCGCCGCGGCTTGGTAGGTCTCCCAAAAATCGAAGATTTTTGGGAAGGAGGAGGAGCAAGGGAGCAGGCGAATGTTTTTCTTGTCAAAGAAAAACGGAGCTTAGCGAACTTTGCTCCGACGAAAAGGCAAAGCCTTTGTATTAAATTTGTATTAAATTATAGAGATATTTTTTGGAGGATTGTTATGGGTAGATTGTTCGGTACAGACGGTGTCAGAGGAGTTGCTAATAAGGAACTGACTCCCGAATTGGCGTTTAAGATAGGAAAAGCGGGGGCGTATGTCCTCACCGACGCGGAGCATTCCAAGCCGAGAATTTTGGTTGGCAGAGACACGCGTATTTCAGGGGGCATTTTGGAAAGCGCGCTGGTTGCGGGAATATGCAGCGTTGGCGCTGAGGCTGTTATAGCGGGGGTTATACCCACGCCTGCCATTGCGTATTTGGTGAGAAGCGAGGGCTTTGATGCGGGCGTCATGATTTCTGCGTCCCATAACCCCTTTGAGCACAACGGAATTAAGTATTTCAGCGGCTCGGGCTATAAGCTCAGCGATGAGATTGAGGAGAGAATAGAGGGTATTATTCTCGATAATTCCGAGGAGGTGTCTGCGCCTGTGGGTGCGGATATAGGTCACATAACCTATGACGACACTCTCGTGGATAAGTATATTGATTTTGCAAAGAGCACCTGCGGCGCTGATTTAAGCGGCGTTAAGATTGCTATCGACTGCGCCAACGGCGCGTCAAGCGTGACGGCGGAAAAAGCCCTAAAGGGTTTGGGGGCGGAGGTTGCGGTAATCCACAACAAGCCCAACGGCGTGAACATAAACGACAACTGCGGCTCCACTCATATGGAGGACTTAATGCGGTTTACCCGTGAGAGCGGGGCGGACATAGGCTTGGCGTTTGACGGCGATGCGGACAGAGTTCTGGCGGTTGACGAGAACGGCGAGATGATTGACGGCGACAAGATTATGGCAATAATAGCTCTTGATATGAAGGAAAACGGCAAGCTGCCCGACAACACTGTTGTTGCCACGGTGATGAGCAACCTGGGATTTTTCGTTATGGGCAAGGAGCATGGTCTTAACATAAAGCGCACCAAGGTTGGCGATAGATACGTGCTTGAGGAAATGCTCAAGGACAACCATCTGATAGGCGGAGAGCAGTCGGGGCACGTTATTTTGCTGGAGCATAACACAACGGGAGACGGTTTGGTAACGGGCATTCAGCTTGTTTCGGTAGTCAAGAAGTCGGGAAAGAAGGCTTCGGAGCTTGCCTCTGTGATGCAGGTGTACCCTCAGGTGCTCATCAACGCCAAGGTTAAGAACGAGCTTAAAAACGAGGAAAATTACATGAAGTTCCCCGAAATCAGAGAGGGAATAAAGAAGCTTGAGGATGAGTTTAAGGACAGCGGCAGAGTGCTCATTCGTCCCTCGGGAACAGAGCCCCTTGTAAGGGTGATGATTGAGGGCAAGGACGAGGAGCTGATTGAAAAGAGAGCCCGGGAGCTTGCCGACCTGTTTGAAGAAAAACTTAACTAACAACAACTATTTGAAAAGAGGAAGCATAAATGAAATTAGGAATTGTAGGTTTACCCAACGTTGGAAAGAGCACCCTGTTCAACGCCATAACTCAGGCGGGGGCAGAGTCTGCCAACTATCCCTTTTGTACCATTGAGCCCAACGTGGGCACGGTGCTTGTGCCGGACTCCAGAATAGACGCCCTTGCGGAAATGTACGACCCGGACAAAATTACCTATGCGGTTATTGAGTTTGTGGACATAGCGGGCTTGGTTAAAGGCGCTAGCAAGGGCGAGGGACTGGGCAACAAGTTTTTGTCCAACATTCGTGAGGTTGACGCGGTTGTTCACGTTGTGAGAGCCTTTGAGGACAGCAATATTGTTCACGTGGACGGAAGCGTTGACCCTGTTCGGGATATTGAGACTATTAATTATGAGCTGATTATGTCGGACTTGGAAATTCTGGACAGAAGAATTGACAAGATTATGAAGTCCATAAGGGGCGGCGAGAAGAAGTATCTGGCGCATCAGGAGTTTTATGAGAGACTAAAGGCTCATTTGGAAAACGGAAAGACAGCCCGCTCAATGGATATGACAGATGATGAGCTTGCCATGCTTGACGAGGTTTCTCTTCTGACTTTAAAGCCGGTAATCTATGCCGCCAACGTTTCGGAGGACGACTATGCAAACGAGGACGATAACGAGTTTGTTAAGCAGATAAAGGAATACGCAAAGGACGACAAGGCAGAGGTTATGGTTATCTCCGCAAAAATCGAGGAGGAAATAGCCGGCCTTGATAAGGACGAAAAGCAGATGTTCTTGGATGAGCTGGGCGCGGGAGAATCGGGTCTTGATAAGCTGATTAAGGCGAGTTACAGTCTGCTGGGGCTTATAAGCTACCTGACAGCTGGAAAGCCCGAGGTCAGAGCCTGGACGATTAAGAAAGGCACAAAGGCTCCCCAAGCGGCGGGAAAAATCCATACCGACTTTGAGAGGGGCTTTATCAGAGCCGAGGTTGTTCATTTTGATGACCTTATGAAGTGCGGAGGAATGAACGCAGCCAAGGAAAAGGGTTTGGTTCGTTCAGAGGGAAAGGAATATGTTATGAAGGACGGAGATATAGTTCTGTTCAGATTTAATGTATAGTTTTATCCGCCCACGTTAAGAGTAGTTTAAAACGGTTTGTGGGCAGAAAGGTGGTAAAGTTTATGGATATTTTAGAAAATGTTAAAAGTGCATTGGGCTCTGCCGCTCAGAGTGTTGTTAAGAAGTCGGGGGAGGTTGTGGGCTATTCCAAGATTAAGTACACAATCTATGACCTAAACGGCGAAATTAAGGAGCTCTATCAAAAGATCGGCAAAAAGGTTTATGCGAGCTTTGAGAGCGACTCACCTGTCGACGAGGAGATAAAGGAGCTCTGCGAGAAGATTAAGGATAAGAAGGAGCACCTTGAGTCCCTGGAGGAACAGCTGGAGTCCTACAAGTCGGTTGTAAAGTGCCGTAACTGCGGAAAGTCGGTAAAATCCGAGTGCTCATACTGCCCTCACTGCGGCGAGAAGCTGTCTGTTGAGGCGGAGGCGGAGTTCTGCTCAAACGGGTACTACACCGCTTCAAGCACAGAGCCTGTAGACGATGAGCCCGACGCTCCTACGGCAGAGGAGTAAAAAATGTTTCTTGTTATTTCGGACGGCGGCAGCAGGACAAGAGAGGTCAGTCAATTCCTGGACGCCTGCGGAGCGGAGTATATGTTCCACTTCTCTAAGTTTTCCGACGCGGGGGAGTTCGGCAAAGGCGACGTTATTGTGGGAAAGCTGAGCTATAGGAGCTTAATGCGCACCGTTAGGAGAAACCGAATAAATGCCATTATTGACGTTGTCGGCGCGCCCGAGGCGTACGAATCCCTGGTGGCAAAAAGCGTGGCTTTTGAGCTTGGCATAATCCTAATAAAGCTGATACCGCCTGTTTTGCCTATGGATAGGGCTTACGCCGAGAGTATAAATAAAAATTTCAGCGTGGTCTATTCCTATAAGGCAATAGCCGCAAAGATAAATAACACGGTGGGCAATGCTGTGTTTTTCACAAAGCCGTACACCGCTGCGATAATTGCCGAGTCAGTTTTTGATTTGAATGATTTGTATGCGCCCATAGCCTCGGGAGCCGAGTTTGACGTTGACTTGGCTCTTGAGTTCGGCATACCTATTATGAACGTTAAGGATTTTGACGGCTTCAGCGGGGTTGACGGCATAAAAAATGTTTTGGACAGCACCGAAGCGAAGATATTGGTTACCGACAGCGCCTGTGAGGCGGCGGAGAAGCTGGAAGCCGCAGCGCAAAGCGGGGCGGAGGTTATTTTCACCCAGAACACGGGCTATGAATACGAGCATATTTTTGACGATTACGGCAGTCTTGCCGAGTTCATGGCGGAAATGAGGCTGATTGGGACGTCAGAGCCACCTGCCGAGGAACAGAGCCAACCTGAGAATAATACAGAGGAATACGAGGAATAAGAGATGAAAATAGCGATAGACGGTCCGGCAGGAGCGGGAAAGAGCACAATTTCCAAAGCGATTGCCAAAAAGCTCAACTATGTTTATATTGACACCGGCGCCATGTACAGAAGCGTAGGTCTTGCCGCTCTGCAGCAGGGGCTTGACGCAAGGAGCGAGGAACAGGTTGCGGGAATATTGGGCTCTGTTTCCATTGATATAAAGAATGAGCCCGAGGGACCAAGGTTTTACTTAAACGGCAGCGACGTTACCGAGAAAATCCGCGAGCCGCAAGTTTCCATGGCGGCGTCTGACGTGGCGGTTATTCCGGCGGTCAGGCTTAAACTGGTGGAGCTTCAAAGAGCCCTGGCGAACAAAACCGATGTGGTTATGGACGGTCGGGACATAGGCACTTACGTCCTGCCCGACGCAGAGCTGAAAATCTTTCTCACCGCCTCTTTAGAGGAGCGGGCGAGACGGAGATATGAGGAGCTGCTTGCCAAGGGCGCCGAGGCGGATTTTGAAAGCGTCAAGGCGGAAATGCTGTCTCGGGATAAGAACGACAGCGAGAGGGCTTTTGCGCCCCTAAGACAGGCTGAGGACGCAGTCTGCGTTGACACCACAGGCATGGACATAGAACAGGTTATTGAAGAAATATACGGTCTTGTTGAGGAGAGAAGATAATGGCGCTTTACGATGTGGGTAGAGTTATTGTAGGCGGCTTTTTCAGGCTGTTTTTCAGAGTTAAGATAACGGGCAGGGAAAATATTCCCGACGTAAACAAAAGGTTTGTTATCTGCGCGAACCACAAGAGCAATCTTGACCCTCCCATGGTGGGCTGGGCAATGCCCTTTGAGATTGGGTACATGGCAAAGGAGGAGCTGTTTCATAACAAGCTGTTCGGCGCCCTTATTACCAAGCTGGGTGCGTTCCCGATAAAGAGAGGCAAGTCGGACGTTAGTGCGCTGAGAACGGCTATTTCTCTGGTTAAGGATGGAAAGCATATTGTGGTTTTCCCTGAGGGCGGACGTTCTCATAACGACCGCCTGCGCAAGGGCAAAATGGGCGCCGCCATGGTTGCGGTAAAGGCGAAAGCCGACATTTTGCCTGTGGGAATTGAGGGCGGCTATAAGCCCTTTGGCAGGATTAATGTCAATATCGGAAAGCCTATCGATTTGAGCAAGTATCATGATAAAAAGCTTGAGTCGGGAGAGCTCCAGGATATAACCGACAGACTTCTTATGCCCGCTATTTCAGAGCTGTCACATATTCCCATGAACAAGCAGCAGAGCATAGGAGGTTCGGAGGATAATGGACATAACAATAGCTGATAGAGCAGGGTTTTGCTTCGGCGTTGACAGGGCTGTTAAGATTGCCTGCGACTCGGTGCCCGGAGAGGACGGCAGACAGGTATATACTTACGGCATGCTTATTCACAACAAGGACGTAACCGATAAGCTGGAGAGGGAGGGAATAAAAACCGCCCTTGAAATTGATGATATTTCTCCAGGAGCCAAGGCCATAATTCGCGCCCACGGTGTTCCTAAGTCAAACGTGGAAAGGTTTCGGGAAAGGGATATTGAGATTATTGACGCCACTTGCCCCTTTGTGAAAAAGATACACAGCATTGTGGAAACCGAGTATTTTGACAATAACAGAACAATTGTCATAGTGGGGGACAAGACCCATCCTGAGGTCATCGGCATAAACGGCTGGTGCGGCAACACGGCGATTGTTGTGGGCGATGAAAACGATATAGACGAAATTTTATCAAAACCGAGTGATATTCCTATATCTGTCGTAGCTCAAACCACAATCAGAAAAAATTTATTTAAAAAAATTGAAAAAATTTTAAAAAAACATTTTACAAATGCCAAATTTTTTGATACAATATGTAGTGCGACCACCGAGCGTCAGAAATCAGCGGCGGAGCTTGCCGCAGAGGTTGACGTAATGATTGTGGTCGGCGGGGCTCACAGCTCGAATACCAAGAAGCTCTATGAGGTGTGCCGTGAGCTGTGCGAAAACACTTTCCTCGTGGAGAACAGCGGGGAGATTAAAAACAGTAAAATAATAAATGAATTAATAAATATAAAAAACAAAAATTTGAAAGTCGGTATTACTGCCGGAGCGTCAACGCCCGAGTCAGTAATCAAGGAGGTCTATTTAACCATGGCGGAAAATGAAATGAATTTTGCAGAGGCTTTGGAAGAAACTTTGAAGCCTTTGAAATCAGGCGAGGTTGTTAAGGGAGTTGTTATCGGAATTACTCCCACAGAGGTGCAGGTTGACATCGGCAGCAAGTATGACGGTGTTATTCCTTTTGACGAGCTGACCAACGATCCCAATGCGGATATTAATGAGTTGGTTAAGATCGGCGAAGAGGTTGACGTGTATATTGTTCACGTCAGCGACAGAGACGGTGTTGTTACACTCTCAAAGAAGAAGATTGACGCCGTAAAAGGCATGGAAGAATTGCAGAAGGCGTTTGAAAATAATGAAGTTCTTACCGGTCGTGTTGTTGAGCTTGTAAAGGGCGGAGTTGTTACTATTGCAAACGGCGTTCGCGTGTTTATTCCCGCGTCCGAGTGCGCTCTTAACTACCTGTCCGACCTGGGCGTTCTGCTTAATACTGAGCAGAAGTTCAGAATTATCAAGATGGACACAGACAGAAGAGGCAGACAGAGAGTTGTGGGCTCTATCAAGAACGTTGCAAAGGAAGAGGCGGACAAGGCTTCCGAGGCGTTCTGGGCAACAGCTGAGGAGGGCAAGCAGTATACAGGTGTTGTTAAGTCCTTAACATCCTTCGGTGCGTTTGTTGACCTGGGCGGTGTTGACGGTCTTATCCATATTTCAGAGCTTTCACCCATCCGTATTTCTCACCCCTCTGAGGTTGTTAAGGTTGGCGACGAGATTGACGTATATATTAAGGAGCTTGATAAGTCCAAGAACAGAATTTCTCTGGTTAAGGAGCTCAAGGAGCAGAAGGCTGCCGAGTTCTGGGCAAACGCTGAGATTGGTAAGAAGTACACAGGTATAGTTAAGTCAATCACTCCCTTTGGCGCATTTGTCGACATCGGCGGCGTTGACGGCTTGGTTCATATTTCAGAGCTGTCCTGGAACAGAATTAAGCACCCGTCCGAGGTTGTTTCGGTAGGACAGGAGCTTGAGGTTTACATTAAGGATCTTGACAAGGATAAGGGCAAGGTTTCTCTGGGCTATAAGAAGGAGGAGGACAGCCCCTGGGTTAAGGCGGTTGCAAACCTGCATGAGGGCGACAAGATTAAGGCTAAAATCGTTAGAATTTTGCCCTTCGGCGCATTTGCCGAGGTTGCAGAGTATGTTGACGGTCTCATTCACATTTCTCAGATTTCGAATGAGAGAATTAACAAGCCTTCAGACGTGCTTGCAATCGGTGATGAGGTTGACTGCCAGATTGTTGAGATTAATAACGAGACAAAGCAGATCGGTCTTTCAATGAAGGCTCTTATGAAGGACGAGGCTCCGGCTGCCGTTGCAGAGGAGAAAGAGGAAGCTCTCCCCAATTCATACATTGAGGAAGCTAGTTTCACTCTGGGCGATATTTTGGACTCGGCTGAGGTCGGCGAGGATGCTGCAAAAGCAGAGGAAGAGCCTGAAGCATAGGCATAATTTGATTATTCGGTTGAGGGCGGACAGGTTTTGTCTGCCCTTGATTTTTGGTGATTTGCGTCTTATCCGCCCACGGTAAGAGCGCGTAGCCATTACTTGTGGGCAGAAAGGCTTCGGAAATAAAAATGGATAAGGTCAGGGAATTTAATCAAAAGATAAAGGGAGTAAAGGCTGCGGTTATAGGCATAGGCGTCAGCAACGTTCCCCTGATACGGTTTCTGACAGAGAGAGGCGCAAGGGTCGTGGCTCATGACAAGCGTACCGCCGAGCAACTGGGAGATACCTATAAGGAGCTGTCAGGGCTGGGCGTGGAGTTCGTTCTGGGGGACGGCTACCTTGATAAAATCGATGAGGACGTTAAGATTGTTTTCAAAACCCCGGGCGTCAGATACGATGTGCCCGCTATAAAAGCCGCTGTGGATAAGGGCGCGGAGCTCTCCTCGGAGATGGAGTTGTTCTTTGAGCTCTGCCCCGCTGAAATAATCGCGGTCACAGGCAGCGACGGAAAGACCACAACAACCAGCTTGATTAACGATATGCTCACCCGAGGCGGCTATAAGTGCTACCTGGGCGGAAACATCGGCACGCCTCTTATTTATCAAGTTGAGGAGATAAAGGCGGAGGATAAGGTTGTGGTTGAGCTGTCCAGCTTCCAGCTGCACACCATGAAAAAAAGCCCCCATATTGCCGTTGTTACCAACGTAACTCCAAACCACCTGGATTGGCATAAGGATTTTCAGGAGTATGTTGACGCGAAAAAGGCGGTTTTCGCAAACCAGAAGGAGGGCGACAGAGCGGTCTTTAATTACGATAACGAAATTACAAAGGGCTTTTACAATGAAACTCCAAACGGCGTATATTTCAGCCGTACCAACAAAATTGATAACGGGTATGGCTTAAACGGGGATATGATTGCCCTTTTTGAGGGCGGAAAGGTTAAGAGAGATATTCTTAACGTAAACGACATTTATATTCCCGGGGTTCATAATATAGAGAACTACATGGCAGCAATTGCCGCTGTGGACGGGCTTGTGTCCGATGAGGTTATAAGAGCCACGGCAAAGGGCTTTGTGGGCGTTCCCCACAGAATTGAGTTCGTCCGTGAGCTTGACGGAGTTAAGTATTATAACGACTCTATTGCCAGCTCCCCTGCAAGGACAACGGCAGGTCTCAATTCTTTTGATAAAAAGGTAATCCTTATTGCAGGGGGCTATGATAAAAAGATACCCTTTGACGACTTCGGAACCGTTGTGAACGATAAGGTTAAGAAGCTGGTGCTCTGCGGCTTTACGGCGGATAAAATCGAGGCTGCGGTTAAAAACGCGGATAACTATAACGCGGAAGCCCTGCCCATATACAAGCTGACCGACTTTAAGGAGGCAGTGGAAAAGGCGAGAGCCGTTGCCGAGAGGGGCGATGTAGTAATCCTGTCCCCTGCCTGCGCAAGCTTTGACCTGTTCAAAAACTTTGAGGAGAGGGGCAACACATTTAAGGATATAGTCAATATGTTTTAAGATAATAAAACACCATGCTCTCAAAGGGCATGGTGTTTTTGTATAACAGTTAGGGGCGTCGGACAAAGACGGCATTCCGGCAGAACGAATACGCACTTTCATAAAAGCCGTCCTGCCGTCTTTGTTTATAGGTCAGAAAATACAAACCTGATCTATATTAGATGAGACGACAAAATTCTGTAAAAGTTCCCGATTTTGCGAAATTTTTAATCGTCGATTGAAAGGTACACCTCAACCGTGTCAAAATCCTCGTAGCATACAGCGGAAACAGACTCGTTGGAGGAAGCCGCAAGGTCGGGGAGCTTTTCCGAATCAAAGCCCACAAAGTCGTTGCCCTTAAAGAACAGAGCCAGGTATTTCAAATCCTTAGCCGCGTTGCTGCTGCTGTTGGTAACGGCAATGTTGGCGCCGCCCTGGGCTTTGGATGATTTGGCTGAAACTGAGCCCAGCGGATTTATTTTTTCGTCGTACTCTTCATAGGTAACGGTACGGACTATTGTCTCGGTGTCCTTGTCAACAGCAAAACTTGCAAAAGAGGTCTTACCCTTGGGAATGCCCTCAACAATTTCCTCGCTGTCCTCAAGCTCCTTACCGTCTTTATCCTTGCAAACAATCTTAATTTTAGCCGTCACGTCAAAATCGGACTTATTGCTGAATACAAAGAATGAAAACTTATTCCCGTCGTTATCGATAAAATCGTGTTCCTCAACATTAATGTCGTCGCTGATTTTATCCGCGTCAAAATCGGCGTCATTTTTGTCGGGACTTTCCTTTGATGAAGTCGTCGCATTCGGCGAAGATGTTTCCTTTGGTGAGGACGTTGCTCTTGATTGGTTTTCGGATGCGGAGGAAGAACCCTCGTTTTCCAGCTGCTGCTCAAGGCTTGCAACGCGCTTTTCCAGCTTTTTAAAGTCCGCCTCGGAAACGCAGGCGGTTAGAGAAATCACCGCCATACTTGCCGCCAGAGCTCCGCAAAATAATTTCTTTGAAAATTTCTTAAACTCCATAACACGCTCTCCTCTGACGATTAATCCCAAATAATATAATCATTTTTGCGTGGCTTTGCCGCAGGCATATCGCAATTTCTGTACCCTAAAATACAGTTGCCGATACCAACATAGTTTTCGTCAAGTCCCCATTCCTTCATCATTTCAATTCCCGCCGGGGTTTTAAAGCTTTCGGTCGCCCTGTTAATCCAGCATGAGTCAACTCCCAGAGAGAATGCGGCGTTCATCAGGTTTCCCATAACAAGGCTTCCGTCCTGAAAGGCGTTATTGGGAGAGACAGCCGTGTCTGCAAAGACTATTACAAGAGTCTTTGCTCCGTAAAAGGGATGTTCGTTTGCTGTAAACTGTGCATTAAGGCGTTCAATCTCGTCAATCTTTTTCTCATCGGTGACAACCACCATAACCGGTGACTGTTTTCCCATTGCCGTGGGGGCGTATGTGCCTGCTTCAAGGATTTGGTCAAGCTTTTCCTTTTCAACGGGAATAGGCTTGAAATCACGAATACTGCGCCTTTCTATCAAGGTCTTAATTGTTTCGTTCATAAAAGTTATCTCCTTTCGGTTCCGAATATTAATTCAAGTATAACATATAATAAAAGTTATTTCAAGCCAATAATTTTATTTAAAATCTAAAATCCCTTGCGCCTTCCTCAATCTTTTTCAGGTATTCGCAGGTGGTGTTATAAACCTTTTGATTGGGGATTTTTTTGAGCTCCCGCTCAATCAGCAGCTCTCCGTTTCTCTTTGTCTCCTCTGAGGCATAGTCCTCTAAGTATTCTTTCAGGGTTATAATTGCGTTGGGTTGGCAGCAATTCTGGATTGCGCCTGACTTTGCCAGGGGCATAAACCTGTCGCCCGTTCTGCCCTCGCGGTAACAGGCGGTGCAGAAGCTGGGGATATAGCCCAGCTCCTCAAGCCAGTTTATAACCTGGTCGAGAGTTCTGGTGTCGCTTCTGTCAAACTGGGCGGTGTTTTCCTCCTCGGGCTCCGGCTCAACATATCCGCCGACGCTGGTGCTTGAACCTCCGCTTATCTGGGATATGCCCAGCTCCAGAGCCTTTTTGCGGCTCTTTGCGCTCTCTCTTGTTGAGATAATCATTCCCGTGTAGGGAACGGCAATGCGTATAATAGATATAATCTTAAAGAATATCTCATCGGAGATAGCGTTTGAAAAGTCGTTTACGTCAATGTCATCGGCGGGGCAAATCCTGGGCACGCTGATTGTGTGGGGACCAACCCCGAATGCAGCTTCAAGATGCTCTGCGTGCATGAGCAGCCCGACTAAGTCGTAGCGATACAAATTCAAGCCGAAAAGAACGCCGCAGCCCACATCGTCAATTCCTCCCTGCATTGCTCTGTCCATCGCCTCGGTGTGGTAGGCGTAATCATGCTTGGGTCCCTTTGGGTGCAGGTTCAGATAGTTCTCCTTGTTATAGGTTTCCTGGAACAAGATGTATGTGCCTATTCCCGCGTCCTTAAGGCGTTTATAGTTTTCAACGGTGGTCGCCGCAATATTAACGTTTACGCGGCGGATTGCTCCGTTCTTGTGCTTGATGCTGTATATGGTGTCGATACATTCAAGGATATATTCAATGGGGTTGTTCACAGGGTCCTCACCCGCCTCCAAAGCCAGACGCTTGTGCCCCATATCTTGGAGAGCGATTGTCTCCGCTCTAACCTCGTCTTGAGTCAGCTTCTTGCGGCAGATATGCTTGTTTTTCACGTGGTACGGACAGTATACGCAGCTGTTTACGCAGTAGTTGGAGAGGTACAGGGGCGCAAAAAGCACAATTCTGTTGCCGTAAATGCTCTGTTTTATCTCCCGTGCAAGGCTGAAGATTTCCTCGTTTAAATCCTCAAGCTCGCAGTCCAGCAGCACTGCCGCTTCTCTGTGAGACAAGCCCTTTTTCTCCTTTGCCTTTTTGAGAATTGACTCAATCAGCTCACGGTTATTTTTGTTCTCCTTGGCGTATTCAAGGGTTTCCTTGATTTCTCCGTCATTAATAAACTCCTCCGCCTTGGGAGAGTTTACGTCGTATTTATAGTTTTCTGAATTTGACATATGTATCTTCCTTTCTGAAATTATTTACACCTTGGTGTACTGAACCTTAACCGACACATCCTCAATCATTCCCAGCTTCCCCGACAGTGAGGAAATAACGTTGTTGGGCGCGTCTATAACAACGCTGATTATGCCTATGCCTCGGTTTTTATAGGGTATACCCATTCTGCCTATAACGTATCGGTTAAACTCGTGTATAATGTCGTTGATTTTATCGCTGTTTTCCAGGTTCTCAACAATAATACCGATTAGGGCAATACGGTTTTCTTCCATTTGATTTTCACTTCCTGTCTGTTTAGTGTATTAAAAAAGTCCCTCCGCAAAGCGAAAGGACTGAATGCACAACTCAAAAAAGCAAAACGGTATAGCACCGCTGTGCTCTGCTTGTATAAATTCCGTCTTTTCGCTCGGAATGGAGATCCTCGCGGTCAGAGCGTCGGGACGGACTTCGCTTTGTTCCGATTTTTGTTTACACAAAAATCAGTCACCCACTACGTCGTCCCTCCTTTTCCAAAAAAACTTCGATTTTTTTGGAGTGTGCGCCTGCGGCGCATTTTGTTTTGTAAAGTTCGCTTTGCTTCGACGTCCTTTTTAAAGAACGTCTCCGCCTGCTCCCTTGCTTCTCCTCTTTCGTGAAAAATCTGATGATTTTTCACGAGTGATTTTAGCCGGTCAGGTTAGTCATCGGGACGGACTTCGCTATGTTCCGATTTTTGTTTACACAAAAATCAGTCACCCACTACGTCGTCCCTCCTTTTCCAAAAAAATCCTCGATTTTTTTGGAGTGTGCGCCTGCGGCGCAACGTCGCAATATGCCCTTATTGCGCTCCTTGCCTATTCGGCAAGTCTGCGCTTTTACGGGCATTTGCTCCTCTCTCGCAAAAAGGCACGCTACGCTACCACCTTTTTGCGAGCTTCACTTACATTTGCTTACTATGTGTCATAAATCTTGTTTTACAAGATTTGCGGACTGTCAATAAATCGGTATTTACAATTGTTATATATGTAAATACTTTTCTTAATTTAAATCCTAAGGCTGTAGTGTCGTGTAACAACTAAAAATTTATATTCAAATTATAATCCCTGTTATTTTATACACTTACATTGGTGTGTCTGTCGCCCGCCCTGTTGCGCTCGCCCGACCTCCCCGAGCGCTCGGGCGGGCAAACAAAAGCCAAAGCCTTTATCAAAATCCTGTTTGGGGTTTGGGGCGTGAGCCCCAATCGGTTTCCCCGAAGGGGAAAACCGACTGCGCTCGGGGCGGAGGCTGCTGTGACCCAATTTCAAGGAAATTGGACGGCACCCACATTGCAAATTTAGGTAAAGTAACCAATGTCGATAACAGTCCTACGTTGTTGCCGACAGAGCGCAATTGGGTGGGCGAAATATTTCAATCTGTCTCAATTTTAACACAGCGGTTGGCTGCGGTCAAGACAAAAAGTTAAATTTGTTCAAAATAATACTTGTCAATCAATACATCCATTTCCAGCTTAATTCTGTAAATATCGTCATACTGCAGGTTATCGTTTGCAACCAGCTCAGCCATGCGCTGTTTAAGCTCCATAATATCCTTTTCCATAAACATCCTCCTAATTCCCCTTAGTTTCGTCTGTTTCGGGATTTTTATGCGAATTTCTTTTAAGTATATTAATTTTTATATTTTTCTTCTTCATAATTCTGCCGCCGATAATTCCCCCAAGCCCCAGCAAAACCGACATAAGAGCCAGGATTTGAGAAATTCTGAACATTCCTAAATAAAGGGAATCGGTTCGCAGACCCTCGATGAAAAATCTGCCTGCGCCGTACCACAGAATATAGGCGCAAAATACTTCTCCGTTAAACGACTTGTGTTTTCTGTAATTAAACAGAATAATGAATCCAATCAGGTTCCACAGGGATTCGTACAAAAACGTCGGGTGCACCGTTTCGGCGTATGTATGACCGTCTGAGGTGATGGTCATTGCCCAGGGCAGAGTTGTGGTTGTTCCGAATGCCTCGCCGTTTACGAAGTTTCCCCAGCGGCCTACGGCTTGACCGATGAGCAGCCCGACCGCCAGAATATCCAGCACTAAACGCATGTTGATTTTCTTAACATAGCAGTACACGGCAACAACTATGCACACGCCTATGACAGCTCCGTATATGGCAATGCCGCCGTTTCTGATATCAAAAATCTCCCACAGATTGCCGCGGTATTGGTCAAAGCTGAACGCCACATAATAAATTCTGGCGCATATTATGGCGACGGGCACACATATTACAAACATATTCAGCAGGTCGTCCTGACTGAGTTTACAGCGTTTAAACTCATATAAGCCGTAAAGCAAGGCAAGGATTATGCCTGTGCCGATAATAATTCCGTACCAATACACCTCAAAGCCGCCTATTGTAAAGGCAGCTCTGTTGATGCTTAGGTGTATTCCCAGGTTCGGAAAGGATATTTGGTTTGTCATAAGCTACCTCCCCGAAATGAGTTATTCTATAGGAACAATCGTGGACAGCACGCAGTTATTTGTGTCAAAATGGGTCGCAAGTCTGTCGTTTACGTCCTCAACCGTAATTCTGTCGATTGCATCAGCGTATTCAAGGGGATTGATTCCTTTTAGCAAAAATCTTATAAAGGAATTGCCCATTGCCTCAACGCTGTTAAACGCCTTAATCGTGCTTGCCTTTGCCACTTTTTTAGCTCGGCTTACCTCATCAGGGCAAATGCCCTTTGCCTGTGTCTCTTTTATGTGAGCCTTAACACGGTCATAGACCTGCTTCGGGTTCTTAGACTCGCCGCCTATCATAGTGAAGCCGTAACGTTTTTCAAGCTCGGTCTCCGCTCCGAAGCTGCCGTCAATAAGTCCATCGCCGTACAGGCTCATGTAAAACTCGCTGCTCTTTCCGAACAGGACGTCAAGAATAATATCGGTGGTAATTTCTCTGTGCAAAAGCTCTTTGCCGTCTGTGTAGGGGGTGTTGTCCTTAAAGCCGATCTCAAACATGGGCTGAGAAACCACTAACTTTTGCTCAATATATTCCGTTGCTCGTTCCTCGGGCTCAACAATTCCGGGTCTGTCAATGCTGCCCAGGTTCTTATCAGCGTCAATGTGCTTATCAAGGCGGCGGAGAACCTCGTTTATATCAATGTCTCCCGCAAGAACAAGTATCATATTGCCGGGGTTGTAGAATGTGTTATAGCACTTGTAAAGAATTTCTTTATCAATTTTTGAAATGCTTTCAACCGTTCCCGCAATGTCAATTTTAACAGGGTTGTTTTGGAAAAGTGCGCAAAGGGTGTTAAAGAAAACCCTCCAGCCCGGGTCGTCGTCATACATCTTGATTTCCTGCCCGATTATGCCCATCTCTTTGGCAACGTTTTCGTCAGTGAAGGCGGGCTTATTTACGAAATCAACCAGTATGTCTAAGTTTTCGTAAAACTTATCCGTACAGCTGAACAGATACGCCGTCAGGTCGAAGCTGGTAAAGGCGTTGCTTGAGGCTCCTGTTAAGGCGAAGCTGTCAAAGGCGTTGGTGCCGTCGGGCTGCTCAAACATCTTGTGCTCCAAAAAGTGCGCAATTCCGTCGGGCACAACAGTTTTTTCCTTATCTCCCGGAACCACAAACTCCCTGTCGGTTGAGCCGTAGTCCGTGCCGTATATTGCGTAATACTTGCTAAAGCCCGATTTTGGGAATACGTAAACCTTAAGCCCGCTTTTGTGGGTGGCAAACAGCATTTCCTCTTTCAGGCTCTCGTTGTAAAATCTTTCGATGTTATATTCATTCATTATGCTACACCATTACCTTTCAAAAAGTACACAGTATCGATTTTGGTCTTGCGGAATGCGTCAACAATTTCCTCCTTTGTGACCTTTTCGGTCATTCTGATAAGGTCGTCAATCTCGCCCTTGTTGTTCATTATTGACTGGGAGAGGTAATAGTCCTCCATGGTACGCAGTCCGTCCTTCATCGAATTAAACCTGTTGTATAGATACAGCTTGGAGTTCTCGATTTCGCTGTCCTCAATGTCCCCGCTCAGCATTTTGTTGTATTGAACGAGTATCTCATCATACGCTGCCTGATACTTGTCGGTCTCGATGCCGCAGCTTATGAACATGGTGCTCTTAAACCGCTCGGTTCTGGCAGTTGCGTAGTACGCAAGGCTCAGCTTCTCGCGGACGTTGTTAAACAGCTTGGAGAACGGGCTGCCTCCGAAAATGCAGCCTCCCAGCATGAGAGCGTAATATTCCTTTGACGTGGGCTCAACGCCGCAGCGCAGACCGATACAGAGCTTGCTCTGCACAACAGGAATTTCCTCTACAATGTTGGCAATTTCCTTTCCTGTGGGAACAGCTATTTGGGTTTCCGCATAGGAAGCGTTTCGCGGCTCAAAGGCTCCACCGAGCTCGGATTTTATAAACTCGATTCCGCCGTCCCCAAAGGCGCCGCTGGCGAATATATCTACCTTTGTCTCTCCTACAATATGCTTGTAGAACTCATACAGGTTTTGTGCGGTAATGCCCTCCAGTGCGTCAACAGAGCCTGCTTCAAACAATCCGTAGCCCTCATCGGGGAACATTGCTTCGCGGCACTTTACCTCAACGTATTCCCTCTTGTCGTTAATCAAGCCCTCAATTGCGTTTTTCAGGTTCTTCTTTTCACCCTTTAGGTATTCCTCCGAAAAACCGTTCTCGCCTACAAGGGGGCAGAATATAAATTCTTTTATTAAGTCAACGATTTTTGAAGTCAGGTTCTCTCCTATAAACTCGTCACGGACGTACTCAATGCTGAAGTACAGCACCTCGCCGTCGCCCTTGCTGCGTATTCCCGCGCGGAGAGTGGCGCTGTACAGCTCGTCTAAGTATTTGGAGATTTCGGTCATTGTCTTGTGCTTTGCCGTACCCCTCTTCATAACTGACGGCAGCAGCGCAGCCTTGGTTACGTCCTCGCGGGTCATGGGAATATTAAAGAAAACGCTGATAACGTTCGTCTTAAACTTTTCGGCGTCAATGAACCTGAAATCGACGCCGTTTTTTATATTTTCGGTCATCTTATCCATCCTTTGCAATATATTTACGGATCTGCAAATCCGCATTAAAGCCTATTATAGATTATACCACGTTTTTGGCATTTGTGTTGATTTTGACTGAATTGTAATCTTGTGTTAACCGAATATTTAAAAGGCGGCATAACCCGCTCTAAGATATTATTAGCAGTTGCTTTCATAAAAATACAAAAAAATAAACCGTTCCGCGGAACGGTTTATACCATAACTACTTTCTCTCTTTCATGGCTTTAAGCTGCATGTATCCGATATATGTGTTGCCGCCCTCTGCCTGAGCCTGCTGCAGGGCTTCCTGCGCCATTTCCAGCATTTTTCCGTATTCGTCGCATTCGCATTCCACAACATCAACAAAGCCGCAGCTTACGGTGATTTTGCCCAGGGGCGCGCCTTTAAACTCGATGTCAAGCCCTCTGATAATTGAGGAGATACCCTGGCAGACCCGCTGAATACCCTTGTAGTCATGTATAAGGCTGACTGCTACAAGACTTGTTCCGCCGTATCTGTAGATTATAATCTCGGTGGGATCGGAAATCCGCTGCATACATCCTCCGATTTTCTTTAAAGCTTTGTCACCCATTTCTCTGCCGTACTTTGTGTTGTATTCCTTAAAGTTGTCAATATCGATTATCGCCATGCCGCAAAGCGACATTGCAACGCGGGTATCGTTTTCGCCGGACAGATCCTGCATAAGTTTTTTGTAGTTGGGCAGACCGGTCAGGGAGTCAATTTCTATCTGCCGCAAAAGGATACGGGTGCTGTTAAGATTGCTCACTCTCGATTTGAGGATACGCGTGCCGACAGTTATTCCCGTCAGCATGGCAACGGTTGAGCTTATCACATCGATTTGAGAGAACTCGTGATCCTTCATGATGACAGAGGCAACACAGTACGCCGCCCAGAGCAGAATTGTAAAGGAAAAGACGTGGGTCGGATTATCCATAATCGATATGGGGATTAGCGCCAGAAACACCGGGAAAATTACGCCGAGGCTCTCCGCGCCGTAATACACGTCAAGCACTGCACAAAACGCCATAATCACCGCTAAATAAAAATATATCAGGTATGAGGAATATTCAAGGAGGGAGTTAAATATAATGCAGGTCACGCCGAAAATAATGGCGGAAATTACGAACAGGGCAAAGAAAGCCATTGTCTTTCCCGCAAAAAACGGAATTATATAGGTCGCGCAGCACAGCAGAGCCGCAATGACAGCGCCCAACAAGGCGATTTGCCGCAGGAACTGCAGGTTCGCCTTTTGGATTTCACTGTGATTTATCTCAAATAAGGATTTGTCAATTCTCAATTCAAAAAAATCGATTAGCCTGTTAATTTGCTTCTTCAAGGGTTACACCTCTCTGACTGTTAAAATTGTACAGCAACATTATAACACTAACGTTAAATTTTTTCAATACCGAAATATATTTTGTAAAAATTTCAAAAAATACTTGCATTATAAGGAGTTTTAGTATAGAATGTATGTTAGAGACGATGAAATTATTTTTAGGAGGATTATACTAATGATAACTGCTGGTGATTTTAGAAACGGAATGACTTTTGAATATGACGGCAACGTTTGTCAGGTTGTTGAGTTTCAGCATGTTAAGCCCGGAAAAGGAGCGGCCTTCGTAAGAACAAAGTTTAAGAATGTTATTACGGGAGCTGTTGTTGAGAAGTCCTTTAACCCCACCGAGAAATTTGAAAAGGCAATGATTGAGAGACGCGACATGGAGTATCTTTATAACGACGGCGATCTTTATTACTTTATGGATCCCGAAACTTATGAGCAGGTTCCCCTCAGCTCCGATCAGTTGGGAGACGCTCTTAAGTTTGTAAAAGAGAACATGTCGGTTAAGTTCTGCTCGTTTAAGGGAAACGTATTTTCAATCGAGCCCCCCACATTTGTTGAGCTTGAGGTTGCTCAGACAGAGCCCGGCGTTAAGGGCAACACCGCCACAAATGTTACCAAGCCCGCAACTCTTGAGACAGGGGCTGTTGTTACCGTTCCCATGTTTATTAATGACGGTGATAAGATCAGGGTTGACACACGTACCGGTGAGTACATGGAGAGAGTTTAGTTTCCTATTTTTATTGAAAGGAATTGAGATTTATGTCTGAAATATCAAAGGATGCGGCTTATATAAAGGGCCTGTTTGACGGGTTGGAACTCGACCCCGATAAGGACGTTACAAAGGTTTTGTCCGCTGTTGTGGATTTTATTCAAAAGGCTGCCGACCAGATCGAGATGCTGGATCAGGAGCAGGGCTTCCTTGCCGACCAGATTGACGATGTTGAGGAGGTTATTGATGTTCTTGCCGAGGAAATCGGCGGTGATGAGCCTATGGGCGATTTGTACCAGATTAGGTGCGAGAACTGCGGCGAGGATATTGAGTTCACAGAGGATGAAATTGACGACCTTGTTGAGGGCAACTTTGAGTGCCCCAACTGCGGTGAGATTGTTGAGTTGGATTTGGGCGACGCCGAGTGCGATTGCGGCTGCGGCCATGACCACGAGTAAAATAATTAGCTGACGGAAGCTCCCGAGAAATCGGGGGCTTTTTTGTTGCTCTTGGCACGCGTTGTCTCCTATTGTGGCATAGAATAAAAGAGGATACCACAGAAAATACTTTTAAGAAAGAGGTAGAGAAATGTCGATTTGGTATAATTCAAAAAAGCAGGAATACGCCTCCGACGGCAAGAACGGCTGGATTAAGGCGTACTGCGACAAGGTCATAGACGAGTTAAAAGAGACCTTGGCAAACCATTTCAGCGGTGCTATCGGGAGACACAAGGCGGCAGATGTTGACTATGACAGCCAAAACACGGTTGAGGATGAAATCATAAATGTTTATGGTGAATTGTCCGATGAGGCCGGTGCAAGATTGACGGCAGATACGGCGTTGGACTCTAAAAAGGCGGATAAAAAGACATCAACCAACGGCTTTGTCGGCGGAAATAACGCAAAAGAAACAGCGGGCGGCGGAGCAGTGGGCAGCAGTGCAAGCACGTCAAGCGGAGGAGCAGTGGGCAGCAGTGCAAGCACAACAAGCGGAGGAGCAGTGGGCAGCGGCGCAAAATCAGGCAGCGGCTTTTCCGGAGGCAGCAACGCCAAGTGCGGAACATCCTCCGGCGCGGCAATTGACTGTATACAGTTGGGCACAGGTACTAACAGTGTTGCCAAAACCATGCAGGTATACAGCAAGCGTATAACCGAATCGGACGGCAGTCTGACTGACGTAGGTAAGCTTAGCAGCCTGACAACCACATCCAAGTCAACAATTGTGGGAGCTATAAACGAGCTCAAAAGCAAAGATGACACCCTAAACGGAAGCATAACCGATTTGAACTCCGCCCTCGCACTGAAAGCCAATCAGCAGAACGCAAGCGGAGGATTTAACGGCGGCAGTGAGTCAAGCGCAGCCCAAGGCGGCACGGCGGGGTACTCTGCAACTGCAAACAACGGCTTTGCGGGAGGAAACCTTGCAACTACCTATAACGGTTCGGCGACAGGCGCCTCGGCAACATCAAGGTACGGCGGTGCGGCGGGAGCCAATAGTTATACATATCACGGCGGGGCAGTTGGAAGCGGAGCCAAGTCGGGCAGTGGTTTTTCCGGAGGAAACAATGCGGCGGTAAAAAATAACGGAACTGACAGCAGCCCCAGCTATATTGACGCGATCCAGCTCGGAACAGGCACAAACAATACTCCCAAAACCTTGCAGGTATATGATAAGTGTATTGTAAACGCAAACGGAAGCCTGACCGATGTAGGCATGCTGAGCGACCTTATAACAAGTGACAAAACCAGTATTGTGCAGGCGGTAAACGAACTCGCAAGAAAGCATAAGACGTCAGAGGGAAAGTATGAGCTGTATGTTGATGGTGACGATTATAACTACGACAATTTTCATGAAACGGGAACTTATGTTTTCAACTATTATACTGAGAGTTACGGCGACTATGAATCGGAATACTCATACACTGAAATTTTGGAGGTTATAACATCAAACTCCAGTTTTCCCAAAACAATAGTCCAG
The DNA here is from genome assembly GCA_958352815.1 of uncultured Eubacteriales bacterium. Taxonomy (GTDB): domain Bacteria; phylum Bacillota; class Clostridia; order Monoglobales; family Monoglobaceae; genus Monoglobus. The sequence goes on from CATWQA010000011.1 coordinate 32,823, forward strand.
ATATTGCATGAGAAAAATAGGGTTATTTCAACGCGTTTTGGCATAGATGAGGGTGAGGCGGTAATTTGGCAAAATTGGTGCGCCGGAGCGATGATAGATGACGCATATACTACCGCAAGTCGTGCATGGAGCAGTGATAAAATCACAAAAGAAATCAATAAATCGAAAACCTCGCCTATGGACACTGCTGTTTTATACGGCTCCGCTTCTGCAAGCATTAGTTGCACATCAGAGGAATATAGTTCGACAACCGCCCTGTATGAATTTAATGTTCCAAAAATCACTGTGACCGATAAGGTTTGCGGAAGTTTTGAGCTGTCCCAATATTCCTGTGAAACGACATTTTCCGTTGAGGATAACGGGAAGGAGTTCGCTGTATTTTTCGCATATGAGCTTGACGGTGACGACATCACATATTATGACGTGGAAACCAGGGAGTATTCTTCCGCCCGACTTTCCACGGTTAGAACTAAGAGTGACGGCAAGCGCAGAATTGAGCTGTACCTGGGAAAGATATCAGTAAATATCTCAGAGGGATTAGTCGCGCCTGAGGGCGGCACTCCCAACTGCACCGATAACAGCGTGCTCACCCTTAACACAAGCACCAATTTCGAGTTCCAGACTTTGGGCGGTGAAACGGTCAGTCTCATAGAGAAGCTGTGCCGTGAGGTTGACGACTTGAAAGGGCAGCTTGTCGATTAATGCTGCGGGGAGTGGATAATAGTGAACTGGTATAATATAATAACGCTTGTTGTGACAGTGTTGGGAATACCCGCTTTGGTTTTGAGCGGATACAGATATTTGTTCAAGCACATTAAGGATAACGACAGCAAGACAGACGCAACTCAAAAGGGAGTGCAGGCTCTGCTGCGAGCTCAGATGATAAGCGAGTACAACAAGGCTCTGGATAAGGGCTATGCCGCCATATACGCAAAGGAAAACTTTGAAAACGTGTGGAAGAACTACCATACCTTGGGGGTAAACGGAGTTATGGATGATATTCACGAAAAGTATATGAGCCTGCCTGACAGAAAGGAGTGAGAATATGGGAAATATAAATTCAGGAACAGTCAGCAGAACCATAGTTTTGGTTCTTGCTTTGGTTAATCAGTGTCTGGTGATGTTCGGCAAGTCGCCGCTTAATATTGCAGATGAGGATGTGGCAGCGGCAGTGTCCCTTGTATTTACCGTTGCGGCAGCAGCTGCTGCGTGGTGGAAGAATAACAGCTTTACTCAAAGAGCAATTGCTGCAGACGAGTACCTAAAAGCGCCGAAAGATTAATATCGTAAGCAAAAGCCCGTGTATTGCGGGCTTTTGCTATGTTTTTTATTTAATTAACTTTTTGTAAATACTCTTGACATTGGTTTGTTTAAATGATATAATCACTAACAAAGTTAGTGATTTGGGAGGCGGCAATGGATTACAAGGAAATGGCAAAGGAGCTTCTTGATACAAGGGTAGGACTGCTGCACGTGCCTGCCAACCGTGAGCTGTCAAAGCTGGTCAAGGGTGAGCTGTTCGTGCTGAATTATTTGCTCAGCCGCGGGGATAAGACATATCCCAAGGATATAAGCAAGGCTATGCTGGTGAGCACTGCGCGCATCGCCGTGTTGCTGAACGCCATGGAGAAAAAGGGCTTTGTCACCAGAGAGGCAGACGGGGATGATAACCGCCAGATTATAGTCCGCCTGACCCAAAAGGGGTATGAGGAGGCAAGAAACAAACGAGAGGATATTATTAACGCCGTAATTCATATGCTGGAGTTCCTTGACCCGGATGAGGCTGCGGAATACCTCAGAATACAGAAAAAGATTGTAAAGGGCTTAGGGCGATCGGTCTAATACAGTCATAGGACGTATAGCGCATGAAGAAATCGGAAAGCAAATTTGTGCCGATGAGACATCCAAAGGGAGGGAATATGCGAAAATCTAAATATCTTGCGGCGTTAAAAGCGGCGTTTCCGTATACCATATCGACTTTTGCGGGATTTTGGTTTCTCGGATTGACGTACGGAGTTTATATGAATGCATCGGGATTCAGCTTTTGGTATCCCATGCTTATGAGTTTGACAATTTTTGCGGGCTCGGTTGAATTTGTGGCAGTAAATCTGCTTTTGGATTCATTCAATCCTATAAGAGCGCTTGCCTTAACAATAATGATTAACGCCCGTCATTTGTTTTACGGTATCTCAATGCTTGATAAGTTTAAGGGAACGGGGCGGAAAAAGTTTTACTTGATTTTCGGAATGTGCGACGAGAGCTTTTCTATCAACTACACTGCCGATATTCCGCCTGATGTGGACAAGGGTTGTTTTATGTTTATTGTAACCCTGCTGAATCATCTGTATTGGTTTTCAGGGGCTACTCTCGGCGGTATATTCGGCTCGTTTATTCATTTTAATACGGAAGGGCTCGGCTTTGTTATGACGGCTATGTTCGTTGTTATTTTTATGGAACAATGGTTAAAGGATAAAAAACACACAAGCGAGCTGTTGGGGCTGGCGCTGTCATTGCTTTCCCTTGTTGTATTCGGCTCAAATAGCTTTATCATTCCCGCTATGGCGGCTATACTCTTGTCATTGACGCTTCTAAGAAAATTCATTGAACGGGGAGAGCTGAAAAAATGAGCATAACGCAGCGCATTATTACAATAGCTATGATTGTCCTGGGAACGATGATAACCCGTTTCCTGCCCTTTTTAATATTTCCCGCCGGTAAGTCCACTCCCAAGTACATACAATATCTCGGCAATGTTCTGCCTGCGGCGGTGTTCGGTCTGTTGGTGGTGTACTGTTTAAAGGACGTAAGCATATTCACGGGAAGTCACGGTTTACCGGAGTTGATTTCGATTGCTTTGGTGGTGGTGCTTCATCTCTGGAAAAGACAGATGCTTCTGTCCATCGCAGGCGGCACAATTTGTTATATGCTGCTGGTTCAGTTTGTTTTTTAAAATACGGAGCGGCAGTGAAATATGTAAAGTGGCAGTGAGCAAGGAATGTGGTTTATAACGGGAGCCGGGAGAGATATAGGTAAGGCTTTTTTTGTATCTTTAGATGTCCTCTGCTATATTTTCTCTTATTTGCTCCAAAAATTTCTTTGCCGCAGGCGAAAACATCTGAAATTTCTGCCATACAAGATAAAGACTTGTTTCTACTTTCGGCTCTAACGGTCTGAAACAAATATTGCGGCTTCCTTCTGTGTCAACCAGCTTGTCAAAGGTAAACGCCGACCCCAGCCCGGCCTCAACCATCATTGCGGGCGTTGTAATAAGATTAAAGGTTGACACTATATTCAGTTTTTCAACGTCATACCCGAGCCAGCTTGACAAAACGTTTCCGTCAAGCTGCTGACGTGCGCACAAAACGGGCTGCTCATCTAAGTCCTGCGGCGTAACGCTTTTTTTGTTTGAGAGCGGGTTATCTTTTCGCATAATCAATCCAAATATATCATTTACGGGCAGCTTTATATAATCATACTTCGACAAGTCAACGGGTGCGACAAGAACGCCGAAATCCAAAAGCCCTTTATTAAGCTGTTCCGTGACCTCTATGGTGCTGCCGCTGAAAATATCATATTGTATTTGCGGGTGGTTTTCACGAAGTGAAAGCATAACGTCCGACAAACGGCGCATAGCGTGAGTTTCGGCGGCGCCTATTTTTACAACTCCGCTTATTTCCTCGTTATATGAAATCAAATCGGCTTCCGTTCTCTCGGCAAGCTCTATAATTTCCTTTGCCCGCTTTCTTAAAAACATTCCTTCTTCTGTAAGTATCACTTTTCTGTTTCGTCTCTCGAACAGTTTTTTTCCGACAGAATCTTCAAGCTCGGCAATTTGCCTTGATAAATTCGGTTGTGATGTATGCAGCGTCTCAGCCGCTTTTGTCATGTTTTCCTCTTGCGCTACGGCAAGAAAATATTTAAGTACACGAATTTCCATAATCTCACCTCATATATAGTATAACACAATAACTATAAATAAAAAGTATCAATTGCAATAAAAAATAAGTATTTGTAATTCAACTGTTTATGTATTATAATGAAATCAGAAAGTAGGTGAGGTTAAAATGTCAACTGAAGATGAACAGAAAATGATTTGCACCTTACGGGATTTAGAAATGGAACAGGATATGATTGACAAGTTTCTTGACAATATGCGTTCAGGACGGTGCGATAGCGGAAAAAGAATTTTGAGATCCTACCGTTCAAAGCTTTTGTCCGATGTTCATTCGGGACAGGATAAGCTATACCGAATAGATTTCTTAATACGCAGTCTATGAGAAGGAGGAAAAATGAATGATGACGGGACTTGTGTTCCGAGAAATATTAAAGGAGGAAATTTATAATGAAAACGATGAAAAGAGCAATATCAATTATTATTTCAACTTTTATGTTATGTAATTTATGCGCTTGCGCAGCTGAAACAGACAGCACGGTAAACATAACCGATGAAACTGTTATTGAACTGACGATTGGGAAAGCGTCAATCACCATTGACGGCACGGAAACAGCCATAGACGCGGCTCCTGTTATCATATCGGACAGAACGCTTTTACCCGTCAGGGCGATTATCGAAGCGGTCGGCGGAAATGTACACTGGGAAAATGAAACGCAAAACGCCGTCCTCACCTATAATAACGACGTTATCATACTTACAATAGACAGTACAACCGCTTTTGTCAATGAAACCGAAAAAACGCTTGATGTAGCTCCTGCAATTATAAATGAACGCACTATGCTGCCGATACGTTTTATAGCGGAAAATTTCGGCTTTGACGTGGAATGGGACGGGGAAAATCAGACCGTTACAATCACAGCGCCGAGAGCGGCAACTGAACCGGAAAGCACAACAGAACCCACAGATGAACCTGTTCAAACGGTCGTACCGACAGACGAACCTGTAAGCGAACCGGCAAGCGGCGCATTGCAAACAACGGATTATACTATAAACGGCGTTGATTTCAAAATGATTTTAGTCGAAAAAGGCACTTTTACAATGGGTTCGGATAATAATGATGTTGAGTTCAACGAAAGCCCTGCCCATACCGTAACACTGACCCAAGACTATCTTATGGGAGAGACGGAGGTCACCGAGGCGCTTTGGAATGCGGTAATGGGAAACGGCGGCGGCAGCAATACCCATCCTAAAACAAGCGTTACATGGCAAAACGCGCATACATTTGTTGACAGGCTGAACGAGCTTGCCCACGAACAGGGCTTGATTTCTGATGATGTAAACTTCCATTTACCAACAGAAGCCCAATGGGAATTTGCCGCAAAGGGTGGAAATTTAAGCAGAGGATATTTGTATTCGGGCAGCAATAACATTAATGAAGTTGCCGTTACCTACGAAAATTCAGGCAGCAGCAGCCCGATTGACGTAAAGACAAAGGCACCAAACGAGCTTGGACTTTACGACATGAGCGGCAACGCCTATGAATGGGTCGATGATTACGGCGGCAATTATTCAAGCGAAGCCCAAACAGATCCGCAGAACACAAGCGGGCGGAGCTACGTCAAGCGGGGCGGCAGCAATTATCACAGCTTCAGCTCAGAGCCATACCTGTTCACAACAACAGGCAGATATTTTTACAGCAGTACCGACTGGACAATAGGCTTTAGGATTTGTCTGTATTAATAATTTAATAACTAACCTCACTTTATCGGCAACCGTCCGAAAAGTGGGGTTTTGCATTATGGGGAAATTAAAAAGATTAAAAAATGTGGACAAAATTATAAAAACATGATATATTAAATCCATAGATAAAGAAACGGTAAGTGAGAAAATTCATATCACAAAGGAGGATAAGAGGAAATGAAATTTAAAGAGGAATTTTTTGCGGCAGCATTAATTAAGAACCAAGGCTTTGTGGAAGTGAGGTAGTAAAATGAAGTTTAGAAAAATCATTTGCATATTGGCGTCCGTATTGGTTTTGTTTTCGGGGGTTGCTGTCAGCGGCGTCTCCTATGACAAAGCTGCGGAGGAATGGGTGACCTTTATCGTTGAGGTTGAGGGCGACCCGACCTTGGTTTCCGAGCAGGCTCAGGCTATGGGAGCCGAGAGCTACGCAAAAACCAAAGAAGCTAAGGAGGCGGAAGCAAGCATACTGAAAAAGCAAGCGGCTGTCGTGCGGGACATTTCGAACAAGGTTCAGGCGGGAGCGGTAAAGGGCTATACCTACACCGCCCTGTTTAACGGATTTTCCGTTGAGGGAAAACTCGGTGATCTGGAAGCGATTGCGGCTCTGCCCGGGGTGAAGAATGTCTATGTTTCCCAAAAGCGTTATTTGCAAGAACCCCGCATTGACAATGCGGAGGAGATAACCGGGGTTCCTCAGGTTGCGGACACCTACGGATTAAAGGGCGAGGGACAGGTGGTTGCGGTTATCGATTCCGAGTTTGATACCTCCCATGAATTTTTCGCAGAGCCTGTTGAGTCTCCAAAATATACAAAGGATGATATCGCCCGTATATTAAGCGAGGAAACTATGAATGTTTCCGTTACGGCAAATCGTGTCTATAGAAATTCTAAAATCCCCTTTGCCTACGACTACGCTCAGAATACGGCGGACACCTTTAACGACGACCCTAATGTTGTTCACGGCACCCATGTGGCGGGTATTACGGCGGGCAAGAACGGAACAGGCGCCGACGGCTCGCTTGTGTCGGGCGTGGCTCCCGAGGCACAGTTGATTTTAATGAAGGCGACCGACCAAAACGGCGCTTTTGTTGACGCTGCCATTCTGGCGGCTATTGACGATGCGTCCAAGCTGGGCGTGTCGGCAATTAACATGAGTTTAGGTTCGGACTACATGACTACATCTCATGATATTGTATTTCAGCCGGTTTTAGATGCGGCAAGGAACGCAGGTATATTTTTGTCGGTTGCGGCGGGAAATTCAAGCCGCGGTTATCAGAACTATACTCCCACAACCGAAGATATTGACTATGCCGCCGCAGGTACGCCTAACAGCTTTTCCGCGGCTACTTCGGTTGCTTCTGTGGATAACCTTGTGCGATATTATGACGGCGGGCAGCTGATGCTCTCTGACGGCGGCAGTGTTCCCTACACGCTTGCATACTCAGGATCGGAGTTCAGCGAATATTTTGCGGGAGATACCCGGTGGGAGTACGTATACTGCGGATATGGCAAACCCGAAGATTTTCAGGGTCTGAACCTTAGCGGGAAAATCGCTCTGGTAAAGCGGGGCGAGAACAATTTTCCCGATAAGTCGGACAATGCAAAGGCGGCAGGAGCAGAGGGAATTATTATCTGGAATAACGCCAACGATGTTATACAAACAGCGAATATATCCCTGCCGGGGGCAGTGGTGAGCTTGGACAGCGGTCAATTTCTTCTTGATGCGGAAAATAAAATGATAAAAGTGACGGAGGCGGGCTTTGTTTCCGCAGAAATTGCCACTGTCGGCAAGCCGTCAAGCTTTACAAGCTGGGGCACAAACGAAAGCCTGGAACTAAAGCCGGAGATTTCTGCCCCGGGCGGATATATTTATTCCTCGGTGCCCAATGACAAATATCAGTCTTTGCGTGGAACGTCCATGGCAGCTCCGCATATTACGGGACTTGTGGCATTGATGAACCAGTTCTATAGCTCTGAGGCGCAGCAGTTTATCAATCCCTATGCCGACCTGCAGGGTGATGAAAAAGTATCGTTGTTTGAGAACCTGCTCATGTCAAGCGCAGTTGTTACAGAGGAGGAGGGCATACCCTATTCGCCCCGCCTTCAGGGAGCGGGACTTGCAAACATCAAGGCGGCTCTGACCACTCCAACCTTTTTACAGGGACCTGACGGCAAGGCGAAAATAAGCCTGGGTTCCGATATAGACCATGAGTTTACCCTGCATTTTTTGGTTAAAAACCTTACCGACAGTGATGTTGTATATGACGAGCTGTCCCTTGACGTAACCACTGACGGATACATAGAGGATGAGGGAGAATTTTATGTTGACGGCACGCAGCCCCTCTCTTTCCAAAGCGACCTGCCCCAAAGCGTTACCGTCCCCGCAGGGGGAGAAGCGGAGCTTACCGTGGGCGTAACCCTTAATCCTGACGAGCTTTTGGAAAATGAGAAAGTATTTACAAACGGCTTTTATATTGACGGCTTTGTGACCCTTGCCTCCTCGGCAGAAATACCGGTACTTAGCATTCCCTTTACGGGCTTTAGAGGGGACTGGCGCAGCGCACCGATTTTTGATACGACAATCTATGACGAGGGTGGAAGCTCCCTGTATATTCCCGGGCTTGAAGCCCTGCAAGGAACATTCCTGTATTCCGATTTGCCCGAGGACGGGCTCGGAGAGCTCGGACAAAATCAATTTTCCGGGGAAGAGGATATTATAAATCGGGAGTATATTGCGTTTTCTCCTAACGGAGACGGTGTGTTTGACACAGTGTATATGTGTATACAGCCTCTGCGCTCCATGTCCTATGTGGAGTTTAATATATTCAATGCAGATGGCGAGTGCGTGATAACCGAGAGCTACGATAAAAGCGCCTCAAAGTTTCATACGATAACTCAGTATTTGGAGGAGTGCGGCAGTTTGGCTGACGGAAATTATACTCTGCGGGTCAGCGGCGTGTACGACCATCCCGGGGTAGGAGATGAATTTGACGATTACTTTGAGCTGCCTCTTGTGGTAGATACCCAAAAGCCCCATATTACGGAGGTTAAGACCGAGGGGAATATATTGACGGTGACGGCAAATGATAACCATTATGTATCAGCCATTGTTATGGAGTACGTAGACGACAATGGGGAGGGGATTTCCGTAGAAATTCCCTTTGACCCGCTGCTTGAGGCAGATGAGGACGGAGTCTGCACCGCGGAATTTGACATAAGCGGAATTGACAAGGACACAATCAGCATTGAGGTTTACGACTACGCCCTAAACGATAACGGCGGCAAGCTGTCCGACATTACAGATGATATTTCCGTGCAGCTTACGGAGTTCAACCGGGTTTTGGGAATGACGGCGGCAGATATAACCCTTACAAACAGAACGGAGACAGAGGTCTCGGGAACCCTGCTGGCAGCCTTTTATGACGCTGACGACCATCTTATCCATGCGGAATACCAAGACGCATATCTTGCGCCCGGAGAGCAGACCTATCAATTTAGAATGGCTGTTGATACCGAGGGCGCCGCGACGCTGAAGGTGTTCTTCTGGGATAAGCCTGCGACCATGCAGCCCCTGATTGAGGCGAAGGAGTTTGACATTCCGTAATGCAATTTAAACAAAGATATCTCTGTGCCTTCAAGGCGCGGGGATATCTTTGTTTTTAGCGGCAATCTAGTAAAATTTTTTTTGCAGGGGATTGACAAAGATATTTTGATGTGCTATAATCGGCATATGTCGGAAACAACAATAATGTTGAATGACGGGGCAAAATCCTTTATTAAAGGAGGTTTAGTTATGCCGAGACCAAAGCGATGCAGAAGAATTTGCGGCAAGCCTGCCGTTACAGGGTTTTCGCCTGATGATAAAACAGGAAAGGAAGCCGTTATTCTGGCGATGGATGAGTTTGAGGTAATCCGTCTTGTGGATTTGGAAAAGCAGACCCACGAGCAGTGCGCAAAGCAAATGGACATTTCCCGTTCTACGGTGACGGAAATCTATGAGAGGGCAAGAGAAAAGCTTGCGGATTGCATTGTAAACGGACGTCGCCTGGAAATAGACGGCGGCAGTTACAGACTTTGCGACGGTAATCCAAAGTGGTGCTACAAAAAGCATTGTGAAAAGCAAAATCATAATGCTTTAAATAACATTTTTTCAGGAGGAGATAATATTATGAGAATTGCAGTCACTTATGAAAACGGAGAGATATTTCAGCATTTCGGTCATACAGAACAATTTAAGATTTATGACGTGGAGGATAACAAGATTGTTTCATCGCAGGTAGTTGATACTAACGGCAGCGGGCACGGAGCGTTGGCAGGCTTTTTGAAAGAAAATAAGGTTGACGCTCTCATTTGCGGCGGTATCGGAGGAGGAGCCCGTGCGGCGCTTTCCGATGCGGGAATTAAGCTGTACGGCGGCGTTCGGGGAAATGCGGACGAGGCGGTAAGCGCACTTTTGGCAAATTCCCTTTCCTATAATCCCGACGTAGATTGCGACCGCCACGGACACGGTCACCATGGACGCGGTCATCATGGACATGAACATCACGGTCACGGCTGCGGTGACCATGGCTGCGGAAATCACAGCTGCCATTAAATTTAAATTGATGCAATAATATCTCCTGTCTATGTGGCAGGGGATATTTGTTTTTTCGCGATAAATACAGAAAGTTTTCCAAAGTGTGACTCGGTCACTTTTTTCTCTGTGATTGAATGGTAAAATACGTTTAGGTAAGAGTTGACAAGTGAGGTTTTGGCAACGGAACGGTACTCTGTAATTATTAAATATTTGTATTCAATTGCGCGATTTTGATAAAGGCTTTGGCGACATTGCCGCCGCGGCTTGGTATGGCGGAATATGGGTTCGGCATTAATTTCAAAGGCAAAGCCTTTATCAAAATAGATGGGATCAAATATATAAAGTTTTAATAGTTACACGGTGCTAAGGATAAAACCATTGATATGCTGAGCTAAGCAGGAAATTTAGGGAGGAGAAACATGAAAATTGTTATTGTTGGCGGCGTGGCGGGAGGAGCCTCCGCAGCGGCGCGAATTAGAAGGCTTGATGAAAGGGCAGAGGTTGTTGTATTTGAAAGGACAGGCTTTGTGTCTTATGCAAACTGCGGTCTGCCCTATTATATAGGCGGCGTTATTACAGATGAAGGGGAGCTGACGCTGCAAACCCCGGAGAGCTTTTGGAACAGGTTCCGTATAGATGTGCGGGTTCGGCAGGAGGTTACGGCGATTGACACAGACAGGAAAACCGTCACGGTGCGGGAGCTTGATACGGGAAATACTTATGAGGAGAGCTATGACAAGCTAATTCTATCCCCCGGTGCGAAGCCCATTCAGCCCAATATCCCCGGTGCGGACAGTAAAAAGGTTTTCACCCTGCGCACCGTTGAGGACACTTTGGAAATTCACAAATACGTGAAAACCGAAAAGCCGAAAAGAGCAACCGTAATAGGCGGCGGCTTTATTGGGATTGAAGCGGCGGAAAACCTGGCTCGTCAGGGAGTGGAGGTTACTGTAGTTCAGAGGTTAAATCACCTGCTGCCGCCCTTTGATTTTGATATGGCGTGCATATTGCATACCGAGATGATAAGCCACGGCGTGAAGCTTATGCTCAATACAGAGGTTACGGAAATCGGGGAAAAGGATGGCTGCCTTGCACTTAAAACCTCGGAGGGCTGCGAGTTTGAGGCGGATATGGTGCTGTTCGCAATCGGCGTTGTGCCCGACACGGCTCTTGCAAAGGAAGCAGGACTGAAATTGGGGATTAAGGGCAGCATTATAGTAAATGACCGTATGGAAACCTCAGTCTCGGATATTTACGCTGTGGGTGACGCCGTTGAGGTGAAGCACTACGTTACCGAAAATAAGGCTCATATTGCTCTTGCGGGTCCTGCAAACAAGCAGGGGCGCATTGCCGCCGACAATGTCTGCGGCGGGAACAGCGTCTATAACGGCTCTCAGGGGTCGTCGGTTATAAAGGTGTTTGATATGACGGCTGCTTCCACGGGTATTAACGAGAAAGCTGCGACGGCGGCAGGGCTTGACTATGAGCGAGTGGTGCTTTCCCCTGTGTCTCATGCGGGATATTACCCCGGAGCAAGAGTTATGACCATAAAGGTCATTTACCACAAAGAGAACCTAAAAATTCTCGGCGCACAAATTGTCGGGTACGAGGGAATTGACAAGAGGATTGACGTGCTCGCAACGGCTATTCGAGGGGGAATGAAAGCAACAGAGCTGGCAGAGCTTGACTTAGCCTATGCTCCGCCCTATTCCTCTGCCAAAGACCCTGTAAATATGGCGGGCTTTATGATTGAAAATATCGTCAGCGGAAAGGTTAAACAGTTTCACCACGATGAAATTGACGGGCTTCCCCGAGACGGCAGCGTTACCCTCCTTGACACAAGAACACCGTATGAGTATGCAATGGGCAGAGCCGACGGGTTTATCAATATTCCCGTTGATGACCTGCGGGAGAGAATTTCCGAAATTTCCAAGAACAAGCCTGTGTACGTAATGTGTCAAAGCGGATTGCGCAGTTACCTGGCTTGCAGAATACTCGCCCAAAACGGATATGACTGCTATAACTTTTCGGGCGGCTATCGTTTTTACGATACGGTCAGGAGAGAAAAGGCGCAATCTGCCGCAGCATACCCCTGCGGCATGGAAAAATAGAAGCAGGCGGCAGAGCGAAGGCTCCGCCGCCTTTTTTGGCAAGGATTTTACATTAAATATAGCTTTCCAAAACCAATTTGAAGCTTTTGTTTAGAAAAATTTTAGATTTTCTTTAGCATATAACACTTTAATTGGGGCGGCGGGTGTGCTATACTGTACGGAGGGGGAAATTATTATGACGATTAGAAAACGGCTCTTTATCTCAAATGCTGTAATTGTGCTTGCGTCATTGGTCATGCTTATGGCTGTAATGCTGGGGGTGTTAAAGGTGGCTGAAAAAATATATATGCCAAACTTTGACGATCTTCATCAGGTTACGGTTACGGACAGAAAGGGCGAAACCCTTGTGCTTAACAACGACGTTTTTCACGAAAACGGAGGGGAACTCCTCGCAAGGTACAAAAGCGAAATTACCTCCATGTTTATACTGTTCATTTCTGTAGGCGCAGGGGCTATTATCCTTATCCTGCTTTTAAGCAATATTTTTACCCAAATTATGCTCAAAGAAATTATGAAGCCCGCAGAGATACTAATCTCGGCGGCAAAGCGGATAGATATGCAAAATCTTGACGAGCCTATTGACTACAGCGGCAATGATGAGTTCAAGGAGGTATGCGATGTCTTTGATGATATGCAGCTTCATCTTAAGGAGGGTATTGAAAAAAATCTTGCCTACGAAAAGGCGCGCACAACTATGATTACCGATATTTCACATGATTTGCGAACACCGCTGACCTCTGTAAAGGGCTTTTTAAAGGGTATGCTTGACGGGGTGGCGTCAACCCCCGAAAAGCAGAAAATGTATATGGAGATAGCCTATAAAAAGGCGTGCTCAATGGACGTTCTTCTTGATAAGCTGTTCTACTTTTCAAAGCTGGAAACGAAAAATATGCCCATGTATCTTATGACCGTGGATTTAAAAAGCTATCTGTCTGAGTATTGCGAGGCGTTAAGCCCTGAGCTAAAAGGCAAGGGCAGCGATATATCCTTTGAGTGCGGGCGAACCTGAATCAGTACAAGCGGCTTAAGGGGAAATCCGAGAACACGGGCTGTATTGAGGTACACAATCTGAGCATAGAAGCGAAGAGCCACAGAGTGTTCAAAAACGGTGAAGAAATAAAGCTGTCCAATCGGGAATTTATGCTGCTGCTGTTTTTGGCGCAAAATCCGAACATTGTCTTTTCAAAGGATCAGCTTTTTGAAAAGATATGGGGACTTGATTATATGGGCGATAACGCCACGGTTATGGTGCATATAAAGAGGATTAGAGAAAAAATTGAGGAAAATCCCTCAGAACCTCGGTTTATCGAAACTGTTTGGGGAGCGGGATATAGGTTTAATGTGTAGAGGGGGGCTTGCTTTATGTGGTTTGTGTTTGCGCTGTTATCATCGGTGTTTGCTGCTGCCACGTCTATATTGGCAAAGGTGGGTATTGAAAATGTAAATTCCAACTTGGCAACGGCTGTAAGAACGGCGGTAGTTCTTGTTATGGCGTGGGGGATAGTCTTTATTACAGGCTCGGAGAGCGGTCTTGGTGAGATAAGCAAGAAGAGCTGGCTGTTCCTGATTTTGTCGGGCATTGCAACAGGCGCGTCCTGGCTTTGCTATTATAAGGCGTTGCAGATAGGTGAGGCTTCAAGAGTGGTACCTGTGGATAAGTTCAGCATAGTCATAACCCTTGTGCTTGCGGCAGTCTGTCTCCATGAGCAGTTTACCGTTAAGTCGGTTATCGGCGCTCTGCTTATTACTGCGGGAACCTTTGTGATGATTTTATGACCCTCAGTTGCTGTTTCGGCTATGATATTGCCGGGAATTTCGGGCTCGACACTTCTCCTGATTTTTGGCTTGTACATGCCTGTCATGTCGTCAATAAAAGAGCTTTTGCAATTTAATTTCAGTTATCTTCCGGGAATTATGGTTTTTGGTATGGGGATTATTGCAGGGTTTTTCTCTATAGTGAAGCTGATCAGAACCTTGCTCCGGCGGCACAGACCGCAGAGGTTCAGAAAAAGCGCGAAACAGAGCTTGCGGTAAAGGAGGAGGTTCGGCAGTAATTTCAAAATAACATGGGATTGACGAAACACCTCGATTTATGTTATAACTAATAGAGACAGAACGCAGTATCATGTAATACTTAAAGCTTTATATATCTAAACACGTTATTTTGATAAAGGCTTTGACGACATTGCCGCCGCGGCTTGGCATGGCGGAATATGGGCTCGGCAATGGTTTCAAAGGCAAAGCCTTTGTCAAAATAGACGAGTATAAACAAATTAAGTTTTAATAGTTGCATAGTAGTACCATAATGTTTAGTTTGGGAATAATCGAAAGGAACATCTATGAAAAATATAAAGAAGAAAATAACTATAACCTCAGCTGTTGCGGTGGCAATCGCCGCCCTTGCGGATGTGGCGGCGGGCAAGCAGCACATGAAGATGACCGTTGAGAGGAACACAGCCTCATTAAAGCCGAAGGTTGCAGGGGTGAACTGGGAACCGTACTCTGAGAAAAAGGCGGCGTTTTTGTCGGCTTTGGCGGGCAATGAGCGCAGCGAGCACCGCATAACCTCCTTTGACGGAACCGAGCTCTACGGTCAGTATTTCAAAAATGCAGCAGGGGGCAGCGAGCCTAAGAGAGTGGCAATTTGCTTCCACGGGTACACAAGCCGAGGCGGCGAGAACACCAGCGCGGCGGCAGAGTTCTTTTTGGAAAAGGGCTTTGACGTTCTGCTTCCCGATAACAGAGCTCACGGCAACAGCGGAGGAAACTACATCGGATTCGGATGTCTTGACAGAAAGGACGGTCTTGAATGGGTTAAGTACGTCCAAAAGCTAAACGGCGACCTTGACAGAGAGGGAAACCTTGAAATATATCTGTACGGCGTATCCATGGGCGGCGCCACCGTATGCATGATGAGCGGCCTTGATTTGCCGTCTTGTGTTAAGGGGATAATTTCGGACTGCGCCTTTACCTCTGCCAACGATATGTTTAAAAAGGCGCTCAGAAGCCACTATCATCTGCCTGCGATACCGATTTTGTTTGTGTCCAACGCCTTGTGCAAGGCGACTGCAGGGTACAGGTTTGACGAGGTCAGCTCGGCCGAGGCGGTAAAAAATGCAAAAGTGCCCATGCTGTTTATTCACGGAGCAAATGACCCGCTTATACCGGTTAAGATGTGCTATGAGATATACAATAACTGCGCTTCAAGAAAAGAGCTGTATCTGGTTAAGGACGCTGTCCATGCGGAGTCTTATTACAAAAATTCCGAAGCCTACAAGGCTAAAATAGAGGAATTCTTCGGAATTTAATTTAAACTAATGATTAAGTGTCTGTTACAATTATGTGTTCAGGTTGAAACGGGCATGAAAATATGATATAATTCTCCGTAAGTACATGTTTCATGTATACAAAAAAATTTAAAGTAAAGGATGGAGAAAAATGAGTTTAGCAAAAAAGTGTGTAGCTGAGTTTATCGGCACAATGGTACTTGTTATCATGGGCTGCGGTACGGCTATGTTGGTTGGCTGCGACGCCGTTCAGGGCGGAGGATATGTGCTCACCGCATTTGCTTTCGGTCTGACGATTGTAGGTATGGCATACTGCGTTGGCAATATATCCGGTTGTCACATTAACCCCGCTGTTTCACTGGGTGTTCTTATGAGCGGCGGCATGAGCGGCAAGGAGTTTGCGGCATACGTTGTTTCCCAGTGTATCGGAGCGTTGGCGGGAGCAGGAGTGCTCGCTTTGATATTCTCGCTGGGCGGCGTTGTTGACATGACAGGCGGCTTCGGTTCAAACGGTCTCAGCGGCGTAAACGGAAGCGCTGTTGCAGGTCTGGTTGTGGAAATCGTACTCACCTTCATTTTTGTAATGACGATTCTGGGGGTTACCTCATCAAAGGCGAATCACGGTTCTTTTGCCGGAGTTGTAATCGGATTTACTCTTACTTTGGTACATATTCTGGGTATCGGTCTCACGGGTACATCGGTAAACCCTGCGAGAAGTATAGGTCCCGCTATTGCGGCAGCTATTTCGGGAAACCCCGAACCCATATCCTGCATTTGGATTTTCATTGTCGGACCTTTGGTAGGTGCAGCCATTGCAGCTTTGGTATATAAGTTTATGGAAAGCTCAAAATAATAAAAGATAATCAGTGATAAACGTCCCTTGCTCTTGCAGCGGGGGGCGTTTTGCATGGAATGCGGTTTCGTCTGCTGCTGTACGGAGGTTTTGGTTTGTATAAAAGCAAAAAAATTATAATTTGCGGTTGACAATCAAAGTGATTTTTGATATAATTACAGAGCTATGCGGGTATGGCGGAATTGGCAGACGCGCTAGATTTAGGTTCTAGTGTCAACAGACGTGAAGGTTCAAGTCCTTTTACCCGCACCATACCGAGTGTTCTTACAGGACTTAAAAGGTTCTGTATGACACTCGGTTTTTTTGTTTGTTTTTCAACTTGCACAGGCGGCGTAATGAACATCTACGCCCTGCCTTGTATGTACCGATACATTGTTTGCCGGTAATTTGTCAAGGTCGGGTATCTCAATGGCGCCGATACAATTATAGTGAATGGTAAGCCGCTGGACGGTTTTGCCGTCAATCTTTTCCGATTGATGTACTTCG
>CATWQA010000012.1 GCA_958352815.1 uncultured Eubacteriales bacterium
GTTGTTATAAACTCCGGAACCTATATAAATGATGAGGGCGAGCGTTGCCTGAGTCTTAGAGTTTACGAAGGCGGAACAGAGCGGGAGCTCTTGTTTGACACAGACGGGGCAATCGACAGGACAAACGGCTGGCTTTCAGGCTATACAAACAGAAATACGCAAAACGGAGCAAATCCATTCAGCCCGGGCGAGGTAATACAGTATGCGGAAAAGGACGGAAAGTGTGTTGCTTTCAGAACATTGCTCAGCCGAGATATAATAGAAGAGGACGGATACTTTGAACGCAACCTCAGCGACTACGGTACTTTAAGCGAGGAGAACTATTACAGTGAGCTTTACACATCATACGGAGTTGTTGAAAGCAAGCTCAGCGATAAAATTCTCATCTGCGGCGACATGGTTCAGGGATATATCAGAACGGTTCCTTTAAACGGCGCGATTTACGTCTACGACAGACGTTCAAAAAAGCTGATTATAGGGGACAGCACAGATATAGAACAGGGAACCTCGGTCTTTGTCCAAATGAACTTCGGAACAACGAATTTAATAATTGCAATAAGAAATTAACTCAAGGAAAGGTTTGGGACTGCCGTATTTTAGTTACGGCAGTCCCAATTGTTAGGGTTTTATGTTGGTTCTTTTCGCATCTAAAGATACGAAGCAACATCGACCATTAGCATTAGATATGGTTTTAAAGTGGATTTTTTGCGAATGAATTTAAATAAAGAGGGGCTTTATTTTTTTGTAAAACGTCACTGCTTGGGGTCGATGCTGCTGCGTATCTTTCACATTAAACAAGACCATTCAGAACCAAGCCGCACTGCCGATTGGGTGCAAGTCGAACCGACAAAGCGGCAAAAATTGTTTAATGCAAAATCAGTATAACATTTAAAGTCAACTTTAAGTCAATACTTGAACTTTAAATTCTATTTTCTGCACAAAATGTTGTTTTTTGTTTTATGCAATACAACTAAAATTTTTTTGAAAATCAGTAAAATTGGATAAAAAACCCCTTTAAAAAACACTTGCATTTTTTTAAAAATTTGTTATAATAGTACTTAAAGATTATTCTGATAAATCTGCAACTTTTTTGAAAATTTGTCGTCCAATACATTAAGAGGGCTTAATATTTTGAGACAAGGAGATGTTTATTTTGAAAAAACTAATTGCTATAATTGTAGCTGTCATAACGCTGGCGTCTGCATTTTCTTTGCCGACTTATGCGTATGACTCTATACAAAGTCCGGGAACCTATGTGGGACAGGCACAGTATACCGATATTGTGACCTATATAAACCACTATGCTATTCCCTCTTGGATTGTTAACGGATACCCTATGGTGGCTGTTGAGGATTTGGATAAATACGGGTTTGATGTTTTGTGGGATTCTTCAAGGAGGACCTTGAGGATTTTCAGAAATGAGGATAAGGTATATCCAAACCCCATTCCCGTATATCTTCCGGCAACTAACCTGCTTGGCACTAAGCAGTGTGATGTGTATGCGTCGGACGTTAAGGTGTACATAAACGATTATGAATATCAAATTCAAGGCTTTTCGGGTATTACGGGGTACACGTTCATTTATGTGGGCGACTTAACGGCTCTGGGTGCAACAATGTATTTTGTCAGCGATAACAAGGCGGTCAATATCTGGATTAACGGTATGCATATCGCCGAGTACCAGAGACCTACAACCACAAAGGCTCCCACGTATAATGTTTCTGCGGCAACGACCACAGCAACCTCCGGTTCAAGCTCGTCAAGCGGTGTTACTTATTATGATTATATAGATGAAAACATGCCTGACTGGGCACGGGAAACCATACAAAAGCTGGTTAATAAGGGCTATATTGTAGGCGATGAATACGGCAGGTTAAGACTTACGGAAGAGGATTTGAAGTATTTCGTTGTAAATGACAGAGCCGGTATATACGGAAATTAATAACTCACAAATAAAAGCGGGTGTGTTCTATAGCACACCCGCTTTTGTTATGATTGAGCCTTTTTCTCTCCTGTTGTCAGGTCTACCCGATACAGGGTTTCATCAGCTTCGCTGTGTTCTCTGAAATAGAGAATATCGTCAAATTTCAGGAAGCCGTATGCGTAGGAACTGCCTTCTTCCAAATCGGCAACCTTTACCTCATCGTCTCCGTTAATTTCAGAGGAATAAATCGCATTGCTTGCCTGATAGTAAAGCCTGCCGTCTGTAACATCAAAGAACTCCGACATGCACATAAATACATATTCGTCAATATTGCCGTTTCCCGATTTTGGAGAGCGGTATAGCTTATAGCAATGGGAAATATCGTCATAAGCGGAGAAGAAAATATAATCGTCCCCGATAACTATGCTGTCGGTAACTACAGGGTAGTTAAGCACCTGAGTGTTGTTTTCTCCGTTGAAATCCATTCTGTAGAGAACAGTTCCGCTTGATTCTGTTGAATTTGTGCTGTAGTAAATATATTCATTATCATAACCATATATAAAATATTCGCCCTCAATGGCTTTTTCGGTTATGCCATTGCCTATGTCATATCTGTAGATACCGTTGTTCATACCATCGTCAACATCGGTGTAGTATGCGGAATATATATAGTCTCCCACGGATATAGGCGCCCCCAGAGGGGACATAAACTCGGTTACGGAAATATCGTTGTTTCCGTCAACGCCGCACCGTCTGAGCTCGGGAGCAAATTCTTCGTCTCCCTCGGTTATATAATACACGTCCTCTCCGATTACGGCGAAGCATTGTGAGCGGACAGGGATAATCTCGGCGTCCTCAACTCCCGGATTTGAACGGGTGGAATATAAAACTCCGTCCGCCTCAAAAATCGGCGCAAAGGGAATAATGCGAGGAGTTTCCTCCGAAGCATCTTCGCCATCTTCAACGGGGACAACAGGGTCTTGCCAACCAACTTGCGTACTGTTGTATTCGTAGACTAAAAGCCCTGAAATTCCCAATACAAATACAACAGCAAGGGAAATAATTATTTTATATGATTGCTTCACGCTAACATCTCCTTTAATCCTTTGCCTTATTTTTAAATATGAACAGCTTGCTGAAAACATAATTCAGCACCACAATCACAAATTGAGCGATTATATTCATTATAAGGGTCGGCAAACCGAAAACATTTACCATTACAAACATAAACGCCACTTCAAAAACCATTGTTGCCATTCTTGCCCCGAAAAAGCTGAGCATTTCAAGAAATACGGCTTTAAATCCGTGAACCTTGCTCTTGAATACGTAAACCCTGTTTGTTATGTATGCGAATAAAATCGCGATAATATTTTTAAACACAACGCAGGAGGAGTTAATCAGACCGTTGTTGCTCAGGGTAAGCCCGGGATTGCCTGTAACCTCTGCGATGTGGTTAAAGGTCACATCGAGCAGCCAGTACAGGCCGACCGAAATAATCGTTGTCAAGACTCCGAAAAACAAATAGAGTATTATTTCCTCATATTTTTTGTACAGCGTAATAATCTTATCTTTCATTGACAGTTCCCCTTTTAGTTTAGTGACTTAATCATAATATAGCGGTATAAATTTGTCAACGGATTTGAATTATTTTTAATCAAATATTAATCTTCACCTCTTGACGGCGTTGGTATTTTGTGTTAGAATACCATAAATTACAGTATATGATTGTTTAAAACTGAATACGAATATAGGTGCGCAATTGATTTTGCGAGAATAGGGAATACGGGTGAAAGTCCCGAACAGTCCTGCTGCCGTGATGGGGAGCTTGTGATATGTGCCACTGAGTTAATCGGGAAGGCTTCATGAGCGGTGAACCTAAGTCGAAAGACCTGCCTATATTTTAGATTTACGAAATTCACAGGGTATTGGATTTGGCAAATGCACATGGCTTCGGTCTTATGTGTTTTTTGTGTCTGCGCTCTGCGCAGGCATTTTATTTTTATGGAGGGTTTAATATGGTTAGAAGAAGCAGAATTTTGGCATTGGTTTTGGCGGTGGTGATGAGCGTCTCCATGCTTTCGGGGGTTGTGTTTGCCGACAGCGGCACAGCCACGGCAAAGGTGCTCATTTCATTGTCTGAGGGCGAGTTTTATTTTCCGCCCGAGTATGTGACAGTGTCCTCAGACCTTGCATATGAGTACGGCTATGAGGCGGAAGATGACGGCAGCGTCAGCGTTTTAGACGGCGTGATTGCCGTTCATGAGCTGCTGCTGGGGGATTCGTTTACAGTGGATACCGCAAGGGATTTTCTTGACATATCCGAGTACGGCTTTGTGACCCTAATGCTGGGGCAGGACGCGAGCGCCTCGTCCTTTTTCGTAAACGGGGTTCAGCCAAATGACGGGGTTATAAACCCTGCTTACGGCTCATACACGGGCTACACCATGGATAAGGCGCATTTGAGCGACAACGATGTTGTTGAGGTTATGTTTTATCAGGATAAGTCCTACTGGAGCGACTACTACTCTTTCTTTGACGCAAGAGAGGCAAGCCTAGCTCCGAATGAGGAGTTGACCTTAAACCTCAGCGGGTATATGACGTTCTTCGGCACATATCCTGCGGAGACCATTGCGGAAAACACCGAGGGAATTTCCGATGCGCCCATACTTATCAGCAAGGATAAAAACGCCTTGGAGGCAACCGATTACATAACAGATGAAAACGGAAACGTTACTCTTTCATTTGCCGATGAGGGAACCTATTACATCTCCGCTGTAAGCGGCTACGACGGATTTACGTATTTTCTGCCGCCTTGGTGCGTGGTTAATGTGGCGGCTGAAAGTCCCACTCCCGATCCTACAGCCGAACCCACAACCGATGTAACGGCAACTCCTGCCGCAACAGACGGAACAGAGGTTTCGGAAATATCTGTCGAAAGCCTGATTGCCAATATATCAAAGTCATACTACGACACTACAGACGTATGGACGCTGTTTGACATGGTTTGCGGCGGCTATAAAACCAACCTGACAAAGGCTGAGGAGTCACTGAGGTCCATTATTGATGAAGCGTACGCTTCTCAGTCAATAGGGCAAATCGGCAGAGATGGCTTAGCGATTAAGGCTTTGGGCGGCGACCTGAATAATCTGACCACGTCAGAGGGCACGGATTTTGATTTAATAGAAAAGGCGAGCAGCCTTGGCGCAGACCAAATTACATATGTAACAGATGCAATCTTTATGCTCTTGATGTATGACTGCGGCGACTACACGGTAAACGGAAATCTGAGCCGTGAAGCTCTGCTTGAATATATACTTTCAAGCAGAAACGGAGACGGAATTTGGGGCTACAGCTGGGGTGGCGTTGACTATCCCGACTATGACTCAACGGCGATGGCGTTAAACGCCCTTGCGCCGTACTACGGAAAGAGTACAGAGGTAACAGAAGCGGTTGACGGAATAATAAGCGTACTTTCAGAGGCGCAAAGTGAAAGCGGTACATTCTACAGCGCGAATACGGACGCGGTTGTAATAATGGGTCTCACCGCTTTAGGCATTGATCCGGAGACAGACGGTAGATTTGTGAAATCCGAGGGCAACGCAGTGTCGGGACTGCTGAGCTATGCTCTTGCCGATAGCAGCGGCTTTGGTTATACCAATAACACTGAATTTAACACTATGGCTACAGAGCAGGCGTTCAGAGCTCTGATTTCCTACATGGGCTTCCGCGATCAGGGCGGTGCGTATAACGTGTACAGCATTAACCCCATCGAGCCGATTTATGGAGTAAATACTCCCGAGCCGACGGCTACTGCTCCCGGCGGCAGCGGAGGAAGTGTTTCTACTATTACGGTAACCGTAACGGTTATAGGAGACACCGTGCACGGAACCACCCCCCACAAGGGTTCATATCCAACATGGATTAATTCTGTTCGGAAAACAGTAAATTACGGAGCAACGGCGGCAGATGTTTTAAAGGCTGTTTTAACAGAAAAGGGCTATACCGCCGTAGGCATTGACAGCGGATATATTTTTTCTGTCACCACCCCTGACGGCGTAACGCTGTCGGAATACTCCAACGGCAGCAACAGCGGTTGGCTCTACAGCGTGAACGATGTTGCTCCTACGGTAGGAATTAATTCCTATAAGCTCAAAAACGGGGATGAGGTTGCGCTGTACTTCACCGATGACTACACAGAAGATGAAAAAGCGGTTTCAAGCGTGGGCGGCGGCAGCAACGGTAACGGACTTTTACTTGGCGGCACAACGGCGGCATCCTCTCCGACGCCCGCTCCCACTCCTAATTCCTTGCTTTATTTAGATGTTGAGCTAACCCATTGGGCATATGATTATATTAAATTCATGACTGAAAGCGGACTGATTAAGGGAGATGGAAACGGCAATTTCAGACCTGAGGACAATGTTACCCGAGCTGAATTTGTAACAATACTTCACAGAGTGTTTGATTATAAGAACGTAACCACGACCCAAAGTAACTCTGCTGACTTTTCCGATGTGTCGGATAAGGACTGGTTCGCATCGGATGTAGCTTGGGCAAGCGGCTGCGGCATTGTTTTGGGCAATGAGCTGGGAGAATTTTTGCCCAACGCAAATATAACCCGTGAGGATATCTGCGTTATAGCCGACAGGGCGGCAGAGCTCCTTGGCGATGCAGAAAAACCGGAAGTTCAAAGCGAGGAATTTTCTGATTTCGACAGTATTTCTGATTACGCAGCAAGCAGTGTGGAAAAGCTCAGAAAGAGCGGTGTTGTAAACGGCAAAGACAACAATTGCTTTGAGCCACAAGGCAGCGCAACTCGGGCAGAAGCGTCTAAAATTATTTATCTGTATCTGCTGAGTTAGCTTGCATATTATCTATCCGTCCCATAATTTCGGGGCGGATAGGTTTTTTGCTTTAAGCTTTATTATTGACAATGATACTTAAAAATGATAATATGATATATATTTAGATTTAGGAGTAGTTATATGAGGATTAGGCAGATAATTTCAACTTTGGTTTTGCTTTCGGTTCTGTGCTGCGGCACTGTTTTTGCAGAGGTGGGAACCGAGGAAACAGCAAATTTTGTTTTGCAGTCTGTAAGCGACCCCACCGTTTCTTCAATCGGCGGCGAGTGGGCGGTAATGGGTATAAGCCGCTCGGGGATTGAAGTACCAAGCTCGTACTATTCCGAATACTTAAACAGGGTCTATGCCGCCATGGACAGTGCAGGAGGAGACCTTGGCAGAAAATATACCGAATACTCACGTATAGCCATAACACTCCTTGAACTGGGCGTCAGTCCGTACAGTGTGGGAAGCGGAGAGTACAACCTCATTGACTATATCAATGACTATGATAAGGTGATAGTTCAGGGAATTAACGGTCCTATCTTCGCCTTGCAGGCAAAGTATTACGCAAAGGATTCAAATTCGGAAACCTCAAATAAATATCTAAATTATATTTTGGAGAGGCAAAACAGTAATGGCTCTTTCGGTGTTTCAGATAACGTCCCCGATACGGATATAACTGCGATGGCTATAGGAGCTCTCTGCCTTTACGGCGGTGATTACAGGGTTGACAGGGCAATCAACCGCGCATTTTTATACCTGTCCTCAGTTCAGCTGTCGGACGGCAGTTTTTCTGCATCTGTCGGCTCAGAAGCGAGCTGCGAAAGCACGGCGCAGGTTGTTGTTGCAATGAAAAGATACGGCTTATCGCCAAATGATAAATATTTTACCAAGAACGGAAAAACTCCAACAGACGCATTGAATAATTTCAGACGTGAGGGCGGAGGATATGTTCACCTAAATTCGGAAAACACTGTCAATCAAATGGCGACGGAACAGGCGTTATACGCCTTGACAGAGCCGCAGCAGCCGATTAAAACTCTAATGTACGACCTGCTGTGGTTTGAGGCAAACTCCAAATATTTAGAAAGCGTATCGTGATAATTATGAAAAGAAATAGATTAAAGCGTGTTTGGGTCATCTTGATGTTGCTGCTGTGCTGCCTTATGGTTGCAGGCTGCACAACAAAGAACATGACGGCAAACTCATCATCTGTCAAGACAGAGCAGTCCATAACCTCTGACACACAGGAGAAAAAGTTTTCCTCTGCGGGTAAACAAGATGTTTCCGAGGAAAGCGCCCATAAATTTAACGGCAGTCAGAGTAACAATTCTGCAAGTCAGAGCGGCGTTGAGACAGCAGATGAGGAGGGCGAAAGTCAAACTGCTGCGGGAAGCGGCTCTGCTGAGGTTGTTTCGCCCGATAACACCGTAGAAAGCAGTGAATATTCCGCCGAAATTTCCGAGGAGGTTAAATCGGATTTTGCCGAAAGCACAGAGAGTTCGTCAGCTTTAACTCCAAACTATATACAGCCGTCTGATGCTGACAGTCAAAGCACGGTCAGCCTGCTGATTGACTGTAATAAGGCGCTGGAATACAGCAAGCTCTCAAGCTCAATCAGGGCGGTGCTTCCGCCTGACGGTATAATCTTTCGCGGAACCGTTGAGTTTAAAGAGGGCGAAAACATTTATGACTTGCTCAGCAGGATTTTAAGAGAAAAAGGAATACCGATGGAAGCCTCATATACTCCGGGGCTTGGCTCAACATATATTGAGGGTATTAACTCGCTGTATGAGCTTGACTGCGGTGAGAAATCGGGCTGGGTATACTTTGTAAACGGAGTTATGCCAAACTACGGCTGCGACAAGTATAATTTGCAAAAGGGCGATGATATTGGGTGGTACTACACCTGTGATATGGGGCATGATATTAGCTTTTGATAAGGCAAACCGAAAGGATAAACAATATGAGAGACGAATTTTCACGTTTTCACCCAACAATTAATTTTTTATATTTTCTGGCGGTGATAACGTTTTCAACAATTTATATGAACCCCGTGCTCATAGCCATTTCCCTTGCGGCGGGGCTGCTTTACTCGGTTTATCTGGGAGGCAGGAGCAGTTTAAAATTTGCTATGATGACAATTCTGCCTATAGGCTTGTTTGCCGCTGTAATAAATATTGCCTTCAACCATAACGGAATGACTATTCTGGCGTATTTCCCCACAGGAAATCCGCTGACTCTGGAATCTATTGTGTACGGTCTGTGCGCCGCCGCCTTGCTGGCGAATGTGATACTGTGGTTTTTCTGCTTTAACAGGGTTATAACTTCCGATAAATTTATATACTTGTTCGGCAAAATCATTCCCTCTCTGTCTTTGGTGCTCTCAATGATTTTAAGGTTTATCCCCGGGTTTAAGGAGCAGCACAAAATGGTGGTTTCTTCCCAAGAGTCCCTAAAGAGAGCTGACAACAAGGGCCTGATTAATAGGATTAAGCACAGCGCAAATATTTTTTCAATTATGCTGACTTGGTCCCTTGAAAGCTCAATAATAACGGCAGACTCTATGAACTCAAGAGGTTATGGCCTAAAGGGAAGAACCTCCTTTTCGTATTATAGGTTTTATTTCAGAGACGGAGTTATGCTCAGCGTTATCGCAGCGTTGATTATACTCCAGATTATACTGACGGTTTTAGGCTGCTCTGCGGTGACCTTTTATCCTTATTATGAATTTTTCTTAAAACCGATTAGTATTGCGGGATATGTCAACTACGGAATTTTGTGCGCAGCGCCGCTGATTATAAACCTGACGGAGGATATAAAATGGAATTATTTTCAATCAAGGATTTAAATTTTTCATATAGCAGTAATCGAAACAACTTTGCTCTGCGGGATATTAATTTTAGTATCAACAGCGGAGAGTTTATAACACTGTGCGGTAAGTCGGGCTGCGGCAAGACAAGCCTGCTTAAGCAGCTTAAAACTACCCTCACTCCAAGCGGACTCCGCTCCGGTACAGTGGAGTACTGCGGGAATGATTTAAGCCGCGTCAGTGACAGAGTTCAGGCGTCGGAAATTGGCTTTGTTATGCAAAAGCCGGAAAGCCAGCTGGTTACCGACAAGGTGTGGCACGAAATGGCGTTTGGACTTGAAAGCCTGGGCTATGATACCGATGAAATCCGCCTCAGAGTGTCTGAAATGGCTAGCTTTTTCGGCTTGCAGTCCTGGTTTTATAAGGACGTCACAACCCTCTCGGGAGGGCAGAGACAGCTCCTCAGTCTTGCTTCGGTTATGGTTCTTGAACCCAAAATTCTGATTTTGGATGAGCCTACAGCCCAGCTTGACCCCATCTCCGCCGGGGACTTTATGCAAATGCTCCTTAAAATCAACTGTGAATTCGGAACTGCTATACTCATCTCAGCCCATAATCTGGAGGAGGTTGTTCCCATTTCAGACAGAATGATTGTTATGGAGAACGGAAAAATAATTGCGGACAACGAGCCCCGTTCTGTTATAATGCAAATCAGAAACAGCCAAAACGAAATGTTCACTGCCATGCCCGCCCCCGCTCAGATATTCGCAAGCGTTGACAGCGGAAAATATTGTCCCCTAACGGTTCGTGAAGGCAGGGAATGGATAAGCGACTTTGCGGACTCCCGCAGACTAAGACCTGTCCCTGTTAAGAGAATAGGGTACAAAGCGGATGAAGAGGTTTTGCGGGCAAAAAATATATGGTTTAGGTACGAAAAGCGCGAAAATGATATTCTGAAAAATATTTCCCTAACGCTGCACAGCGGCGAGCTCCAGGCTCTTGTCGGCAGCACCGGCGTCGGCAAAACGACCTTTTTGTCCATTCTTGCAGGAGCAAGAGCACCATATCGGGGAAAGGTCGATGCGATGGGAAATAAAATATGCCTTCTGCCCCAGGATCCCACAACAATCTTTGAAAAGGATACTGTTATGGCGGATCTTGTTCAGGGCATATCCCACAAGGACGAAAGCTATCTTCAAAGTGTGATAAATCTGTGTGACCTGTCAAAGCTGCTGTATATGCACCCTTACGACCTGTCGGGAGGGGAGCAGCAGCGTGCGGCTCTGGCAAAGGTGCTTCTCAGACGACCGAGAATTTTGCTTCTTGATGAACCGACCAAAGGTCTTGACGCTCACTTTAAGAAAAAGCTGGCGGGAATACTGCTTAATCTGAAAATCAGGGGCATATCTATAATAATGGTGTCCCACGATATTGAATTTTGCGCCAAATATGCGGATAACTGCGCGCTTATGTTTGACGGCGAGATAATATCCAAGGACGAGCCCAGAGCATTTTTTTCGGGAAATAATTTCTATACCACGGCTTCCAACAGGATTGCGCGGCATATTATACCCAACGCCGTAACCGTAGACGATGTAATTTACGCAATCGGCGGAACTTCCGTAATCACCAAAGAAAGTAGTTCTAAACCGCCTTCCGATGATAGCGGCAGTATGCCTAAAATGAAACCTGTTAAAACAAACATGATGTCAGACAGAGCGTCGGGCAGCTCTGTGTTTTTCTCCCTTTTATCAATACTGCTCATGCCCGTAGTAATTATGCTGGGCAGCAGGTTTATAACAAACAGACCTTATTACTATATAAGCGCGGTTTTGATTATGTTGGCGATTATTCCCTTTGTGCTCATGTTTGAGGGAAGAAAGCCTCGGGCAAGGGAGCTTGTGACGATTTCGGTTTTGTGCACCATAGGTGTTGTCGGCAGAATTGCGTTTTACATGGTACCGCAGTTTAAGCCCACTGTGGCGATAATAATAATTTCCGCCATGGCTCTGGGTTCTCAGAGGGGATTTTTAATAGGCGTGATAGTCGCCTTTGTTTCAAATATATTTATAGGTCAGGGACCGTGGACACCGTGGCAAATGCTTGCCTGCGGTGCGATTGGGTTTCTGTCGGGATTTATGTATAAGAGAGAGGCCTTGCCCAAAACCGTTGTTCCGGTGTGCATATTCGGCTTTCTCGCAACTGTCATTATATACGGTGGCATTATGAACCCCGCCGCCTTGATTATGTCAGGCAGTGAGATAAATATTCCGTCTCTTGCGGCGTACTATATTTCAGGTCTGCCCTTTGACTTAATTCACGGCGTCTCGACTGTTGTGTTCCTGTGCCTGCTGGCAAAGCCTATGCTTTCAAAGCTGGACAGAATTAAGAAAAAGTACGGTTTGCTCCTTAAAGAGGAGGGCTCGTATATATAAATCTGAGTTTTAGAAAATACTTTGGCAGGATTGCCCCGCCAAAGTATTTTTTAATATTATTTACCACAGTACATTTTCGGCATAGGTCTGTTTTGAAGCTGGTCAAGAGCTTCGCCGAATCTCTGAAAGTGTACAATTTCTCTCTGTCTTAAAAATTTTATAACATCATTGACATCCGGGTCGTCTGAAACTCTTAAAATATTGTCATATACAGCTCTCGCTTTTTGTTCCGCAGCAAGATCCTCCGTTAAATCGGCAATGGGATCGGCTGTTACGGCAAGAGCCATTGCGCTGAACGCTTCTCCTGTAGCATTTGCCGGGTATACGCCTCTGCCGTGGTTCATAAAATATGCCCCAAAGGGACTGTTTTCAATCTCATCGGTAGTCGCATTCTTTGCAAGCTGCCTTACAATAGTTCCCACTATCTCCAAATGCGCCAGTTCTTCTGTTCCGATGTCTGTCAGCAGTGCTTTTGTTATGCTATCAGGCATTGAATATCTTTGAGACAGGTACCTCAGCGAAGCGCTTAATTCACCGTTGGGGCCTCCGTACTGGCTTACAACATATGCCGCAAGCTTAGGGTTCGGATTTTTAATATTTACAGGGTATTGCAATTTTTTCTGATAACTCCACATATAAGAATTCCTCCTGTCTTATTGGTTATCCCAAGGCCACGGCTCGGCAATCCAATCGAAACAGTTTTCGTCCGCAGAGCTCATGGTGGTTAATGGGCCGTATTTTTGTTCATACTTTGCTATCAATTCTTTTGCTTTATCGGCCATTCTCTTGTGCATTGCAAGTCCCTCTCTGTCGGTTGGATGGGTATCAAGATACAAATTCCATTCCTTTTCCGCAAAGCTGTAGGCTGATATTTTCTGCAACAACGCGTCTCTCTCATTCATGCTTCATTCCTCCGTTGGTAAAAATTATATCGCCTTTTATTTGCTTTCCGTAAACGCCAAGAGGCTTATTGAGAATAGGAAAGATTGTTCCCTCCTGTAAGCCGTATTCCGGGTCAAACAGGTTTCTCATTTCCGCCTGCTGAATGGGAACATATGCGTAACCAACCATTGGCATTTCAAGAGGTTTAGTCTCGTTTGCATATGGCATAAAAATCACTCCTTATAGTTGTTTGATTAATATGACAAATTATGACATATTAAATCTGTTGTATTATATGATTATAACTTTTATTTGTGATTGTAGGATTGTCTTGATTAATTGCGAATTTTGTATGTTATGCTACTTGCAAAATTTATAGCGTAATAGTATAATCTAAGTGCAGATGTGCTGCTATGATTTATAGAAATAAGGTGGTAAGCGATGATTAATATAATAGACTACGGTGCGGGAAATTTGCGCTCGGTTGAAAAGGCGTTGCACTTTTTGGGGTTTGACGCAAAAATATCTTCTGACCCCAAAGAAATTTTAGATTGCGACAAGGTTATTTTGCCCGGCGTGGGAGCCTTTGGCGACTGTATGAACTCAATCAGAGGCGCAAGGCTGGACGCTTGTATAAAAGAGGTTATTGACAAAGGGAAACCGTTTTTGGGAATTTGCCTGGGTTTGCAGCTCTTATTTGAAAAAAGCGAAGAATCGGTTGGCTCCACAGGGCTTTCAATTTTTGAAGGTGAAAACGTGAAAATCCCCAAGAAGGACGGTCTTAAAATTCCTCACATTGGCTGGAACTCGATTAAGTACAATAAAGATTGTCCAATTTTTCAGGGAATCGGGGACAACCCTTATGTTTATTTTGTTCATTCATACTACATTCAGCCCAAGGATACCAGTATAATATGTGCACAAACCGATTATGGTACGGATTTGCCTATTGCGGTTTGGAGAGAGAATGTATTTGCGACCCAGTTTCATCCTGAGAAAAGCGGTGACGTGGGCATGAAAATCTTGAAAAATTTTGGTAATCTTTAGGAGGAGCTTTATGTTAGCTAAGCGTATAATTCCCTGTCTTGACGTAAAGGACGGACGGGTTGTTAAAGGTGTTAATTTTGTTAATCTGATTGATGCAGGAGACCCTGTTGAGGTTGCGAAAATATATGATAAAGCCGGGGCGGACGAGCTTGTATTCCTGGATATAACGGCAACCCATGAGGCAAGGGGCACTGTTGTTGAAATGGCAAAGAGAGTCGCAGAAACCGTGTTTATCCCCTTTACCGTAGGAGGTGGAATTAAAACCGTTGATGACTTCAGAGAGCTTTTGCTTCAAGGAGCGGATAAGATTTCCATAAATTCTTCCGCCATAAGAAACCCACAGCTTATTACC
The DNA here is from genome assembly GCA_958352815.1 of uncultured Eubacteriales bacterium. Taxonomy (GTDB): domain Bacteria; phylum Bacillota; class Clostridia; order Monoglobales; family Monoglobaceae; genus Monoglobus. The sequence continues at coordinate 14,300 of CATWQA010000012.1, forward strand.
GAAGCCGCTGAGAAGTTTGGCAGTCAGTGTGTTGTAGTGGCAATTGACGCAAAGCGTACGGGCGATAATAAATGGAATGTATATATTAACGGCGGAAGAATTGACACAGGTCTTGACGCAGTTGAATGGGCAAAAAAAGCTGAAAGTCTGGGAGCGGGAGAGATTTTACTGACCTCCATGGATTGCGACGGGACAAAGAACGGATACGATGTGGAGCTTACGCGGACTATTTCCGAGAGCGTTTCAATTCCCGTTATTGCCTCCGGCGGTGCAGGAACCATGGAGCACTTTAAGGATGCGCTGACCGAAGGCAAGGCTGACGCGGCTCTTGCGGCATCTTTATTCCACTTTAGAGAAATTGAGATTTGCGATTTAAAGGAATACCTGGACAGCTCCGGCGTTCCGGTTAGGAAAACTGTATAATATGAATTATAACGAAGCTATTGAATACATTCACAGCATTCCAAAGTTCAACAGAATACTTGGGAATGATTTGTTAAATATTTTGTTAGACAAAATAGGTCGCCCCGATAATAAGTTAAAATTTATCCATATAGGCGGCACCAACGGAAAGGGAAGCATTTCCACCATGACTGCGGAAATTCTAAAAAGAGCGGGATATAAGGTGGGGCTGTTTACGTCACCTTATCTGGAGTACTTTAACGAACGGATAAGAATTAACGGCGTCCCAATTTCAAATTCCGACTTGGCGGGAACAGTGGAATACGTCAAGAATATTTCCGAAAGGTTTGATGCAGGGGTATCCGAATTCGCCTTTGACACGGCTGTTGCATTTGAATATTTTGCAAGAAATCACTGTGATTTTGTGGTTTTGGAGGTCGGCCTCGGCGGCAAACTGGACGCGACCAACGTGATTAAATCCCCTGTGGCAATAGGTTTTGGAGCCATTGGTCTTGACCATTGCCAATATTTAGGCGACACTGTTGATGAGATTTCAAGGGACAAGTTCGGCATAATAAAGCAAAATTCAAATGTTGTTCTCTACCCTATACAGGAGGAGGTTGTTTTTAATAATGCCAAAGAGTTTTGCACCGATAAAAACAGCCGTCTGATAATACCAAAGTTAGGTGAGCTCACAGACATTCAGTATGAAAGTAATTCTTTCAAATATAAAAATCAAAGCTACAGTCTTGCCATGAAAGGAGAATTCCAGATCTATAATGCAATAACGGCCATTGAGATTATAGGCGCAGTTTCAAATCAGGGCTACAATATAAGCTTCGAAGCCGTTACCGAAGGTCTTAAATGTGCAAAAATTGACGGCAGGCTTGATTACATAAACGATAATTTAGTAATAGACGGAGCGCACAATCCTCAAGCCGTAAAGGCTCTTTTGGGCGAACTGAAAAAAAGCGGAAGGAACATACACTTTTTGACGGCAGTGATGGAGGACAAGGATTACGGCAGTATAGTTGATTTAATTGCCGATTTTGCCGCCGAGAATAGTTCAGTTGTAACCGCTACAGAAGTTAACATGCCCAGATGCCTTAACTGCGATGAGTTGAAGCACGAATTTGAAAAGCGCGGTATAAAAGCCTCGGCAATCAGGCCCGCAAACCTGGCATTAAACGCTGTCCAAAGTGAAATCAAGAATAGCACCGACATTTTAATTTGCGTGTGCGGCTCCCTGTATCTCGCGGGAGAAATCAAAAGAAATATTACTTAAAAGGCGGTTGCTCAAGCAATGCCTTTTTTGTCTTAAAATGTCATGACTTAATTAATTTGACAAGAAATTTAATAAAGATATTGACTTATAGGCTAAATGAGTGTTATAATCTAAGGAAAGGTGTGTCCCTTGCTGCATATATCAATACAGCGAATGACGTTTAATGCTTCAGCGAAAGTGCTGTTGATACCATAAATTTATACTACGGATGTGATGATTTTGAATTTTGGAAGGATTACCCACACTCCAACCGGACTGGCTGACGTTTTAAGCGATGAGTGTGAGCTGAAACTTCACATTGAAAATGAAATTTGCCATGTGTTCAGAGGTCACGGCTACAGAATGGTGCAGACGCCGACCTTTGAATATTTTGACGTATATAACGTTACGACGCCGACTCAGGCTGAGCATATGTTCAAATTTTTTGACACAAACGGAAGAATGCTGGCGCTCAGACCCGATATAACAACTTCGATTGCCCGTATGGCGGCGACCAAGCCAAATGCCGGTGAGCTTCCCATGCGCTTGTCGTATCTTGGCAGCGCATTCAGAAACGAGGAGAACTTCAGTCAGGCGCGGCAGAGAGAGTTTACTCAGGTTGGCGTTGAGCTTATCGGGGATAATTCGCCAAAGGCGGATGCAGAGGTCATTCAGGTAGCTATTGAGGCTCTGCTGAAATCCGGAATTAAGAACTTCCAGATAGATTTGGGACAGGTTGAATTTTTCAAGGGTCTGGTTGAACAGGCGAGACTGCCCGAATCCGTCAGCGATATACTGCGCGAGCACATCAATGACAAGGACTTTATTGCGGTTCAGTCTGTGCTTGACGAGTTGGATATTACCGATGGCATAAAGGACAGGTTTATTAATCTCTCGACCATGTTCGGCGGCGTTGAAATTCTTGACAAGGCTTTAGAAGACAGAGACTTAAACCAACGTTCAAAGAAGGCTCTTAACAATCTGAAAGAGGTATACTCAATCTTGGTTGAAAAAAAGCTTGAGAAATATGTCTCCTTTGATCTGGGAATGGTTCAGAATATCGACTACTACACAGGTATTATTATACGTGGCTTTACATACGGCGTGGGCTTCCCGGTGTGCAGCGGAGGAAGATATGATAACCTCCTGGGCAAGTTCGGACGTGACGTGCCGGCAACCGGTATTGCAATCGGCGTTGAGAGGGTTATGGCTTCAATTTATGACGAGAGGTCTGACAGCCAAAAGAATATTGACAGCAACGAGTACGTAACTGTGGCTCTGGCAAAGGGCAGGCTGGCTGAGCTGTCAGTTGAAATATTCGAGAAGATTGGGTTTGACGTAGCCCAGCTTAAAGAAAAATCAAGAAAACTGATTTTCACCGATGAGAAGAACAAGGTGAAATTTATTCTGGTAAAGGCTTCAGACGTACCAACCTATGTTGAATACGGAGCTGCCGATATAGGTATAGTCGGCAAGGATACCTTGCTTGAAAGTGATAAGAATTTGTACGAGGTTTTGGATTTGGGCTTCGGGAAATGCAAGATGGCTGTTGCGGGCCCTGCCGAGATGAAAAACGAGCTTGACGGCAGAAACATTATGCGTGTTGCCAGCAAATATCCCAAGATTGCCCGAGAGTACTTCCACAAGATTAAAGGACAGACGGTTGACATTATTAAGCTCAACGGCTCTGTGGAGCTTGGCCCCTTGGTTGGGCTATCCGAAGTTATTGTGGATATTGTTGAAAGCGGAAAAACTCTTAAGGAAAACGGTCTCGACGTGCTGGAGGACGTATGCGAGCTCAGCGCGAGACTTGTTGTAAACAGAGTTAGCATGAAGCTGAAACGAGACAAGATTGTTGAAATAATTCAGGACATGAAAGGGGAAATAAATTCATGACAATTTACCCCGCAATTGATATTATAAACGGAGAGTGCGTCAGACTTGTAAAGGGAGACTATTCCCAAAAAACAACATATGACAAGAGCCCTGTTGACGTGGCAAAAAAGTGGGCAGATATGGGCGCGGAGTTTATTCACGTCGTTGACCTTGACGGAGCGAAAAGCGGCGATATGCCCAACTTTAAGCTGATAACAGAAATTGCTGCTTCTGTTCCTGCAAAGATTGAGGTAGGCGGAGGCATTCGCAATATAAACTGTGTTGACAAGTATTTAAGCAGCGGTGTTTGGAGGGTCATTCTCGGAACTGCTGCCTTGAAAAATCCCGATTTTGTTAAAGAGGCTGTGGAAAAATACGGCGATAGGATTGCTGTCGGTATAGACGCCAAGGATGGTAAGGTTGCCGTTAGCGGCTGGGAGGACGTAAGCCAAATTTCTGCTCTTGACTTTGCTGCTCAAATGGAGAAGCTGGGGGTTAGTTCAATAATTTATACAGATATTGCAACCGACGGAATGTTAAACGGTCCGAACCTTGCCGCCATGAAAGAAATGGCCCGGCATGTGAATATTAATGTGGTAGCCTCGGGCGGAGTTACGTCTGTCGAAGATGTTGAAGCACTTGCCAAAATAGGTGTTGAGGGCGCCATTATCGGAAAGGCTCTGTACACAGGAAATATTGACCTGAGGCAGGCAATTTTGAAAGGAAGAGAACAAATGAGTTTTATAAAGGATTTGAAGTTTGATGACAAGGGATTAATCCCCGCTATTGCGCAGGACGCTGTAAGCGGTGAGGTTTTAATGCTCGCATACATGAACGAGGAGAGCATTAACGAAACGATTAAAACGGGTCATGCCACCTATTTCAGCAGAAGCAGACAGGAATTGTGGGAAAAGGGTGCGACTAGCGGCAATTATCAGGATGTTGTCTCAATGTATGTGGATTGTGATAAGGACGCAATTGTGCTCAAGGTAAAGCAGACGGGCAACGCCTGCCACACAAACAGGCACTCTTGTTTTTTCAGGCAGGTTGTGGATGATAAATTTGTTGAAATTCCCACCGGTTTGGGAACTAAACCCGTAATATTGTATGACGTATATAACGTGATCACGGACAGAGTAAAAAATCCCAAGGAGGGCTCCTACACAAACTATTTGTTTGAGAAGGGGATTGACAAAATGCTCAAAAAGGTAGGGGAGGAAGCGGCAGAGGTAATAATTGCCTCAAAGAACTATGTTAAATCAGAAGTTCAATATGAAACCGCCGACCTTTTGTATCACCTGTCGGTTGTACTGGTTGAGCAGGGTTTAACCTGGGATGATATATTTACGGAGCTGCAAAAGAGATATAAATAATATAAATTTTCAGGAGGTAATGAAAAATGGTTGGAATTGAACATGTTGGTATTTTTTCAAACGACACGGCTGCGCTCAAGGACTGGTACATTGATATGTTTGGCTGGAAGGTTGTGTACGATAACGGCAAGGGTACATACTTCCTTAAGGCAGACGACGGTGGAATGATCGAGTTCTGCATGGCAGTTAAAGACGGAGAGAAGCAGGATATAAAGGCTACCGGCATTCGCCACATAGCTATTTCCGTTTCGGAGTTTGACGAGATGGTTGAGAAATTAAAGAACGCCGGAGTTAAGGTTTTGACGGACGCGGCAGTCAGTGCAAAGGGTATCGGAACATTCTGGTTTGAAGATCCCGACGGTAACGTTCTGCACCTGATTAACAGACCGTCGCCGCTATAAGCAGCACTTGATTATTTCGGCTTTAAATCGAGGCAAGCTCCGCTTTGCAATCAAAGCGGAGCGTTGTTCCGATTTGAGGGATTGCGGCATATTTGCAAACCGTTTTGTTTGCATAATAATCACCGGGAGAGGGAGGGCGCATTTTGTTTGACGAATTCAATAATCCAAAGTTTATTAAAAAATTGAATATGAGCCAACTGGAGCAGCTTGCGTCTGAAATCAGAACTTTTCTGGTTGAAAGCCTGTCAAAGACGGGCGGACATCTGGCGTCAAATCTCGGTGTTGTTGAATTGACACTGGCTCTTCATAAAGCCTTTGACATTGATAAAGATGACCGAATCATATGGGACGTGGGTCACCAGTGCTATACTCATAAAATTCTTACAGGCAGAGCGGGAGAGTTTAATACTCTGAGGAAGTTCCACGGTTTAAGCGGATTTCCCAAATTTCAGGAAGATGAAAGAGACGTGTTTAACACAGGGCACAGCTCCACGTCAATCTCCGCTGCTGTGGGCATTGCAAAGGGCAAAGAGCTAAAACACGAAAAAGGCAAAGCTATTGCCGTTATAGGCGACGGTGCTATGACAGGCGGTATGGCATATGAAGCGTTAAATTATGCCGGGCATACCACCAAAAACCTTATAATCGTTTATAACGACAATGATATGTCTATATCAAAGAATGTAGGCGGCTTCGGCCGCGCTATGCGCCGTCTCAGAAACGCCAATAAATACTGGAAGCTCAAAGACGATTTTAAAACCGCCCTTGATAATATTCCCGTTGTGGGAACTCCCACAAAAAAGGGAATTAAGAAATTTAAAACCGACATAAAAACAATCGTTTTGGAGGGCAGCAGTATATTTGAGAGCATGGGCTATACCTATTTAGGCCCTGTTGACGGGCATGATATAGGCGAATTAATTAAGATATTTAACCACGCAAAAACTATGGACGCCCCGTTGTTCATTCACGTAAAAACCAAAAAGGGCAAGGGGTACAAGCCTGCGGAGGCTCAACCTGATAAATTTCACGGTATCGGCAGTTTTGACCCGAAAACAGGCAAGCCGATAGTTGTTTCAAATAAAGTGAGCTGGTCTGAATGCTTTGGCGAGGCTATATGTAATATTGCCGCCAAAAATGAAAAGGTTGTGGCTGTTACTGCGGCAATGCCTCTGGGTACAGGTCTTAAAAAATTCAGTGACACATACGGAAGCAGACTTTTTGATGTGGGTATAGCGGAGCAGCACGCAGCAACATTTTCCGCAGGACTGGCAAGGAGCGGCTTAGTTCCCGTTTTTGCTGTGTACTCAACTTTTTTGCAAAGAGCCTACGACCAACTGTTGCATGATATTTCATTGCAAAATCTACATACAGTGGTCGTTATAGACAGGTCGGGGCCTGTCGGAGGAGACGGAGAGACTCACCAGGGCGTGTATGATATATCATTTTTGTCTCACATGCCCAATATGTATCTTATATCTCCCGTAATTGATAAAGATATGGAGGTTGCTCTGGACTTTTCGGTGAACAAGCATAAGGGGCCTATTGCTGTAAGATACCCCAGAGGCTCGGCTCTGACGGAAGCCGACTTTAAGGACTATGAAATCCCAAGGCTGACAACCGATAACTGCCTTAAATCAAGGGTAATTGCCGCCGAAAGCGATGCTGATGTGCTGATTGTTTCAGTTGGAGTGATGCTGAAAAACGCTGTTGAAGCAAAAGAGATTTTGGAAAAATCAGGCTGCACAGTTAGTTTGGTTGACGCCTTATGCGTTAAGCCTATTGACGAGCTGACCATTAGGGAAGCGGCGTCAGGGGTTAAGGTTATTGCCGCTGTTGAGAACAATGCGGCTATCGGCGGATTTGGTCAAATGCTTGAATGCGTCTTGGGCAGGTCTGTTGTTAAGTTTGCGTATCCCGACGAGCCTGTTTGCCAGGGCACGGTTAAGCAGATAGAACAGGAGTACGGTCTGTCACCGGAGCAGATCGCCGAAAAAATAAAGTCATACTTGAGGTAGAATTATGAAAAAGCAGAGACTTGACAGCTTTTTGGTTGAAAACGGTTTTGTTGAAACCAGAAGCAAGGCGCAGTCGTTAATAATGGCGGGCTGCGTATATATTAATAACCAAAAGGCGTCAAAGGCAGGCGAGCAAGTTAAGGGTGATGAGCAGATTGAAGTCCGCAATAACTCCTTAAAATATGTCAGTCGAGGCGGTCTCAAACTCGAAAAGGCTATGAAAGTATTCCCTATCAGCCTGAATAATAAAACTTGCATGGATATCGGAGCTTCAACGGGCGGTTTTACGGACTGCATGCTGCAAAACGGAGCTGCGCGGGTGTACTCTATTGACGTGGGCTATGGGCAGCTTGCATGGAGCCTCAGGAACGATGAGCGTGTAATCAACATGGAGCGCACAAATTTCAGGTATGTTACAAAGGAGCAGGTTCCGGATGAGATTGACTTTTTCTCTGTGGACGTGTCCTTTATATCCCTCAAGCTGATATTGCCCCCGGCGTTTGAACTGCTCAAGGATGAGGGCACGGCTGTGTGCCTGATAAAACCCCAGTTCGAGGCGGGCAAGGATAAGATAGGGAAAAAGGGTGTCGTGCGTGATATTCAGGTGCACAAGGACGTTATAAATAAGGTTTTTGATTTCACAAAGGAAATAGACTTTAAGGTGCTGGGGCTTGACTTCTCACCCATAAAAGGGCCTGAGGGAAACATTGAATATCTGATGTATATTGCAAAGCAGGGAGAAGAACCGATTATTGACATAGATGACGTGGTTGAACGTTCCCACAGCTTGGATAAGGCATAATACTTAGTTAGGTGACTGTATGAAAAGAATTGCTGTTATTCCGAACACTCTGAGAGACATCGGATATACTGAAACCAAAAAGGTTGTTAAATATTTGCTTGATATGTCCTGCGAGATATTTTTTGAGGACATACACAAGGATGAATTGTCGGAGCTTGGCAGCACGGTTAGCTTTGTGTCAAGAGATACTCTGTTTTCCGTGACCGACTTTATAATTGCTCTTGGCGGCGACGGAACAATAATTGAAATTGCCGTTGACGCCGCAAAGTATTCTAAACCCATTGTGGGTATAAACATGGGAACCTTAGGGTTCCTGACCCAGATAGAGAAGGGGGATTTTTCCGCCCTGAAAGACATAGTTGACGGGAAATTCAGCGTTACAAAATGCATGATGCTGGATATTGAAATTATTTCCGAAAACGGTGAGGTTATAGGCGAGTATCGCGCACTGAATGACCTGATTGTTACCGGCTCGTCCTATAAAATGATTACAACGGCTACCCATATAGACGGTACATCTATGGGAAAGCATTCCGCCGACGGTATCATTGTTTCGACAGCGATTGGGTCAACGGCCTACTCTCTGTCCGCCGGAGGTGCGGTTATGCACCCGGAGGTTGACGCTATGATAATTACGCCAATCTGCCCCCACACCCTAAAGGCAAGGAGCACGGTTATCCCGGCGGAAAGTATTGTTGAGATAACAATCGAACAACCCTTTAAGACAAAAGCTGTTGTCAGAACAGACGGAAATATAATTTATGAAATAACAGATAATATGGATAAAATCAGAGTTAAGAAATCAAAGTATTCAACTCTGCTTATAAAGCTTGAGAGCACGAACTTTTTCGACGTGCTCAGAAACAAGCTGTCAGACTGATTATGGGATTGAGGTGAAAATATGCTTACGGAGCTTCAAATTAAAAATGTTGCGATTATTGACAGTGTGACTATTGAATTTGGAAACGGTTTTAACGTTTTGACAGGTGAGACCGGAGCCGGAAAGTCTATTTTAATTGACTCGATTAATATGGCGCTTGGCGGGAGAACCTCAAAGGACCTTGTAAGAACCGGAACGGAGTACGCTTTTGCCCAAGCGGTTTTTGACGTAAACAGTGAAGTGGCAAACAAACTGCAAGAGCTTGATATTGAACCTGAGGATGACATGGTGATTTTATCACGTAAAATAACCGCCGAGGGAAAGAGCACATGCAAGATAAACGGCAGAACAACACCTCTGTCTATTGTTCGTGAAATCGGAGCTCTGCTGCTGACAATCCACGGTCAGCTTGACAATCAGGCGCTGCTTGTCCCGAGCAAGCACAGAGGATTTGTGGATAAGTTTGCCGATAATATAAATGAATTAGAAAATTACAGAGAAAAATATAAAATATACAGGGATTTAGTTAAGAAATTTGAAGCCTTGAGCAAGGCGGAGACCGATAAGGAACGCCGTTTGGAGCTGCTTAAATTTCAAGTTGAAGAAATCAATTCGGCTCAGCTGAAAGCAGGAGAGGAAGAGGAGCTTTCCAAAAGGCAGGAATTTTTGTCCAATGCCGAGAAGATAATGCTTAATGTGAACGAAGCATACAGCTCTCTTTACGGAGATGAGATGACAAGCTCAGCTTACGACCTGCTTTATACTGCCACTCGTGGATTGGAGATCGCAGGAGAGTATGACGAAAGGCTAAAGAATTATTACGAGAGAATTTCGTCTGCCATGGCTGATATAGATGACGTTACCAGAGAGCTCAAGTCTTATATTGACGATGCGGACTACGACCAAAACGAGCTTGATTTTGTGCAGGAACGCCTTGCGCTTATAATGTCTTTAAAGCGGAAATACGGTTGCGCAGATGTTCCACAGCTTCTCGACTTCGGCGCAAAATCTCTCGAAGAAATTGAAACCATAGATAATTTAGAACAGGAGCTTGAAAGCTTAAACAATAAAATCAGCGAAGCAGAGAACGCCATGACAGAGGCGGCTGATAGGCTGACAGAGAACCGCGCAAGGGCAGGAGAGGAACTGTCCCGCTTAATCATGAACGAGCTTGAGGAGCTTGACATGAAACGCGTTGTGTTTGCGGTTGATATACAAAAGACCGATTTCACAGTTGACGGCTGCGACAATGTGGAGTTCCTGATTTCAACGAACCCGGGTGAAAATCTAAAGCCGCTGAGCAAAATTGCGTCGGGTGGTGAAATGTCCAGAATTATGCTGGCTATTAAGTCCATTTTGGCAAAGGATGATATAGTTGACACTCTTATTTTTGATGAGATAGATACAGGCGTCAGCGGCCGCGCCGCTCAGAAGATTTCAGAGAAGATTTGTGAAATCTCAAGGATTAAGCAGGTATTATGCATTACCCACTTAGCGCAGATTGCCTCAATGGGTGATTATCAGTATTTGATCAAAAAAAGCAGCGATGAAACCCAAACCAGCACAGATGTTACGCTGCTTTCCGAGGCTGAAAGATGCGATGAGCTTGCCCGCATTATCGGAGGCGTTTCCGTTACGGACACAACAACCGAGGCGGCAAAGGAAATGCTCAAGCAGGCGGAGGAACTGAAAAAATCTTTTAATTAATTGACGAGGTAGAATATGGAACAAATCGGATTTGTAACCGAAGCTGCAGGCGGCTTTGCAAAGGTAAGAGTTGACCGTGAGTCCTCATGCGGAGGAAACTGTGTCAGCTGTAAGGGCTGTCCGTCGGAGGCTATTGTGGTCAGCGTTAAAAATGAGTTAGACCTGAGAAAGGGCGACACCGTTGTTCTGTACGAGGATACGCGCAAGGTTATAAAATATGCGCTTATAGGTTACGGACTTCTGGCGCTGTTAATGGTGGTCGGCGCCGTGGCGGGCTATGTTTTAACCCACCGCGATTTTATTGCGTTGCTTTCTGCCGCTGCTGCGGTTGCCATAGGTTTTTTGTGCATTAAGCTGGCTTTTAAAAACGTGGACAGTGACTTTAAAGTGACAGAGATTAAAAACAGAAATTATTCCGAGGAAAACGATAATGAATAACAGTATTAAGAGAATAACGGTTGTTACCGGGCATTTCGGCAGCGGGAAGACCGAATTTGCGATTAACTATGCTCTGTATCTAAAAAGCTTGGGGCTTGACGTTTTAATTATTGATTTTGACATTGTCAATCCTTATTACAGGACAAAGGACGCGGAGCAACTTCTGAATTCAAAGGGAATTGAGGTTCTGGCTCCGGGCTTTGCTAATTCGAATATCGAAACGCCCACGCTTCCGCCGGACATTCTCAAAGCCTTTGAGGATAAGTCAAAGCACATTATTTTTGACGTGGGCGGAGACGAGGACGGCGCAACCCCTTTGGGTGTTTACAACAGCTATTTCTCAAAAGAGGATTACGATATGTTTTTTGTGCTCAACGAAAGGCGTATGCTGACCGAAACCGTAGAGGGGGCTCTGGAAATATTTGATAATATTAAGTATGTTTCAAGGCTTAATTTTACGGGCATTGTCAACAATACGCACCTAATGGAATATACAGATACAGACGTACTGCTGAAGGGCGTAAGCCTTGCACAAAAATTCTCGGATAAGGTGAAGCTGCCGATTGTGTATAACTGTGTCAGCCGAAAACTTATTGACGAAATTGATGATGAAGAAATAAAGAAAATTAAAAATATTTTTACTGTTGACTTATTTGTGGGACCACAGTTTAAATAGAATATATATAGGAAAGAGGTTAAAAATATGCCAAGAGTGACAATCAGACAGGAAAGATGCAAGGGCTGCGGCCTTTGTACATCAGTATGTCCCAAAAAGATTATTGTTACAGATATGGAAATTTTAAATGACAAGGGCTACCGCCCTGCCAAGGTTATCGATATGGACAAATGTATCGGCTGCGCCTTCTGCGCGACCATATGTCCCGACTGCGTAATAACAATTGAAAGGTAAGGAGATATAAAAAATGGCAAAAGTATTGATGAAAGGTAATGAGGCGTTGGCAGAGGCTGCTATGCGCTGCGGATGCAGATACTTTTTCGGCTATCCCATTACGCCTCAAACAGAGCTTGCCGCATATATGGCAAAGAAAATGGAGAAAAACGGAGGAACTTTTCTTCAGGCAGAGAGCGAGGTTGCGGCAATAAATATGGTATACGGAGCGTCAGGCGCAGGAGCCAGGGTTATGACCTCCTCATCCAGCCCCGGAATAAGCCTTAAGCAAGAGGGTATTTCCTACATAGCGGGCGCAGACCTGCCCTGCGTTATTGTAAACATAGTCAGAGGCGGTCCCGGTCTCGGAGGTATACAGCCTGCCCAGTCGGATTATTTTCAGGCAACAAAGGGCGGCGGCCACGGCGACTATCACCTGTTGGTTTTTGCGCCGTCGTCAGTTCAGGAGCTGGCAGACTTAACTTCGCGAGCTTTTGACAAGGCTGATGAATACAGAATGCCCGCCATGATTATGGGTGACGGAATGCTCGGTCAGATGATGGAGCCCGTTGAATTTAAGGATTTTGCGGATCTGTCTACTCTGCCCGAAAAACCGTGGGCTACCACAGGCACTAAAATGGCGAGAAAGAAAAACATAATCAATTCCCTCTATCTGACCCCCGAGGAGCTTGAGGCGCTCTGTGTTAAAAGACAGGAAAGATACAACAAAATTCAGGAAAACGAAACTCTTTACGAGGAAATTCAGACAGACGACGCTGATTTGATAGTAGTTGCATACGGTACCATAGCGCGAATTGCCATGTCCGCAGTGGAGGAGGCAAGAAAGAAAGGCTTAAAGGTCGGATTAATCCGCCCCATAACCCTGTGGCCCTTCCCCACAAAGGTTTTTGAAAGACTGGCAGAAACCGCAAAATGCTTCCTCAGCGTTGAGATGAGCTTGGGACAGATGGTGGAGGATGTGCGCCTTGCCGTAAACGGAAGGAAGCCTGTTTATTTCTACGGCAGAACGGGCGGAATGGTGCCCGAACAGGACGCTATTGTTACAGAGATTGAAAAATGTCTCAACCAAAAGGCTTAGTTTAGGAGATGAATAAAATGGAAAAAATATTTGACAGACCTCATTCACTCAGCGATGTTGTTCTTTCGTACTGCCCCGGCTGTACTCACGGGGTTATACATAGATTAATCGCTGAAATTGTGGATGAAATGGAGCTTGAAGGCAGCACCATAGGCGTTTGCCCTGTTGGATGCAGCGTTACGGCTTATAATTTCTTTGAATTTGATATGCAGGAGGCGGCTCATGGCAGAGCTCCCGCCGTTGCAACAGGCATTAAGCGTGTTCACCCGAAAAACTTGGTGTTTACCTATCAAGGAGACGGCGACCTGGCAGCAATAGGTACTGCCGAGACTATACATGCAGCTGCACGTGCCGAGAATATAACAATTATTTTTGTGAACAATACTATTTACGGAATGACCGGAGGTCAGATGGCTCCAACGTCTCTGGTAAATCAGATTACCCAGACAACCCCCTTCGGAAGAAGGGTTGAGAACCAAGGCTATCCCGTTCACGTTGCCGAAATGGTTTCAACTCTAAAGGGGGCTTGCTATGTTGAGAGAGTCTCGGTTGATTCTGTTCCCAACATCAGAAAGACAAAGGCGGCTATAAAAAAGGCGTTTGAGTGCCAGATGGCAGGAAAGGGCTTTTCGCTTGTTGAGGTGCTTTCCACCTGCCCGACCAACTGGGGTATGTCGCCTATTGAAGCACTGGAGAGAATACGCACCGAGATGATGCCCGAATTTTCTCTCGGAGTTTATAAGGATTGTACCGAAACCGGAGGTGTCAGATAATGTATGAACAAATTATTATAGCAGGCTTCGGCGGTCAGGGTGTGCTTTTCGCAGGCAAGACCCTGGCATATATGGGAATGGACAACAATAAAAACTTATCATGGCTCCCGTCTTACGGCCCTGAAATGAGAGGCGGCACATGTAACTGCAGCGTTATTATTGCCGACAGCAAGATTGGATCTCCGATTATCCAATCCCCGGACGCACTCATTGTTATGAACAAGCCCTCTCTTGAAAAATTTATGGGCAAAGTAAAGCCCGGCGGTCTCATAGTTCTGGACAGCTCTCTTATTGATACAAATGTTGAGAGAACAGACGTAAAGGTTGTATACATACCGGCGATGAAAATTGCTGAGGATTTCGGTCAGCCCACCCTCGGCAACATGGTTATGACCGGGGCTTATATGAAAGCAAGGGAGGAGCTTTTCTCCATTGAAGATTTATACGCAAGCGTAAAGGAACACACACCGCCAAAGAGAGCGGAGCTTGCAGATAAAAATATCGAACTGATTAAGGCAGGATACGAATACGAAACATGTTAATTTCAATTTCCGATCTGAATAAGAGCTTTGGCGAAAATCAAATACTGCGGAATATTAGCTTGACTATAGAGGAGAATACTCATTATGGTCTTATTGGCGTAAACGGAGCAGGAAAGTCAACTTTGCTCAGCATTATCATGGATGAGCTTGATTATGACGGCGGTCAAATATATAAGCGTCCCGACCTTTCAATAGGGTACCTTAAACAAAACAGCGGTCTTGACAGAAGCTCTACAATTATTGCGGAAATGAGAAATGTGTTTGCCGAGCTGTTAAGTCTGGAAGACGACATGCGCAGGTTGGAAGAAAAAATGCTAAGCATTTCGGAGCACAATTCATCCGAATACAAGGCTCTTATGTCTGAATACTCAAAAAAACAGGCGTATTTTGAGAGCCGTGACGGATATAACATTGACGTTAAAATAAAGACCGTTCTAAACGGTCTCGGCTTCTCAGATAAGGAGCTCGATACCCAAATCAGCACTCTGTCAGGCGGTGAAAAGACCCGCCTGGCAATTGCCGCTCTGCTCCTTGAAGAGCCGAACCTGCTTATTCTTGACGAGCCTACCAATCACCTGGATTTTAAAACTCTTGATTGGCTTGAAAATTATTTGGTTACATCCTATAAAGGCTCGCTGCTGATTGTGAGCCACGACAGATATTTCCTTGATACAACCGTTGACAATATGTTTGAAATTGAGCGAGGCAGGTTGTACTCTTATAAGGGAAACTACTCAAAGTATATTGTTTTGAAAGAAGAACGGAAGGCGCTGCAGCAAAAGGAGTATGACGCCCAGCAGGAGGAGATTGCCAAGCTTCAAGCATATGTTGACAAAAATCTTGCCAGAGCCTCAACTTCAAGCAGCGCAAAATCAAGGGTAAAGGCTCTTGAAAACATGGAGCTTATTGAAAAGCCCGAAGCTGATATAAAGCCGATTAAGCTAAAGTTCGAGACGGTTAAGGAACCCTATAAGGATGTGCTCACCGTTGAGGGGCTTGACATTTCCGTTGGTGAGGAAAGTAGAACTATATGTGATAATATTAATTTCAGCGTTAAGCGCGGCGATAAAATCGCACTGATTGGCAGCAACGGCATCGGCAAATCGTCATTCTTAAAGACCATACAGGGGATTATTCCCCATAAAAGCGGAACCGTGACCTGGGGAAAGAATACCTCAATAAGCTATTATGAGCAGGAAAATTTAAATCTTAATCCTGAAAAATTAGCTATTGACGAATTGTGGGACAGGTTTCCCCGTATACCGGAGGCGCGCATCAGGCGAGTCCTGGGCAACGTGCGGCTGACTCGAGAGGATGTTTATAAGCCCGTTAAGGTTATAAGCGGCGGCGAACGTGCGAAGCTGGCTTTTTGTATTATCATGCTTGAAAAATCAAACGTGATATTGTTTGACGAGCCGACCAACCATCTTGACCTGCCCTCAAAAGAAATTTTGGAGCAGGCAATGAGCGACTATGACGGGACCTTGATATTTGTATCCCATGACAGATACCTGCTTAATAAAGTCCCTACTAAAATAGTTGAGATGACCAAGGACGGGTTTATGGTGTTTGACGGCAACTATGAATACTATAAGCAGCGCAAGGAATGGCTGAAACAGAAAAAGAGCGCCGAGGAGCCTGCTGTGGTGCAAACCGCAAAAACCAACAGCCACGGCGGAAACTACCGTTCAAAGGAGCAGCGCAGAGCAGAGGCACAGCGAAAGCAAAGGATCTCTCAGCTCGAAAAGCTGATTGAAGAAGCGGAGGAAAGGATTTCCCAGTTGGAAGAAGAAATGACCAAAAGCGAAGTCTTTTCCGACTATGTACTCATGACAGAAAAGACCACGGAGCTTCAAAATCAGAATAATAATCTGGAGCAGTACTATGCCGAGTGGGAAGATCTTCAAAGCTAAAAGCAAACAGAACGAGATAAGCGTTCTGTTTGCTTAATTATTTTTATCAGGCTTCACATTTGCGAGAGGATTTTTTGAAATTGCGTCACGCATTTCGGCATTGTTAATATGGGTGTAAATTTCTGTAGTGCTGAGCTGCTTATGGCCTAAAATTTCTTGTAAAACTCTGATGTCTACCCCTGATTGGTGCATAAGCGTCGCGGCAGTGTGGCGCAGCTTGTGAGTTGTATATTTGTGAGGGTCAAGCCCCAGCTTTTTCACGTACTTTTCGACAGTGTACTGAACTGTGCGGCGGCTTATGCGTTTATTTCTCTCGGACAAGAACAGTGCGTTCCTGTCACGGTATTCCGGGCTTATCTTATTTCTGACCTCCATATAGGAATTTAAGGCGTCAAGACATGCCTGATTTAGGTACACGGTTCTCTCCTTGTTGCCTTTACCTACAACAACCAGCTTATCACCTTGAATATCAGTGATATTTATATTAACCAATTCAGCTAAACGCATACCGCAGTTTAGAAAGAGTGTTAATATACAGTAATCACGTTCGTAATTTCGTTCATCAACTGCTCCAAGTAAGCCCAAACTGTCCTCCAAAGTAAAATACTTTGGCAGCTGACTTTCAATTTTAATTGAATCAAGCTCGGCGGCAGGGTTTTCATCAAGGAGCTTAACCTTGTTGTGCAGATATTTAAAATATGATTTCAAAGCCGAAAACTTTCTTGCCCGTGACCGAGCCTTGTTGCCAAGCTGACGATTTAAAAAGTTGGCGTATTCATAAAGAAGATTTAAGTCAACCTTTTTAAGTAGCTCAATGTCAACGTTATCAATCTCAATTTGTTCAAATTCAACATTTTCAGTCAGTCCGAAATGAATATTTAAAAACCTATAGAAAGTTCTGATGCTGTAAAAATATTCATCAACTGTTTTGGGCGACCTTCCTAAAATGCTTTCAAGGTATATAAGATACGAATGCAGCGGTTCAGGTGCGTTCTTGATGTTATCCATAATATCACTCCGATTATCTTCCTCTACATTGCACAAAACTTTTATTTTGTGCAATAATCTATATCTATATTATAGCCTCTATTCTGTTTTATTTCCAGTAATTTTTTATTAAAATTCTATTACAATTTAGAATAATTTAATTTATTGTGTTGATATAAAAAAGCTGTTAGGATATAATTAGTATAGGTTATTTAAGGGGGTGTCCGGGCAATGATAAAGCTTGAAGGAACTGTTGAAACCGTAATATTTTATAATTCAGCCAACGGCTATGCGGTTTGTGATGTTTCCTGCATAGGCGAGCTTGTAACCATGATCGGAATAATGCCCAACATTGCCGAGGGCGAAAACATAATTGCCTCAGGCTCATGGACAACCCATGTTGAATACGGCGACCAATTTAAGGTTGAATATATCGAGCGTGTTATGCCTACCACCGAGGCTGAAATCGAAAAATACTTAGCCTCCGGGATTATTCCCTATGTGGGCAAAGCAACGGCGAAGAAAATCGTTGAGAAATTCGGAGACGGCGCTCTTGACGTAATCGAAAATAATCACGAAAAGCTCCTTGAAATCAAGGGTCTGACCCGGCAAAAGGTCGATGCAATTTACAAGGCGTTCGTGGAGCAAATCGGCGTAAGACAGATTGTTATGTATCTGCAGCAATTCGGGCTCTCCCCCTCTTCTGCTGTCAAGGTTTATAAGGTTTTCGGAACCGGAGCTATACCTATTATACAAAATAATCCCTATGTTCTCACGGATCAGATTGACGGGATTACCTTTGACAAAGCCGATGAAATCGCCATGTCTCTGGGGTTTGAGAAGAAATCCTTTGTTAGGCTGTCCTCGGGAATAAAGGCGCTTATGAAGCATATTTCCTTTCTTAACGGACACACCTTCCTCCCGCGGTACGCTATTATTGCACAGGCAGTTGAAGCTCTTAACGTTGAGCAGGGACCTGTTGAGGACGCTCTTTCCGAGCTTATATTAAACGGCGAGCTAATTTCCGAAAACCATGGTGATTTTGACGCTATATACCTAAAGATGTTTTATGATGCAGAGCGTTTTGTTGCTCACAGGCTGATACATATGTCAGGAATTGTTTTCGATACCGATATTGAAAAGATTGACAGGCTCATTGACAAGGCGCAAATGAGAGATAATATAGAACTTACCGAAAATCAGCGGGACGCGGTTCGCGCTGTGTTTGAGAGCGCCGTGCTTGTTATAACGGGAGGCCCCGGAACAGGTAAAACTACAATAATTAACACAATTATAAACGCAATGGAAATCGAGCGCAACAAGGTTATGCTTGCAGCCCCCACAGGGCGGGCGGCGAAGAGAATGACCGAGGTGTGTAAATGTGAAGCCAAAACAATTCACAGGCTTTTGGAGATAACCCCGGGGATTGACGAGGTCGGCAACTGCTTTGCCAGAAATGCCGAAAATCCTCTTGATTGCGATGTGCTGATTGTTGACGAGATGTCCATGGTGGATATTCTGTTGATGAAAAGCCTGCTGGAGGCTCTTTCCTCCGGCACAAGGCTGATAATGGTTGGGGACAGTGACCAGCTTCCCTCCGTGGGGGCGGGCAACGTCCTAAAGGATATAATAGACAGCGACAGCATACAGTGCATTAAACTTACGGAAATATTCAGGCAGGCTGAAGAAAGCATGATTGTTGTCAACGCCCACAGAATTAATAACGGTCAGGAGCCGCTGCTCAACGACGCCGATAACGATTTCTTCTTTATCCATCGTGATGACCCGGCGCAGCTGCCTAACACTATTGCGGATTTGTGCGTTCGCAGGCTGCCTGAATATTACGGGTTCAACAGTATATCCCAAATACAAGTGCTGACCCCTACCAGAAAATCACTGTTTGGCGTAAACAGTCTGAATGTTATATTGCAAAACTGCCTCAACCCTCCTTCGCCTGACAAACCCGAGCATACAACTCGCCGCTGCGTTTTTCGACTGGGCGATAAAGTCATGCAAATTAAGAACAACTATCAGCTTGAATGGCAGCGAGGGAACGAAAAGGGCGTTGGTGTATTTAACGGCGATGTGGGTTTTATTGTGGATATAAACAAGCGAGACCAAAAGCTGACCGTTCAATATGATGATAAGTTTGTTGTGTACGATTTTCTGCTTCTTGATGAGATTGAACCGGCGTACGCTATTACTGTTCACAAAAGCCAGGGCAGCGAGTTTGACGTTGTGGTTATGCCCATGTTTCCCGCTCATAGATTGCTTATGACAAGGAACCTGTTCTATACGGCAATCACCAGGGCAAAATCGCTTGTTGTTCTGGTTGGGCAGGAAAACGCTATGGCATCATACATCAGCAATAATAATGTACAGCGGCGTTTTTCGGGGCTTAAAGATAAACTTACTATATTTTAGTTTGAGTGACAGAAAGGAATAAATATAATGGAACAATATGCGGCTCCGTTAAGGGAGCTTATCGAAGAATTTCACAAGCTGCCGGGCATAGGCAGTAAAACAGCGCAGCGGCTTGCATTTCACGTAATAAACTTGCCGTATGAAAAGGCTGAAAAATTGGCAAATTCGATTATAAACGCCAAAAAGAATATAAAATATTGCAGTGTTTGCCAAAATCTAGCGGCAGGTGACCTTTGCGACATATGCGCCTCTCCTACTCGTGACCACAGTATAATCTGTGTTATGGAGAGCCCCAGAGATGTAATGCAGATGGAACGGACAAACGAATATAAAGGAGTTTATCATGTGCTCCACGGTGCTATTTCGCCTATGGACAATGTGTCCCCCGACGATATACGGATAAAGGAGTTGCTGGAAAGAGTCGCAAAGGATGATATAAAAGAGGTTATAATGGCAACCAATCCAAACCTTGAGGGAGAGGCCACCGCAATGTATATTTCAAAGCTGCTTAAACCCTTTGGAGTTAAGGTGACAAAGATTGCTCACGGCGTGCCTGTAGGCGGAGAGCTGGAGTTTGCAGACGAAGTAACCTTGGGTAAAGCCCTTAACTGGCGGGTTGAAATTTAATTTTGGAGGAATGACTATGCAGGATTATGTTATTACAACAGCAAAAAACGATGCGGACGTACAGGGAATTGCCCGCTGTGCTGAGATAACTTGGCACGACACATATGATGAGCTGCTTCCCGACGGACAAGTGGAGTATATGATAGACAGATACCAGAGTGCTGACGTAATCAGACACGATATATCACAAAACGGATATGTCTATTATATTGCGGTTAAAAACCAAAAGATTATCGCATACTGCGGAATTAAACCCGAACAGGAAAAGCTGTTTGTAAGCAAAATATATGTGCTTCCCGAATATCAAAGGCAGGGAATTGCAAGCAGCCTGTTTAAAACAGTACTTGAAAATTACTCAGATAGGTACAGTACCTTTTATTTAACGGTGAACAAGAACAACAAAAAGGCAATACTCACATACACCGCCTTTGGCTTTAAACAAGCCGACACCGCAATTACTGATATTGGCGGCGGCTACGTTATGGATGATTATATTATGGAGTACAAAGTAAACAACGGCGGCAATTAAGCCGCCGTTGTTTACTTATCGGAAAACTTCATTTTAACAAAATCGCATATAAGCTTTGCGCTGTCGTCAATCCCCAGCGCCGCACTGTTAAGAGACAGATGATAATTTAAAGCGTTTCCCCATTCCTGGTTTGTATAGAAGTTGTAGTAGTTACTCCTCTTCTTATCTGTCTTTTTCATGGTCTCGAGGGCTTCCTTTTCGCTCTGCTTGTAAATCCGCATAACGCGTTCAAGCTTAAACTCCTCGTCTGCATGAATGAATATATTCAGTACGTTCTTTTTGTTTCTCAGAACATAGTCAGAGCATCTGCCCACAACAACACAGGACTTGTCACTGACTAAGTCCTCAATAACCTGAGACTGTATCCTGAAAATAGTGTCCGAATTAAGAATGTCGCCGTACCTATAAAATGAACTGCTCCTATCCGACTGAAGCCCCATAACAAGAGAATACAACAAACTGTTTGTAGGCTTTTCGTCAATACCGTCAAACAGGTTTTCGGACAGGCCGCTCTCCTTTGCTGCAATCGCGATAAGGTTTTTGTCATAAAATTCAATTCCGAGCATGTCCGCCACCTTCCTGGCAATTTTCCTTCCGCCGGAACCGAATTGACGGCCGAGGGTTAATGTAAAATTATCACTGATGTTACTCATAACGCACCTCCTGAACAGTTCTATTTTATCACAGAAACAGATAAGTTGTAAATTAAAATTTCAAAATTTATTGTATAAAAAAACACGTTATTTTTTGTGCACAATTACTATAAAATTTTCAAAAAATTTTTAATTTTGTTAAATGAATGTTGCGCATAAAAGCCTTGACAATATTCCAAAAATATCTTATAATGATAAAGTTGTATAAATCAGTTATATACAACTCCTTACTCCTACGTAGGTAGGGGTCAGAGTCCAGAAGGAGGTGACAAAAATGGCAGAACATATCAACAAGTATGAGACTATTATGGTTTTGGATGCTTCTAAGACCGAAGAAGAAATCTCTGCATTACTTGAAAAGTTTAAGTCATTGATTGAAAAGCATGGCGAAATCGAAAGCGTCGATGAATGGGGCAAGCGTAAGCTGGCTTATCCGATCAATTTCATGAACGAGGGTTATTATGTACTGGTTAACTTTAAATCCGGTCCTGAATTCCCGAGAGAGCTTGAGCGTGTTTACGGTATTACAGACGGCGTTATGAGAAGTATCGTTGTTAGACGTGAGGAGGACTAATTATGATTAACAAGGTAATCCTAATGGGTAGACTCACGCGTGATCCCGAAGTAAGACACACGAGCACAGG
Source organism: uncultured Eubacteriales bacterium (assembly GCA_958352815.1). GTDB lineage: Bacteria > Bacillota > Clostridia > Monoglobales > Monoglobaceae > Monoglobus. The sequence goes on from CATWQA010000012.1 coordinate 36,540, forward strand.
ACGGGCAGTCTGCAGCTTTTCCGTTGCTGTTGATAACGGATACGGAGAGAACAGGCAGACGGATTTCATCAACTGCGTTGCGTGGCAAAACCAAGCCGAATTTTTAGGCAGGTATTTCACAAAGGGCATGATGGTGATTGTTTCCGGTCGTATTTCGACCAGATCATGGGAAGGTCAAGACGGGAGAAAGAATTATACTACCGAGGTAGTGGCAAACGAGATCAACTTTGGTGAAACAAAGAAAGCAAGACAGGAATATCAGGGCGGATACCAACAGGCTCCGCAGCAGAGTGCTCCTGCTCGCAGTTCACAGCAGTATGCCGCACCGGCTCCTGCGCAGTCAATGCCGGAGGGCTTAGAGGATGAAGAATTCATTCCTATGTCTGAAATTGACGACGATCTTCCTTTTTAAAATTTAAAGTTATGGAGGTATTATAATGGCTGAAGAAAGAAGAAATGACAGACCCCGCGGCAGACGTCCGAAGAGAAAGGTTTGCTCATTCTGTGTAGATAAGGTGGACCATATCGATTACAAGGATGTTGCAAAGCTCAGAAGATACGTTACAGAGCGCGCTAAAATTCTTCCCAGAAGAATCAGCGGCTGCTGCGCAAAGCATCAGAGACAGCTCACTGTTGCTATAAAGAGAGCAAGACAGATCGCTTTGATGCCTTACACATCTGACTAATCTATAATACACGGCTTTACTTAGGTATTGCCGTGTAATTTTTTTGAAAATTTTTCAAAAACTATTGAAAAATGTACCCTGTTCATGTAAAATGTAAATATCTAAAAACAAAGTGAGGAGATTTAATATGAAAGTACTTGTTGTTGGAGGCGGCGGCAGAGAACATGCAATCGTATGGAAGCTGTCGCAAAGCGAAAAGGTTGACAAAATTTATTGTGCTCCGGGTAACGGCGGCATAGCTGAGCTTGCCGAGTGTGTGCCGATAGGAGTTATGGAATTTGATAAGCTCACTGCTTTTGCAAAGGAAAACAGTATTGATTTGACAGTTGTTGCACCTGACGACCCACTTGCCGCCGGTGCTGTTGACGCTTTTGAGGCAGCAGGTCTTAGAGCCTTTGGCCCCAACAAAGCGGCTGCCATAATCGAGGGAAGCAAGGCGTTTTCAAAGGAGCTTATGAAGAAGTATAGCATTCCCACAGCTCAATATGAAATTTTTGAGGACAGCGGTTCTGCAATAGAATATATAAAAAATGAGAATAAGTTCCCGGTTGTAGTTAAGGCTGACGGTCTTGCCTTGGGCAAGGGCGTTATTATCGCCAAAACTCTTGAAGAAGCCGAAAACGCCGTCCATGAAATTATGGATGATAAGATTTTTGGTGCTGCCGGCGGAAAGGTTGTTATTGAAGAATTTTTGACGGGTCCTGAAATATCTGTTCTGGCGTTTACAGACGGCAAAACTATGAAGCCCATGGTTTCAGCTCAAGACCACAAGCGCGCCTATGATAATGACGAGGGTCCCAACACAGGCGGTATGGGAACCTTTTCTCCCAGCAGAATATACACTGACGAGGTTGCAGACGAGTGCATGAATAATATTTTCATTCCGACTATGAATGCAATGAACGCTGAGGGCAGAACCTTTAAGGGCGTGCTGTACTTCGGTCTGATGAAAACGGCAGACGGCGTAAAGGTTATCGAATACAACTGTCGGTTTGGAGACCCTGAAACTCAGGTGGTTTTGCCCAGACTTAAAACGGATCTGTATGATATATTTAATGCGGTAATCGATGAGAACCTTGCGGATATTAACATCGAGTGGGATGACGGCGCTTGCGTATGCGTTGTTATGGCGTCCGGCGGTTATCCCAAGTCTTACGAAAAGGGCTACAAAATCGATGGTATTAAACAGGCCGAAAGCCTGGGTGCAATAGTTTTCCACGCGGGAACAAAGACCGAGGGCATGGACATTCTCACCAACGGCGGCAGAGTTTTGGGCGTTACCGCACTTGGCGATAATTTGGACGACGCAATAGAAAAAGCCTATAAGTACGTAGATGTTATCAGTTTTAAAGACGCTCACTTTAGACATGATATAGGTATCAAGAAATATTAATTTTGTTTTTCACCCGGCACGAAGCACGGCTCCTCCCCCCTCCGCCTGCTTCGTGTTTTTTATATTAAATATTTTTTCGGTTTTAGTTTTGACATATTTTTCCCTGATAAAATATTATAATATCACTTAGGTGATAAGCAATGACAATTTATATTGACGTTCTGTTTTTAAGCAACTTTTTAATCAATACAGCGATTATTTTTTGCACATCTGTTATAACAAAAAGCGGCGCAAAATTAATGCGCATCATTATCGGCGGCATCGTTTCCGCTCTCTATTCTGTAACGGCGTTTTTCCCCCATACAGAGCTTTTATATACCGTCATTGGGAAAATATCATTTTCAATTCTGTTTGTTATAGTATTTTATAAATGCAAAAGAGTTTCAGAGCTTGTGAAAAAACTGGCGGTATTTTTCGGTGTGTCTTTTTGGACCTGCGGGCTTTCCTGCATTGCCGTATTTCAATTTTCCGGGTTTGTTTCAAACGGTGTTCCGTATTTTGATGTAAATCTTAAATTGCTTGCAGCGTCAACAATACTTACGGTTATACTTATTAAAATATATATTTCCGTGTTTCAAAGGAACTTTTCCAAAGATAAAATAATTCACGAGGTAGAATTTACAGTTCAAGGGCAAAAAATTAACGCCAAAATTTTGCTCGATACCGGGTGTGAGCTAAAAGAGCCCATAAGCGGAAAGCCTGTTATTTTAGTAAATCATGATTTTTTCGGAGAGAGCCAAAGATTTGTAAATTTTAAAACAGCTTCTGATGGCTGTGGGGAATACATACCGATTTACTCTCCCGAAAACCTTGTTAATAAAAGTCAGGGTGATTTAAGATTAAACAATGATTTCTATGTGGGATTTATTAAGAACAGTTTTTCCGATGACGGTTTATATAACGGCGTAGCTCCGCCGGAAGCATTCACAGAAAATGATAATTTAATTAAAAATAGGGGGCATTTTAATGTATCAAAAGCTAAAGAAGCTTGTATGGAATTTCTACTTAAGATTTGTAAATCGTCGTGCAGGAAGGGTTTATTACATAGGCGGAAACGACACCCTTCCTCCTCCTCTAAGTCGGGAAGAAGAACAGTACTGGACCCGAATGCTCAGCGATGAAAATCAAGAAAAAGCAGCGAGAAAAATTCTGATTGAAAGAAATTTAAGACTGGTTGTATACATCTCAAAAAAGTTCGACAGCACCGGGATTGGTATTGAGGACTTGATTTCAATCGGTACAATCGGGCTTATAAAGGCAATTAATACGTTCAAGCCCGAAAAAAATATAAAGCTTGCGACATATGCTTCAAGGTGTATCGAAAATGAAATACTTATGTATCTCAGAAAAAATAATAACAACAAAATTGAGGTATCAATCGATGAGCCCCTCAATGTGGATTGGGACGGAAACGAGCTGCTCCTCTCCGACATTCTGGGTACAGACGAGGATATAACTCAGAAAAATATTGAAGAACAGACGGACAGGGAACTGCTGCATCTTGCTATGAATAAACTTTCGGGAAGAGAAAGAAATATAGTCGAGCTGCGCTTCGGAATTAATAACGATGGAGACGAGATGACCCAAAAGGAGGTTGCTGACCTGCTGGGTATTTCGCAGTCGTATATATCCCGTCTTGAAAAGAGAATAATTAAACGACTGCGAACAGACATAAACAGAATGATAAACGGTTAATATCAGCCGATTTGATAAGTTACAAGCAAATTGTGGAGCCTCTCAAAAATCAACCCGACAGCAAACCACACGGGAGCATAATCAAGACGTATAAGCCCTAAAATCGAAAAGGCGCCGTCGTAACGCCATGCTTCTATGTTAAGCAAGCGAAGAATTAACCCGGTTGTAAATTCGATGACAAATATTACTGTTGTCCAAACACAGCCTCTTAAAAACCAATTCTGAGCCGCAATCAAGTTGTGTATAGGCTCCATAATCAAAACTGCAAGCCCGTATATAAAAAACATCCAAATCGAAGTATGTCCAACGAGGTTTTTTGAACCGGTATTCAACTGAGAAATGCCGGTCCAAAAAATTTCCATGTTCATTCCCAGCAGACCATAAATTATATAACGTATTAACATGCTTTTAGTATGTTCTCAAAAGTGAAATCTATTCAGACAATTTGGTGGTTTAGTACAATTCTCTTGGTTGCCACATTCTCTCTAAAAGCGGCGTCGTGCTCTATAAGCAGCATTGTGGGCTGAAACTCTAAAATCAGATTTTCAATCTGCATACGGGAGTAGACATCAATAAAATTCAGCGGTTCATCCCACAGGTACAGATGAGCCCTTTGGCAAAGGCTTTTTGCTATCAGCACCTTCTTCTTCTGCCCACCTGAGTAATCTTTGATATCCTTTTCAAACTGAACGCGTTCAAAATCCAGCTTGCGAAGAATTGTTTTGAAAAGTGACTCATCAATTCGGTTCTCTTCTGCAAATTCGGTTAGCGTGCCCTGTAAATCAGAGGTATCCTGGGGCACATATGATAAAATTAGTCCTGACGCAATTTCAATCTTTCCTGTGTGCTCAACAGGCTGTCCCGCTAAAATCTTAAGTAAACTGCTTTTGCCGCTTCCGTTCTTTCCATCCAGAACAACCCGTTCGCCTTGCTTAACCGAAAAAGAAGTAGGCTCACAAACTGCCCTGCCGTCATATATAGCAGAAACTTCCGAAAACACAACAAGTGTGTCCGAATGGTAAGTCAGCGGATATATCTTCAAATCCTCTGCCGTTTCTGTGTTTTTCAGCAATGTTGATTTTTCCTCAATTGCTTTCTCACGCCTTGCTGCAATGGTTTTAGAACGCTTCATCATCTTGGCGGCTCTGTGTCCGACAAAGCCGCGGTCAACAGGACCGCTGCCGAACTTTGCCGCTTCTGTGCGGTTCGACCAGGCTGAAGTACGCTTAGACGCAACCCGCAAACGCTTAATATCCTTCTTAAGACGGTCATTTTTAGAACTCTCAAATTCTTGCTTACGCTCAAAGTTTTCCATAAAGGAGGAGAAATTTCCGCTCTGCACTTCAATGTTCGTGCGGTTAATAGAAAGAATGTGATCCACACATCCGTCAAGAAAACGACGGTCGTGAGATACAAGAATAAATCCTTTTTTCCGATTCAAGTATTTTGCAACAATTTCTCTTGCTTGCATATCTAAATGGTTTGTGGGCTCGTCTATCAAGAGGAAGTTCCTCTCGTTTAAGAATAACGCTGCAAGTAAAACCTTCGTCTGTTCTCCGTTTGACAGGGTTTCAAAGGGTCTGTATAAAACCTCGCTTGACACATCAAGATATGAAAGCTCACGCATGAGTTCCCATTCCTCCGCAAGAGGACACACTTCATGGAGTATCTCCTCTGTCATACGAGACGCTTCGGCTACTTGATAGGGAAAGTAGTCAAATTTAACAGATGATATAATACGCCCGCTGTATTCATGTTTACCCAGCAAAAGATTAAGGAAAGTGGTCTTTCCCCTACCGTTTCTGCCCACAAATCCCAGCTTCCAATCAGTATCAATTTGAAAATTCACATTTTCAAAAATTTCATGATAACTTGAAGAATACGAAAATGTCAAATCCTCAACTTTAATCATCGACATAATCCCCACCTCCATTCTATAACCTATTGAAATCAGTTAAATATCCCAACCAATATGTTCATCCACAAATCTATCAAATACCCACTCACTGCCATCAAACAATATTTCTAAAAACTCTTGCTGCAATTCGGCTTTCGATAGGCTCCTTACATATTTTATAACTCTCTCTTCAAGTTCATTATAATACTCTTCTTCTTGTTTTTCGTATTCATCAATATCTTTTTTGTATTGAATTGCTTCATTAGGAAATGCCGAAAAATATAACGCTATCATATGCTTACAAATTATCCTTCTTCCATTGGCATGCGGACAGCTGCAATGTGATTTCCGTATATGCTCAGTATCTATATATACATCATATATTGCACTTCCGCTGCCCAAAGCATTGCATTGGAACTTTGTATCATCAATTTTTTTAAAATTCCGCACATGCTTGTTGATATAATATTCATAGCCCCGCCATAGAGACGCTGTACTTGCATTGTTCATTAATCCCATTATGACCCCTCCATTCGTCAAAGTTTTTATGCACTAAATATATTTGCTTAGTATTTTTTGTATTTATTCGGATTTTATCTGTGTATCCATATCCACTGCATCGACCTTAATCAGCCCATTCAATTCATCTTTATGCAAAAAAGTCCATTGAGGTGACACATTCCAATTTATCTGAACTATCGACATTCTTTAACATGCCTTAGCCATGAATAGAACAAACTTTATCCCGTTTCTATTTTCATGAATATCACCATTCATCCAGATGTACATATGAATTATATCATAAAAATTAAATGTTTTCAATATGGAATGAATGATATAGATGAATTATAAAAATAACCCCGAAAACCCTATATTTTCAAGGCTTTCGGGGATTTTTCGTTTTATTCCCACTCGACTTAGGGGAAGTTAATCGTTGCGGTTTTCCTTTTTTATCGTGATTATATTGAATACATTTTGTGTTTTTATCTGCTTTATTTTGATTTGTAGATATTTTTGTACTCAAAATGTACTCAGAGTTAATCGAGTTGAACTCCATTATTTTTTAGATATTCAATGATTTCATCTTGTCTTTGAAGCAGATAATCTGTAGTTTCTTTTCTTTCAAAACTTTTTCTGTTTTCAATATCAATCTCTTCACCCTTTGAAACAATATAATCAACGATAGTTTTGAATATCTTTTCACACTTAGCATCATCTTTTAATGTATCTAATAATTTTTGACAATACTTTTCCATTTTCTTTTGATTAAATCTTGGCAATTCCTCATCAGACATTATAATTCTAAAAAGCATCATAGCATGATACCTGCTTCTTCTGTACTTTTTATCAATTTTATTCGCTTTAAACAAGCACTCAATCTTGTATAAAGCCAATGCACTTACATAGTACATAATTAGCTTGTCTGATGTCTTAAATATCTTATTACCAACTCTTTTCGCCACTGTACCATATTGTCCTGATACGGCACTAGGCTCATTTAAAAACATTGCTGCGACTGTTTTTATTTGTGTTGGGATAGTAACAATTCTATTCCTAGGAATATCACTATCTCTATATTGCCCCGTTCTTCTTTCATAAACTAATGCCTCATCTCCGGTGTATGTTTTGTAATACTCTTCAAGATTTTTTTGAAATGTAGATAAAGCTTCTAGTTGTTCTTTTTTGATGGCAGTCTGACTATTCGTTGCTTTAGTAATCTCATTTTTTAGGTTTTCGTCTTTGGTTGCTATAATTCTTATTGGTATAATTAGATCATCTATGTTATCGGATAAATCCATGTTGTCTATCAAAATATTACTCGTTTGACATCCATTAACAATTTGATAGTCCTCAATAGTGGCAATATCTCCTGGCAAAGAAATGCTAGATGCTACTATTGTTATTCCATTATTAAGCATACTAAAAGCATTTACATTGCCTGATAAAATCGTTTCGCATATACTTTTATTGACATCGGGATTTGGTCCTAGATAATCCCTTATATTGTCCTCAAAAACAGGTTTTGCAACGCCCGTGTCCTCCAAAATAAGTTTTTTAAATTCTCTAAAAGGAACAACTCCGCTATATCCCACTTCTTCGTCGCTGATTGAATACATGGTAATTCTTTTTTCAAATCTGAATGTAGCTGACAATTTTGCTTTAGTTTTTCTATACAGTGATTGAATTTCTGCTGAACCACAAGGAACAAAATCTATCTTTGAAAATAAGTTTGTTGTTCTAAGTGCCTCCTTACCAACTGAAATTGTTGCCTCAAGATTGGCATCATCTATCCAAGTGCCTAATGTTACATAATATAACAGTAGTTCAGGATTCTTTTTAAGTTTGTTACCCTTGCTAAATATATAATTTTTTAGTTCAATAAACTTTTGCATTTCAGGGGTATGAAAAATAGAATCATCATCACCAAAGAAAAGCTTTGAATATGTCAATAAATTAGATATTTCTGTATTGTCAAAAGACGTTGATGTCTTGGTCTGGATTAAAACGAATTTCACTGATATGGTTTGATTAAGTGATATTAACAAGTCAAACATTATTTACAACACAATAGTTTGAAAAGTATTCAAATAGTGGCGATATATCGTCTATCCCAATATTTAAATCTGCCTTAAATGCATCCATCATACTTTGAGTAATTCTATCCATAAAAACACCTCCTATGTTATACCTTTCATTATACAACAAAAGCGATGTTTTTTCAACACTTTTCATCCAATTACCCCCTCATTAATAAAATTTTACAAAATCTCTGTCAATTTCACAAAGCATTAGACTACACTGTTTATATTTTATTTCTCGCATATTATTATTTATTCAAAATATATATTATTCTTTGTTTTATAAAATTACCACTTAAATATGTTGCTTATAATCCGTTGTCGCAAAGTCCGTTTACTTGTATAATATACCCTATGGAGGTGTTTTAATTGATTACTAAAGATTTAGGTGACAGGATTAGAGCATTACGTAACATAACCGGTTTAAGCCAAGAAAATTTGCTTTAAGCATTGAAATGGACAGAACTTATTTTGCTTCTGGCGAAGCGGGACATAGGAATATATCAATTTGTAATATAAAGAAAATTGCAGACGGTCTTGGAATTTCGTTAAGCGAATTGTTTACAGAACTATAATACAAGGAGGCATTTATAATGATTCGTTTTGGGGCTGGGGTGTGGACATATTCTTGGACTAATTTATGCTAATAATCCAAGAGTAGGGCGGGGGTGCGGACATATTCTTGGACTCCGAAAGGAGTAGAACAATGTATACAAAAGAACAACAAGAACGAGCTTTAAAAGAGTTCGAAAGACTGGGTTCGGTACAGGCAGTAGTTCAATTGTTAGGGTATCCTTCAAAAAATACGCTATACGAATGGAATAAAGCAAGAAGAGCCAACAAGCAAAATCAACATGGCTCACTTGATAAACCATATAATATTAAAGAAAAATACATTAATTCACCATCTCATCCGCGTTATCCGGATATAAATTTAAAATTAGATGCAATTTACCGTTGCTTTTCTCTCGGAGAAGGTGTAGAATATGTATCAAAGGAAATAGGATATAGCCGTGCCGGTATATATACATGGTATCGGAAATACCGGAAATTTGGGGTTGCAGGACTTATGTCATCAAAAAAACAAATCAAACGAACCGAAAGCCTTCTTGAAGAAAAACACACTGATTCAACAGTTTCGGAATTACAAGAACAATTAAACAAACTACAGATGGAAGTAGATATTTTAAAGGAAACAATAAATGTATTAAAAAAAGACCCGGGCATCAATATAACGGAACTCAAAAACCGTGAAAAGGCAGTGATTATTGATGCCTTGAAAGATAAGTATTCACTGCCATCGCTCTTACAGCATCTACAAATAGCAAAAAGCAGCTATTACTATCAGGAAAGCGTATTGAAAGAGACTTTTTCAAGTTTTGTGAAAACTACAAATGGCATAAAATATTTGGTATTT
>CATWQA010000013.1 GCA_958352815.1 uncultured Eubacteriales bacterium
TAAAACTTTATATATTTAAACTCGATTATTTTGATAAAGGCTTTGCCTTTTAAACAAATGCCGAGCTCATATTCCGCCCTACCAAGCTGCGGCGGCAATGTCGCCAAAGCCTTTATCAAAATTACAATATGGCAGAATTGCATATACAGTGGTTTGGGGCGTAGCCCCAATCGGTTTTCCCGAAGGGGAAATCTGACACCGCCTGGGTCTGGCGGGCGGAACAGGGCTAGGCGACAGGTTATATTATCAAGTATAAATAAAATTACGTGGGCACAGTATAAAAGTAAAGTTTTAGTGTTTACATTGTACCACGGGCGCAATAAATGGCGCCCCTACGAATAACTGAGTTCAAATATATAAAGTTTTAACGTTTGCATAGTATTAGATTTTTAGCATTCAAAAACGGTATATCGCAAAATTCGGTATACCGTTTTATATTAAAATATCCTAATATTTGTCGCCCTTTATCAGGGTGCCTATTCCTGTTTTGGTGAAAATCTCAAGGAGCAGGCAGTGAGGTATTCTTCCGTCAATAATATGTACGCCCGAAACTCCCGCATCAATCGCGTCGCAGCAGCCCAGAACCTTGGGGATCATGCCGCCGTTGATAACTCCGCTTTCTATCATTTCGTGGATTTCGTTTTTGTGAGCCTCGTATATTATCTTGCCGCTTGCGTCCTTAACGCCCTCAACATCAGTGAGCAGCACCAGCTTTTCCGCCTGTATGGCAGCCGCTACAGACGCCGCCACGGTATCCGCATTAATATTATAGCTGTTGCCCTCCTCGTCGGTGCCTATGGGGGCGATAACCGGAATGTACTGGTCGGAGGACAGCAGGTCTAAGATACAGTTCTTAACATGAACTATATCCCCCACGTAGCCCAGGTCGGTCTCAACGCCGTCCACCTCGGTGACCTGCTTTTTGCACTCGATAAAGCTGCCGTCAATACCGCTTATTCCAACAGCTCTGCCGCCTTTTGTGTTGAGCAGGGCGACAATCTCCTTATTGGTCTTGCCGATGAGTACCTGCTGAGCAATGTCCATGGTCTCCTTGTCGGTGTACCTGAGTCCGTTAATAAACCTGCTCTGCTTGCCCGATTTTGTCAGCGCCGCCGATATGTCGGGGCCTCCGCCGTGAACCACAATAGGCTTAAGCCCGATATATTTAAGCAGGGTAATATCCTCCATAACCGAGTTTTTAAGCTCCTCATTTACCATGGCGTTTCCGCCGTACTTTATAACAATAGTTTTCCCTTCAAATTTTTGCATATATGGCAGGGCTTCAATAAGTATGCCCGCCCGTTTTATCAGTTCCTGCAATTTTATCCCTCCGTTATTTAAAGATACATTCCTGCGGCTCTGAGGCCTGTTCTCTCGTCCAGACCGCAGATCAGGTTCATGTTCTGCACCGCCTGCCCCGCTGCGCCCTTGACAAGATTATCAATACAGGACACGACCACGGCGCGATTAAGCCGCTCGTCTGCCACAATGCCCAGACCCACATAGTTTGAGCCCGCAACGTGCTTTATCTCCGGGAGAGTTCCCGCCTCGTATACCCGAACGAACTCCTCATCCTTAAAGAAGTCCTTGTATAAATCAACAAGCTCCTCGGTTGTCATGGGCTTATTTAGGTTGGCATAGCAAGTCGCCAAAATACCTCTCTGCATGGGTACCAGGTGAGGGGTGAATGACAGGATTATACCCTCTCCGCCTAATATGGAAAGCTCCTGCTCAATTTCGGAGGTGTGCCTGTGAGTAGCGACCTTGTACGCCTTTAAGGACTCGTTCACCTCGCAGAAAATGTTGGGCAGGCTCGCGCTTCTGCCGGCGCCCGTAACACCTGACTTGGCGTCAATAATAAGGTTCTTGGTGTCAACAATTTTTGCGGCAACCAAGGGGGCAAGCCCTAAAATCGAACAGGTGGTGTAGCAGCCCGGGTTGCCTATAAGCCTGTGCTTTTTAATCTCGTCCCTGTGAAGCTCGCACAGACCGTATACCGATTGGCTGAGCACTTCGGGAGCGGAATGTGGCTCGCCGTACCACTGTTCATAGACCTTAGGGTCGTTATATCTAAAGTCCCCGCTCAGGTCGATGATTTTAAGACCTTTGCCGAACAGGTCGGGAATAACCGTCTTGGAAGCCCCGTGAGGCAGGGCGGTAAACACCAAATCACAGCTGTTTGCAATGTCGTCAACATCAAGGGCGCAGCACTCAAGGTCGCATATTCCCTTTAAGTTGGGATATACGTCCGAAATCCTCTGCCCCACAAAGCTCTGGGAAACAACCCTGACAATTTGCGCCTCGGGATGAGCGGTAAGCAGCCGCACAACCTCAATTCCCGCATAGCCTGTCGCGCCCAAAACGCCAACCTTTATCATATGTATCAACTCCGTTTTACTTAATGAAAATTTTTGCAAGTTATATCTTTATTATATTATACTCTCAAAGACAAAATATATCAAGTCAAAGGAGGATTTTTGTACATTATTACCCACGAAAAAACGGACAGAAACTTTTGCTATGCAAATTGCCTAAAATCTTAAATTCAATTTTGGTTAATAAACCTCTTTTTTTCTTGAAGTAATTATGTTAAAATAAACCTGTGATTGAATTTATTTCAGAATTCCATTCAGAATAAATATAATATCAGGAGGTCATGTTGAAATGGCAAGTTTAAGTCTTAGAGGAATTTACAAAACATATACGGGAGGTTTCACTGCCGTTAAGGATTTCAATCTTGAAATTGAAGATAAGGAATTTATAATCTTCGTTGGTCCTTCCGGATGTGGTAAGTCAACAACTTTGAGAATGATCGCGGGTCTTGAGGAGATTACCGAAGGCGAACTGTATATCGGCGATAAGCTGATGAACGACGTTGTTCCCAAGGACAGAGATATCGCTATGGTTTTCCAGAACTATGCGCTTTATCCCCATATGACCGTGTTTGAGAACATGGCATTCGGTCTTAAGCTCAGAAAGGTTCCCAAGGAGGAAATCAAGAAGAAGGTTATCGAGGCTGCTCAGATTTTGGGTATCGAGCACCTGCTCGACAGAAAGCCCAAGGCTCTGTCCGGCGGTCAGAGACAGCGTGTTGCTCTGGGTCGTGCTATCGTGCGTACGCCTAAGGTATTCTTGATGGATGAGCCTCTCTCAAACCTTGACGCAAAGCTCAGAGTTCAGATGAGAACTGAGATCGGTAAGCTGCACAAGAAGCTGCAGACAACGTTTATATACGTTACACACGACCAGACAGAGGCTATGACAATGGGTACCAGAATCGTTGTTATGAAGGATGGTATCATCCAGCAGGTTGATTCTCCCACAAACCTCTATCAGTACCCCTGCAACATCTTCGTTGCCGGCTTCATCGGTTCGCCTCAGATGAACTTCCTGAATGTTACTGTAGATTGCTCTGCTAATGGTACATATCTTAAAACCGGTAACTTCTCAATCAAGCTTCCCGACGGTAAGGGCAACAGAGCTGAGATTAAGAAGTACAACGGCAAGGAAGTTATCATGGGCATCAGACCCGAGGATCTGTATGACGATCCTGCTTTCGTTTCGGCTGTTCCCGATTGCAACACAGAAGTTACAATCGACTTGGTTGAAATGATGGGCGCTGAGACATATCTGTACTTCCAGGTTGCAGGAACAGAGTTCACGGCAAGAGTTAATCCTCGCTCCACATCAAAGCACGGTGACAAGGTTAAGATCGGTCTTGACGCTAATAAGATCCACCTCTTTGATAAGGACACAGAGAACATTATCACTCACTAAGATTGATATAATAAGAGCGGCGCAGTTTGACAGTCTTTAATAAAACAGTAAAGTAACAAGTTTTATGACAGACTGTCAAAACGGAATGCACAGAAAACAAGCACATACTTATAAATGGGTATTGTGCTTGTTTTTTTACTTGCATATCATTGGGGCATTTTCGGCGATATATAGTGGAAAATTAGAGCGTTTTTAAACCAGTGTTTATGCGGTTTTCGAGACTCAAAAACGGCGTGACAATGTAACATCATTAAAACCCTCAAAAATGGGGTTCTAAATGTCTACATTTCAAAAATTCTCACACTCTTTATATACAACCAAAGCCTTTTTTGTCATAACTACCAAAAAGCTGTATTAAGCGAATAGGAGGGCAGAGTGCAAGGCATAGGCAATGAACTCACTGTTTGCCAATCGCTCATATGGCTTAAAATTTTGTCGAGCAAAAAATATAAATGTCAAACTTATTCCTTGATATTTCGGATTATATTATAATACAAGTATTCAAGTGTATTTTTACACACACTTTTCTTTAGCTGGCATTCCCATATAGTAATAACATTCCAACCCAATTCACTTAAATTATTATAATTTTTTCTATCTCTCTCAATGTTTTTTTCAATTTTTTCTCTCCAATAATCCGTGTTAGATTTCGGCATAACAAAATATTTACAGCCATTATGACCGTGCCAGAAACAGCCATTTACAAAAATAATCGTCTTATATTTTGCCAAAACAATATCCGGTTTGCCCGGAAGTGTTTTCACATTTTTTCGATACCTTAAACCTTTTGAAAACAGATATTTTCTTACCATTTCTTCCGGCTTAGTGTTAGTGCTTTTTATTTGCGACATATTATAACTTCTGACTTTCGGAGAATGATTATCCATTTAAGCATCTTCCTCCTTATAAATCAGACATTAAAATTTGCCTGTTTAAAGAAAACATACTGCGTATTTTGGTATGGTTATAATTTGCGGTATTATAGTTTTCAACTAACTGTATCATGTTTGAAACACTTATCGCACTCCCGTTTACAGAAGTTTCGTTAACAATTTCCCTTATCTGATTATTTATATTTTTTCCAAAGCCTCCGGCAATATATGAAAAAAATGCAAGCGGAAGTTTACCTCTGTAGTAATTGTTCAGATTGCCAATATAATTATAAACCATTCTATTATGATGGTCGTTGCTTATAGTATATTTGCTGTAAGCCTTGTTGTCAATTATTCCGCAGTACCCATCACTGTCTGACAGAACAAGTACATCAGGTGTAAGACCTATCGGGCCTACATGTTTGGCATCAAATCCAAAAACATTTTTGAATAATTCAACGGTCGCTTTTTCAAATTCTGCAGCCTCATCACGGCCTTTAAACGCCATTTCAAAATATTCGGTCATAAAAGCTCCTATGGCACCATGCGGATATAATTTCAGCAGGCTTTCCTCGACTGTTTCTTCTGTAAATCCTGTTTGAATAGCAATTTTTTCAATCAGAACATCTGTTATTTTACTAATGGGTGTTTTCAGCGATTCTGTAATAAATGCCTGCTTAATTTTTTGTTCGGCAATCATTTTGGCGGTTATTGTTTTAGTTTCAGATAAATTTCTTGTATCTTTCCTGTGTTTGGGGTCTAATCCATATTTTCTTTGGAAATATTCATGTTGTTCACATCGGTCAATAAATGCAGGAACAGTAGATAATACGGCATTCACCTCGCTTTGTTTATCTTCAATAATTCTTATTGCTTTATCATCACCACGCTTCGCAAGCTGTGTATATTCAAGCCAATTTACGATGGTGTTTGCTATATCCAGCAAATGGCTGAAGGGGTGTTCTGGGTTAACTTTGCCGCTGCTTGGTGCATATTGTTCAAAAAAGTCTTTTGAAAGACATTCATCACCTTTATCTCTGTAAAGCAATATTTTTTCTTTAATGGTTTTATAACAAATTTCTGTTTCGTTTTCAGCCTCTACAACTACAATTTTGGCAATTTCATCTTCAGTAAGATATTCTATATCGTCGTCATTTAAAAGCCGAAGCAAAAATCTGAACGGCCTTATTTTGAAACGCCGTGAAACATTAACATTTCTGCTGATTGAAAATGAAGATGGAAACTGATATTTTAATATTTGATTTTTTATTATTTCAACAGGTGACTCACCATTCATAATCGCTTCGCCTGCAAGCGTGAGTTTTAATTTTTTTGTTGATTCCTGAATAAAAATCAACCCCAAACTTGAAATCCATGCCTTGTATGTACGGGCTCCGCCGCCGGTTTGATCCCGCCGGTCTCCCTTTCTTTTTAAATTTGCTTCTTCTAAGGCTTCTTCAAAATCAAGATGTATTCCTTTTTGTCCCTGCCATTCTTCGTTTAATGATATTTCTGCCAATGCAGCTAAAACTTCGGGAACAGAATTTAGGCGTCTTTTAGGACGCGTTACCCACCAATAGTTTATCACAAGTTTTCCTCCTATCTTTGAACGGAAAAATCCATAAAATACTGTTCGTCATCTAACTTATAAAAAGTTACATTCGTTCTTCCGTACCGTTCTAAATCAGCTGTTGATATGAAAACACCGTTCGCCAGCCCCAATCTGTTTCTAAAGTATTCACCTAATAAAGAATTGTTCAGTGGAGTAGTAATTGCTTTATTGTTTTGTTGTTCTACGCGTAAAATTAACTGTTTTCCGTCATCAGTAAGCACTGAAAAATGGTTTCTGTTAAGAGGGAAAAAGTTTGTTCTTGCAATTCTTGCTGGCAGCGGTATATATGCTTGATTTGGTTCTCTGCCGTCACGCTGCCCCCAGTTAAGCCCTGAACGGGCACCCACTTCACCGTTTCTTGTTAAAAATGAAAGTGTTACTGATGATACGCCTGCACCTTGAACCAATACCAAAGGTTCTTCCTCCGCATTTAATATTGGATGGGACGGGCAAAGTGTTACATAGTCCTCAATTTCTGCGTGCGTGCAATATATAGAATCAGGCTCTATTTCATTAAAATAGTCATTTGCTTCAAAAGGATTACATTCCGTCATAATTTCTCTTCTAAGCGGTGAAAATGCCGCCTGTGTATAATTTGCAGAGCCCATAAATGCTGAAAATGGTTCTCCGTTCTTCACCCATAAAAATAATTTTGAGTGTACAGGCGCTGCATTAAAAATGTATTGACAGCGAAATTGAGAATTATTCGGCAATGTTTCTCTCATAAGGTTTTTAAATCCCTCATGAACGGACATACTTATTCCGTCAAATTTACACATTCCGACAATCAAAGTTATTTCTATGCCTTGGTTATATAATGTTTCAATTTCAGAGAAGTGCCAAGAAGCCATGGTATGCGTAGCATATCCAGCTATAATTTTTAAGTGTTCTGCTCCTTCTGAAACAGGATTAAGCAAAACTTCATTTTTAAAATTTGAACGATACAATTTTGCCGCCTCCTATTCATTGATATTAGGTTCAACAAAGTCATACTCAATACCTGCAAAGGTATTAAGAATAGCTTCAAAAATTATTCTTGCACCATCGCAAGGAACCGCCATTCCTATCTGTTTCCGTACGCTCTCCCGTCCGCCTTCAAAAACATAAGTATCAGGAAATGTTTGCAGTCTTGCTCTTTCCCTGTTAGTCAAAGCACGCGGTTCATCCCAGTGATATATGTGCGTGCCGCCGCCGCCGCTTCCGGTAACTGTATAAGCCGGTTTGTCAGGGTCTAATCTTTTATATATCTGACTTATTTGCGCTCCGCGTACATTTAGACGCAGATGTTCCGGCAAATCAGCCGTAAAAGCATTTTGACCGGGTTTTATATGGCTTAAACGTTCTGTTACAATATCGGTTTGGTTTGCCCTTTCATTGTTAGGTGCATCCTGAGCAATAGGCGGCACTTCAAGAGCATGTCGGCAGGTATTGTCAACATCAGCATAAGGCTCAGGAGACGGAACCCGGAAAACAACATTTTCATCGTTGTGGATGCCTACGATAATAATTCTATGCCTTGCCTGTGGAACACCATATTCCTCGAATTTATATAAATGGGGAGTGATTGTGTACCCTGCCGCGCGCAGTTCATCTAATATTCTCGTTAATGCCTGCCCGTCATTTGCATTGCGCAGTCCGCCGACGTTCTCTGCTAAAAACCATCTTGGCTGATAACGGTCAAGTGTATGGACACCATATTGATAGAGCGGCCCGAATATACCGTTCATTCCTTGCTGTTCCCCGACTACACTATAATCATTACAGGGAAATCCAAAAGCAAGCGCATCTATTTCACCTAATCTGTCAATATTTAATCTGCGTATATCTTCGTGGATTACTGACTGCGGATTATCAGGGCATATATTTCTTATATATGTACTGCAAGTGTCGCGGTCATAATCTGTTGCCCATTGATGAACTATTCTAAACTCAGGATTTTCTATTCTGGCTGTTATAGCTCCATAAGCAATTCCGCCGGGGCCGCAAAACAATTCCCCTAATCTATAATTAGGCATAACAAATTTCTCCTTATAATTTTATATTTCTTCTCCGTTTGGCAATAAAAACTTTCTTGAAAATGATGTCCCTGTTGCGTCAGCAATATCGTCAAGTTCATTCATAGTAAAACTTTCTCTCTGCATTTTTCCGCTAAAATTCTGCGGAGACTGACCTAAGCGTCTGGCTAATTCAGCAGAACTAATATTCAGTCTGGCACAAAGCATTTTTATCTGTTCAGAAATAGTCATAAAGCCACCTCTTATTATAATAATACATTATATATTATAAACTAAAAAATTTAGCTTGTCAACTATTTTATTTAGCTATAATAAAATTATTAGAATAAACACAACAAAATCCCGTGTTTTTTCGGGATATTGATAGAAAGCGTAAAACCATTTCCCAAAGCAAAACATTTTTGTAGCAATATTACTTGGCAAAATTTTCGTTTCAGGAGTAGTAGTGACAAAGAGAAAATTTTTCCTAAAAATACTTTCAAAACAGGTTGCTAAAACAACATTTTCTGCACTCCTTAAATGAGAATGGAAAATATGCAACAAACATATGCAAAATAGATGGATATTGAGCAGAGGGGCGGCAAATATTTTTAAAAAATTTTTCAGCAGCGTTGTTTTTTCACGCCGTTTTGGATTCCCTATATGAGGGCGCAAGAAAGAAAATTTTTCAAAAAAGGGTTTGGGAATAGCCCAAAAATCAAATCAATTTTGTGCGTGTGTGGCTACACTTGCTTTGCTTGCTGTTCTTCCAAAACGGCAAGCAGGGCAAAATTGATTTTTCGCGAATGGGTACTCATTCGCTTTGCTTGCTATTCTCTCAAAACACAAATTTCAAGGAAAGGATTAGGATAAGAATGGATAAGAAAAACAAGGTAAAAATCACATCAAACAGCGTGCTTGACGGCGAACTTCCTGACATAACCATTTCTTTTGAGGACGGCGGCACACAATACCGTTTTTGCGGCATATATGACGGCAGCCGTGCCTTGCCCGCAAAACTGCTGCAGCTTATGGAAAACGACAAAAACACTGCGAAAGGGGCTGACAAAATATAAAATGGACGGTATAATCAGTGTATGCAATTCTGTTTTGGCAGACTGTCCGAGTGAAAAGGAGGAACAGGAATTGATAAGACAGTCTGAAAAAATAACGGCTTTATATTGCCGCCTGAGCCGTGATGATGAACTGGCGGGCGACAGCAACAGCATAGTCAATCAAAAGGCGATTTTAAGTAAATATGCAGAGGAAAACGGTTTCAAAAATCTTTTGTTTTTTGTGGACGACGGATATTCCGGAACGAATTTCAATCGTCCTGGCTGGGGCGAACTGATTGAGAAAATTGAAAACGGCGACGTATCCACTTTGATAGTAAAGGATATGTCAAGGCTGGGCAGAGATTATCTCAAAGTCGGTTTCTACACAGAAATTCTCTTTGTTGAAAAGAATGTGCGGTTTATTGCAATCAATAACGGCATTGACAGTGCCAATCAAACTGACAGCGATTTCACTCCTTTTTTGAACATCATTAACGAGTGGTACGCGAAAGACACAAGCAAGAAAATCAAAGCGGTTATGCGTGCAAAAGGTGAGTCGGGAAAGTATTTGTCAACCATTCCGCCGTTTGGGTATATGAAGCATCCTGACGATAAAACAAAATGGATTGTAGACGAGCCTGCGGCAGAAGTGGTAAAGAGAATTTTCAAAATGTGTCTGGACGGCTACGGACCTTCGCAGATAGCAAAAAGGCTGGAAGCGGATAAAATCCTTACCCCTGCTTCGTATTGGCAGAGCATAGGCAGAACAACAAATCTTCCGAAATCCGAAAATCCATATCGCTGGTCAGCTGATACGATAGCAACAATGCTTGAAAAGAAAGAATATTTAGGGCATACTGTGAATTTCAAAACTTATAAGCAATCCTTTAAATCAAAAAAGAAAATGCACAATCCAGAGGACAAACAGTTGATTTTTGAAAACACGCACGAGCCTATTATCGATTTCGATACTTGGGAAAAGGTACAGGAATTACGGAAAAATAAGCGACGACCAACGAGGACAGGAAAAAGTAATATGTTTTCCGGCATTGCCTATTGCGCCGACTGCGGACAAAAACTTTACTACTGCACAAGCAAATATTTTGAGAGCCGGCAAGACCATTTTGTCTGTTCAACATCACGCAAGGGTAAAGAACAGTGCTCAACACATTTTATCCGTGCTGTTGTATTGGAAAAAGGAGTGCTGGAACATCTGCGGTGTGTTATAGATTTCATAAAATGCTTTGAAAAACAATTCCGAGAAGTTATGGGCGCAAAGCAAAAATCCGAGAGTAAAAAAGAATTAAACGCAAAACGAAAATTGCTTGCAAAATCCGAAAACCGCATTGCCGAATTAGACAGACTTTTCAAAAGCATTTATGAAGATAAGGCAAACGGCGTTCTTTCAGAAAACCGCTTTCAAATGCTGGCAAGCGATTACGAAAATGAACAGGAAGAATTGCGGGAAAAAGCCGCTTCTCTTGCTGATGAAATTGCAGTGCAAGAGGAAGAAACCGATAACTTGGAACGGTTTATTTCAAAGATACATAAATATTTTGATTTGCAGGAATTAACGCCGTCCATCTTAAATGATTTGGTGAAAAAGGTGTATGTCCATGCACCGGAATATGTTGACGGAAAACGGACGCAGCAGGTTGATATTTATTATGACTTGGTAGGATTTCTGCCGTTGTCATTGCTAAAGAAAAACAACGAAACGGCGTAGCGCAAGCGCTGTGCCGTTTCGTTGAAAAGAATATTGCTGTTTTATTAAGGGCGCACATTTGGCGCCGCTTTTTTTCATGTGAATAAAATTTTTAAAATTCTTTCGGGAGGCATGTTTTTAAGTCCGCAGGGATCGGGCATAACAGCGTCGTGCCACCTGAACACGCCGCAGTCCCTGAGATATGCCGCCCCGCGGCTGCAATACGAGAATTTTCGGTACCAGTCCGGGTAAAAGCGTTTGGTGTACTCCTTAACAAGGCTGTCGGCAATTCCGACTCTGCCGCCCCGAGGCGTTACGGTTCCGCAAAGCTGAACCCCCGGCGGGCTGGAATGAAGCAGGATAATGCTGCCGTCGGCGCATCGGGCAACAGTAATATACACATGGTCAATTGAGGAAACGATATCTCCGGGCATTAGCTCAATCATCTTGGGGTGGTATTCGCCAAAGCCCATTTCGGCAAACATTCTGCCTTGATTTTTGGCATGGGTTACATAACCTGTCTTGCCCCCTCCAAAGTAGTTGTACACCGCCCAGCCTACATATCCGCTGCAGTCAAGGCCGTTTCCGTATTCAAATTTGTGCTGCTTAAAGTCGTAGTCCGAGCCTTGGGCTTCGTAGAACTTCCTCCAGTTTGGGTTAACTCCGAGCCGTGTTCCGTCCTCGCCTGCGCCGCTGTCATCGGGGCTCCAGCCACCGCCCCAGATATACATTGTGGAGTGGGCGGGCAAAAGAGCTGTCTTCAGAAACTTGATGAGGCCTGTATTTTGGTTCATGTCTAAGCCGCCTTTCGGTTAAAAAACGGCGGGATTTTCCTCCCGCCGTATGCTTAAAGTATATTCAGTTTTTGTGGAAATATTATTGTTTATTTTCAATCGCCATTATTTTGTCGACCCGTCTCTGATGCCTGCCGCCCAGGTGCTCCGAACTTAAATACGCCTTAACAATTTCCAGGGCGTGTCCGGGACCTGTTATTCTCTCTCCGAGGCAGATAATCTGAGCGTCGTTGTGCTCCTTTGCCATTTTTGCAGAGAACACGTCCGTAACGTGAGCCGCCCTTATTCCCTTAACCTTGTTGGCGGCAATGCTGACCCCGATACCGGTGCCGCATATTAAAATTCCCTTGTCGCACTCGCCGTCCACAATGCTGTTTGCCACGATTTCGGCAATGTCGGGGTAATCCATGGGAACATCCTTCTGCGTGCCGTAGTCCTTGTATTCAATCCCCGACTGGTCAAAATATTCCTTAATAACGTCCTTTAATGTAACGCCGCCGTGGTCGCTTCCTATTGCTATCATAACAAACCTCCTGAATATGTAATTTTTAACCGTAACCCTATTATACCACATTCCTGTGCCGGTAACAACAGTTTTATAAAATTTTTGCGGGCAAAAATTAAAGCCCGGAACATTCCGGACCTTTCTCTCAAGTATGATTGCCGCCTAAGCTTTACATATTGGCGGAAACGTAGCTTCCGATTTCCTCTATAGCGGTGTTTTCATCCACACCGTCGGTTATAAACCTGATGGTCTCTCCTTCCTTGGCGTTATAGCTGAGCATAATAAACAGCTTATCTATATCTGTAACATAGTCGTTTTTTGCAACGTAGGTTCTGCACTTGTGCTGACCGGCAAGACGGATAATATCCAAGGCGGGCTTTGCAGCTAAATCATACTTGTCTGTGATAGTGTGTAAAATTTCTCTCATGATGCTACCTCCCTTACTATCCTGCGGCAGAGATCCGCCGCATAACTGATGATTTCTCGGATTGCCTTAAGGCATATCCTCAGCGAAAGGGATTAATCACAGGTATTTTTTTACTTGTGGGCAGGGCTCGCCCCGTTTTGTCAATCCATTCCACTGCACAACCATTAAACAACTTTTTTGTTAGAAAGTCAAGACTTAATCTCAACAATTATTTTTTGCGCTCCGAAAATATATTTGTAAAAGATTTCGGGAACCGGCGGATTAATGCCGACTAATATCCAAAATAGTTCAATGTTTTTTGTAATTTTTGCATATAATAATTAAACTGAAATTAAATTGTAATAAAATAGTAAAAACAAATATCATGATTTTTCTGACATAACACAATGATTTTCGCATAAGAATTAAATAAGGAAATTGCAGAGACAGTCCGTTTTATTGTACAGCCCGTGTGTTAATATTAAATCACGAAAGGAGAGGTTACCATGATTGACGTAAAAAAACTGCAGGAAATGCTTTTAAAAGAGATAAAGGCAACGGAGACGGAGAAGCCTCTAAAGGACAGCGTCCGCAAGATAGTAATAAAAGCTCACTAAAAACCTCCTTAAAATATGAAGCCCTTTGGCTTCCCGCAGACTGCCCGCCGAGGCAGTCTGTTTTTATGTGCAAAATCGAACAAAATTAATTAAAAATCAAACTTTTAAATTGTTTAAATTCATGATATAATTAGGATAATATCATAAATATTGAGAGGAGAGCTATGTTATGAACAAAACTAAATTGATTGGGTGCCTGTGCGCCCTTTTGTGCCTTTGTGTAATCGCGGCGTACGCAGTTGAAAGCGGTGAATTATTGCCCGAATCGGAGAGCAGTGTTACGGAAACGGAAGAATTTTTTGAGGAAGAGGAGACACAGGAAGTTGAGCCCTCGGAGCAGCCGGAGGCGACAGCGGATGTTGATTCGGAGGAGGAAATTGCCGATGAGGGTGAGGCGGAGCCTGTTCCGTCGGAAAGTACGGAGACGGAAGCTCCCACAGGCATACCGAACACGGAGGAGTATCAGGCTGAAGAAACAGAAGCTTTGCAGAGCGGATATTCGGAAAAATTTCTGCAAATGGCGTCTGTTTTACGGGGCTCTATGGGCAACGTAGAAATGAGCGATGTTCTGACAAGCTATATGTATTTGGGCGAAGTTTACAGCCTTACGGAAGAACAGCTTGACTATATCGCAAGTCTGATTATAACCGGGGCAAATCCTGTTGATGTTATGGATATAGCGTATTTTTGGGTTAATACCTGTGAGGACGTTTCGATTATCGGTCAAATTTATGACTTAAAGGGCATGTATGAGGGTTCCCGCTTCTGGATTGAGAATGCGTATAATAAGGCGACCGGCTGCGTTCACGGCGAGCTTGATACGGAGGGCGTGGAGTATTATCTGTCGGCAGGCTTGACCGTCGAGGACATAAGCACCGCAAACGTATTGAGCCGTAAAGGGGTCTACACCATAACCCGGATTTTGGACAGACTTCTCGAGGGGGAAAGTATAATTGACATATGCAACACCATAAACGGAACAAGTATTTCCGAGCCCGTAAGTTTTTTTGGTATAGAGCTTGAAAGCCGCGAAAACGTCAATACGGCGGCTGTGAAAAGCGAAGAGCTTGCTTCACTTGAAAACTCAAGCGTTGAAGACGCGGCGGACGAAATTATCTCCGAGCCAAACATAGGTGAAATTCTTGCGGAGAAAAGAAGCGAAAAATATGCGAACTTCACCAAGGAATTGGTTAATGCCGGGATAGTTCTCGGGTCTGTCGATGAGGATTTGGGGGTGATTTTAAGTGAATAAGCTGAGAATATTTATTGCGCTGTTATTCGCGGCGGGCTTAATTTGCGTGGGCAGTACTGTTGCATATGCTTCCACCTCCGACGCTCTTTTTGAGCAATCATTGGTGAGGAACTCTATTGAGCAATGCGGTTCTTCATATGAGGCTCCCTATGTGTCCTCGGGGGATAATGTGTCCCTGTATGACGGGAATGTTAATATAAGCGAGGTTGACATGAGCCTGCCGGGCAAGAACGGCATGGACGTAAATATAATACGTACCCACTACGTAAACGGAGCTCCGGGGGCGTACTTCGGAGATGATATGAGAAGCAGCTCGGTCAAAATTCTCACTTCATATGTCTATCCATATACATATACACAAAACGGGGTCAGCAAAACGGCGTATGTGGAGTTTGACTGTGAGGAGGACATCGTAGATACCTTTCAGACAACGGCAACTCTTTTAGAAAAGAAGATAGATAGGGATGACCGAGGCGTGATATTTTATAATTACGGCGTGATAAACAGCTCGGGAATAACCATGACTCGCGTGAAAAATCAAGCTCCGGTTGCCCTGCATTACTCACTGGATGAATTATACAGACTTCGTAGCACGGGAGATATTTCAATTGGCTATGGCTGGTATATTACAATGCCTAAGGTTGTGAAGGTAAACCAAACGGAAACCTCCTCCGGCAACACTCAGAGAAATACATGTACCTTCACCAAGGACGACGGAGAAACCCTTGACTTTAAGTTTACAAGGAGCTACTACGAGGACGAGGGCTGGAAATTGGATACTGATAACTGCACAATATCGGAGGCGGGCAGCCCGTACAGCGTGGAAATATTTGAAACTCTGCAAGCCCATAGCGCAGGATTTTCCTATGATATGAAAATAACCGACGGCGGCGGAAAGACCTACTATTTCCTTTTCTTTAATAACAATAAGGAAAAGCTACCTGTTGCCATTACGGATAGGTACGGGAATGTTATCAGATATACACAAAACAGCGATGGCAGTGTTACAATAACTGATACCTTTGAGCGTCTTATTACCGTGTCCTCAAGCGGAATAACCGTAACAAAGGATAACAACAGCAAATCCGTTCAGTATATCCTGTCCAGAACCAACGACCCTGACAGAGATCCTGACGGCTTGCTTAATTGCTATTCAAAGTATTCCTTTAAGGTGAGGAAGTATAACGGTTCCTCCTATGAGACCACCGAATATATCTCCCATAAGAGCACCATAAAGTTCAATAATTGGCAGCGTAAGTACTATGATAAAATTGAAAAGATAATCTCCCCCTCAAACGCGGTGCTTGAGTATACATATGAGGAAACGCCCACTGTTGAAAAACACGCCTCCTCTATGGGGCTGAACCATGTCTCCCATAGGGATTATCATATAACGGGTTCAAAGGCATATGAGGACGGAGCGGAAAAGCTAACTAAAACCTATAGCTTTATTCAAGCAAGCCCTAACGGCGCATTTGTAACAAACAGAGGCAAACAGGTCACAGTTAAAGAAAGCTATGACGACGGTACTAAAAAAGACACATACTATGACTATGACCACTTGGGCAGATTGTATGAGGAATATTTCTATCAGGACAGAGTGAAACACAGTAAGCAGTATATATATTCAAAATCAAGCTTTGATTATTATAATGAGCTTTCCGCTACAACTCTCCTGAATATGCGTAAGGCATATGTTAAGGGAACAATGTCACGGTACGGCAGTAATATAATAGATGTGTCCTATAATGAGCTGAACGGCAGGAGGCAGCCTACCCGCACAGCTGAGGGCGAGCGGGAAACCCTGTGCACCTATGATGATAATTACGGTCTGCTCCTCAGCAAAACCTACCCTAAGGACGGCGGTACAACCATAAAGGTTGAGAACACAATGACCGCTGACGGCAAGGGTATACGCACCTCGAGAACCTATGAGAATGGTGTTTCTAAGTTTTATGACTATTATACCTATAACAGCGACGGCACGGTGGCTTCCGTAACTCGGTATCCCTCCTCCGGCACCGCTGTCAAAACCGACTATACCTATACCTATAACGCCGACGGCTCCTATACCGTAAGCGAAAAGATGAACGGTGTTCAGAACGCCGACGGCGCAAACGTGAATGTTACCACCACAAAGGCATATGACTGGCTGGGTAACCTTGTTTCCGCCACAGACGGCAACGGCTATACCACATCTTATCAGTATGACGCTCTGGGCAGGGTTAAGAAGCAAATCAACCCCGACGGAACAAGCAAAAATATAAGCTATAATGTTTCCCAAAATTCCGTCACGGTGACGGACGAAAACGGAAACGTTACCACAAGCGACTATACGCCCCTGGGCAACCTTGATAAGATTTATTATGATAATAACTCAAACCATGTCACAGCCAAAGTAACCTATGATAACCAAAACAGAATGATAAGCGAGAGCCTGTACAGCGAAGACGGCGCGCCGCCTACTTCTGAAAATTATACATATGATATACTGGGCAGGGTGACCTCAAAGACAACTAAATATAATACCACAACGCTGGACACCGTGAGCTACGCCTATGAATACGGCGACGGCTGGATAACCAAGGGCACAAGCGCCTTTATTGACGTGCCCGAGGGAACCACGAAAATAGAGGTAGCGTACTATTCCATGACGATGGGCGGCATGGTGAAGGTTTTAAAGAATAATAAAGTTGAGTGCCTTAAAATAGGAGCCTCATATAGGAGCATGGCGTTCGGAAGCGCCGACATAACCGGGGAGGAGCAAATAACAATAACTCAAGACGGCGGAACGGTGTACTATAGGTTCCTGACCGGGGAGGATAAGGAGAATAACATCAGCCTTCTGGGCGGCGGCGCAAGCCAAACCGTAACGGCAACATATACGGGCGATAGCTACTATGTAAAGCCTACGGTTAAGTCTCTGACGGACGGGTTTGGTAATGTTGTGTCCCAAACCTATTTGAAGCATGGCGCCTCCACAATCCTTGATAAGAAAACCTATAAGTATGACCTTGCGGGAAACGTCCTTGAAACCAAAGGCGGCAGAACCTATACCGAGAATTTGGGGGACTATACCACAAAAGCCGAGTATGACTTCCAAGGCAACCCCATAAAGACCTACAGAGCAGACGGCAGCAGCCAAACCAATACCTATGACAGTTACGGTAACCTTCTGTCCTCTACCGACTATCTGGGTAATACCACAACCTATACCTATGACAGGCTGAATAGGCAGATAAAAGTAACAGCTCCCTTTGATGACAGTCAGTCCTCAAAAACCATGACCTATTATGATAATAACGGTAACGTGGTTAAGACCAAGGAGCTTGTAAACGTGACAAATTCAGCTGAGGAGTATAGAACAACAGAGTATGAGTACGACAGCCGAAACCGCCTTGTGACAGTAAAGGTAAACGACGGAAGCCGTGATATCTATACTCAGTATGCCTATGATAACGCAGATAATCCGGTAAAGGTGGTAACGGGTCAGACGAGCAAGCTGTCAAATCTGTACGGAGCAATCCCCGATGAGGCAACCTATACCAACTATGAGTATGACCGCTTCGGGAATGTGACAAAGGAGACAGACGCTTTGGGTAACAGTGAATATACGTACTATGACTGGCTGAGCCGCCCTACCGAGAATATAGATAAAAACGGAAACGGAACCCTGTATTCCTTTAATGCCTACGGAAGCATGACCTCCTGCATAAAAGAGGACGAAACCGTCACCAATACCTATAGTAAAAATAACCTGCTTGTGAAATCTCAAAAGGGTAATGATGTAATAACCTATACCTATGACGATTTCGGAAACGTAAAAACCGAGAATAATAACGGGGTTATTAATACCTATACCTATGATGCAGACGGCAACAGAAAAACCTTTAACCAAAAGGAGGGGAATACTACATATATAAACGCCTCGTATACCTATGATAACCTAAACCGCGTGACTAAAATTTCCCATTCAAACGGAATTTCCGCCAATTATACCTATGACGCAAATGACCGCGTAATAGAGGAGGTGAATAATAATGTAGAAAATAAATATACCTATAACAAAGGCGGAACGTTGTTTAATATTACAACTACGTCAACTCTAAATGACGTATTTGAGGGAACAGCAATATACCACGTGTATAGCTATAATTTGCTGGGTGAAATAACCAAAAAGATAAAAGCATCAATGGATTTTGATACTTTTGACACTTTAAGAGCAGAGAGTACCTATACCTATGACGGTATAGGTCAGATGAAAAAGGAACTCAACGGGGATTATTACGGTTACGATAGGTGGTTCGCTTATACATATGATACCAGAGGAAACAGAACCGGAATGCTTGACGATGACGACTATTATTATACAAGTTATACCTATGATAAGAATAATCGTCTGTTAAGCACAAGCGGATCAAGTGATTATTCCGCTGTTACCACGGTGACATATACATATGATAATAACGGAAACAGGTTGAGCAAGAATACCGATATGAGAAGAAAGACAGACAATTCACAAACGTATTACGATACTCATACCTATACCTATGACGCGTCAAACAGGCTGACGGGCTATCAGTATTATAAGATGAACATATGGAGTGGATATGAGGACGAACTGACGGCGACCTATACATATGACCCCTTGGGAAAGAGAAAGACATTTTTCTCAGATGAAACAACAACCAACTTTTATTGGGACGGAGATAACATAGTTCGGGAAAAAGGTCCGGGAACAACCACATATTACAGAGGAAAAGACAGTATAATAGCGCAGATAAAGGACGGAACCAAGAATTATTATGTATACGATGGTCATGGTGATACCATAGCCTTGCTGGACTCAAACGGTTTCCTGACAGTGGAAGAAAAAACATATACGACATTCGGAAATGCTATGGAGAAATCATTATATGTTCCGTTCCGGTATAACGGACAGTATTATGATAGCTATAGCGGTCTTTATTACCTCCGTAATCGCTACTATGACCCCGAACTAGGCAGATTTTTAACAGAAGATCCCTACTGGAACGCAAATAATATGATACACGGAGATAAACAGTATGGAGAGGGCGAAGCAAAAATACCTGATTATTCAGCTATTGCGCAGAGCTTAAATCTCTATGTGTATTGCATGAATGACCCTGTGAATAGAGCCGATCCAAGTGGCTTAATAAGCTGGCAGGAAGCTTCTAACATAATAAGAGAGAATGCTTGGGCAATAAAAAATGCGGGAGCTTATTACGGAGTTAATCCTGCTATATTGGCTGGTTGTATTTATACGGAACTTACATGGAATTACAATTGGGTAGATGAATTGACAGATTTACCACTATACTTTTTGGATACATCTATAGGCATAGCACAAGTGAAAGTCAGCACTGCTATTATGTTAGAGGATAGTGGATATATAGCAAAAACCGAGTTTAGTTACATTGTTGAAAACTTGTGGTATGCTCCCGGTGTCGGGTATGTCGAAGCAAACAATAGAAATCAAGCGGTTGCAACAAGATTAACATCGCCATCAGAAAGTATAAATTATGCCGCTGCATATCTTTCTTATATTCAAGATTTATGGAGAGATGCATATCCACAAATTGATGGAAAATCTGACATTTTGGGTACTTTGTACAATATAGGAGAATATGGTAGCAGAGGAATTAATTCAAATCCTGAATCAAGACCGTTTGGGGATAATGTGAAAAACGAGTATAATTATATGAGGGAGTTATTAGGAATATGAAAACTATATTTGGTATTATAAAAATAATAATTATAGGTTTTTTGATCATTTGGATTGCTTCTTTAATTTGGTGTCAGTTTTTAACCATTGCACATATTGATGAGTTTACGGAAAATACAGTGAGTGAATATCTGGATATGGCGAAAACAAAACATATTATCAAATATAATAACAACGAAGCAGTAATATATTGTATAGGCGAAGTATATGTCGGGGAAAAGAAAGTAAACCAATATGGTATGCAGATGTTTTATGTTAAAAATGGAGATGACTGGATAGAAGAAAAAGCATTTCCTGTTTGGTCGTCTACAGGAAGTGCCTCGGATGTCATCTGGCCATACTGGTGGCATTTCATATACGGAGGATTTTAATAGCTGTATCATGTTTAGAGCATGAGCAATTGAGCAGGAAGGAATACATAATGGCTAAGATAAAAAATATAGCGGTGATTACAGTAACATTTATGATATGTGCAGCAACCGTGCTTTGGGCGGTTCCGCACCATGTTGTAACGAAAAAGCAAGCTGAAGATTTGGCATGTGAATATGTTATGTATAGAATGGATAATCCCGAGCTTAAAATTGTAAGTGCGGAAACGGTCAGTACATACAGCGATAAAGGGCGTGATGCAAATAAAGATAATGTGTTAAAACAAATAATAAATTATTTTAATCCGAAGCTGATATATTATTTAGTTGAAATTAAAACCAACATGTACGATTTTAAAATAAAAGTTGGCACATACAGTGGGTTTGTCTGGCCGGACGAAGAAGGGCTTAGATGGGAAAAATCAACTCCTATAACAATTATTAAATACAACGGAAAAGAAATACCGTGTTATGCGGCATGGTAACTTTAAGGAGGCAGATTAGATGATAAAACAACTTAAAAACAAAACCGTATACATATGTGTCTTGGTATATGCTGTTGTTTTGATAATTTCACTTATTATAAAAATACTGTTACCGCAGCCCGATGGGAAAGATATTGAAAGATATGCGGAAAAGTACATAAAGGACAATAATATATATTCGGCACATTCAGTTGTATACTCAAGAGATTATAAGGATGGCGCGGCTGCGATTACCGGTATAGATGGGTGGCGTGTTTCGATAGAGGATGAAACAGGATTGATTCACGTTTATTACCACCCGTTTACAGGACGAATTATCAGAACAGAAAGAATTTCATACAATAAGTAATCAATAGAACACAACAGGGCGGGTGATTGCTAAAGCATGGATTTAATGCTAAAGTGTACGGAGCACTCCCCGATGAGGCAACCACCTATGACGCAAATGACCGCGTAACGCAGGAGGCACATGGAGTAATCACAACAGGGTATACGTATAATAAAGCGGGCTTGGTAACGGGAATGACCAATAGTAACGGGCTATATTATTACACTGCTTCATATTATCCTGATGGAAATATTGAATATATGGCTGAGAGAAGCGGTAATAGTTATGCCATAAGTGAAAGTAACTATGTCTATAATAAAATCGGTCAGTTAACATTTGAGTGGGGAGATAGAGTGGACTATGGCTACCAATATGACACAAGAGGCAACAGAACGTTCAGACGGGATTACATGGATTTATACGATGTAACCTATACGTATGATAAGAATAACAGATTAGTAAGCAGCGTAAAGGCGAATGACTGTGAGGAGGGATATACAACCCAAACAAACTATACATATGATAATAACGGAAATATGCTTAAAAGAATGTTTGAAAAGAGGACAGAAAATACCGATTTCCTTGTTTATAGGGATTATGATATCTACACCTACAACTGCTCAAATAATCTAAAGCGTCTTGTTTACGGATATGATAATTACAAGGAATCAGACCCTGATTATGAAGATAGTGACTGGTGGGACACAATTTATAAATATGACCCGCAGGGAAGAAGGAGCGCCAAAGGAGAGGGCGGAGTATATTACACATATATCCACTGGGACGGAGATAATATAGTGCGTGAAAGCGGAGATCGTCAGATAACCTATCACAGAGGAAAGGACGATATAATAGCTCAATATAAAAACGGAACTATAAGCTACTATGTATATAATATATACGGAGATACGAAACAGCTTATAAGCGGCAGCAGAAATGTTTTGAGGATATATATGTCAGACGGATTTGGAACCGCAAGATTTACATACGGAACGGACAATGCAACAACTCCATTCCAATACAGAGGTCAGTATTATGACGAAGAAAGCGGTCTTTACTATCTCCGTAACCGTTACTATAACCCCGAGCTGGGCAGGTTTATTACGGAAGATCCATACTGGAACGCAAATAATATGATACACGGAGATGATAAGAATAACAAAAATGATAAATATGAGGATAATAATGAAGATGAAAAGAGTGAAATAAAAATACCTGATTATGCCGCAATTGCTCAAAGCCTAAATCTTTACTTGTACTGTATAAATAATCCTTTAAGGTTTATTGATCCTGCCGGAACTGTTGCGTACGAAGCGTTTAGAACGCTTGAAGAAGCAATTCGGGACTGGGCTTGGAATAATAGTGGATATACAAGAGTGACAGGAATAGAAAAAGGATCAGCTTTGTACGCATGGATAGGTGAGGACGGCAATGATTATTATTCATATACATGGTGTGATGTTGGTGGATATGGATATTGTGATCCGCAGAGAGTTCAAAACGACAGACCTGATGGAACAATGCTGGTTGGCTATATTCATTCTCATTATGAATATCCTTATTTATCTAAACCGGATATTGATTTGGCGCATGATGGACAAACCAGTATATACATGGTATTTGTTGAAAATGGAAAAGGTTTTGTTGATGCCTACAGGCGACGTAGTAACGGAGGATATCAACTGACTGAGAATATTTATGAAATTAAAGGCTACAAACCATATACGCCTTGGTAAAAGAATAGGAGGTAAATGTAATGAAAAGAATGATTATAACAGTATGTATAATATGTATAGCATTATTGGCAGGATGCGGCAGCGGAGTAAAGTATGAATATGTGGACGATTTGCCAAGGGCAACTTATTCTCTTGATATTGTTGACAAAACTGCTATTGAATATGAGATTACGCCTGACGTTGCCGCAAGTATAGCGAGAGCTGTTTTTATCAATATCCATGGGGAACAGTATGTAAACGAAAGGGAATTGACGGTATACGATAACACAGAACTTCTTGAAGATATTGAAAAGTATGGTGAGTTTTATGAGGTGGGTCTAAACAAGCCTAACTATACCGATGGAGAGTTTATTGCAATAAGCAAGATTGACGGCAGAATTTTAAAGGTCTATTGGTTCGGGTAAGAGATATACAGATTAATATGCCCGCCCGTGCGCTTGGGGGAAGGGCAAGCGCAACAGGGCGGGCGATCGCCAAACCATGAGTTTAATGCTAAAGTATATGGGCGTGACAGTACCACAACCTATACCTATGACAGGCTGAACAGGCAGATAAAGGTGACGGCATATGAGTACGACAGCCGAAACCGCCTTGTGACAGTAAAGGTAAACGACGGAAGCCGTGATATCTATACTCAGTATGCCTATGATAACGCAGATAATCCGGTAAAGGTGGTAACGGGTCAGACGAGCAAGCTGTCAAATCTGTACGGAGCAATCCCCGATGAGGCAACCTATACCAACTATGAGTATGACCGCTTCGGGAATGTGACAAAGGAGACAGACGCTTTGGGTAACAGTGAATATACGTACTATGACTGGCTGAGCCGCCCTACCGAGAATATAGATAAAAACGGAAACGGAACCCTGTATTCCTTTAATGCCTACGGAAGCATGACCTCCTGCATAAAAGAGGACGAAACCGTCACCAATACCTATAGTAAAAATAACCTGCTTGTGAAATCTCAAAAGGGTAATGATGTAATAACCTATACCTATGACGATTTCGGAAACGTAAAAACCGAGAATAATAACGGGGTTATTAATACCTATACCTATGATGCAGACGGCAACAGAAAAACCTTTAACCAAAAGGAGGGGAATACTACATATATAAATGCCTTATATACCTATGATAACCTAAACCGCATGACTAGGGTGTACCATTCAAACGGAAATTACGCCAATTATACCTATGACGCAAATGACCGCGTAATAGAGGAGGCACATGGAGTAATCACAACAGGGTATACGTATAACAAAGCGGGCTTAGTAACGGGAATGACAAATAGTAACGGACTCTATTATTACACTGCTTCATATTATCCTGATGGAAATATTGAATATATGGCTGAGAGAAGCGGTAATAGTTATGCCATAAGTGAAAGTAACTATGTCTATAATAAAATCGGTCAGTTAACATTTGAGTGGGGAGATAGAGTGGACTATGGCTACCAATATGACACAAGAGGCAACAGAACGTTCAGACGGGATTACATGGATTTATACGATGTAACCTATACGTATGATAAGAATAACAGATTAGTAAGCAGCGTAAAGGCGAATGACTGTGAGGAGGGATATACAACCCAAACAAACTATACATATGATAATAACGGAAATATGCTTAAGAGAACATATGAAAAACGGACGGAAAATACCAATTTCCTGGTATATAGAGACAGCGATAAATATTATTACAATTGTTCAAATAATCTAAAGCGTCATGTTTACGGATATGATAATTACACCGAAGCAGACCCCGATTATGAAGATAGTGACTGGTGGGACACAATTTATAAATATGACCCACAGGGAAGAAGAAGCGCCAAAGGAGAGGGCGGAAAGTATTATACGTATATCCACTGGGACGGAGATAATATAGTGCGTGAAAGCGGAGATCGTCAGATAACCTATCACAGAGGAAAGGAAGATATAATAGCTCAAAATAAAAACGGAACCATAAGCTACTATGTATATAATATATACGGAGATACGAAACAGCTTATAGACGGCAGCAGAAATGTTTTGAGGACATATATGTCAGACGGATTTGGAACCGCAAGATTTACATACGGAACGGACGGAGCAACAACTCCATTCCAATACAGAGGTCAGTACTATGACGAAGAAAGCGGTCTGTATTACCTCCGAAACCGCTACTATAACCCCGAACTGGGCAGATTTTTAACAGTAGACCCTGCAAAAGACGGACTTAACTGGTATATCTACTGCAATAACGACCCGGTGAACTTCGTTGACCCATGGGGACTTTACAGTCTGCGTGATTATTGTGAAAACGTTGATGATTTGTCATCTTCAACACGTGATCTAATGAGATCAGCTATAGATGCAAAGATGGACGGCTTCTTAAGTTATGAAAATATGCTAAGAAATATAGTGTCAAACGGTGGAATAATACCTGAAGACAAGAAACTTGATGCCGTTAGTGTGTTAATGAATGCAAATAACATAAATGTTACAGCTTATATGTACATTTATGGAACAGCGGCTGATGCGGAGGTTGGAAATACTGGATATACATATACAGATTTGGCAGTGACAGGCATTGAATCATATTGGAGTTTAAAATTTGGAGACACTTATTTTTCGGTTAATGTTATCACACAAGATGATGGTATTCATAAACGCTTAGAAATGAATATTTCATATGAACTTAATAGAACGAAAACTAAAATGGGTGCTAAAGGAAGACCAATGGAAATAAAAATAAATCCGTTTATATGGGATTACACTGCTAATCAAAAAAATGAACAATTGCTGCTAAATGAATACATTGCAAATAGAAAATATGATTTTGCACATGAGTTTGGGCACTCTGCGTTTGGATTAAATGATGTATACGATACAGGGATTAGAAATGTTAGGACATTAATGGGTAATCCATATACTGTTGATAGTGCTTACCCAATAGACATTGCTATTGTTTTGCAGAATTATGTAATGAGCAATTTTAAAAATAGCATTAATTATCAAGATAATTTAAATCTCCTAAGTAAGTACTCACCCGGTTGGAGGATTGTTGGAAATTGATGAAATAGGTTACATTTTAGTGTATCAAAATAAACTTCTGCCTTCCCATATAGACTATGGTATATTTTATATCCAAATTAGGCATCCTTATTACAACATAACATAAAGGAGTATGTAAAAATGAAATTAAAATTAACGTTAATTTGCATTGTCGCAATTGTTATGACATCTGTGGCTTCGGAGTGCTGCTTGGCGGAGGGATTGGAAAACCAAGAGTCTCTAAGCAGTCTGGGCTTACAAAGCAGATATATAGATATTGATTTAGACGAGTTTTTAGCGGACAAGGTTGAACATCTATACCTGTATAATATTGATGAAAACGGAGTGTTTGTAGATATATGTGCAGGATCAAACCTTGATGTTTATGACAGGGCAGAATTTATTGACGGTGAATATCTTATAGGGTATGACGGTAAATTATATGAAAATCCCATGTTATTTCACGACGGAATGGCTGCGGTTTGCGTTGACGGAAAGTACGGATACATCAATGAAAACTATTCGTGGATAGTGCATCCGGTATACGATTATGCCTCCGCTTTTAATAACGGTTACGGAGTGGCTTATAAAAATGACTATTCGTACATTTTTTCAAAATCCGGAGAATGTGTTTACCATTTTAAAGGAAAGGTATTATGTGATTCGATATTTGAAAACGGATACTCTTTGATTTACAAGGACGGAGGGCATGTCATATTAGACAAAAGCTTTAATGAAATAAAAATTGAACCGATGAATTATCCGACAGACGGAGTTTATGAGTTGATACATAAAAACGGAACGACCGTCTATTATGTAGACTGGGAAAAAGCAGAAGAAGGCAGTAGAATAGTATATAAACAAGAATATTCTGTAATTGGTAACGACGGCAAAATTAAATATAAATATGTTTGCGATGCGACCGATGTTGAGCATGATACAGAATATCACTGGCCGTCATGGCTTAGTATATTGCGTTCGGGCGAAGTCGTAATAGGTGATATGGTGACCGATAAAATAACAATTGTAGATCCAAACGGAGCTGTTTTGACGGAACATATCGGGCTTGACGATTTTAACTGGAATATGGAGAGTATTGGTTCATATGTCCTATTCGACAACAAAATATATGATAAGGCGTTAAATGATGTTTTTGCGCTTAGGTTAGAAATAGGCGAATTTATTCCGTCTCATGACTATATGATGAGCAGTGTTTTGGGCGATGCTGAGTTTATTGAATCCAACGGTGAAATTGCTGCATACATGGTTGGAATCGACCGACGAATTGACGAGCTGTCGGGTGTGACGTTTTACGGTTTGGACGGTATGCTGGTCTTACATAAATCCGATGTTACTTTAAATGATACTCCAAACTTAGTAGATATTTCAAAGATAACCGATTATGCTGATAAAGATGTTATCTCGGTGTATATCAACGGCAACTTGCTTGTATTTGACAAACCTCCCGTTATTGAAAATGAAAGAACACTTGTGCCCATGCGGGCAATATTTGAAGCCCTTGAAGCCGAAGTCACATGGGATAATGATACTAACACGGCAACCGCGGTAAAGGACGGGAATGTTGTTTCAATAACAATCGGCAGTGATGTAATGTACAAAAATGGGGAGGCTATACGGCTTGACGTTGCGGCAAGACTTATAGACGACGGCTACACCTTTGTGCCCCTGCGTGCCGTGTCGGAAGCCTTTGGCTGCGATGTGCAGTGGAATGAAGAATTGCAAACGGTTGATATAATGACTAAGTAAGTTTTGTTTGCACGCCCGTGCGCTCGGGGTGGAGGAGGCGAGCGCAACAGGGCGAGCGATCGCCAAACCATAAATTTACGCTAAAGTGTGCGGGCGTGGCAATACTACAACCTATACCTATGACGCGTCAAACAGGCTGACGGGCTATCAGTATTATAAGATGAACATATGGAGTGGATATGAGGACGAACTGACGGCGACCTATACATATGACCCCTTGGGAAAGAGAAAGACATTTTTCTCAGATGAAACAACAACCAACTTTTATTGGGACGGAGATAACATAGTTCGGGAAAAAGGTCCGGGAACAACCACATATTACAGAGGAAAAGACAGTATAATAGCGCAGATAAAGGACGGAACCAAGAATTATTATATATACGACGGTCATGGTGATACCATAGCCTTGCTGGACTCAAACGGATTTCTGACGGTGCAGGAAAAAACTTATACAGCATTCGGAAACACCATAGAGGGAACATTGAGCACCCCGTTCCAGTATAACGGGCAGTATTATGATAGCTATAGCGGTCTGTATTACCTTCGTAATCGCTATTATGACCCGTCAACGGGCAGATTTTTAACAGAAGACCCTGCCAAAGACGGCCTTAACTGGTATATTTACTGCATGAACGACCCGGTGAACTTCGTTGACCCATGGGGATTAATGCCGAGAGCTGATCAAACTGTTAATATAATGGGGAGGTTTGTTACGCCCCAAGCAAGTTTATATGCTAAAAAGTACTCGGAAGAAATGCAAAATTTAGTAAATAATAATTTAGGAAATTTAAGCGATCCGGAGTACTTAAAAGCATTCGATGAAATAAATGCAAAGTTAGATGATATTTTTGCACAGGATGATAGAGGTGAAGTGTCAGGTACTGTCTTAGATGTGCCGGTATATAATCAATTGAATACAAATGTCGGAGATGAAAACAATTTGTGCTGGGCGACATGTGCAGCTATGATTATCTCATATCAGCTCGGAGACCAAATCGACAGGACTTTAGAAATTGCCGCTAAAGTTGCCAGTTCAAATAATATTGAAGATTATAATGTGGCGCGTGAATGGGTAAGCACGGCTACTTTGGGCATGGGATCGACAAAGGGGCAGGAAGAACATACAGGCGCAATACCCTTAACTGCCATAAATGCAGGTATTGATGCAAAAACACCTGTAGCGCTGCTTTATTCGGGAGTTGTCGAATTTGGGGAAGGACGACGTTATTCCGGGCATTATTGTTTGGCTGTAGGATATGCCAAGGCAAAAGGACATAATGCGGTATATTTAATTAACGATCCCTTTGGTGGTGTTCAGCGTTTGCAAACAGAGCAAGAAGTTCGAATCTTGCTTGATGGTAGAAAATTAAATAGTTATGCAAAATAGGAGGTTTACATGAAAAAATTTAGTATTATTATGATAATAGTGTCAATAGTACTTCTCTCAAATGTTTATGCTGAGGATTATTATCGTACTTGTACGCCGGTTCTCGATATAAATAGTTATTTTTACATGACAGAAGAACGTGAACATTGCGACGGGAACTTGTATATTGATGGAAATTATATTGAATCGGATTCAGGCGTGAAGATAGAAATGACATTTGACGAAAATTTAGGTGAACATTTCATTCCCTTACGAACAGTGATGGAGGGAATAGGGGCAAGGGTAACATGGAGAGAGGAAACTCAGGATATACTTATAGAATATCAGGGACGTACATATTGTGCTTATGCACGGTATTATGATTATGTCGAAGATAAGTCGGGGAAAAAGATGGAAGATTATGCGTTATTCTTGGAGGGAGATAACGGTCTTGTACAACTGAGTCCAATGTCCAAATATGGCGGATATCTGGAGGTGAATGACCGCATATATTTGTTTGAATTCACAGCGACATATTTGCTCCGTGAATTTGGTTATGAGTATAGCATAAGCGATGATGGGACAACTGTATATATTTATAAAGCTGAATAATTGATGTGGTGTTTCTATACTTGAAATCAAAATCTTTAAGTAGTAAAGTATAAATTTTGCCGCCCGTGCGCTTGGGGAGGTCGGGCAAGCGCAACAGGGCGGGCGATCGCCAAACTTCAAAAACAAGTATATGATTGATATATTTTTGGTGGTATATATAATTTTTATTGTTTTGGCAGGCGGAGCTATATTCGGGGTGTACAAGCTATTAGGCCTGAGCGATTAAAAAGGGGAATTAAATATGAAAAAGATAAAATACATACTTGTATTTGCTGTTATTGTGCTTATTGCCGCTTTTGTTTTTGTGGAATTTGCAGACAGATATATTGACTATGATACGGATTACGTATATCGCGAAAATGGCTTAAGATATATTAATCCCGAGGGAAGTGAAAGCGAATTATGGGGTACCGGCGTGTTTGAATACGAAGGATCTAAGCGCATTAATTTTACAATAGATGAGGATATTGCAAAGGAAATCGGGCAGGCGGTTTTCCTATCAACGGTGCGTAATTTAGGAAGAAAGCATGTTAGGAATATGGAAATAGCCGACAATTATAGATTTTATGCTGAAAATGCAGGCGCAGAGGGGTTCAAGATAATCTGTACCCCACGAAAAATTTTGAATTTCCGGTATTCGGAAAGGATGGCGGACATTTTAGAAAAATACGGATATGCAGATGAAATAGAGATTGTTATAAATATAGACGGCAGCGTATTAAGCTTTAAAGCCGGCGGTAATGATATGAAATATTATATTGATGAGAGATGTGCTTTGGATATAGGATCGGCGATATTTAAGCGTAAATATGGAATTTCTGTCAAAGAGTTGTATGAAAGTAATGCAATGAAAGGCGGAAGCATTGCCCGAAAATATATGTATGATACTTATGGAGACGTCAGTTTGGTTAAGGGCGTTGCCAATATAGGCGATGAGGAACAGGAATACTACGAGGTTTTGAGAAAGCCGAGGTTTGGGGAAATTAAAGGCGGAGATGAATATACGCTTAAATTATTCAAAGCTCTGATAAGAAAAAAGGATGGGCGGATAGAGAAAGTATGGCTGACCGAGGGTGCACTTTAAGGTATGCGATATTAACATATATAGACTTGTTTGGAAGGGTTAAGGCGGTTTTATGAAAAGAGTATTACGGAATATGATAATAGCAATTGTTTTGCTGCCGATTTTGTTCTGGGTATTGTCATTGGGGAAATATGAAATTTTGACGTTAATGTACGGCAAGCAGTTTATCGGACAAGAACGGCAAACAAATTTGCTGGCGGAATCAGATTATTTAAAGGTGCTGAAATACAGTAGCTCAAGGGCAGAGGTTTATTATGTTATTGAAGAACACGGTTACGGCAATGTTTTGACCTTTAACAAAGTTGATGGATATTGGGATTTGGAATCATATAATACAATTTGGTCAAGCAGCGGTGGAAGTGCTTCGGGTGTTATTTGGCCATATTGGTGGCACTTCATTTACGGGGGTTTTTAATAGCTGTATCATGTTTAGGGCATGAGGAATTGAGCAGGGAGTAATACATATGATTTTTTTAGGTTTGGCTCCGCACAATGGTTGTAGACATATACTTAGAAATGGCTTGATAGCGATTTTGTCATTTGTGCTGATTGTGTCGGGCATTGTTATGTATAATAATTACAGATGGACAAGGGCGATAAGCACAATAGAAAAGGATTATGCTGAATTTTATGACAGCTTTTACAGCATTGCAAAATATTTATCGGATTATGATTATCCCATAATATACGCAGCAAGAGAAAATATCATAAGTGACGGCAGACCTCAGACCGTAAACAGTATTGTGTCCATGGAGTTGTTTGAAAAACCATATACTGCCGAGGTGGAGAAATTAGGCTATTATATGTTTGAAAAAGACGGAGGTATATATTTTGTAAAAATAATCGGTAAATTCAGAGAGGCGGGAATTATGTATTATCCCTCCGGATTTACCAAAGAACAGGATGTTCTTGTTACGGAATTTGAGGAGCTGTCACCCGGGTGGTATTATTATCAAAAGGAATAGTTACAAGCTGTTAAAGCGGAGCGATTAAAAACGAGGACAATACAATGAAAAAAATCATGAAAAGAATTATATTGATATGTATTGCATGTATAGTATTACTTTTGTTTGTTGCAAGAGTGGCATTATATTCAATATCGTATCATGAAAAAAATGATTACAGGGAAATATTATCAATTTCATATTCAGGAACGGAAATATGGTCGGGAGAGGAAACTCGCATAGTATGTGAAAGCGAAGAAGAAATTAAACATATAGAAAAACTGATCAGAAAAATAAATTTCTATCCATCAAGCGTTGAACAATTTCAGGAGTCTCCGAATAGATTTATAAATATTAAATATAAGGACGGACGGGAGAAACAAATAGCTGTATCAAATGTGGATGCGGCATCTCTTATTAGGGATGCTGACGGAAATATAATAAAAGGGTCTACGAAATTTTATTATGTCAATCCATCTTGTTTTAGATGGTTGTTTAACAAATAAATTTACAAGGAGAATAAAACAATGGCGTTTGATTTTAAGAAAGAATACAAAGAGTTTTATATGCCGAAAAATAAGCCGCAGATTGTAACCATTCCAAAGATGAATTATATTGCGGTTCGTGGCAAGGGCGATCCCAACGAGGAGGGCGGCGCGTACAAAAATGCAATCGGTGTGTTGTATGCGGTGGCATATACTTTAAAAATGAGCTACAAGACCGACTACAAGATAGATGGATTTTTCGAGTATGTGGTACCGCCCCTTGAAGGCTTTTGGCGGCAGGATAACAGGGATAGCATAGATTATTCAAACAAGTCCGCGTTCAATTGGATTTCCGTTATTCGTCTGCCTGATTTTGTTACAAAAGCAGACTTTGATTGGGCTGTTGAAACTGCGGCAAAAAAGAAGAAAATGGATTGTTCCGCCGCTGAATTTCTGAGCGTTGACGAGGGATTATGCGTTCAGATAATGCACCTGGGCGCATATGATGATGAACCTGCAACAGTGGCTTTAATGGATGAATATTTAAGAGAAAACGGCTACATAAAAGACATCAACGATAAACGTCTGCACCACGAAATTTATTTGTCCGACCCGAGAAAAGCGGCTCCAGAAAAATGGAGAACTGTTATCAGGCACCCGATAAAGAAGCTGTGACGGAAATATAATAAAAGAGTCTACGAAATTTTATTATGTCAATCCCTCTTGTTTTATATGTTTGTTCAATGAATAAATTTCACTTAGAATTTTTTTCGGCAGAACAAAGATTGACGGCAGAATTTTAAAGGTTTATTGGTTCGGATAAGCGATAACAGGCAGTGGGCTGCAAAGGGATGGAACAGGGAAGTGTGAATCAAAGCGTTTTGAGAGTTTATTTCCGTAATTTAAATTGACAAATGCCTCTAAAAACGATATAATGTTAAACGGAGGGATGACTTAAATGGAAAGACAGAAGTATAATCAAATAATTAACAAATACATAAAGAAAGATTATATAATTAACGCAATTATACTTGCGGCGGCGTTTATATTTATTATGATAATGAATACTCATACCGATTATACATCGGATGATTTTAAGTATCGGTTTGTATTTGATACCATGGGGAAGCCGACCGGGAATACGAAGCCGATATCAAGCATTACCGACATATTTATATCCATGGCAAATCATTACAGACTTTGCAACGGACGTATTGTCGCGCACGGTTTGCTTCAGGCGGTTTTGCCTTTTGGCAAGGTGACTTTTAATATTTTTAACTCGGTTATGTATACGGCTTTGGGTTTTCTTATCTATAAACATAGTATATGGGGCAAAAAGGGGAATCCGTATCTGCTTGCCCTCATATTTATAGGAATGTGGTTTTTTCTTCCCGCATACGGAATGACGGTGCTATGGGCGTCGGGAGCAGCCAATTATCTTTGGTGCGGAGTAATCGCAATGGCGTTTTTATTGCCGTACAGGATTTATGCCGAAAACGGCAGGATTAAAAACAGCGCGAAGAACGCCGTGCTCATGGGAATTTTCGGAGTATTTGCGGGATGCACAAACGAAAACACCGGAGGGGGCATAGTTCTGCTCTGTGTAATGTTCGTGATTTATTACAAGGTTAAGGGTGTTAAGCTGCCTGTCTGGTCTTTTGCCGGAGCAACGGGGGCTGTTGTAGGTGCGGCAGCTCTTATACTCGCTCCCGGTAATTACCGCATATCTTCAAAGGCTGATTTGGCAGAGCTGATTTCACGCCTTAAAGATGTGTTTTCTATCTCTGCGAGCTTGACTTATGTGCTTATTATAGTTCTGTGTATCGCTTTGATATTAAATCTTATTGACAATTCAAGCACGCTCAAAAACAGAATTGTGCTGCCCGTAATTTACATAATAACGGCTTATGCCATGATGGCGGTTATGACCTTTGCCGCTTTGCGCCCCGAAAGACCGTGGTTCTGTGCGGTTGTTCTTCTTATAACCGCGGTGGGGATGGTCATTTCCGAGATTAATCTCGAGCA
This sequence comes from uncultured Eubacteriales bacterium, assembly GCA_958352815.1. Taxonomy (GTDB): domain Bacteria; phylum Bacillota; class Clostridia; order Monoglobales; family Monoglobaceae; genus Monoglobus. The sequence continues at coordinate 34,568 of CATWQA010000013.1, forward strand.
GCTGAATAAACGAAAGACAGAAATTGCCAAAACAACTATAATTGTTTTGTGCACCACTGTGTTTCTTATTTCATTCTGTGTTGAATTTAAAAATGTTAACAACACCTATCAACAGGTAAGAGAAGGCGTTGAGCTTATAGAGGAGGCTAAAGCGGCGGGGAAATCTGCTGTAACCATTCCAATACCCGTTCCGTCAGACAGCAAGTATGACGCGTATAACGGCACCGGATATGTAAAGGAGAAGGCTGATGACTGGATGAATGAGTGGATAGCGGAGTACTACGGTATTGAAAAAATCTCGGGAAAGAAGAAATAGGGACTAAACAACTCCGTTACGAAATATATTTGTCTGACCAGAGAAAAGCGGCTCCCGAAAAAATGTGATGGAAATATGAAGAAATATTGCTTAAAAAACAAAAGACCACCGACTTTGCGGTGGTCTTGTTGGTACACCTTCGGGGATTCGAACCCCGGACACCCTGATTAAGAGTCAGGTGCTCTAGCCAGCTGAGCTAAAGGTGCAAATATATGTCAACCGTGACAACGGTAACCATTATACTACATACTAAAAGACTTGTCAAGAGTTTTTTTGAAAAAATTTTAAAAAATATTCTTGTATATATTTTATATTAATGATATAATTTATTTGTGAGTCAACCTCGGCCCCTATGAGGGGTTTGGGGTGGTGGCTTGAAAGTATATGCTTTATCATAATATGGGATTTAAAATACTGTAGGTATTAATATGCCGCTAAAGCGGCGGGGACTGCGCGCCTAACGTGTCGCCTGCGGCGACCTACCGTGCTTGCTATCCGCCTTTTGCAAAGACGGAGGAACGCCTGTGTAGCATGCGGCAAACCCCGACAAAATTTTGATAAAGGCTTTGGCGACATTGCCGCCGCATCGTCGCACTATGCCCTCATAGCTCGGCTTGCCTGTTCGCCAAGCCTACGCCTTTACGGGCATGTGCTCCTCATTTCCCAAAAATCTCTGATTTTTGGGAAGAAGGAGGGGCAAGGAAGCGGGCGAATGTTTTTCTTGTCGAAGAAAAACGTAGCTTAGCGTACTTTGCTCCGACGAGGGCTCGGCAATGGTTTCAAAGGCAAAGCCTTTGTCAAAATTAGACGCTTTTTAAGCGTTTAACAAAACAATTCAATTTAAATTACGGAGTATTCAAAATGTTTAAAAATAAACTAATATACAGGATAATGGCGCTGTTTTTGGCGGCGATAATCCTTTTGATAGCAGCCTTCGGGATTGTTGCGGTTTTTTGTATATCAAACGATTTCAGAGGTGATTTTTATAGCAGCGCTGACCAAGCAATCCAAAGCGGTTTTGCGGATTCGGTTCAGAGTATTCTAAATTCATCTAAACGTGAATTTGTTAAACAGTACGAGATTGAGCAGCTGATTGACAGATACAGCGAGCAGATGGGTCTTAGCGGAAACAGGAAGTGCTATATTCTTCTGGCGTCCAGCGGGGAGATAATCGCTCCAACATATTCCGCCCGTGATGACTTAAATATGACCTTAAATCTGACAACCGCTATGGAGCGGCACATAAAGAGCAGCGACAACAAGATAAACTCCGATGCCTATGACTATGCCTACTACTTAAAGCCCATGACCGACATGTCTGAGGATTATATTATTTATATCAGGGATAATAAGGCGGAGCTTAAACGGGTGACAAGGCAGCTGTTCTGGATTTTGCTCTGGTTCTTGATTGGCGGAGCCTTGATTACAGCTCTTGTTTCCATGTATGCGGTGCGTTCGGTCACAATTCCGCTAAGGAAGCTTTCAAGACGTGCGGACAGCTTTGCAAAGGGCGTGTATGACTTGCAGTCCGACATAAACCGAGACGACGAAATCGGGGCGCTTTCAAAGGCGTTTAATCACATGGGCAGCGTGATGAGCAAGAGCATAAGCCAAATCGGAGCCGAAAAGCATAAGGTTGACGTTATATTAGAGCATATTACCAACGGCATTATGGCGTTTGACACCGAGCAGCAGCTTATACATATTAATCCTGCTGCGGCGGATATGCTGGATATTGATCCGGGAGAGGTTTTGAAGTTTGATTCGTTCTTTAAGGATATAAACGCCGGGGTTTGCATGGCGGAGTTTATGTATTTGGATAAGTATTCTTCAAAGATTAGAGATATTACATATAACGGCAAGCATATTCGTATATACTTCGTGCCCTTTAAGATGGACAACGATAAGACTGCGGGAGTAGTCTGCGTGCTTGAGGACTTTACCGAGCAGTTCAACCTTGAGGTCGCAAGGCGAGAGTTTGTGGCTGAGGTTTCCCATGAGTTGAAAACCCCGCTGTTTATTATCAAAACTCACACAGAAACCCTGCTCAACGGGTATCTGGACGATAAAAAAATGTGCAAAAAGTTCCTGACAACCATTGAGACAGAGGCGGACAAAATGACCGACCTTGTCCGCAATCTTCTTGACCTGACGAAGTTTGACGTTCAGAAGTTCGAGATGAAGAAGCAGGTGTTCTCTATTGACGGAATGCTGCGGGGAATTGTGAGCCGCTTTTCTCTTGAGGCAGAGAAAGAAAATATTGAGCTGAAGTATTTGCCGGCAAATGAGCTTCCCCAGATGTATGCCGACCCCACTCAGATTGAGAGGGCAATAGTTAATATTGTGTCCAACGCCGTGAAGTACGGCGGCAAGGGCGGACACGTTGTTGTTGCGGCGGGAAGCATGTATAACGAAGTCTATATTAAGGTTGAGGACGACGGGCACGGCATTCCCAAATCCGACCTGGAGCACGTGTTTGACAGGTTCTTCCGAGTGGACAGAGCCAGAACCCGTGAAAAGGGCGGAACAGGCTTAGGTCTGTCTATTGCCAAGGAGATAATCGAGAGCCACGGCGGAACCATAACCATAGAAAGCGAATACGGCAGGTTCACACGGGTAACTGTTAATCTGCCTACGGCGGATGTAAATGACAGTTATTGATTAGGGGCGGATTATTACCGCCCCTAAATTATGCCGCTTTTATCTTACAATTACCATTTCCTGAACCGCGTCTTGATAGATCTTCACGAACAGTCTTACTTCATTATCCTTTTCGTAAAGTTCAATGTCTGCCGGCGATACAACGGAAATATTGTTCTTGTTCTTTGTTGAGTCATACAGGTATACTGTGGCGTCGCCTGTCGCGTAATTATAGACTGCGTCGCCAACCTGAACGTTTACGCTTCCGCTGAACTTCTTGATTGCGCGTCCGTATACCGTTGTCAGGTCGGAGGTCACATTCTTGATAAATTCATCGGTTTTGCTGTTGCTGTCAAACAGAATTGTTATTCCGTCGATTTCACCCTTGGCGTTGGTCTTGTACTGGATGATGTCTCCTGCCTTGAGGGGCGTGCTGTCCGACTTCTTAAGAATTGTCTTATCTGCCGCCAGAACTTCTACAGGCTCGCCGCTTTGGTATCCGTACAGCTTATCTGTATAAGTCATATCCTCGGTCTGAACTTCTGCCAGGTAGCTTACCACCGTTATAGGCGACTCTGCGCTTGTAACGCTTGTGGAGCTTGTTATTATTACAACGTTCGCCATATAGTTTTCCTGCAGGTCAAATATGATTGCGTCATAGGACGAATCGTTGGAGAGTGTAGCTTGTGTTCTCATGGTGTACTTATCGGTGTCGGTGCCGGCGGACGCGGGAATGTCAAAGATAATGGTATCTTCGTTTATACCCACGTTGCCCAGCTTGCCCGATGCACGCTTGTAAACCATATCGTCCTTCTGGATGTTCTTTGTGAACTCGTCCGGGTTGGGCGCGCCTGTTGCCGTGCCGTCCTTGGCGGTTTCCAGTGATGTCAGTTTACCGTCGCTGTTGGTCTCATAGATTACCAGCTGAGCCGCGATTGAGCCCTCGCCGCCCAGAGCTGCTATAACCTGCTCCGAGGTCTGAGCGTAATTGTCGTTCAGTCTTATCTTGCTTGCGCCGTCGATTGTAATTGTCTCGCCGTTTTTGGTATAAAGCTTGAACTGTGCGGTCTTGTCAAAGTCGTTTGTTAAGCCCGCGTTCACCAGGTATGCGTAGTTGGTGGTAATTGCCGATTCGTTTGACGTACGTGTGTTGACTGCGGCAATTTTGTCCTCAATATCCAGATAGAATGTTCCCCTGTCACGGAGCTTAATCTCGTTGGGATAGCTTGCCGCCTTTTCATAAATTTCAGGGCTGTCGCCTATGCGGTATCCATCCTCGGATATTTCGGTTACGGAGCCTGTTACCGAAGCGTCTGAAACGTATGCCTTAATCAGATTCTGATCCTCGCTGATGGTGTAGGATATTACGTTCCATTCTTTAAGGTCTGTAAGGCCTATTCTCTGACCGTCCTTAATAATTGAGTACTTCACGTTGCCGTTGTTCTCGTCAAATACAATTGAGCCGTTGAGGTACTTGTCTGTAACACGTCCCGTAACTTCGGAAATTGTGTCAACAACAAGATTTGTAAAGTGGTTCACAAATACAATGTCGTACACTCCGTTTACGTCTGTGTCCAGAAGCACCATGTTGCCGCTGGCGGGCTTGAGCTCATCGTTTGTTACCGTCGCCTTGTACTTTCCGTTATAGATATAAGTTGCGTCCGCTTTTATGGTTGCCGTCTTTGTCTTTCTGTCAACGTCCCTGTTGCCCCAGTATTCAATTGTTCTCTGGTTGTCTCCGGTTACGTCAACAATATCTGTTGAGGTAAGAGTAATGCTGTTGTTCTTGTTGGGCTGCTCGGAGACAAGTATGAGTGTTTTCTCGTCTGATGTTTTGTCAATTCTTGCGTAATAAAGCACGTTGTAGCCCAAGTACTGTGCCGCGTTTGTGTCGCCCGCAAGATAGTTTTGGTTGTCAATGATTATTCTGTTGTCCGATGTTGCCGCGCCGCCTGTGAGGGTGGTTTCGTCTGTGCCGGTTATCTGGCCGTATGCCTTTTCAACGTTAAGTCTGTCATAGAGCAAGGTTTTGTCAACCACCTCATAGGTCGCAGATGAACCGTAGCCTACCTGCTCCATAAGGTTGACTGTCATAGCGTTGAATACAAGCTGTGCAATGTCGCCTCTCTTTGCAGGTTGGGTGCTGACCGCGTCAATACCTCTTAAAAGCTGGTTGGATGAGGCGATATACATATATCCTGTGGGGAAGCCGCCCTTGTCCTGAGCTGCCGGTTCATAGCCCAGTGCGCGGACGATAATCGTAACCGCTTCTTCAAAGGTCACGTTGTCGTCGGGTCTGAAGGTTCCTTCGGTGTCGCCTATAACCAGCCCTTGCTGGTCTGCCACGTTTATAGCTCCCGTTGCCCAGTGGTCAGAGGGAACATCGGGAAATTTTGTTGTTCCGTTGGAACTTTTTACGACATCTTCCAGTCCAATAGAGTATACAGCAACTTTAGACATCTCGCTTCTGAGTATAGGGTCGTCGGGGCGGAATGCGCCGGACTCCGCGTCGCCGACCATAATGCCCAGCGCGCCCAGAAGCTCCGCTGCTTCGGCATATTTCGTGTCTGCAATATCCGGGGACAGCGCAACGCGTACTGTGCTGTATCTGGACTGTACCTTGTCTGCGCTCAAGGGCATAACAGCCATGCCGTTATACTTTGAGCCGTTTTCGGTTAGTGTGGTCTTAATTCCGTTGGTAATGTCTATGGTGCCGTCCGCATTGGTGCCGTCAAAGGTTCGTATGTCGGCGCTGTGCGGAGTGGCTGCCTGGTTTATACTGTTGTCTGCGGAACTGCCGAGATCTGTTCTCACGGTTCCGTCTTCATCGGGCACTGTAACATCAGCAAAAACAGTAAATCCGCAAAGGGAATACATTGCGACGCTCAGAGCCACAATAAAGGAAATGAAACTTCTTTTCATTATTAGTCCTCCTATTACAAAAATCATCTTAAAATTTGATTTTTTTACAAAGTTAGTATTTGCGGAGGTATTGAAATTACACCGAAAATTTTATGGGAAATCTGTAATATATTTGAATTGCGACATTTTGTTACATAATTGTAAAAAAAAACTTGTCGTTTTCAACAATTCAAGGTTGAAAAATTTTAGTACGTATGGTATATTTAAAGCAGACGAATATCAACATAATGTGTAAAATATAAATAGGAGGTTCAAAATGAAGAATTTAAAAAGATTGGTTTCATCGCTGCTTTGCGGAACATTGCTCGCAGCTCTGCTGACAACTCCCGCATTTGCGCTGACTTTTCCGGACGTTGAGGACGACCCCACTGTTTCCTGGGCAAAGGACGCAATAAACGAAATGACCGATGAGGGTTACATAAAGGGCTATGACGACGGCACCTTTAAGCCTCAGAGAGCTGTTTCAAAAATTGAAACTCTCATTCTCATGTCCCGTATTCTGGGCGTTGAGGACGATGCTTATGCTCAGTCGGTTGACTGGGCGGATAATGAGTATTCCGCAACGGTAAACGCTATTAACACCACGTATACGGACGAGCTTTGCTACCTGATGTACTATGACGTTATCGACCTGACGGATCTGCGTAACTACGCGTCCTCGGCAAACGCTAACACCTCTCTGCTCAGATGGCAGGCGGCATACCTTATGGCGAAGCTTGCGGGAGATGTGGTAAGCGCAGAGGAGGCGGTTCTCGACCCGTCTACATATTCTGACTATGACGCAATCCCCGAGGAGGCGCGCTCATACGTGGCATATGCGACAAACATGAAGCTGATGAACGGTATGGGTGCGGATGAGAACGGTAAGGACTACTTCTCCCCTGAGACAACCCTGACCCGTGCCCAGATGGCAACTCTGCTTAACAGAATGATCGGCAGCATGGATAGGTCGTTCATCGAGGGAACGGTTGTTTCCAGAAATTCGGATGATTTGGTTATTACCTCAGAGGGAAAAGAGACTACCTGCAAGCTCGACGGAAACACTGTTGTAAAGGTGAACGGCTCAAATTCAAGGGTCAGCAACATCGAAAACGGTAGTATGGCTATGGTGACATACACCTTCGGCAACGTAAGACTTGTCGAAACGGTCCCCGGGGAAGCAAAGACCACATTGTACGGCGTTGTTGCTCAGACCAGCGATAACGCAAACGGTCAGCAGATAACAGTTAAGGACTATGAGAACCAGAGCGACTCCGCCACATATACTCTTGCGTCAGATTGCTATTATGATATCAAGGGATCCCGGGGCTCTTTCGGCGATATTAAGGTGGGCAATTGCGTCCGTCTGGTTCTGACAGGCTCAAGGGTTACCGAGTGCTACATTATCGATAAGGAAATCACCGAAACAGGCTATTATGCAGACCTGCTTGCTGATGACGATAAGACTTATATAACCGTAATAGATGACGACAATGAGGAAGTTACTTATGTTATGTCGTCAAACGGCGTAAATGTGACGCGTAACGGAGTTACGTCAAGCTTGAGAGAGCTGGTTGAGGACGATGAACTGGTTATGACCCTGACCTACGGTAAGGTTACAGCCATTGCGGCAACAAGCGAGACCTCAAACAGCGTGGGAACAATTAAGGAAATCGTTTTAAGCGATAAGCCTGAGATTACACTGGAGATTAACGGTAAGGAACATACCTATTCCATGACCACAAACACAAAGGTTACAGTGAATAATACCGAAGCAACCATATACGACCTGCGCCCCGGCAACGCGGCAACCGTTGTGATTGACGGATCCAGTATTTCCAGCATCGAATCCAGTGCCACGGCGTCCACAGGCAAGACTTCGGTTTCCGGTAAGGTTACAAGCATAAATACAACCTTAAAGGTTATAACCGTGACCAATTCCTCCGGCGGAACGGAAACGGTGTACTATGACAATACAACGACCTTCTTAAAGTCAACCGGTAAGAGCACAACGGCAAAGGAAATAGTAGCCGGCTCAACAATTAACGCAACCGGCTCAGACTCAACGGGCTACTTTGTCGCAACAATAGTTATTGCGGACTGATATTTCTAAGAGTAAAACGGAACCTGCCTCTTGAGACGGCGGGTTCCGTTTTTTCAACTTGTTATAGATGTGAATGGATTTGGTTATGCGTAACCGTAAAAGTTGTAGGGGCGGATTCCTATACGCCCCGCATATAAATTATGTGTATAGATATAATCAAATGGGATTGGATATGTGTAAATAATTGATTCGTAGGGGCGCCATTTATCGCGCCCGCTGACCATATTAGTAGTCAACGCTATATTATATGGGTTTGGCATTTTATTTAAATCGCAATTCCCGTAAATTTGTATAATCACATTGGTTTTTATACGGGCGCAATAAATGGCGCCCCTACTACCATGTAAATGTTAAAACTTTACTTTATAATACACCCATGTAATTTTGTCTATACTAGATAATATGACTGTTCGCCAAGCCCAGACCCGGGCAATGTCGTTTTTTCCTTCGGAGAAACCGATTGGGGCTACGCCCCAAACCCCTGTATATGCAATTCTGCCACCTTATAATTTTGATAAAGGCTTTGCCTTTTGTTTGCCCGCCCTGCGCTCGGGGAGGTCGGGCGAGCGCAACAGGGCGGGCGACAGACACACCAATGTGAGTATATAAAATTACAGGGATTATAATTTAAATATAAAGTTTAAGTTGTTACACGGTACTACGAATTAAAGGGTTGTATGCACGTCAACCCGTTTGATTTGATGACAGCTGTTTCTATGGTTCGGGGCGTATGGGAATCCGCCCCCTACACCGTAAACGCTTACGACACAGTTGAATATTTGTGTATAAAACGCACCGCAGGGCTCCCGAAAAGTCGAAAGACTTTTTGGGAATAAAGAGGAATGACAAAGCGAAGAATTGATTTTTGTAACCTATGACCATTATAAAATCTTTGCAGAAATAATAGGAGAATCATCATTACTCTGTTTTCAAATTTTATAAAACTATTGCAAATCATCTAAATATATTGTATAATATGTTCGTCAGATTATACCTAAGACACATTAAATTACTCATTTGAGTGCCTTTTAGGTAAATGCAACATTTATATAGTCAATTATTTTTTTTACTCTCAGCAAGCCAACACATCACAGATCGTTTAGTCTACAGTGTGAGTATTATAAAAGTGATAATAAAATATTTGATAGTGTAATTATTATTAAAAAATGTTAAGATATAATTTTACAATTATTTTATAGGGGAGAGAATGATTATGAAATGTAAAAGTTGTGGTTGTGACAATCCTGATCCCGCTAAATTCTGTATCAATTGTGGAAAAAGGTTAGAAACAGAAGTAACATGTCCTAAGTGTGGTTGTAAAAACAAAGACGCAGCAAAATTTTGTAACGAGTGTGGTTATCAACTTATTCAAGAAACTGACACTCCTAAGGTATCAATGTCAGAAAACACAGAAGAAACAAACAATAAAAATTCAGCACGCAAGTGTCCGAATTGTGGATTTGAGGTAGGAGAAAATGACATATGCGATAGTTGCGGTTATGATGTAACTAAAGAAAAATATGTTTTGTCCGATCTCGTTGATAACGAAAAAAGCAATGTAATACTGAGTGCCGTTGATGAAATGGAAAAAGAGAAAAAGAAGCACCAGCGTTCAAAGAATCTTGCATATGCGGTGATTGCTGCGGTTGCCATGGTTGTGTTAATATCAGCGTACAATATTCTTATTCATAATTTATCAGACTCAAGTAACAATGTGTCCCAAAACACTACAACCAATAATAGTACTCAATCTATATCTAAACCAACGGCGACTCCCATGCGAACTCCCGCCCCGACTCCGGCACCTACAGTAGACCCTGTAGTTGCACAGAGAATGGCGGAAGAAAAAGCGGCGGCTGAGGCTAAGAGTTACGAAACCGGAATTACATATGATCAACTTGCACGAACACCAAATAACTATAAAGGACAAAAAGTTAAATTTTCAGGCGAAGTTGTCCAAGTTATTGAGGGAACGGTGGAAACGCAGTTGCGGCTTGCAGTAAACGGTGATTATGACTGTATATTATTTTGCCGTGTTCCCAAAGCAAAAACAACTGATATGCGAATACTTGAAGATGATTACATAACTATTATGGGTGTATCAAACGGCCTTATAACGTATGAATCTACTCTGGGTGGACATATAACAATACCAGATGTTTCAGTTGCTGACTGGGGTCCGAATTGATGATCTATGATGTATCACGCTTACGCAACAATGCGTTTAAGTCAGGAATGTGAAACGCAAACGGTAGCTAAATTTTCAAAATTTTGACTGACATTTGACTGACGCTTTGATATGATTTAGTTGAATCGTATAGGAATTGCTGAATGAGTGCATGGAGACTTTTGTAAAAAAGTCGCCGCAAACCAATAGGCTAAAAAAAGCGCCGAAGGCGTAGGGCTCCCAAAAAGTCGCAAGACTTTTTGGGAAGAAGGAGGAACGACGCAGCGGGTGACTGATTTTTGTGCAAACAAAAATCGGAACAGAGCAAAGTCCGTTCCGACGCAGACGTAGCAGAATGAGCGCACGGTGACTTTTGTAAAAAAGTCGCCGCAAGCGTAGGGCTCCCAAAAAGTTGTAAGACTTTTTGGGAATAAGGAGAAGCAAGAGAGCAGGCGTAGACGTTCTTTGAAAAAAAGAACGTCGAAGC